>JBMDWK010000178.1:0-5258 GCA_048595255.1 Sphingobacterium sp. | reverse complement strand
GACTAGATGGATTCGCTAATTATTACTATTGGAAAACGACACACCAAACGAAGTTATTCTAGCAAACCGCCGTATACCGAACGGTACGTACGGTGGTGTGAGAGGACAGATAGGGAAATAATCCCTATCTTCCTACTCGATCTTTATATCTAAATTTGGAAATATCCCAATCGTTAGCGACAATCCTTTCCAATCTTATGTTTCAAACCAGACTACTGACTTTCGGATTGCAAACGTTTTAGAATAACCACACGTTAACGTGCATCATTTTGGGTATTTATTGGTTCGTCATATTTTTCTACACCATCTTTCCCAATTACACCTTAATCCTCAAGTAGCATTTTGATGCCTCTTCCATCGGCAGATGAATCGTAAAGATGTGACGAAGCGTGAGGACCGTTGCCGTAAACATTGTCTAAAGAAAGTCTTGGCGTTCGAAAATTCGCAATAAACTCAGTATCTACTTGTCTTTCTAAACTCAACGTAGGATCATAAGTTAAAAAGACAAAAAATAAGATTACATCTTTTCACTTAGATAGTTCAACTCGGATAACTTATCAAGCATACCATTTACACCAACCCTAATCGGGTAGCCAATTTTATTAGTCCTGCTGTATTATTGACTTCAAATTTTGTAAGTAGGGTTTTTCTATGGCTATCAACGGTATGATGGCTGATAAATAATTTTTCCGCTATTTGAGGATTAGTGTGCCCTTCGGCGATCAGTAGGAGTACTTCCTTTTCTCGGCTAGTCAGTATAGGCACTTTTTTTACATCCTGTTGTTCAAATTTTATGCTAAGTACAATGAATGATCCAAGGTTCAGCGCTTCATATACTGCTCGTAAGCAAAAAGAACTACAAAGCAAGCAAAAAAAAGAAGAGGAGCTGCAGTTAGAACTGAAGCATGAGTTCGATGATAAAATTGATGAATTGAATCAATTAATGGGTACTTGGGATATCGGTGAAGGGGGAAAAGATAATGGAAGATTGAAGCAAATTGAAAGGGATCTTTGTTTGTTGAAGACGGGCAAACAAAACAAATGGCTCGAAAAATCTGCCGAAATTAACAACTATTATATGCGTAATATGGAAAGGTTACTGAATCAAGAGTTACAAGAGCGATTATTTTGGTACACTATATCTACCCAATCATTGACAGATCCTACACCCGTAAATTATGACTTTTATGTCAATTATCTCCATGAGATTTCAAGGTTTGAAGCCTTATATCCGACAATCGATCTGCTCAGTATGCGATGTGATGCGGATTTTGAGCCAGAGACGCGCCTTGGGAAATTGCAGCAGTGGGAAAGGGAGCATTGTGAAGTGTCAATGGGTTTTGATGTGGTCATTGCAGGAGGAAAATTTGATTGTTCAGGATTTACAGTATTTGGTGATTTTAAAGTTGCTGAACTGACGTATAGCAGAAATTATGAGCCTGTATTTTGGGAAACTACCTCACATAGTCTGACAGTGAAAGTGGGGGTTGACAAAGAATTTGCTGTGGGAAAAGGAGGATTAGGAGGTAAAATCGGAGTTTCCGGGGAAGGTACTTTGAAGGTAGATGTCAATATGGATATTCAAGATTGGGAACTGAAAGGTGGTGCTGGTGCCTCCATCAATGATGGTATTATCGGGAAACTAGGAGCAGATATAGGCTCAGTATCCATAAGTGCTAATGGTGGATTTAATACATCGGGCCCCGGATTTACAAGTTTTGGAAGTAGCTTTTTGAAATGAAAAATTTCCCTATTAAGTGACATATATGTTTAAGTATGGTGCATAATAAATGAATTATATTTTCTATGCTGCTACCGTTTTAATGTAATAGATTGTATTAATAATGTGCTTATTTGTCTCATTATTAGGCTGTGGTGTGGATAATATTTATATTTAAGTAACTAGCCCATACTATTATGAAAAGAAGAAATTTCATCCACGCCATGAATCTGGGGATTGCGTCCTCCGTTATGCTTCATTCGGATCTTTACGCTAAATCGATTTATTTTCTCGAAGGGGTTTCCCAAGATGGGGAATTAGGGTATCATCGTATTCAGGATGTTCGTTTTAGCAATGTACGTATGCAGTATCCACGCTTGGTCGGTAAAAATGCGCGTTTGGATATTCATGGTTATGGACCTAGACTGGATATTTGCATTATTACTACGGATAAAGGGGCAATGGGCTGGGCTTCGTTGCGTGGTTCTATCCGTGGTGCGCAGGATGTCGCCAAAGAAATGATAGGCAAAAAAGTAAGCGAAGTTTTCGTACCTACTGTTGGCATCGTCGATCAGAAATTTATACCCTTTGACGCCGCACTGCATGACTTGGCTGGTGTGATACTCAAGAAGCCTGTCTATGCGCTATTGGGTCAGAAGGAACCAATTCTTACCAAGTATTATTCCGGAATGATTTATTTTAATGATTTGGAACCTGCACAGCGTCCTGGAGGTATAGATCAGGTCCTGAAAAATTGTAAACAAGATTATGATTTGGGTTATCGGCAATTTAAAGTGAAAATAGGCCGCGGTAATAGGTGGATGTCTTTCCAAGAGGGTATGCAACGCGATATTGAGGTGACGAAGCAGATTGCCAAGGCATTTCCCGATTGTGATATCCTTGTTGATGGTAATAATGGATTTTCGGCAGGTGAATTTACACAATATTTAAAAGGTATATCGGGTTTAAATTTATTCTGGATAGAAGAACCTTTTCATGAGACGGTGACTGAGTATACCTATCTGCGCGAATGGCTTAATAAGGAGGGGGTAAAGACTTTGCTTGCAGATGGCGAAGCGGACGCTAATCAAGATGTGGTCATGGACTTGCTACGCAAAAAATTGATCGACGTGCATTTAACGGATATTGAAGAATTGGGTTTTACCAATTGGCGTAAATTAATGCCTAAATTAAAAGATATAGGCGCCTTGGCATCACCTCATGCTTGGGGATCACTGCTGAAGACCTATTATATCGCACATCTTGCTGCTGGCCTTGGAAATACAGTAACTATCGAAGGAGTAACAAGTTCTTCGGATGATGTAGATCTTTCGGGTTACAAGATAGTCAATGGAAAATTAGTTCCTCCAGCAAGTCCGGGGTTCGGTATGACGCTTCTAAAAAAGATTTAAAAGAATTAGAGTGCATAACAATAATTTTTTGTGCAATTTATCCGTCAAATAAAAAGTTGTAAATTTGTAATAATAAAGCTGATATCGCTCCATGGGTGCAAATAAACTTCCTATCCAACTTAGACCGACAGTGGTATCTGATTTAGATACATTGTTTGAATTTCAATTGGACAAAGAAGGTGGATATCTCGCGGCTTTTATCCCTTTAGATTCAACAGACAATTTTGCCTATTTAGCTAAACATACCCAATTTTTGAGCAATCCTACAATTAATTATCAGACTATATTAATGGATGATATCATAGTAGGAAGTATATCAAAATTTATGATGGAAGGAGAGGCAGAGATCACGTATTGGATCGCAAAAAAATATTGGGGACAAGGTATTGCTACGCAGGCTTTGCAATATTTTCTTAAAATAGAAGCTACCAGACCGATCTATGGCCGCGTAGCTTTCGATAATTTAGGTTCGCAAAAGGTGTTGGAAAAATGTAATTTCATTAATGTAGGGGCGGATACTGGGTATGCACATGCCCGTCATGCCGAAATCGAAGAATTCATATACAAACTCGAGAAGTAATTGTATTTCCTTCTATTTCTAATGTACAAGCTCCAGATTAGTTACTGCAAAACGATTACTAAGAAATTTTAATTACCTCCATAGGCTTTTTCTATAACATATGTTACGATAATATGAAGATGTTACGATTTATATTAGGTAGTTTTGTATCATACTATTAGGATTATCGTGTGACACATCAACAAAAGACAAACATTATAAAGAAAGAGATATTAGCTTCTTATGCAAATTTAAAAGCTAAATATCCTATCTTAAAATACCAGAATTTTATCGGTTTTACCATTTTTATCAGTTGTCTGTTGCTTAGTGGCGGGTTGGGTTATCTATGGTATGCAGATTTAGTTCCGGCTTGGGCTTTGATATTGGGTAATGCGTTTTTGTTCGGTGTATTGCACGAATTAGAACACGATTTAATACATTTCATTTACTTCAAAAACAACCGTATCGTACACAATATCATGCTATTGTTTATTTGGTTGGCTCGTCCCTTGACGCTCAATCCTTGGTTTAGAAGAGTATTGCATTACCATCATCATAAATTTTCTGGTACTTTGCATGATGTGGAGGAACGTGGTGTGACGAATGGGGAGAAATGGTCTTTAAAACGCTTATTATTCACTCCGGATCTGGTCATTGGCAACGCGCTTCGCGTTTTCGGCTTATTCCGTGATATCAAGCGTGAGGTTGATAATGGCAATTTGAAATTCAAAACCGCAAAGAAATTGAAATTAAGCGGTGTGTTTGGATTAATTCCTTTTACCATATTATCGCACGTGATTTTATATGCGTTTTTTACGGATATATTTTTAGACTTGTTGCATGACAAGTATCAGTTTAGTTGGGTAATGCCGGAGCTGATCAAAGATATATTAGCTTGGTGCAACCCGATTATTTATATCATATTGTTGCCGAATTTGTTACGTCAGTTCTGTTTACATTTTATCACTTCCAATTTGCATTATTTCGGTGATGTAGAGCAAGGAAATGTAATCGAGCAAACGCAGATATTGACGGTGTGGTGGACATATCCTTTCCAATTGTTTTGTTTTTTCTTCGGTTGGACGCACGCTATTCATCATTTCGTAGTGAATGAAACATTTTACATACGCCATATTGCGCGCAAGAAGGCACATGACGTCATGCGCAAGCATGGTGTTCGTTTCAATGATTTGGGCACATTCCGACGCGCAAATCGTTACCACGAAGTCTAGCATACTAAAGACATTCTTTATAAACAAAAAAATACTTCCTGAATGGGAGGGCACTGAAAAAGTTCCTTTATAAACAGGGATAAAAGGAGTGGAAAATGATATTTTTCTGCTCCTTTTTTCGTATCTTAAATTAGATTTTAACGGACCTCAGGATGCTTTCTACCCAACAAAAAATTCAGTTTAGTTCCTATTCAGATTGTACGACATCATTGTTCCAAAAGACAATTTACTTCGAAAAATCAATGATCTTATCGATTTCAGTTTTATCTATGAGGAGCTATTGACTAAGTATTGCCATACTAATGGTCGTAACGCTGAAAGTCCAATCAAGATGT
>JBMDWK010000177.1:0-48700 GCA_048595255.1 Sphingobacterium sp. | reverse complement strand
ATTAAAACAAATACCATTAGGAATTGCCTATGCAATTTGGGGTGGATTAGGAATTGTATTGACTGCATTAATTTCAGTATTTGTATTTAAACAAACATTGGATATTCCAGCAATTATCGGTATAATTATGATTGTAGGAGGAGTAATTGTAATGAATGTATTTTCTCAATCTACTCCACATTAAATTATGCCAGCAGGTAACATCGCATTGGCAAAATGGCGGGTTAAGGGAGAAATTGAAATTTTGTGCTTCGTAACCCGCATGAACGTCAAGCCTCGAAACGTTAGCAGCATATTATGACGACTAGAAAAGGAAATCAAGAAACCTTTAATAATGAGAAGATATGGAAAGGGTTTTATACCGTATCATTTTTGGTCGGTCTTGTATTATTGGTCTTTGAAATTACCATTTACAGAAAAACAATCATAGACATTTATATTCCCATTTCAATTATTTTAGTTGTTGGCTTATTGACATTTTATTTAAATAGGGATCATTATAAAAAGACATATGCGTTGAAGGGGAACTTTTTTCCTGTAATACAGAATTTATTTTCTTGGGGTGCTATTTCTTGCTATATTGTTATGGCTACCAATTATTATTCAGCAGATAAAATAACAACTGAATATCAATTTCAAATTAAGGAAAAAAGTTCGATGCCTGGTCGAAAATATCATCGCAACGAACGACAACCTTTAGTTAGAATAGATTACTTTGGCTTTGAAAAAGAATTAGTGTTTCGTTATGCCGACACCGAAAAAGTTAATAAAGCAGATAGTATTAGAGTAACTGTTAGAAAAGGTAGACTTGGTTTTGACATACTTAAAGATTTTGAAGTAATAAACTGAACCTTAGAAGAAAAACTACCGCTGACAAGGGTTTACATTCGGTGAGTGCTTCGCCGAGCGTACATCTACTATAATACAAGCCGAATAAAAAAAATATTTTATATATTTGCAGACCAAAATATAAACAACAAGAATGTAAAATAAAATTTCTTTCAGATAGTTAAAAAGGTTGAGCCACAAAGGGCTTAGACTATTTCGTCATCTTTTAAGAAAGAAATAATGCTTATTTTACAAAATATCTCATACATACATCCTGATAAAAATCTGTTGTTTGAGACTATCAATCTAACAGTAAATCGACAAGATAAAATAGCCTTAATTGGCAATAATGGATCCGGTAAATCTACTTTACTGAAAATTATGGCACAAGAATTACAGCCGCTAGATGGACAACTCCATGCGCTGGCTGAACCTTATTATGTGCCACAAATCTTTGGTCAGTATAATCAGCTCTCCATCGGACAGGCATTGGGAGTGGAAGACAAGCTTCGTGCTTTGCACAATATTTTGGAAGGAAATGCTACCGAAGAAAATTTCAATGTATTGAATGATGATTGGACGATTGAAGACCGTTGTGCAGAAGCTTTAAATTATTGGCAACTCAATAAATTGGACTTGTCACAAAAAATTGAAACATTAAGCGGTGGGCAGAAGACAAAAGTTTTTCTTGCTGGCATATCCATTCATCAATCCAATTTGGTTTTGCTAGACGAGCCAAGCAATCATTTAGACATTTCGGGGAGGGAGCTTTTATATGAATATATTCAATCTACAAAAAGCACTTTAATTGTCGTAAGTCACGACCGGAAATTATTGAATCTATTGAACAACATTTGCGAATTAACTAAACACGGAATTAAAGTGTATGGTGGCAATTATGCATTTTATACCGAGCAAAGGCAAATAGAAATCAACGCTTTAAATCAGGATTTGCAAAGCAAGGAAAAGGCATTACGCAAGGCTAAAGAAAAAGAAAGGGAAGTAACGGAACGGCAGCAAAAACTAGACAGCAGAGGAAAAGGTAAACAAGAAAAAGCTGGCATTGCTAAAATAATGATGAACACCTTGCGAAACAAAGCTGAAAATAGCACTTCAAAAATGAAAGGCGTTCACGCGGAAAAAATCGGCGGCATATCGCAAGGGTTGCAAGAATTACGCTCCTCTGTGCCTGACACAAACAAAATGAAGTTTGGCTTCGACAATTCTAATCTTCATAAAGGAAAAATATTGTTTAAAGCAGGTGGAGTTAATTATACTTACAACAATGAGCTCCTTTGGAATGAGGATTTGACTTTTCAAATTTCAAGTGGCGAACGGATGGCTATTAAAGGCTTAAACGGGTCAGGTAAGACCACTTTAATCAATATAATTTTAGGCAACTTAAAACCACAAATTGGAACAACTTATAGTACACATATTAAATCGATTTACATCGACCAAGATTATTCACTCATAAATAATCAGTTGAAAGTTTATGAGCAAGCTCAACAATTCAACACCACTGCATTGCAAGAACACGAAGTCAAAATCAGACTTAATCGGTTCTTGTTTGGTAAAGAAGATTGGGAAAAATCTTGTGGTGCATTGAGCGGTGGGGAAAAAATGCGCTTAATGCTTTGTTGCTTAACCATCGGTAGTCAATCGCCAGACATCATTATTTTGGACGAACCAACAAATAATTTAGACATTCAAAATATAGAAATATTGACATCAGCAATAAATGAATATGAGGGGACGTTGATTGTTGTTTCACACGATGATACTTTTCTGGAGCAGACAAAAATAAGCCGAACAATTCAACTCTGACAGATGTAGAGCAGCTAACAGCGGTATGGGAAATCTACTGGGCGTAGTGCAGTAAGTCTAAATGCTGAGGTTGGAGTAAAAATTGAAAGTGTGCGATGTGAAGTGAAACAGCTTTTAGATTTTCTTTTTTTCTTAATTTAGAAACTATCAAATGACTATGGCCCAAATTAGTGGTAATTTAAGTTTTGCTCCATTCGAGTCAGCTCTATAACCTTATCCGAAAGACAGTGTGATATGCTATGGTCGAATGTGTGCAGCTATTGAATAAACACGCATAAAATGAAAAACCGAATTTTAAATACTGACGATTCCAAAGCAACCATTCTTATTAGATTAATGGTTGGTGCTGTATTTCTTTCGGAAGGAATACAAAAATTTTTATTTGCTGAAACACTTGGTGCAGGAAGATTTGAAAAAATAGGTTTGCCTGCGCCTGAATTTTGGGGGAGCGTTGTGGGCAGTTGCGAAATTGTTTGTGGGCTTCTAATTCTCCTTGGACTTTTTACAAGAGCGGCAAGTATTCCATTAACTATAATAATGTTGGTAGCCATGATAACAACCAAATCGCAAATTTTAGCCGACAAAGGCTTTTGGGAAATGATGCACGCTAGCAGAACCGATTGGTCAATGCTTTTGGGAAGTGTATTTTTGTTAATCAAGGGCGGTGGCTTTTGGTCCGTAGATAAAATTTTGACAAAAAATGCCGCATAAAGCAACTTTAAAAGAGATAGCTACACTTTTCCTAAAACTTGGAACTATTGGTTTTGGTGGACCAGCAGCACATATTGCTATGATGCAAGACGAAGTGGTTAACAAAAGAAAATGGCTTACCGAACAACATTTTCTGGACCTGATTGGTGCAACCAATTTAATTCCTGGTCCCAACAGTACCGAAATGGCCATCCATATCGGACACGAAAAAGGGGGGTGGAAAGGTTTGACAGTTGCAGGACTGTGCTTCATTTTACCAGCCGTTATCATCACAGGGATTTTCGCTTTTCTGTATAAACAGTATGGGCATCTACCAGAAGTCCAACCATTTATTTATGGTATAAAACCAGCTATTATCGCCATTATTTTGGGCGCTATATTTCCATTAGCAAAAAAATCCCTAAAATCTACTCAACTACTCTTTATCGGGATCGTGGTTTTAATAGGAGCATTGTTCAGTATCAACGAAATTTATTTGATGTTTGGCGCTGGTTTTTTTGCGTTATTCTTGGCGTACGTAAGAAACAGTAAAAGCAATAATCTTAACAGCTTCTTGCCATTAACCTTACTGTCAATCACGAACTCAACTTTCCTTGCTGCAACCAACGCCAACTTGTTTTGGATTTTTCTGAAAATTGGTGCCATACTTTATGGAAGCGGTTATGTTCTATTTGCATTTCTCGATACCGAATTAGTAACGACAGGCTTACTAACACGACAGCAATTGATTGATGCCATTGCCGTTGGACAATTTACACCCGGACCTGTATTTTCTTCGGTTACATTTATTGGGTATCAAATGAATGGTTTTACGGGGGCTATTATTTCCACAATCGCTATATTTTTACCCTCATTTGCTTTTGTTGCGCTGCTTAATCCTATTGTAAAGAAAATGCGCAACTCAAAACTTTTTTCTGCATTTTTAGATGCCGTAAATGTAGCATCAGTCGCCATAATTGTGGCGGCTTGTTTGGTAATGGGAAAAGACACCATTACAGACTGGCGGACTATGTTGATTGCCGGATTAAGTATTGCCATTGCATTTGGGTACAAGAAGTTAAATAGTGCTTTTGTAGTTTTAGGCGGTTCTTTACTCGGATACTTTTTGACATTTATATAACCTCAAACTTGACAATATTCAATATAATGGAACAACAATATTTACTTTATGGAATTATAGCAATAGTAGCAATTATAATTTTTGTCGCTTGGACAATACTGAAAAATCAAAAACCACAACCCGACACAGGTACAAAGCGACCGCAAGAAGCATTTTTCCCCACTAAGGAAGTCACAAACGACAAACTAGTAATTGTTGAAAATATAAGCGAAAATGACATCCAGAAAATATTGCAGGAGTTTTGCAATTCATACAACAAAAAGACATTTCAAGCTATTCCAAGACTTATACAGCTTACAGACAAAAAGTTTGCTGTGACTTTTCCTTATGACATAAAATTTGAAATCTTTTGCTATTTTATCAATTACGTAAATTATCCAATGGGCTTTGACAGACATTTTAAATCTGTTGGCTGGACCACAGCAAAGGCATCGGACACCTGGATTACCGAAAAATGTGTAAACAAAAATGTAATGCTTTATGTCAGCAACTTTGACGAAGAATACGACAATGTTTTCTTAACAACATCGGATAACATTGGGTACAAACTTGGCTTTGCGATGGGAGAGGAAAAGCAGCTACTGGACAGACCTGAGAAGAGTTATGTAAGCCAACCAATAAGCAATAGCGAATTGGACGGAAAACCATTTGCAGAATTTAAATAAAACTGTTGATATCTAAGATATACTGTAGAAAGGGCGTGGGTCTGTGCGCCAGGCAGTTCACACTTGTAGCTTCGGCTACTGAATGTTAATAATAGAATAGCATCAACTTATATGCTCCGAACGCACGACCAAATTTAAAGCTCCAAAACGATATAGCCAGTTTAGTATGATACCATAACAATATAACAACATGATTAAAGAGAAAATAATTTCTGCTTACGAATTAATCGCAGTAAAGTATAATGAACTAATTGACCATAAGCCGCACAATGCCTATTATGACAGGCCTAACACACTTCAATTGTTGCCCGATGTAAAGGGAAAAACTATCCTAGACGCGGCCTGCGGACCTGGAAAGTATGCTGAAATCTTAATTGATAGGGGAGCTATGGTAAAAGGATTTGACATAAGTCCTAAAATGATTGAACTAGCAAAAAGAAGAAACCATAATAAAGGAGAATTCTTTGTGCACGACCTCTCGACCAAATTCTCGATGATCGATGATAATTCGTGCGACATCGTGCTTTGTGCATTGGCACTTCATTACATTGAAGACTGGACACTTACCATCAACGAATTTAATAGAGTTCTAAAAAGTAAAGGAATACTTGTAATATCTATTGAACATCCTTTTTTTGAATACAATTATTTCCAGTCAAAGAAATACTTTGAAGTTGAACACGTAAAATGCACTTGGAAAACTTTCGGCCAACCTGTAGAAGTAAATAGTTTTAGAAGGCCATTAAACGAGTGTATTACACCTTTGACCGACAACGGTTTTTATATTGACAAATTGCTTGAGCCTAAGCCTACCGCAGAATTTGAACAGTTAGACCCTAAACATTTTAAAGAATTAAATGAATTTCCGGCATTTATGTGTATTAGAGCTATTAAAAAAGATTCATAATACGGAAAAGCTAAACCGCTAGTAAAGCATTACATCAATAGGAGACGAAATAATGCCAACGTGAACTCTTGTACTTTGTCGTCCGCTTAATTAAACCAGATTTATTGGCTTTTATTTTTAAATTAGCAAATAGGAATTGGCTTTCGCTTTGTATTGTCAAAATCGAAATTTCCTTCTTCGATTTTCCACCACTTCGCCAAGACGAACGTCAGTAGCCGTAATACTTCAAAAAACAAATCGTATATGAGTATCAACTTTAAAAATATAGATTATTTAAAAGTTGGAAACTGTAAACAAGTAGAAATATATTATTTACTCAAAAACCATAAACTTTTAGAAATTTTAAAAGATCACAACCCTATTATTGTTGGCACTATTCCAATTGAAATTGATATCGAGAATAGTGATGTCGATATTATTTTAGAAACAAAGAATTTTGAAAGCTTAAAAAAACTATTGATACAAAATTTTTTAAATTACAATGATTTTAAGCTGCGCATTTCTGGCAAAAATATTATCATGTGTAATTTTACAATTGATAGAACACCTATTGAAATATATTCTGAAAATAAAGTAACAGACCAACAATTTAGTTATTTGCACATGATTAAAGAATATGAAATTTTAAAATCTAAAGGTCCAGATTTTAAAGAAAAAATAATTGAGTTAAAAAAGGCGGGGTTAAAAACTGAAGAAGCATTTTGCAAATTGCTCAAAATCAGTGGTAATCCTTATATTGAATTATTACATTACGAATTGAAATAATTCTTATCGCCAAATAAGTGGCAGAATCGCTGACAAGCATATATTTCAAAGCCGCCGAAATTATTCTATCACAAAAGCTCTTTTCATACCTCATTTTTTGTAAATTAGAATGACTAAAAGTTGTTGTTCCTTCGTGGAATAAGTTGAATAACTTCAATTTTATATCTTACTACAAAAGCCTATATTATTCTATTGTTAGTCATAAATTATCTCATCAAATAGATTTTCATATGAAAGGTAATCGTCGACAATTTCTTAAATACGCAGGTCTATCCGGCATGGCTACGTCTTTACCATTTGCTACGGCCTTCTCCTTAGGAAGAGTTGAGGCTGCTGTAAAAGGGTTTGTTATAGATGTGGAAGAGCAAGAGCAGTACTATATTGCGGGACGGCAGGCTCCGGTTAGGATTATCGTGGATAAGAGCAAAAGGGGACTGGACAATATTTCGCTATGTATGGAAGAAATTGTGCCTGAGGATGGAATACCGGTGCACAAGCACTTGAATGAAGACGAAGTCGTATACATACAAAAGGGGAGTGGCATATTCACGTTAGGCGATAAGGAATTCGCAGTCAGGGAAAGCAGTGCTGCTTTTGTCCCCAAAGGGGTGTGGCACGGACTTAGAAATACAGGGACTGAAGATATCCATATGCTATTTAGCTTTTCGCCCGCGGGATTCGAAGATTATTTTAGAGAAATTGGCGTACCCAGAGGCGTGGCCTGGAAAGATAAAACTGCAGAAGAATTTGCTGCAATTAACCAGAAATATGGTATTGTTTACAAAAGATAAATACACTCAAGGGATCAAATCGTTAAATTCTTAATGACAAATCTGTCTGGATTGAGCAATAAAGTGCTAAATTTCAGATCGTATCGAAATTATATGGGTTGAGTGGCATGTTCGGACAGGTGTGCCAACGTAATTTGCCAAATGACAAATAGTCGACAGACAATGTTTAGCCTCTATCTTGCCAGACTATTCAGATGTAATTATTTATAAGTAATTGTGGTGCCAAGGGGCTGTAACCATTTTTGTTTCTTACATTTGAATAGTAAAATGATGTAGATTAGACTTGGTACAAGATCGAGTACGAAGTCGCTGCGAAACGGAACTTTTCACTTCTTTGGTATACAAATATCACTAGGGTAAAGCCAAAGAACATAAAATAGAGATATGTCAATAACAACTCCTGAAGAACTTAAGGGAATGCAAAAGGTAAGTGAAGCGGTGGCTTTCACTTTAAAAGAAATGAGAAACTTTGCAAAGCCAGGTATGACCACAAAGCAATTGGACGACTATGGAGCCCAAATTTTGTTGGAGTACGGAGCAAAATCTGCCCCCTATTTAACGTATGGATTTCCTGGATGCACTTGCATCAGTATAAATAACGAATTCTGTCACGGCATTCCTTCGGAAAATAGAATTTTGGAGGAGGGTGACTTAATAAATATTGACGTTTCGGCCGAACTTAATGGTTATTGGTCAGACAATGGTTGTTCGTTTGTGCTGGGAAAGGATATTTACCAACATCAAAAATTGATTGATGCATCGAAAGAAATTTTGCAGAAAGCTCTTGACAATATAAAAGGAGGGGTAAAAATAGCCGACATTGGACATATCATGGAAACCGAAGCAAAAAAGCGAGGTTTCATGGTCATAAAAAATCTTGGCGGACACGGAGTAGGAAAAAGTCTCCATGAGCAGCCAGATGAAATTATGAATTACAAAGATCGATATGACCAAAGAAGGTTTAAGAAAAATTCGGTGGTTGCAATAGAGACTTTTATTTCCACCAATTCGACTTACGCAACAGAACTTAACGATGGGTGGACCATGGTTGGTAACAAAGGCGGTTTTATGGCTCAACACGAACATACTATCGTAGTTACAGATGGAAAACCTCTAATACTAACTGCAGCAAACGGGATTTTAAACTAAAAAGCGTTAAATTCCCCCAATATGCGGGTGTAGAATACACTGCATCGGGTGGCTTTATAATCAGCGTGTTGTCCGCAAAACGAAATTGGAGAACAAATAATATAAAAAGGACAAATAATGAGTAGAATTCTTCAATTCGCCGTATTAATTTTATTCCTGGCTACATGTTGTAAAGCTCAATCGAACAAGACCGACTTGCTTAGAGATAAAATTGAGCAAATAGTAGCCGACAAAAATGCAATAGTTGGGGTTTCAATAATTGGAAATAATGGCAAAGACACGCTTTCACTACACGGAGACAGGCAGTTTCCTATGCAAAGCGTATTTAAGTTTCATATAGCCTTAGCTGTATTGTCGGAAATTGACAAGGGAAACTTTCCTTAGACCAGGAAATTGACATCCACAAAGATGAACTTTTACCAAAAGATTTTTGGAGTCCGCTTAGAGACGAAAATCCAAATGGCGGAACTTTTACTATTGAAAGGCTAATTCAATATTCTGTATCACACAGCGACAATACTGCTTGTGATGTATTGATACGGCTGATTGGAACACCAAAAACTGTTGAAGAGTATATTAGAAAAAATGGTGTAGATGATATACAGATTACCTTCAGCGAAGAAGAAATGCAGCAGAAATGGGAAAATATGTTTAAGAATTGGACTACACCGAAAGCCGCTAGCCAAACGCTTAAATTATTTTATGAGAATAAAAACAACTTGCTTTCCAAAAAGAGTTACGATTTTTTTTGGAAAACAAATAGAGAAACTACAACAGCTTTGAGTAGAATTAGAGGACTATTGCCCAAGGAAACTATTGTCGCTCATAAATCCGGTTCTTCAGGTACCAATAAGGATACTGGAATTATGGATGCCGTAAATAATATTGGAATTGTCTTTTTACCTAATGGGGAGTACTTTTATATTAGTGTTTTTGTGACAAAATCCTATGAAAATCCCCAAACAAATGATAAAATTATAGCGGATATATCGAAGGCTGCTTATGATTTTTACACAAATACAGATAAGTTATAAAACTGTCTGTTCCGAATATGTTACTCACTACAAAAAAAAAATACTTTTTTGTGGGGTATTTGTATAAATTAGCCAATAGAAGTTTGCTTTTGCTTTCCGTATAGCACGTTAAAATCTTGCGATTATAAACCTTCTCAGACGCAAAACTTTGAAATATAAAGGATACTTCGAAAACTCATGCCCTATATATCTCACGCCGAGAAAGCCGAAAATTAAGATAAATCACAGGACAACACAGTCCGTACGGCGGGAATTATATTGAATACGCGAGGAAGTTGTAGGTAAATAACATTCGTTGTGTTAAAATTAGTCAACGGTGTATAAAATAATTGTTTCTTCAATTAAATTTTCCATTAAATTTGCAATACCACAAAACCTATTAATAATGATTGTACGGAAATCGCTGACGTTAAAATCAGTACTGGAGTTTGCGGGTCACCTTCTGTGGTGGCTTATCTCTTATATGCTAATTGTTGCTGTATTGTACAAAGTTGCTGGGCTACATTGGATTTCCATTCCGTGGTTACCGGTTTCTTTGGTGGGCACCGCGGTTGCATTTTACGTAGGATTCAAAAATAACCAATCTTACGACCGCGTTTGGGAGGCACGAAAAATCTGGGGAGCTATTGTCAACAGTAGCAGGAGCTGGGGAATAATGGTGAATTCTTTTGTGCAAAACAATGAATTTACTAAGTATTCTGAAGAAGAACTACAGCAGATAAAACAAGGACTAGTTTACCGACACATTGCATGGTTATATACATTGCGGGAGCAAATGCTTGTCCCTACACAATGGGAGCACGTGAGTCTAAGACATTTATTCGGAAAATTGGCTGTAAAAAGAAGAGAAAACTACGGTATTGGTCAATTTAAAAACTTTCTATCAGAAAAACAAAAGGCGGATTATTCCATAGATGACCTTCAATTGAAGTCTGCGGCTAATAAAGCGAGTCAAATCATTAATCTTCAATCCCTTCATCTAGCAAAATTAGAAGAAAAACAAATCCTACATATGCGTAGACAATTGGAAATGCAGAAATTACTTGTTGATTTTTACGATCATCAGGGAAGGGCAGAACGCATTAAAAAATTTCCGCTTCCACGACAATACGCCAATTTAAGTTTCCTGTTCAACTGCTTTTTTATCTTTCTTTTGCCTTTGGGAATTGTCGCTGAGTTTGCAAAATTGGGTGATGCCGGGGTTTGGCTGATGATTCCCTTCGGAACTATTGTAGGCTGGATTTATGTGGTAATGGAATTAATCGGCGATTATTCCGAAAACCCCTTTGAAGGCTTGGCAACTGATATTCCGATGCTCTCCATATGTAGAACTATAGAAATTGATTTGCTTCAAATGCTGGGCGAAACGGATTTTCCGGAACCTATACAACCGGTGAATGACGTGCTGATGTAGTTTCCATACCACTTTATAAAACAGAAATGCACACACTATTACCTTTTTTAATGGCCATGATTGCAGGGATTGTACTGCTTAACATGCTTGCCAAAAAGCTACAAATTGCCTATCCCATACTACTCGTCGTAGCGGGTTTGATAGTTAGCATCATCCCTGGAATGCCTTATATTCAGATAGATCCGGATTTGATTTTTTTTATCTTTTTACCACCATTGTTGTTTGAAGCCGCTTGGGCAGGATCATTCAAGGAAATGCGAAAATGGTGGCGAATTATAACCAGTTTTGCTTTTGTAGTAGTATTCTTCACGGCATTATCAGTAGCATTGATTACCAATTATTATATCCCGGGATTCACGATAGCTATTGGGTTTCTATTAGGTGGAATTGTTTCTCCGCCTGATGCGGTGAGTACGGGTGCTATTATGAAATTCGTCAAAATTCCAAAATCCACGGCCGCTATTCTCGAAGGCGAAAGTTTACTAAATGACGCATCCTCACTTATTATTTTTCGCTTTGCACTGATTGCTGTCGGTACGGGGCAATTCATCTGGCAGGACGCTGCTATAGGTTTTTTGTGGATGGTGGTGGGTGGTGTTGGTGTAGGTCTGATTTCGGCTTGGCTGTTTATTCAAGCTCATAAGCGATTGCCGACCGATACTTCTTCGGATATTGCTTTTACACTTATTTCGCCTTATTTTATGTATTGGATGGCCGAGCAGGTTCACGCTTCGGGCGTGTTGGCTGTAGTTGCCGGTGGATTATTAATGTCGGTGAAAAGACTTACGTTTCTTACCAGTGCAAGTAGAATCAGGGGGTATAGTGTCTGGGAGATATTTGTTTTTTTATTGAATGGAATTGTATTTTTATTAATAGGATTAGAGCTGCCAGAGGTGGTCGCAGGTCTGCGTGCAGATGGTATTCCGATGACAACCGCCATTGGTTACGGTGTATTGGTAACTGTAGTTTTAATTGTTGCCAGAATGATTAGCTCTTATGGTGCAATGATTTCTACTTATTTATTCAGGCGTAAGAATTTGCCACATGCCACTTCTTGGAAACGAAGACTCGCCATGCCGCTGCTACTGGGCTGGACAGGCATGCGCGGTGTAGTTTCACTTGCGGCAGCATTGGCAATACCACTAAAATTAGAAAGTGGTGAAGCATTTCCGCACCGCAATTTAATTTTATTCATCACTTTTGTCGCTATATTATTGACGCTTCTGGTACAGGGGTTAACCTTG
Organism: Sphingobacterium sp.; assembly: GCA_048595255.1. GTDB lineage: Bacteria > Bacteroidota > Bacteroidia > Sphingobacteriales > Sphingobacteriaceae > Sphingobacterium. The sequence goes on along the minus strand of JBMDWK010000177.1, from coordinate 36,245 downwards.
CCGGCAATCATCCGAAGAACAGGATTGTTCAACAGTTACATCGATGACGAAGGCGAAGCCGAAACCAGACAGAAAATGAAAATCGGCTTGAAGCAGCACATCTATCAATTCTTGAAAAATAGACATGAAACCGATTGGCAGGGCAACGATTCCATGGCAAAATTTGTCCAGCAATGGGAAGAGCGCGCAAATGCCACCGAAGCAGATACTTGGATGAATGAACACACAAAAGCTATTTTTTTGGAAATGCTTGAAAGCCAACGCCAGTATTTGGTGGAACTTAACAAAGACCCAAAAATCAATGAAGAAATCATTCGTGAACAATTGTACCAGCTTGATCTGGAGGAGGAACGATTAAGAATTGTATAATCATTTGGTGTTCAGCTTGTTTATAAAAAGATTGTTTCATTGTTTTGCTGCATCAATGCTTAGAATGTTATCGTTAAAAAAAGTATTAACCATAGTTTTACGATCAAAAGTTTTGTAGAATAAAATTATTGCGTTCACAAAAACAATTTCTTCATATTCATGATTTACACAAGATGGAACAAATAGAACAGCACAAATTTCCACGAAGTAAAGAAATTACTAAAAGATACTTTCAGTTTCTGGACAAACATATTGCAGATGTGATTTCAGGAAATGTCGACAATTTTATGGAAATCAACCAAATTGCCCGTGAATTATTCCTTTCCCACCAGCATTTGAGCGATACTGTTCAACAAGAAACAGGAAGGCATCCTTGCCATTTTTACGACCTCAAAATTATAGAGGAGGCAAAAAAAAATGCTATCCGAAACTGATAAGTCAATTGCAGAAATTGCAAAGACCCTTACTTATGATCCTTCCAACTTTTCAAAATTCTTCAAAAAAATCGTGGGACAGACTCCTGGACAATTCAGGAAAAAAAGCAAAAAATAAAAGTTCCGAAAAGTTCACCACGAATTAGATACAAAGTCTTGCCACCTTTACAATATCAATTTTGAACAAATAAAAACAGATAAAATGGCAAGAAATGATTTAAAGGGAAAAGTAGTCCTTATTGCAGGTGGTGCAAAAAATTTGGGCGGTTTGTTGAGCCGTGATTTTGCAAGTAAAGGTGCAAAAGTAGCTATCCACTACAATAGTGACAGTACGAAAACAGATGCCGAAAAAACTTTGGCAGACATTACAAATGCTGGTGGTGAGGCATTTTTGTTTCAAGCTGATTTAACAGATGTAAAAAACATTACTAAACTTTTTGATGCAACAATTGAAAAATTTGGCGGTATTGACGCCGATGGCGTAATGAAAACAGCAGAAGAAACAAAAAAATGGATAGAAAGTGACATCATCAGTCGTCAAGGCAAAGTTGCGAATCCTGAATTTACCGTAATAAGTAAAAATGAAGTGGTTGTAACAGGACAATACTCAAGCCGGGGTTACACCAACAAAGCTAATTTTTTGTTTACCGTAGAAAATGGATTAATAACAAGTTGGAGAATGCGCTATTAAAAAATATACGTCTATAAGGTCGTTTGGTAATAAGGCCTGAAAATTCTTCGTAATGAACAGATTTAATTTGATTTATCTAATCTTTCTTTTGACCTTAAACTTTTCTTGCGTTCAAAAGAAATCAGCGGAAAAAGAAATTGAGAAACCCGCATTGGTAGTACGTTCGAAAACTGATACATTGAAATTTACTTCGGGAATACGTGCGATCTTTCATGACAGCAAAGGCAATTATTGGTTGGGTAGCCACAATGAAGGTATAAGTTATTATGATGGAAAAACCTTTGAATATTTTACCACTCATGATGGATTAGTAGACAATCAAATTCGCTCCATCCAAGAAGATGAAAAAGGCAAAATTTGGATTAGTACGTCCAATGGAGTAAGTGTATTTGACCAGGGAAAGCTGTCTAAGTATTTCTCGAATACAAACCAACCCATATTGGATTGGAATAAAACCACTGGGGACTTATGGTTTAATGCGGGTGCGGAAGACGGAATAAATCGTTTTGATGGAACAAATATGAACTATTTAATATTCCCAAAACCCCAAAATAAAAATTCTAATAATACTGACAATTCTTACGGTGTCACGGGTATCTCAAAAGGTAAAGACGGTAAAGTATGGATTGGGACCTATGCTGCATTATACAACTATGATGGCAAAATGGTAAATGTTTTTGATAAAGAAAAACTAAATTTAAAGGATAATGAGCGTCTGCATATAAGAAGTGTATTAGCCGACTCAAAAGGACGAATATGGATCGGCAATAATGGCATCGGGGTTTTACTGATGGAAGGAAACTCTACCATTAATTTCTCAGAAAAACATCGCTTAATTCATCCAACAAGCAAAAGAAATGGTAATAAATCAGAGCCAGGCACACTAGAGCACCCTTTTGCTATTGAAGAAGATGCAGAAGGCAATATTTGGTTTGGAGATGTATACACGGGAGCCTGGAAATATGACGGAAAAAAAATAACCAACTATTCGATTAGTGACCAAGGTTCTAACCCAATGATTTGGACTATTTATCAAGACAAACAAAACAATTTGCTGTTTGGAATAGCAAAAGGTGGTGTTTATAAATTCAACGGAAAGGCTTTTGATAAGCAATTTTAGATATTTTTTCTTCTTAAGAATGTAGAAAATCCAGCTATACTTTCTTTCTAAACCAAGCTCCGCGATACAAACGGGGTAATTGTTATTAAGTTTTTTTTAATAAATTTAACTTATATAAATTCTTTTTGCGATTTTTTGTGTGAAGTGCAGATTGAATTTAAGATGTTTGCTACTGCATCATGTACAAACCTTATCATTTTTCCCAATACCAATAAACCTATTTACAATGGAAAGAAGGATAAATGTATTACTCTATTTCTTCATTTTTGTGCTGTTGATTTCACTACTCGGATTCTTCAACACTTATCTGAAATTTTTCCCACATGTTGGCAAATTTCCGTACGTTATTCATTTCCATTTTTCAGCTTTTATAGCTTGGTTTTTTTGCTTATCACTCAGCCCATCCTTATTAAGCAACAAAGAATAGATCTACATCGTAAATTTGGTAAGCTGTCTTATGTTCTTGCACCCATATTAATCCTCACCATTATAATCTTGGCGATCAATCAGATTCAAAGAGAACTCTCATTAGCCGAAAATAATGCCGCTGTTACCGCATTTATTGCATTAATCGATATACTCTCATTCTCGACCTATTTCATTATTGCGATGCTTAATAGCAAGAACCTTAGATGGCATGTCGCATTTCTAGTTGCCGCAACTTTGGTCGTTTTAAATCCTGGTTTATCGCGATTACTAAATCAGATTGAATATGGATTAGGAATGCTCGTCGCTGTATTACTGCCTTTTGTATTGTCTATTTTTGTAATATGTATTGAAAGAATAAAATATAAAAGACCTATTTTAAGAAGTCCATATTTTCTATATTTATGTTTGTGGACGATAACAATTTTAATGTTCGCTACCATACCTAAAACAGAATTTTGGATAAATTTTGTAAACAGCACTTTCAAATAGTAAGAAGCGAATCACATCGGCATGATGCATCTCGGCTTCTATATGTTGACAATAAAAAGTGTCATGTAAGTAATTAAAAAATAGAATTAAACGCAGTAGATGGAAAGTTTTAAATTAATTGGACTTAAACTCAAAAAAAGAACAAAAAATGCAAACGGACAATCAGGAAAAGATTGTGGTGAATTGTGGCAATATTTTGAAGAGAACAAGATAGCTGATCAAGTGCCGAATAAAGAGTCAAATGCTATTTATGCTGTATATTACGACTATGAGAGTGACGAAAAAGGACTTTTCTCGTATTTTATAGGTTGCAAAGTGGATGTAAATACTGTAAAACCAGAGAACTTGGATGAGCTCATCATTCCCCAACAGCGTTATCACAAAGAGATGGCCAAAGGTCAAATGACCGGGTGTATTTCAGACGCTTGGTCACGGATTTGGAATTCTAATCTCAACAGAAAATTCGCATTCGATTTTGAAGTTTATGATGAAAGAAGTTTTGATTGGAACAATGCGCATATTGACATTTTCATCTCTATTACGGACTAAAATTATACACAAGCTATTTTGTACTAGGACTCAATGATAATCGAACCTACTTTTGTGAATAGCAGATTCCTAAATAGTAAGGTGTTAAAATGAAAAAATGGTGAAAAATCAACTCGATAATTTAGAACGAATTATTAAAGAAAGATATCCTCAAGCTCAATTTGAAGATGGTGTTTCGAATGAGGAGGTCGAGTCCTTTGAGCAAGGTAAAAACCTAAAAATTCCGAATGAATTATTAGAGTTTTATAAGTGGAATAACGGAATCAATCTAACCAATAACATGTATATGCCCTCATTGCAAGAGGCTTACGATGTCTGTAATCAATATCCACTACCTAATCCCGATAAAACCAAAATAGAAGAATTTGACCCATCTTCAACTTTTCAAGTAGAAAAATTCATAGATGAGTATCATAAGAATGTTTTGTGGTATCCTATACTTATTATTCATGGTGAATCTACAACCGATATTTTATCATTTGTAGAAACGAAGGACAGCCATGCTATTACTTTTAATAAGCACCTTCCAAAGCTAAATATATTCTATTTTAGTTCGCTTTCACAAGTTCTTAATCTTATTGAGAGCAAATTAACAAAAGAGGAGACCCAAAGTGGCTTTAGAAGCTTTATTAATGATATAAATAATTTTCTTAATTCTCTTTAGTCAAGACAAAAGAAGATCAGTATGGATCGTAATAAAGAAACATTCGAAACATGGAACAAGATAGCTGCTATTTATGAAGACAAATTCATGAATATTAGTCTGTATGACGATACCTACGATTATATCTGTGAGTCAGTTATTCAACATGGAGCAAAATTGTTAGAAATCGGATGTGGACCAGGCAATATTACAAGATATTTGCTTACTAAAAGACCTGACTTTGATATCTACGGCATCGATATTTCCCCCAACATGATCGAGCTAGCTAAAAAGAACAATCCGACGGCTCATTTTGATGTGATGGATTGTCGCTACATTGGGGAGTTTAAGGATTCCTATGATGCGATTATTTGTGGCTTTTGTCTGCCCTATTTGTCTGATGATGAGGGTAATCAATTGATTGCGAATGCCTACAGTTTACTCAACGAAAATGGTTTGATATATATCAGCTTCGTGGAAGGAGAGGCGGATGCATCTGGTTTCAAAGTCGGCGGAGGTGGGCGTGTTTACTTTTATTATCACAATCTGGAAATCTTGAAGGAAAATCTTATTAAGACCAAATTCAGTGATCTAAAAACATTCAAGGTAGCGTATAAAACTTCGGAAATGACGAGCGATACACATACAATTCTTACTGCTAAGAAAAAGGGCAAATAATTGGCGACTCTTTTTATTGATACGTGTAACAACTGTTACATTCTACCATAATTTTTTGGTTATTTTTGTATAACAACAATTTCAGAGCGAGATGCATGATCTACTTATAAATTCCTATGGAAATATTTTCGAAGAAGAGCTTTTGGAAGAAATAGAGGCAATTGCTAAAGTCGTACATTTCAAAGAAGGAGATGTGTTGATTGATTACAATCAGTATATTAAGATGATGCCGCTTTTATTGTCTGGTGCCGTAAAAGTCATGCGTGAGGATTACGATAGTGGCGAATTGTTGCTTTACTACTTGGAGCGTGGAGATACTTGTGCGATGTCAATGACCTGTTGTTTGGGTGAGAAACAGAGCGAAATCCGTGCCATCGGAGAGGTACCGGGCGTTATCTTGATGATTCCTGTGCAGAAGATGTCGGAGTGGATCGGGAAATATAAAAGTTGGATTGCTTTTGTTTTTGAAAGTTATAATAACCGCTTCAACGAATTGCTAAATGCGGTAGATACGATAGCATTTATGGATATGGATGAGCGTCTGTTGAATTATCTTTTTGAAAAAAGCAAAATTGAAAATAGTACAATTGTCTACAAAACCCATCAAGATATAGCAAAAGAATTAAATACTTCGCGTGTTGTCGTGTCACGGCTCCTCAAGGCCTTGGAAACAGAAGGACGTATCAAGCTCAACCGAAATAGTATTGAGATACTTGTCAAATAAATAGAAGAGGCTGTCTAAAAAGGGTATGTCGTCTTTTCGACCCCAGGGAGAAATCTTACAACTAGTATTTAAAACACTACAAATAAGTTGGATTATATTTCATTTCGTTTTTAGATTTCTCCTTGTTCCTCGTCGAAATGACGTATAAAATACTTTTTACCTCCACTCTTTTCTTATGTAACAAATGTAACTGATAGCATAAAAATACTTCAGGACATTTGTAGAAAAATTAATGGATTATGGAAATGATTTTAGCACCGTGGCCTTGGTATGTAAGTGGGCCACTTATAGCAATCACGATGTTTGTATTGCTTTATTTAGGTAAGAACTTTGGGATGTCGTCCAATTTACGTACAATGTGTACCCTATGCGGAGCGGATAAAACGTCATCATTCTTTAAATTCGATTGGCGTAGCCAAAAGTGGAATCTTTTGATGGTAGTAGGTGCTATGATTGGCGGATTTATCGCTTCTAATTATTTGGGCGCGGGTCAATCGCCAGATTTGAATCCTAAAACTATAACACAGCTCGAAGCAATGGGTATTCAAAGTGCAGGGAAAGATTATGTTCCTACTGAGTTTTTTGGCAATGAAGCTTTTAATGACCCTAAAGTAATGGCTATATTAGTTGTAGGTGGTCTTCTTGTAGGCTTTGGTGCGCGTTATGCGGGAGGCTGTACTTCAGGTCACTCGATATCAGGGATTAGTAATTTACAATTACCTTCTTTGATAGCCACAATCGGTTTCTTCGTTGGTGGTATCATCATGATTCACCTTATTTTTCCACTTTTATTCTAATTTAACATGAGAAATATAGTGTTTTTGTTGGTAGGTGTATTCTTTGGGATACTGATGTATAAGTCCGAAGCTTCTTCTTGGTTCAGAATCTACGAAATGTTTAATTTTCAATCTTTTCACATGTTTGGTCTAATGGGAACAGCATTGGCGACCGGTTTGATTTTGGTTCAAATCATTAAAAGAAAGAACGTAAAAGATATAGATAATAAAGCTATTGTCATTCCGGATAAAGAAAAATCATTTACTAGGTACGCAGTAGGTGGAATGATATTTGGATTAGGCTGGGCTTTAGCAGGAGCATGTCCTGGGCCTATTTTTGTCTTAACAGGCGCAGGGTATTTACCGATGATTGTGGTATTAGCTAGTGCGGTGGCGGGTACATGGATTTATGGTTTGTTAAAGGATAAACTTCCTCATTAAAAGCAGGATATATAATTAGAAAAGCGAGAAGAAATTCTCGCTTTTTTGTTTTAATAATTTCCTGTCACTATGTAACAAATGTAACTGTAGGCTTTCTTTCGCTTGCTGACCTTTGTATCAACAAATTGAAAAAGTCATGGAAATAATTGGATATATAGCTTCCATTTTGATTGGAGTATTATTAGGGTTGATAGGTGGTGGAGGAAGTATTCTTACAGTACCCGTTTTGGTTTATTTATTTGCGGTATTGCCGGTGACCGCTACAGCTTATTCGTTATTCATTGTAGGCGCGACTAGTGTTGTCGGGTCTATCACTTATTTCAAAAAAGGATTAGTTAACATAAAGACAGCTATCGTTTTTGGTATACCATCTATCTTTGCTGTCTACTTGACACGCAAGTATATCTTACCTGCGATTCCAGATAGTTTATTTACATTGGCTGGATTCGAAGTGACCAAAGATATTTTTCTGATGATCCTTTTTGCAGTATTGATGGTCGTGGCGGCTTATACGATGCTGAAAGGTAAAAAGTCGGATACCACGACGGATGTACAACCACAAAAGTGTAATTACCCGATGATTTTGTTAGAAGGTTCGTTCGTAGGGGTATTGACAGGATTGGTAGGGGCTGGTGGCGGTTTCTTAATTATCCCTGCTTTGGTGTTGTTTTCTAAGTTACCGATGAAAGAAGCTGTAGGTACTTCGCTAGTCATTATCGCGGCGAAATCTTTAATAGGATTTACAGGTGAATTAGGAAATGCATCGTTAGATTGGGCGTTTCTACTGACGTTAACCTCGTTGTCCATTGTAGGGATATTTATAGGCGCTTACCTCACAAGATTCATCAATAGTGATAAGTTGAAACCTGCTTTTGGTGTATTTGTCCTAGTGATGGGTGTCTATATTCTTTTCAAAGAAATCTGGTTTTAACATCGTGTTCCTTGTGTAACAAAAGTTGCTGATAGGCACACGCACAATATCGAAATTTGTATCAATAAGTAATTAAATAGTAAACAATTAAAATTTAAATATTATGTTTTTTCAACACGTATATGACAAGACATTAGCGCAAGCAAGTTATATTATTGGATGTCAAGCAAAAGGCGAAGCTATCGTCATTGACCCAAAACGCGATGTAGATACTTACTTAGAAATCGCGGCTCAAAATAACTTAAAGATCACTAAAGTAACCGAAACACATATTCACGCAGACTTCTTAAGTGGAGCGCGCGAGTTGGTCGCTTTAACAAGAGCTGAGTTATTATTATCAGATGAAGGTGGTGCAGATTGGCAATATGAGTTTGCTCACACAGGATTGAAACATGGAGATGTGATTACTTTGGGTAATTTGACATTAGAAGTGTTGCACACACCAGGTCACACACCAGAAAGTATTAGTTTCTTGTTGACTGACCATCCAGCGACATCAGAACCCATTATGTTGTTCACAGGAGATTTTGTTTTCGTAGGTGATGTGGGTAGACCAGATTTGTTAGAAAAAGCAGCTGGTATGACAGGTACGCCAGAAAAAGGTGCTAAACAATTGTTTGAGTCGATCAAACGCTTTATGAGTTTAGCAGATCACGTACAAGTATGGCCAGGTCACGGAGCAGGTTCGGCTTGTGGTAAAGCTTTAGGAGCTGTACCTAGTACAACAGTTGGTTACGAAAAAATCAGAAACTGGGCGTTGCAATATGGTGATAACGAAGAATCTTTCACAAAAGATTTATTAGATGGTCAGCCAGAAGTGCCGAAGTATTTTGCGATGATGAAGAAGTTGAATAAAGTGGAGAGACCTTTATTGACTGCTGTACCTCAACATAAAAAATTATCAAAAGAAGAATTCTTAAAAGTGTATCAAGAAGGTATGTTGGTGATCGATACACGTAATAAGGTGGAATTTGCGAAAGGTTATTTGCCTAATTCATTAAATATCCAAGGCAACAATTCATTTGCCAACTGGATGGGTTGGGTGCTTAGCTACGATGTTCCATTTGTGCTTATTGCAGAGGAATCAGCGATGGAAGATATCACACGTAAATTGATGCTCATAGGATTAGATAATATCTATGGTTTTATTGATTCTGTAACAGATTTGGGTGTTGAATTGCAAACGGCAAACGTGATCGAAATGGATCAATTTGAGTCAGCTATTCAAGAAGATAATGTACAAGTAGTAGATGTACGTAATGAGAAAGAATTCGTTGCAGGACATATCGAAGGTGCTACACATGCTTTCGTAGGAACGCTAGTGTCGAACTTAGATAAGTTAGATAAATCAAAAGATATCGTGATTCACTGTCAGGCAGGTGACCGTTCAACCATAGCCTATTCAATTTTGAAGAAAAATGGTTTTGAGTCGGTAAAAAATTATGCTGGAGGCATGAAAGAATGGTTGGAAAAACAAACAAATTAATTGAGAGCTAGTCTATGTTATCAATATTTAAAGGAATATTTTCAAATGATGATACAGATTTATAAGAGGTAATAGTGAAAAATAATCCACAATTAATAGATGTGCGTACGCCGTTAGAATTTAATGGTGGTACGGTAAAAGGCGCAAAGAACATTCCATTGACTGAGCTAGAAAGCAAATTGGGTTCACTGGATAAATCAAAGACTATGTTGTCTTCTGTCAAAGTGGCAATAGAAGTGGTCAAGCAATGCGTATACTTCAAAATAAAGGTTTTGAAAAGGTACATAATGGTGGTGGCTGGCGTGCATTGAAATCGCTAGTGGAAAGTATTTAAATTGATATGGAATTATTTATCAAACAATATGGCATAACCATTGTAGGTGTTTTATTGGGTGCTATAGGAGGTTTCCTATACTACAAATACGTAGGTTGCGTCAATGGCACATGCGCTATTACAGCGAATCCCTATATGAGTACCATCTATGGTGCGATGATGGGCGGATTATTGTTTTCAAATTTCAAATAAGAAGATTATGAGTAAATCGTTTCAAGATATTATCAATCAAGATAAACCCGTATTGGTAGACTTTTTTGCGACTTGGTGCGGACCTTGTCAAATGCAAGCGCCTATATTGTCTGAAGTAAAGGATGTGGTAGGTGAGCAAGCAGATATTATTAAAATTGATGTAGATAAAAACAATCCTTTAGCGGGACAATATGCCATTCGTTCGGTACCAACCTTAGTGCTTTTCAAAAAAGGTGAAGTTGTTTGGCGTAAATCGGGTGTTGGTCAAAAAGATGAATTGACAGCGTTGATTAATCAACATGTCTAAAAGTAAAAGCTAATATAAGTGGTGATGCAAGGCAAATGGAATACTATCTTACGTTTTGGCGGAGATTGTTAATACAAGATGGTATATGCTGTTGTTTTTAGACGCGGGAGAATGCGTAAAACATTTCTCTGGCTATTTCTACACTTCTATCCCAATACACTTGAGTTTGTTGCGGTGTACCATCCGATGCTTTAGGATCTTCGTAGCGGAGCGGAATTCGGATATTAGCTCCAGCGATAAAAGGACAAGTTTCATCAGCATGGTCACAAGTCATTATCGCAGCAAAATCCGAAGCAGGGTTGAACGGATGATCGTATTTCTTTGAAAAACCAATAAGGGGAGGACTCTTTTCATCCATTTTGATAGCATAAATAGGATTATTACCGTTAGCTATTTTACTAATCTCGAAACCTTGACCTTGTAATACTTCGACCACCTTTGGAAACAGAGCTGTTGTTTCTGTACCTCCCGAATAACAATATACTTCGGGTATCTTGTAGAAATACGCAGCACATTGAGCCCAAATTTGGGCCAAATGGCTTCTTCTACTGTTGTGTGTACATATGAAATTTAGATTTATTGCCTGTCCATTTTGGTGTTTGGACTGTATATAATCTATGAAAGGCTGTAGTTCAGCCTTTCTTTCTTCCGATATCGTATCATAGGCTTGGATAAGCACTAGTTGATCTTTTAATGTATCAAACATATTCATCTATGCATATTAACAACAGCCCGAGCCTGGTGTGCAGCTGCCTGAATTTACTAGGTTGACCAATTGAATCTTTGGTTTCTGTGCTGGGATACCACAAGCATCTTCAGCTAGACAAGCAGTTTGTTTATTTTTTAGCACAAAATGTTGACCATCGAAGTCCAAATCATATTTCCCAATTGTAGTAGACTGGTATTCTACTTCTATTTCAGCGTCTTCTATTCCCAATTTGTTTTCCGAGAGTTCGATGATACTTAACAATTTACCTGGTTTTAGGCGATGTTCGTAATCATTTGCATTCCACAATTGGAAATTAACTACTTTCTCTTGACGGATTACTCCTCCACAGTCGATGAAGTTTTTGACTACCTGCCCCACTTCAGTCACATGAAAGTGTTCCGGTACAAATGTGCCATCCTCCAATTGGAAGGTTACATTTTCTAAAGATGGCAGAATGGATTTTATTTGTGATAGTTTCATTGTATGTAATTTTAAGGTATGTATGAGTCGTTAGCAACAAGAATCGGCAGAGACAGGCTTATTAAAGAAGCCGTTAAAATCATTTTGAATGGTTTGCCACACCTGCTCGTTGATACAATAGCATATGGACTTTCCTTCTATTGTCCCTTGAATGATTCCAATATTTTTTAATTCTTTAAGGTGTTGAGAAATGGTGGATTGTGCCAATCCGATTTCCTCCACAATATCCGTGCATATGCATGCGTCTTGCTGGATAATATAGTTGAGAATAGCCAATCGGGCCGGATGACCTAATACTTTTAGCATTGTCGCCAATTGATTTTGCTCATTGGTGAATATTTCTGTCTTTGTAATTCCCATAATATATTTATCATCGTAATATTACGATTAAAAATAGAAAAGTAAAAGAATTTATGATAAATATGATTTCTATATGAGTTTTGAAGAAAATTTAAGATTCTACTCTTAAAACCTAAGGGAAGAGTATTAAAATTAAGAAACTGTATTGAAAATTTTAAACCCTTTTGACCCCAGTTTGGTCTATTTATTGCATAAGCTACTAAAAAGAAAGGGAGATTTATGAATAGATTTATTACGTATCTGGTTGCTTTAGTTATTACATTGACAGTTTCATCATGTTACACTTCGCGTCATCCACATGGACATTTGCCTCCAGGCAAGGCTAAGAAAATATATGGTGACAAATCTGCGAAGCGACATGCACCAGGCCAAAAGAAAAAGAAGTATAAGAAGCCCAAAAAATCTAAAGGTCATCACCACAGACATGATGTGTACTATTATCCGGGCTACAGATATTAATAAAAAAAGGAAGTTCTTTCAAGATACTTCCTTTTTTTATTCAAAAATCAAATGCTTTGATTTAACTAGCAATATTCGTCGAATGCAGCGATTAGGTTGTCTGCAATCATCTGTGCAGGACGGCCCTCGATCATATGTCTTTCGATCATATGTACCAATTTACCATCTTTAAATAAAGCCATTGCTGGTGAAGATGGAGGGTAAGGCAACATGTATTGACGTGCTTTGTCTACAGCTTCTTTTTCCATACCTGCAAATACAGTCACCAATTTACTTGGTTTCTTGCCATTTTCTACAGCAAAACGAGCCGCTGGACGTGCATTTGCTGCCGCACAGCCACATACTGAGTTTACCACTACAAAAACAGTCCCTTCAGAAGGAATTGCTGCGTCAACTTCCTCAACTGATTTTAATTCTTGAAAGCCTGCGTCTACTAATTCTTGACGCATAGGTGCTACTAAATATTCTGGATACATAATTTTTTCTTTTTGCTTATGTGCAAATATAAATGAATATACACGTATGGTCAAGATACTATCCTCAAGATAATGTCAGAATAAACAGAATAGTTAGCTAATGCTTTGATTTGATTGCAGTTTGGTTTAAATTTGTTTAGATCTAAATTTAAAAAAGAAATACATATGTCATCATTAGAAACTACCTATGTGCCATACAAAGTGAAGGATATTTCCTTAGCAGAGTGGGGGCGTAAAGAAATAGAATTGGCCGAAGCGGAGATGCCCGGATTAATGAGCTTGCGTCGTGAATTTGGCGCTTCCAAGCCCTTAAAAGGTGCTCGAATTGCCGGATGTCTACACATGACCATACAGACAGCTGTGTTGATTGAAACACTCATTGAGCTTGGTGCGGAAGTATCTTGGTCTTCTTGTAATATATTTTCTACCCAAGATCATGCGGCGGCAGCTATTGCAGCAGCAGGTATTCCCGTATATGCATGGAAGGGGATGACAGAGAAAGACTTTAATTGGTGCATCGAGCAAACGTTATTTTTCGGTGATGAGCGCCAACCATTGAACATGATCTTGGATGATGGAGGCGATTTGACGAATATGGTTTTTGATCAATATCCTGAATTAATAGCAGGTATCAAAGGCTTATCCGAGGAGACGACAACGGGTGTACATCGATTGTACGAACGCTACAAGAATGGAACTTTGCATCTACCGGCTATTAATGTCAATGATTCGGTGACGAAATCGAAATTTGATAACAAGTACGGATGTCGTGAATCTTTGGTCGATGCAATACGTAGGGCTACGGATTTGATGTTGGCAGGTAAAGTGGCGATAGTAGCGGGATATGGTGATGTGGGGAAAGGGTCAGCCGAGTCTTTACGTTCAGCGGGAGTTCGTGTGATCGTCACGGAGATCGATCCGATCTGTGCATTGCAGGCTGCTATGGAAGGATATGAGGTCAAAAAGATGGCCGATGCGGTGAAGGAAGCTAATATTGTCGTGACGACTACTGGAAACTTCGGTATCATTCGCGAAGAACATTTCTTAATGATGAAGGATAAGACTGTCGTGTGTAATATAGGGCATTTTGATAACGAGATTGACGTGGCTTGGTTAAATGCAAATCATGGCCATACCAAAGTTGAAATCAAGCCGCAAGTTGATAAATATACTATTGGAGATAAGGACATAATCCTGTTGGCTGAGGGCCGACTTGTAAACTTGGGCTGTGCGACGGGGCATCCTTCCTTTGTGATGTCGAATTCGTTTACAAACCAAACGTTGGCGCAAATAGAGCTTTGGACGAATACGGATAAGTATGAGAAAAAAGTATATACCTTGCCAAAACATCTGGATGAAAAGGTGGCTCGATTGCATTTAGCACATATTGGTGTCGAGTTGGATGTATTGACCGCAGAGCAAGCGGATTATATTGGCGTCACTGTGGATGGGCCCTACAAGCCTGAGGCATATAGGTATTAATCAAAGGAGATTAAAAAGGGGTTATTGAAATGATGCAATGACCCCTTTTTTAAATAGGTAAATGTGTATTAATATTTTAGTTATACAATCTAATTTGTATATGGGTTTTATCTTTTGTTTCGAATGTGATAGTTTGATTTAAATTGTATTCTCGACTTGTATTTTCTTTTATACAATTCTTCACACATTTTATTTTTTCAATAAGATCATGAATATAATCTGATGATTTTATTTTTTTCATAGGTACTGATAGCTAATAGATTGGTTTTCTATTTTGATACAAATATAGGGTGTAAAGTGGGTACCATACTATACCTAATTGTGTGTATTTTTATGTATAAATACATGAAATTCTAACCAATAAATGTGTAATCTATTGATTTTGTGTGTAATTACTTAAGATGGGTTATGCAAATAGGTTTACAGTAGCTTGTCAAATCCGCTAGCTTGATACCATATAAGGGACCTGTAATAATCATGTACGATCTCTTCATTTTGTACATGCGGAATGTAGCAGGTAAGGCCGCTGTTTTTACGGATGGCAAAGCCATTAAATAAAGGCGTGTTCGCTTTGTACACTACAACTTGATCCATGGCTGATCGTAAATTATTAACTTCTGCACTCGCGAAATTTGTTTCTATAAAATCTAGAAAATCGAAGGCAATAAGTGGGTTGCTGAAGCGGTCAAAGTCCATACGCTGGATCGCATCTCGATTAAAATCGGCAAATTTTGGCGATTGAAGCTCAACTATTTTTTTTGTGATTTCGGCGATGCTTTGCAACTTGGAGGCATCGATGACAGACACCGTAGCGGATTGAAAATTTCCGCTTAAATTATTGTAATGATCGTAATATTTTTGAGCTATTCTTTTATATACCTCTTCATCGGATTCCAGTAAATCATTGACGATAAGATGGTAGGGCATGCCTTGTGCGATCACTTCTCCGGGAGAGGCGATAAAGTACTTTGTCTTATCTTTGAGTTCGTACAGTACCTCTACGCTGGCCATGGAGCAGGCATCAAACATTATAAAGTCAAATAGATCTTTCGGGAGTACCGAGTTGAGCTCTTTGATGTCCATTTCTCTACCGGCGTCTTTGCCAAAGGAATTTAGTTTGATTGGACCTACTTGCGCAGGAACCCATCCTGTAGCATGTGACCATAGAATTAATCCATATGATTTGGAACGAAAATTTTGTTCCATCTCGTTGATGATCGTTTTAAGGGTTTGCGGATCGGAGGAATTTAGATTGGGGTATTGGTTTATGATTTTTCTATCGGCAATATTAGTCGAGGGATTGGGCTTGATATGATACAGCGTTGGGATCTTATTGGGTAATGTCGCAAATACAATAAGATTACCTTTGGTACTGCTCAGGTTTCTTTCTATCTGTTGTAGATTAAGTTCAGCTTCATTCGCTAGGTTATTATTGGCAGCTAGATATATTAAGGTAGTACGCTCGGCAATGATTACCTCAGGCTCTGGTGCAGGCTCCGGGACGGGTTTTGTGTCTTTGCAGCTACTGAAGGCGAGTACGAGAGCAAAAAGAATGTATACCTGTTTTTTCATAGTAATGTTAAATTATATTTCAATATATAAATCCTAAAGTAGATTGGAAAATAGCGTTAGAAATATAGTAAAAAAGGGCAGCATTAATGCTGCCCTTTAGGTATGAAGTTTTACTTAATACTAAGCTTAGTTGTTAGGTTTTACTCTAATTTTAACTTCTTTCTCTACTTCTGGTTTAGTAGCATCTACTGAACCTGTATTGAATTTGTTAGCAACTTTGATTTTGTATACTAAGTAAATATCACTTTGTAATGCTGCACCTCTGTTAGTCCATACTGCTTCATTACCTACTACAGTAGCTGTAGTTTGAGCTGGTAAGCTGATAGTCGTACCGCTAGCATTTTCTGCTCTTACGAAAGTAGCTACTCCGCTATTTAAGCTTTGACCAGCACCGAATTGGAAGCTCATGCCGTATTGACCTAATAAACCAGTGTTGTATTTGTTTGTAGTAGCTGTTGCACTATCAAATAAGTACATTACGTTGTTGTTGAAGTCAGATACTGAGAATGATTTTCTCAAATCGAATTTCGATTCGTTAGTTGTCGAGTTCTCTTTGTCTTTCATCTCACCACCAGAACGTACAACGATTGGTTTAACTGGGTTTTTGAATGCTACAGCAAATGTTTGATCATTAGCAGCGTAGTGTACACCATTCACATAAGTTTCAATTTTGAAGCTTACAGTTGTGTTTGTGTTGATGTATTTCTTCGCATCAGCATTAGTTTCATCAAGTAAGATGTTGCTGTTTGCATTATCTACCGTGATACCATTTACATTCGAGACTTTCGTTACTACGAAAGTAGTTACAGGAGCTCCAGAAGTAGTGCTAGTGTTGCGTTTCCATAGATCCCAAACGTTTGCGTTTAATTTCCATTGACCACTTTCTAATCTACCTGTAATGATACCGATACCATTGCTCCAGAAGCTTTCGTGCTTGCTGATCGTTGTGATGTTGTTACCTGTTACAGTTAATGTCAATAATACTTCAACTGGTGTACGGCCTGTAGCAGTGTATTGTCCTTTGATCACGTAAGTGCCAGGAAGTACTGTGCTCGCTACATTTAATTTGAATGTATTGTCACCGTATGATGCAGGAACTACTGAGATTCCAGATACATTTATGCCATCCTTAGTTACAGAGATAGTAGAAGGATTGAACCAGTAAGTGTTGAAGAACGATTGTCTATCAAGACCTAATCTGTTGTATGCTGCATCTAATGTAGCTGGCTCTATTAAGGTAACGTTGGTTACACCATTTGTATTCGTCATTGCATAAGTCGAAGTACCTTTGATTTCGATAGGTTTAGCAGATGCTCTTACGATTTGGATTTTAGCAAATTTAGTAGCCAAAACTGTTCCATCAGGAGTTTTCATTGTGATTTTCAACACTGGTGTTCTTAAGTTAGAAGCTGTGTTGTATTCTCCTGGAGTACGTTCTTTAACTTGTAAAACACCATTTTTGATTACTACATCATTCTTGTGGTTGTTACCTTGGCTATCTGTATAATCAATAGTTTCGAATGATAAAGTATATCCTGCCAATCCGTTGTCATCTAAAGATTGCAACGAATAACCTTGTGTATATACTTCTAGGTGTTTGTAGTAGAAACCTTTGAAAGTTTCATTTAAGTTAACACCGCCACGGTATTTGTATTCTTCTAAATCACCAGGTAATTTTGAAGTGATTTCTCTTTCTGCATCTTCGAATAAGTTCAATTTCAACGTAGGTACGGATTGGCTGTTGATCAAATTCGCAGAGATTGAATTGCCATTGTCTAGGTTACCAAACAATGTATTTGTATTACCGAAGAAGTTTTGACGATTCGCTGGATTACTATGAACAGCGTCTGTAGCTAATACATATTTACCATCTGCACCTTTTTCAGCTACTTCAATCGTTAATTCAGATTGTTGGATCACTTCTTCTTTTGCAATAGCATAGTTAGAGATCACACGGTATGCTGACGCATCGTTTACTCCCGCTGTAGCGCTAGCTTTTGTGTTTTTAACTTGTAGTGCTACGTTTAAGAATTTTGCTGCGCTATTACTTGCTATACCGTTAAAAGCATCTTTTCCTGGTTTAGCCAAGACAGTTACTTCGTCATATTTTTGCTCTAATGTACTTACTGTGAAATCAGCTAATTTGTTATCACCTGATCTGAAGTATGCCATTTCAGACGTATTAGCGATAAGACCTTCGATTTGGTAGTTTGAAGGGTTTACGCCGTAAGGATTTAATTTGTAAGTCAATGTTCCAGAACCTTGCATCACTGTTGTTCTATCAGAAAGTGATTTTACGATTCTTGGGAAAGAAGCTACAGGTCCTTCTTGTACGTGGTGTTTAGCAACAAATGTCAAAGAGTTAACAGATGTTTGTTCTTTTGCTAAGAATACTGTAGAAGACGATTTTCCTTCAGAAGATGTTATTACTACATTGTATCCACCATCTGTAGCTACTAGAGCGATGTCACCAGTATAAGCTTGTACACCTGTGTTTTTACCATCGATGAACCAGTATTTTTTACCGTTTACATCTTTGATTTCTGGTGTAGCGCCTGCTTTACCATCTGCACCTGCTTTACCATCAGCGCCTTGTGCTTTGATAGTCGTAGCTGTCCATGTAGTTCCGTTTGCTGAGCTTTCCCATACACCTGTAGAAGCATTGATTCTCCATTGTGTACCTGGTGCACCAGCATCACCTTTATCTCCCTTGTCTCCCTTGTCGCCTTTAGCTCCAGCAGCACCATTTACTACATCATATGAAGTAGTTTGTCCTGTTGATGATTTGAAGACAATTCTAAAACCGCCAGCAATTGAAGTCACTGATTCAACCACATTTGTCGCTGCTAAAGATTGTAATTGAGATTTAAGTGTAGCAATGTCAGATTTGTTCTGATCGATGCTTTGTTCAAGACGTGTGATGTCATCATCATACTTCTTACAGCCTTCAAATACTACTGAGCTACTAATAGCTACAGCCAAGGCCAATTTGGATAGATTTCTAATTTTCATATTCGCTTTTTGAGATTAGTTCGAATTATTTTTAAATGTTATTTTTAAGACGTCTGCAATAAATTTTTTTGTAAAAATACAATATAATATTGCATTCACAAAAATTTTTTTAATTTTTTATTTTTTGTATGTTTTTAATTCAAAAATGAGTTGATGTTTTTTGCCGTCAATATCATTTATCTCTATTTCGTAGGATGTCATTATTTTCTTCTTTCGGATAGTAATATGGTTTTTAGCGTAGTTTTTATCAATTAAATTTATGTTTTTCAAAGTTGCGAGATTAATAATATCTTGTTTGGTGATCTCATCAGAGCCATCAACTAAGTTAGCATTGTTGTCATTTGCTGAGGGACTTTTCATTCCATAGATTAATGTTGACTAGTGTAAAGTGTTAACTGTGTTTTTGGTTTGCGGAGTAAAATTACAATATAAAATTGTTTTATACAATTTTTTCAATGTTTTTGATGTATAATTTTTGAGTACCACTTTTTGGTCTTATTTTTGTTTGTAGTATGCGAAACTAAATCGTACATACATTATTCCACTATAAATTGAAATGTCAAACTGGGAACGTTTAGAAAAAGTAATACAATATTTGGGTTTTAATGTAAACTCATTTGCCAAAGAAATTGGCCTCAACCGTGCGGAAAGATTGTACCAAATAAAAAGAGGTAACTACGCTATAAGTAAAAATCTGGCCGGAACTATTGCTGCGCGTTTTCCCGATATTAATGAAGCTTGGTTGATTACAGGTGAAGGTAATATGTTAAAAGATGGAGACAACTTTTATAAAATACCTTTATATAATGTGAGTTTGGATGATTTCAAAACCGATTTGAGTCTAATGATTCCTGCGCATGAGTTGGAAATACCGATTTTGTCGGGAAGTGACTTTGCGATCGTAAATGAAGGTGAAGCCATGTCTCCAGAGATCGAGCATGCCAGTGTAGTGTTCGTCAAAGAAGTGGATAAATCGGCCGTTATTTTCGGTGATATTTACTTAATTATTGCTGAACATATTAAAGTAATTCGTTTTATCCGTGGCTTAGATGAGAATAGATGGAAATTAGTAGCCAAGAATTCAGCCGATTATGATGATATTATCCTTGATCAAAATACTGTTAAAGCAGTGTATAAAGTCAAAGGGGTGCTTTCTATGGTTACAATGTAAAATTGTATAGTAATAAAAATATAGCTCATTCAATAAATTCTATAATTATGAGCATTTTTCTGTTTCCAGAGCCTGGTTCATTGTCGAAATGAATCAGGCTCTGGAAATATTTTCATAAATTATTTACTTCCCAAAAATATTTTAGATTAATTAATTACAGCAAACTGAACAGATTCTGATCTGGATTACTACGAGAATTGTTGCGCTATAAAATCTTTACAGCATTGAAGGCCATTGTCTAAGCGTTGTTGATCAGTTCCGGAGATGATTTTATAATTTGCTTGTAGTCTATTTAGTTCCTGCTGCCATACCTGCATAAAATGTTCTCGTTCCGTCGGAAAATCGCGTAGAGGGTCATCTTGCCATGGTAAATCAATATCCATCAACAAGTATAAATCATATGGTCTATTCTGGATTTCATTCACAATAAAATCCGGCGTATATCCAAAGAGGTGGTCACACCATATTTTTACGGTCAATATCGTAGTGTCGCAAATTACTAGGGGAGCGGTTACTTGGCTTAATATAGCATTTTCAAGGGCCAGTTGACCATAATACATGTTGGTCTCGTCTTGTAAAGTATACTGGCGATTGAGGTGTTCGCAATAGTAACGCGCATATTCGGGTACACAAAGGGTGTGAAGTTGTGTAGCGAGGTATTGGGCCATCGTAGATTTTCCAGTGGATTCAGGACCTACGACCGCTATTTTTAATGCTTTGTTACTACTATTTAATGCCATGTCATGCAATAATAGTAAATTTTTAGCAAGTGACTTCTTCTTTGTCTATTTTATTAAGCAAAGCGACATGAAGTGTTGCGTGCATTATTGTACGATTCTATTCGCACAATTTGTACTCGCAAAGGATTCTGGTTTTGCTTTAAAAACAAAACCCATGCCTAGTATATACCCCATGGCTTCTTTGAGTGCGACGTTCGACTCAAAACTAGGATTGGTGTTGATATCCGCGTGTACTTCCAGGTCGACGTCATACTTTTCTAAGAGGGGACAGAGTTGGTAGGCTGTTTCTATGGATTTTTGTACCTCGACCAGCATGCGTTCTTTTATTGTCATGCGGCGTGTGATTTTATCTTTTTGGATAAACATAAATCCACCTTTGTGTTGGCGTAGAAAAACTATAACCGTGGCCATCTCGATGATGCGGCGCTTGACTTGGGAATCTGTGCCGATATAGACTTTGAGTTTATTGCCTATTTGTTTTTCACGCAAAATAGCTGTTTCAACAGCTTCTTGGATAGGTATACGGAGATATTCTCCATTGTATTTTTGCCAGTCCATATTTTTGTTTTTTAAGAAGTGATTGTGTAATACTTTGGTACATTTTATATTGATTTTCTTAGATACTTAATGAATTATTCTTTAGTGCCATAGGCCAAATCACCTGCATCTCCCAATCCTGGTACGATATAGGCTTTGCTGGTAAGTTCTTTGTCTAGATCTCCGATCCAAATCTGCGCTTCTGGAATGAAGGCACGAAGATGATCGACGCCTTCTTCGGAGGCAATTACTGATGCAATATGAAGTTCTTTAATATTGTAGGCACTGAGCAGTTCTTTGCAACAGAGTACGAGGCTTTTGCCCGTCGCTAGCATAGGATCTGCTACTATTACAACTTTGCCATCCAGATTGGGTGTATTTTCATACTTCTTGTGGATTTCAAATTCACCACTTTTTTTGGTGTGTCTAAATGCTGCGATAAATCCACAATCTGCCTCGTCAAATACATTCAAAAATCCCTGATGAAAAGGAAGTCCTGCCCGTATGATGGTAATCAGCACTGGCTGTTCTATTAAAGTTTTCGTTTCTGCGATACCCAGCGGGGTTTCTACTTCGGTCGGCGAGTAGGAAAAGGTTTTACTAATTTCATAGGCCATGATTTCCCCTAATCTTTCCAAGTTTCTGCGAAAACGCATTCTGTCTTGCTGAATAGAAATATCGCGTAATTCCGTAATGTAATGATTAGCTATACTATTTTTTTGTGTTAGAATCGTAATCATACCTATCAAATTTAATCATCAATTTAACAAAAATCTCTCATATATGTTTACAAGTTGCGATAATATCTTCTTAGCGAATAGGAGATGGTATCAAAAAATGGTATTTTTACGTTAGGAGTATATATGAAATTTGAACTTACATCAGAATATTATCCCACGGGCGACCAACCCGCGGCAATCAAAGAATTGGTTGCGGGCGTGCACGAGGGCGAAATGTATCAAACCCTGCTTGGGGTTACGGGGTCGGGTAAAACATTTACCATCGCCAATGTAATCCAGCAGACACAAAAGCCGACTTTAATTCTAAGTCACAATAAAACTTTAGCAGCACAGCTGTACGGTGAATTCAAGCAGTTTTTTCCTAATAATTCGGTTAACTATTTTGTCTCTTACTACGATTATTACCAGCCCGAAGCATTTATTGCTTCGACCAATACATATATCGAGAAAGATCTAGCCATCAATGAAGAGATCGAAAAATTGCGTTTAGCGACCACTTCGGCATTAATGTCGGGACGGCGAGATGTAATTGTGGTTTCATCCGTTTCCTGCATCTATGGTATGGGTAATCCCGAAGATTTCTCGCGATCGATATTCCGATTTGGTGTGGGTACAACGATATCTCGAAATGCATTTTTGCACCGACTGGTGGAGATATTGTATGCGCGAACGACGGCAGACTTTAAGCGCGGTACCTTCCGCGTCAAGGGGGATACGGTGGATATTTATCCAGCCTATTTGGACAATGCATACCGCGTTTCATTTTTCGGGGATGAAATCGACGAATTGGCCGAAATTGACCCCGTGACCGGAAAAACCATTATCAAACATGAGGCGCTGTCCTTATTTCCTGCTAATCTTTTTGTGACGCCTAAGGATAAATTTACCCAGTCTATCTGGTCTATACAAGAAGAGCTGGTCGCGCGCAAAGTACAATTGGAGGAAGAGGGCAAAATGTTGGAGGCAAAGCGTCTGGAGGAGCGTGTCAATTACGATTTGGAGATGATGCGTGAATTGGGCTATTGCTCGGGTATCGAAAACTATTCCCGATTTTTTGATGGTCGTCAGCCAGGGATGCGGCCTTTCTGTTTGTTAGATTACTTCCCAGAAGATTATATGCTCGTAATAGACGAAAGCCATGTGACTTTGCCGCAGCTGCGGGCCATGTATGGTGGGGACCGCTCGCGAAAAATTTCGCTTGTAGAACACGGCTTCCGATTGCCAGCCGCATTGGACAATAGGCCTCTGAATTTTCCAGAGTTTGAGTCTTTGACCAATCAAACTATATACGTTTCGGCTACGCCGGGAGATTATGAATTACAAAAAACCGAAGGTGTTTTTGTGGAACAAGTCATACGCCCTACAGGGCTCTTAGATCCAGTTATCGATGTACGACCTGCGATTAACCAGGTAGACGATTTCTTGGAAGAAGTGGACAAAACCATAAAAGATGGAGGTCGTGTGTTGGCTACGACATTGACCAAGCGAATGGCGGAGGAACTGACCAAATATATGTCTCGACTGAATATAAAAGTACGCTATATACACTCCGAGGTGAAAACATTGGAAAGGGTTGAGATTTTGCGCGGGCTAAGGTTGGGTGAATTTGATGTTTTGGTGGGTGTAAACCTTTTGCGGGAGGGCTTGGACCTGCCGGAAGTTACTTTGGTCGCTATATTGGATGCCGACAAAGAAGGATTCTTACGTTCCGAACGCTCGTTGATACAGACAATCGGACGTGCTGCGCGTAATGAAAAAGGACGTGTTATAATGTACGCCGACAAAATAACCGATAGTATGAAAATTACTATTGAGGAAACCAACAGAAGACGCGATAAGCAGATCGCTTACAATATTGAACACAATATCGTGCCACGCACAGTGGGCAAATCGCGCGAAGAAATTTTGGAGCAGACTTCAGTAGCCAATTATATTTCCGGAGAAGTCAAAGCTTATGTAGAACCTGATGCTACATCAATCATTGCGGCAGATCCTTTGATGGAATATATGGGTGAAAAAGAGTTTCGGAAAGCGATTGAGACTGTGCGCAAGCGTATGGAGAAAGCAGCTAAGGATATGGACTTCTTGGGAGCGGCCAAACTTCGTGATGAGATGTTTGCCATGGAAGCAACATATAAAGAAAGATTTGGGTAATCTCAAATCTTTCTTATTGCCTTTCCTGAAATAATTTAATTTTATTTAAGCTTAGCGTCCAACAGTAATTTTCTCGTGTAAGATTAAATTTTCCATTTGTAAAAGTGGAATCGGTACTTTGCTCTAAAATGATGCTGTCGTCTTCATCAGGCACAAATATTTCCGCTTTCTTTTGTGTGCTGTCAATGAGAATGTGCGCCGCAGTCTGATAGGTGTTGGCGGTGTTGAGAATCTCTAAGGTAACCCCCACTTCGAAGGGACGTATACAGTCTTTTTTCAATTGAGACCACGTATAGCCTGCCGTAGTAACGCAGCCGTTAATATCTCTTGTATTGCCCACGCGTGCTATAGTATCAGCTGCAGCCGGCAAATTTGATGTAGTATTTGATGATTGGCAGCTCATCAAAAAGACTAGTATAAATAAAAACAGGCTAATCTTCATATGCTTGTTGTATTGGATGTTCTATTTTATACAAAAAATATTCCGAACTGTACTTTTCTTATTTTATTGCACAACTTTTATTTTATTTATAACAAAGTATTGTTATGTTTACCCTATTGCTAAATTTTTATTGTAATAATTATTAAAGTGTTAACGAAAAAAAGTGTCTTAGTTATCAAATTCGGTTCGGCTTCGGTGACCACAGATGGCGAAATAGACGAAAGAATAATTCTAGAAATCGCTAGGCAAGTATCTTTTTTACAACAGCGATACAATATTGTAATCGTGTCTTCTGGCGCAGTGGCGGCAGGAAAGAAATATATTCCAAAGTATAAAGGCACATTGGCGCAACGTAAGGCTGCAGCGGCGATTGGTAACCCTTTATTGGTACGTAAATATGCTACCTATTTCAAGCCTTTTAAAATAGCATTAGCACAGAGTCTTTGTGAACGACACCATTTTTCTAATAGGGAGCAATTCCTGCAATTAAAAAGTACATATGAGATGCTATGGAAAAATAACGTTATCCCAATTGCCAACGAAAATGATGTAGTAAGCAACAAAGAACTTAAATTTTCGGACAACGATGAGTTGGCAACTTTGATAGCTGCAGGGTTTGGTGCAGAGAAGCTACTTATGTGTACGTCTGTACCCGGGGTGTTGGATCAGAAGGGGGAGGTGATTAAACAGATTGATCATATTGATACCCAAATTCTCTCGTTAGCACGCAAAGATAAATCTTCAGTAGGGCTAGGAGGGATGACATCCAAGCTTAATTTTGCGCGTTTGGCCACCAAAATGGGTATAGAAGTGGTTATCTTTAGTATGCAGGGCGAAGATAAGATAATACGGGCTGTGCAGGGACAGACAGGAACTATCTGTGTGGCCCAACCGAAAAAGGTGTCATCACGCCAGAAATGGATGGCCAGTGGTAGTCTGATTAAAGGGCTCGTAACCATTGATAAGGGCGCTTTAGCGGCTATTCGGAATCGTAAAAGTCTACTGGCTGTGGGCATTATTCACATAATTGAGCATTTTGAGGTGGGCGAGGTTTTTCATATCGCTGATGAAGAAGGAACTATCCATGCAGTTGCTAAATCCAAAATTGATTCCATAATGATGAAGACCAAAGACAAAACCAAAAATCTGGAAATTGCACATGTCGATGATATTGTATTATTATAAGAGAAAAACATGGGAAGTATAAAAGCGCAACTTAGTACAGCACAAAAAGCAAAAAAATCTATACAGAGTCTGTCGCTTGCTGATAAGCAAGCGATTTTAATAGGTATTTCAGAAAGATTGCTGGAAAATATGGACCACATAATCCAAGAAAACCAGCGTGATTTGGAGCGTATGAGCCCAGCGGATTCGAAATATGATCGGCTGTTGTTGAATAAAGAGTGTATAATCAGCCTTTCAAATAGTGTACTGGATGTTGCACATCTTCCAGACCCTACAGGAACCGTTTTATCTTCTAAGTGTCTGCCCAACGGTTTGACCATTGAGAAAAAATCAGTCGCGCTGGGCGTGGTTGCTGTGATTTATGAAGCCCGACCGAATGTAACTATTGATGTTGCAGCCCTTTGTATCCAGTCAGGCAATGTGTGTTTGCTTCGCGGAGGATCAGATGCGGTTTATACCAATACGTATTTGGTGCAGCTAATTCAAGAATCTTTAGCGGTACAAGGAGTTGATGAGCATATTGTGCAATTGTTGCCTACGGATCGTGCGCTGCTTCATGAATTGCTTACCGCTACTCAATATGTGGATATCATTATTCCGCGAGGATCACAGTCTTTAATTGATTTCGTACGGGAGCATGCTAAAGTTCCGGTCATCGAGACGGGAGCAGGTGTGTGCCACACCTATGTAGACAAATCTGCGGATGTGGATAAGGCAGTCGCTATTGTCGTGAATGCAAAAACTTCCCGTCCTTCGGTATGCAATTCCCTAGATACCATTTTGGTGGATAGCGAAGTGGCTGAACCCTTTATACAAAAGTTAGCTTCGCATTTTATACCATTCCAAGTAGAGGTGTTTGCTTCCGAAGAAGTTTATCCGCATTTCGCGGCCCTGAGCTATCCGTATTTGAGACAAGCGCAAGATGGAGATTTTGGTAGAGAATTTCTGGATTTTAAATGTTCGATAAAAGCTGTTGAGGGCCTACCCGAAGCTTTGGATCATATAGAAAAATATTCTTCCAAGCATTCAGAATGTATCGTCTCGCAGAATGAGCAGCATATAGAAATATTTTTGCAGACTGTGGATGCTGCCGCTGTATATGCGAATGCTTCTACCCGATTTACAGATGGTGGGGAGTTTGGCTTGGGTGCAGAAATTGGAATATCAACGCAAAAACTACACGCCCGTGGACCGTTTGCTTTGGAAAAGTTAGTCACCGAAAAATGGTATATTCGTGGTGACGGACAAATAAGATAAGCGATGGGCATACGATACGAAAAAGATACAATTCTGAATTGGGTTAATGAGATGGGCAAATTTTTGCGATTGCTCGTCGAGAAATGGGAAGGGCAGTTGCAAGATTTAGAACCTCAAACTATACAGCAAGGTTATCAGGATTTTTTTAATAAAGAACGTGAAGACTTGTTGCAATTGACCGAACAAGAACTTATTGTTTATGCCGCTACGCTAGAGCCAGAGCAGATCCGACCGTTGGCGCAATTATTTATGTACGATGGTTTGATAAATAAGGATAGAGACGCTTTACAAAAAGCCAAAACACTTTTTGATTACCATATGAAATCTTCTGGTAGTTTTTCTTTTGAAGATTATAATTATCTAAGTCAGATAGAAAACGCATTAAAATAGAAAAAGTCGGCATTGCCGACTTTTCTATTTTAATATCTCTCTCGCGATAACCAATCGTTGTATTTCGGAAGTCCCTTCATAGATTTGAGTGATTTTAGCATCCCGCATCAGGCGTTCCACGTGATATTCTTTCACATACCCATACCCGCCATGAATCTGTACAGCCTCGACGGTATGTTTCATAGCCACTTCTGAAGTATGCAATTTTGCCATAGCTGCTTCTTTTCCATAAGGAAGGCCTTGATCTTTGGTCCATGCAGCCTTATATGTCAGTAATCTGGCGGCTTCGATTTCGACTTCCATATCGGCTAACTTAAATTGTATAGCTTGATGATTGGAAATGGGTTTGCCAAAAGTCTTTCGTTCTTGCGAATAGGCGAGTGCCAGATCATAGGCGCCTGCAGCAATGCCTAAAGCTTGTGCTGCGATGCCGATACGACCGCCATCCAATGTTTTCATCGCAAATTTGAATCCGAAACCGTCCTCGCCGATGCGGTTTTCTTTCGGAACTATTACATCCGAGAACATCAAAGAGTGCGTGTCCGAACTGCGGATGCCGAGTTTATTTTCTTTAGGACCAATCGTAAATCCTGGAGTTCCTTTTTCTACGATGAGTACGTTAATGCCTTTGTGACCAAGCTCTGGATTTGTCTGTGCGATGACCAAATAAATATCGGCGTTCCCACCGTTTGTGATCCAGTTTTTCGTACCGTTCAATACATAATGATCTCCTTTGTCTTCGGCTAGAGTATGTTGTGAAGATGCGTCAGAGCCCGCTTCGGGTTCCGAGAGAGCAAAGGCGCCAAGCTTTTGACCTTGGGCCAGAGGTACAAGATATTTTCGTTTCTGCTCTTCCGATCCATATTCATTGAGACCCCAAAGTACTAGAGAATTATGTGCTGACATAATCACCGCTGCTGATGCATCGATTTTGGCAATTTCTTCCAAGGCCAAGACATACGCTAGCGTGTCCATTCCAGCACCTCCATATTCTTCGGGAGTCATGATACCCATAAAACCCAATTCGCCCATTTTTTTTACAAAATCAAATGGAAACTTCGCTTCTTCATCACGCGCTATTACGCCAGCTTTAAGCTCCTGCGCAAATTCCCGAGCAGCTTGTTGAATCATTTTATGTTCTTCGGATAGTTCAAAGTTCATGACAATAAGTTTTATATGGTTGTATACCAAATATAAAGAATTTTTTGCTATGCCAGCATAATATTTTTATAGAAAAATTTTTCTTAAATTCGAATACACATATGATGACAGATTTTTCTAACCAACAAATCCTGGTTTCCGAATTGCCTGAATGGCAAACAGTCCAATTTGAAAAGATTTCTCCAAAATATAGAATGGTCTTACTGATTCGCTACGTGCTGTTGATAGCGATTTTCGTCAGTATATTTTTTATTATTTTTTCTCAAAAAGATCAACCCTGGGATGCAACCTATCAAAATATTCTCTTGGGAGGGCTTGGCTTTCTTTTGGTTTTATTGGGCATAAGTTTATGGTCCCTTCGTTATTGGGGGTATGCCTTGCGTGAGAATGATATGCTGTATCGCTCGGGTATCTTCAGTAAATCGGTAAAGATAATACCTTTCAGACAGGTGCAACATGTTGATATTAAAGAAGGGGCGATTTCCCGTATATTTGGATTGTCCAGTATCGCATTACATACAGCAGGAGTGGGTGAAGGCTTAATCGTGCCGGGAATCGAGCACGCTACTGTCTCTTACATTCAAGAATACATTTCACAGAAAATCGTCAATAAGTCTCATTAGATTTTATGGAGGAAGTACGCACTTTAACTCATCCCCAGAGGCTGAATTCGTTAGGTTACCTGATCAATATTCTTAAGACTTTCGTCAAACTCTTGAAGCAATTTGTTTTTCTATTTGCTTATATTTTCATTCAACGTCGTGACATTCTACAATCGAGCTACTTATGGCTCATAATTTTGGGGTTTATAATTATCGTGGTGATCGTCGCCTATGTGAATTTTATTTCTTTCAAGTATTATATCGATGAAGAAAAGGATGAATTTGTCGTTCAGAAAGGTTTTTTCAGTAAGTCTAAGATTGTCATAAAATTTAGTAACATTCTGCAAGTCAATATTACGCAAAATGTGCTGCAGAAGGCGCTTTCCCTCTATAGCCTCACGCTGGATACCGCGGGTAGTGATAAGGTTGAAGTGGATTTATATGCTTTGGAAGGAACGATCGCAAGTACACTGAAAAGAATATTACTTGCCAAAATTAATAAGATAGTTGGTCATAACGATGATTTGTCCCACAATAGCGATACGAATCTCATTGATTCTACTCGTCAAAGACAGTCCCTAGTTTCCCTACCTGAAAGAAATATACTGCTATTTAGCCTATTTAGTAATTATCGCCAAGGTTTTGCGCTTTTCCTTGCCTTTATAGCTTATATTTTGCAGCATCTACTAGAAGCATTAGATACTTTTGATACAGACGTGGATAGCTTGGAGGTGCCCCAATATTTATCTAATTCATTGTTTTTGATTTTGCTTGTACTGGCGCTTTTGCTTGTTACTATTCCATTTGTAATCAATATGGTCCGGTACTTTTTCAAATATTATGATTTCAGTATTGTTCGAAATGAAGCTGGTACATTCAGTATGCAATATGGTCTTTTTAAGAAGGTGAATACCATTTTCAATCAAGATAAAGTACAGCTCGTCTTATTCAAGCAAAATCGATTGTTGAAGAGATTTGGCATCGGGATAGTATCTCTAAAACAGTTGGTCTCGGATTTGGCGAAAGCGGATAAAACCAGTGTGGATATTCCTGGCATAACGGTAAGCGATAAAGAAATTGTCTATAATCTGGCTTTAGGTGAGGATATTTACATTAATCAGCAACTGCTCAAACCTCGTATTGGCCTTTTTATCAATATGCTCTTTAAAGCATTCCTTTTGTTTTCTATACTGGCTGTAGTCCTAATCCAAATGGATATAGCGTCTATGATATTCTATCCAGTGCTGATTGTGGGTATTCTAGGCGCTGCTGTCTATTCCTATTTTTATTATATAAGCTATACGCTCGTCTTTAGCCATAGTCATATCATTAAGCGCTATGGCGTCTGGAATGAAAAAGAGCTCATTATTCCTATAAGCAGGACGCAAGGAGTGGAGGTGTCACAGACTTTTTTTCAACGTAAATCATCCTCTGCAAATCTTTATATATCGACTGCTGCAAAAAGAGTAAGTTTTAAATTTTTTCCACAGGAGCGTGTGAACCATATTGTTGATTATATGTTATATTTTGTAGAGAAATAGAAATTTCTCTTAATTTTTATTGCAAAACAAATATAGTCTACTATATTTGTAGAGTAAATAGATTTTTAATATAAACACACAAAGATATGAGTTTAAGATTAGGAGATGATGCGCCAAACTTTAGAGCGCAGACAACGATTGGAGAGATTGATTTTTATGCGTATACAGAAGGCAGTTGGGTGGTATTGTATTCACATCCATCCGATTTTACTCCGGTATGTACTACGGAATTAGGCCGTACTGCACAATTGAAGTCAGAATTTGAAAAACGTAATGTTAAAGTTCTTGCTTTGAGTGTAGATCCAGTTGAAGAACACCTAGAGTGGGTTAAAGATATTAACGAGACTCAAAATACGAGCGTAGAATTCCCGATTATTGCGGACAAGGATCGTGAGGTAGCAGAATTGTATGATATGATTCACCCTAACGCCTCGGCTACGGCTACTGTACGTTCTGTATTTGTCATTGGGCCAGATCGTAAAATCAAATTAACATTAACTTATCCCGCTTCTACTGGACGTAATTTTAATGAGATATTACGTGTTATTGATTCATTGCAGCTGACCGCGGACTACTCTGTCGCTACGCCAGCAGATTGGAAAGATGGCGAAGATGTGATTGTAGTTCCAGCTATTAAAACAGAGGATATTCCAGCTAAATTTCCAAAGGGATATACCGAAATAAAACCTTACCTCCGTGTAACTCCTCAGCCAAATAAATAACCTGAGGATACTCAACGGATGATAATATGGAAAAAGCCAACTATTTAGTTGGCTTTTTCGTTATACTCATTTTTTCTTTTCCTCAATATATAAGACACAATGAGCGCAGAGATAACAATAATGACTAGATGAATCAGAAGTTGTTTGTAATCTACTGTGTATGCCTCGTTGCTAGAGAAGTATAAAAATAGCTGCGTAGCTCCTAGTAAAGACAAGAATATGAATAAATATATCCAAAAAGTTTTCATGTTAAA
Source organism: Sphingobacterium sp. (assembly GCA_048595255.1). Lineage (GTDB taxonomy): Bacteria > Bacteroidota > Bacteroidia > Sphingobacteriales > Sphingobacteriaceae > Sphingobacterium. Next base: position 4,206 of record JBMDWK010000177.1, on the reverse strand, counting down.
TCTAAGGTATCAAATATCTAATAATCAAACAAATAAAAAGCTAACAAAAAAGGACACGTAAGCGTGTCCTTCTACGATATGATTTATTTTAGACTAATAATCGGATTAATAAACTTTTACAATGTATATAAAGTCTTGTAACTTTTTGATCTGCTCGGTGCGACTCAATTTGTTAAGGGAGTTTTTATTGTTAAGCACAATATTGCCCTTTAAAGACTCTTGCGGTATGCGATTAAGGGTTTCGACTAATTCCTTCGTTTTAATGGCAAATGCTGCACCATCTATTCCTTTTTGTTTACCCGAAATAATACCCACTACATTACCTTGCGCATCAAGGACGGGGCCACCACTGTTACCTGGGTTTACAGGGATCGAGATTTGGTAAGCTATAGTATCTCCGGCATAACCTGTATTCGAACTCAAATAACCTTGACCATACACCGCTTCATCACGTGGGAAACCGATAGTGTATATATCCTCACCTACGTCGGTAAGCTGTTTTTTGAAGGTGTAAGGGATGACTTTTGTATTTCTGAAACTGGAATCTACGATGCGTAGAATAGCCAAATCTTTCTCAGCATCGGTATGAATGATCTCAGCGCGAAATGCTCGTCCTTTGTTATTTTGTAACTGTATAGAGTCTGCTCCATTCACTACGTGATAGTTGGTCACTACATAGCCATCTTTTGTCAATAAAAAGCCCGTCGCTCCAAAATGAGTAGGAGTGGACTCTTTGTTGGACTTATCGTTATTGTTAATGTTTTGAATGACTTTATTTTGAGCGGTCACATTACGTTTTACGGAATTCATTTCACGGCGTAAAGCACTATAATCAGAAGTAGCTTTCTTGACATCCGTAAAATAGCCGGTAAGCCATAAGGTAGTGAATACCGAAATCAAAGCTACGGCTGCTGCCACACCCGTATTAATCTGTAATCTGCTCCAGAATGAAATAACCTTAGCGCCAAAGTCAGCTTTTTCAGTAGGCACCTCAACTTTAGTGGCTTCCTCTGCCAATGCCGCTTTGAAACTGTTTCTTGCTTCAGCTTCCTTTAATGTATTGATGAAATCTTGGTGTGTGTTAAAAATTTCTGCGTATTCTGGATTCGCTTTGCAATAATCTTCAAACGCCTGTGCATCTACACCTGTCAGGTCGCCTCTTAAATATTGGTCTGCCCATTCTATGAACTGATGCCTTTGCATGTTACTCTTTGATTTTATTCGTAAAAAATATCTTTTTGAGACGTTGTAAGCATTTGTACTTTTGCGTTTTGGCGTTATCACTGTTTGTGTATCCAAACTTCTCTGTGATCTCTTGCATTGACAAGTTTTTGATATAGAAGTCTTTCAACAATGTCTGACAAGGTTCACCAAGTTGATGCATCGCGTCATTCATTTGCTCGAATTGATTCTCAATTTCTTGATGTTCTTGGATATCCTCTTCTACGTGCAGTATATCTTCGAAGTCGGATATATCCGTCGTATTTAAGGTATGTCCTTTGCGAGACAATTGCTTCAGCCATAAGCGTCGCGAGACCGCGTATAAAAAAGTACTGAGCTTACTATTCAGCTCAAATTGCTGCTGAGTAATCTTATCGTACAATACCATCACGGCTTCTTGAAATACATCTTTCGCCTCATCGTTGCTCCCATTATTGCTCACTATCATATGTGCAATGGAAGGAAAGAAAGATTTGTAAATCTTATTGATGATCCGATTGTCTCCCACTGCAATGCCTGCAATAATCTCCGTATCCGAAACTTCAATTGATGATATGTTCTTGATCTTACTCACTTATTAATACCCAAAAATCCAAATAGTAACCCTTTGAAAATTAAATTTAAGATATAAAAAATATTTGTATCAAACGTAGCAGATTTTTTAATGAAAACCCAATAAACTTAAACAAATTGCTAAGGTAATAAATTAACTTATTGGGATACAAGTCATTTGTTTTGAGGGAGGATAGAAGGTTTGTATTGCTGTTTATAATAGAGTTGTACCATGACCATAATGGGCTAAAATCTATAAGAATGTGTTTAACGGAGTAGGGGTTAGGTGGTTGTTGGATGGTAGGAGGCAAATGGTTGAAAACAAAAAAGGGGCCGTATCAAAACAACCAAAGTTAGATACGGCTTTTTATTTTTTAATCGTCAGCTTCTTCCCTGAGTATTTCCTGAATTTGATATATTTTCTTTTTTTTTGGAAAAAACATTGAAAAGCGCCTATTTAGGCTACTTTTTTCCTTAAGTTTTGTGCAATTGCTAATAAAGCCCACTCAATTTCCACCTTTTGCTTGCCTTTGAGCATAAAGCGACGGAACCAGTGGTTCTGTTTGATGTTTCCAAAGACTGATTCAACATCATGGCATCGCTTCTTTCGTTTTTTTATTCCTTCTTCTGAATTCAACAGTTGGTAGGCTTTATCTCGATATTCAATCAGGTCATGGTTGATCTCTACAGTTCTATTCCCTGTTGATTTATGACAGCTCCCATTTAACGGACAGCTGGAGCAGTTTTTTGCTTGGTATTTGGTGTAGGTCTGAATAAAGCCTGATTTTGTTTTTTTATGAACTTTTCCAATTGATTTCATTTGCTGACCCATTGGACAGATCAGCACCTCCAGTTCTTTGTTGTAAAATAATCTGTCAGAGCTAAATGGCTTTTTGTTGTTATGCGACTCCTGTTGTTGTTTATCGAACATGCCATACTTCACATAGGCTTTTGTACCCAGACTTTCTAAGAGCTCTAAGTTTTCTTGGGAACCATATCCTGCATCGGCAACCAAGGTTTTGGGGGCTGCACCATAGGATTCAATATGTTGTTCTAAATGAGATTTTAAGGTATTAGTGTCGGTCGCATCGGGATGGATACTATAGTTTACAATAAACTGGTTGCATGTTGATATCTGGACATTATAACCTGCCTTGAGCTGGCCATTGCGCATATGGTCTTCTTTCATGCGCATAAAAGTCGCATCCGTATCCGTCTTGCTATAACTATTACGCTCACCCAATATTTCTTCTTGCTTGTCGTATTTCTCCAAGTTTTTGCCAAAGTTTTTCTTGATGTACAGCAGTTTTGCTCGTTGTTTCTTATCCACTTTTTTGCTGCTGCCCAGAACCTCATTTATTCGCTCAACAGCAGCCTCTAGATTTTCCTTATTAAGTTCTTTACTTGTAGGAGGCTCGGGCGGGAGTTCCTCATCTTCTTTTTTGGCAATGACCGATGCGTAATCCCAGATGTCCTGCAATTGCTGTTTCATCTTGAGTTTGTTGGTCTGGATGGACTTTTTCCAAACAAAAGTGTACTTACCGGCATTAGCTTCAATCTTAGTACCATCTGTATAAACCTCATAATCGATAATAAACCCTCCTGATTAAGTAAGATAACAACTTGATTAAATACTTCACGCAAAGAACCCTTAAGACGAACACCACGGAACCTGTTAATGGTATTATGGTCAGGTCTACTCATGCCACTGAGCCACATGAATGGAATATTTTCCTTACAAGCGAGCGCGAGTTTTCTGCTGGAGTACGTGTTGGAAACATAGCCATAGATCAATACCTTTAAAAGCATCAAAGGATGATAACTTGAAGCACCAGTTTTATAATATTTGTCAACAATACCGTCTATGTTAATGGAGTTGATCACTTGATCAATGATTCGAACAGGATGATCTTGGGGAATCAATTCATCAAAGGTTGGTGGAAAGGCCATCAATTGATGCTGATAGTAGGGTTTGAAATTAGGTAATTTCCGAGACATAATCATCGATTTTTGATGCATAAATATATGAAAATCAAATGATTATATCAATAAAAATAAGAGAAAATATAACACACAAAAAAAAGACTGTATCAATTATTTATGATACAGCCCCTTTTTATTTTCTCTGGCGGTCTGGACGGGACTCGAACCCGCGACCCCATGCGTGACAGGCATGTATTCTAACCAGCTGAACTACCAGACCATTTTTGTTTTAAATCTTGACTCAGACAAGCAGATCTCCCGCAAAACGGAATAATCAAACTAGCTGAAACAGATTAAAAATTTTTTAATTGTTGTTGTTAAAAAGAATTTTAGCGGTCTGGACGGGACTCGAACCCGCGACCCCATGCGTGACAGGCATGTATTCTAACCAGCTGAACTACCAGACCTAAAATCTTAAGGATTGTTTTTAATAATTTTTGGCGGTCTGGA
>JBMDWK010000176.1:0-7883 GCA_048595255.1 Sphingobacterium sp. | reverse complement strand
AAACGATCTGCATGTAGATTATAACTTCAATGCCCAGACTGGTATTGGAATCAAAATAGTGTCTGAAGAAGGATCTAAGCGGTTGATACGCTCAGCTATAGAATACGCGATCGCGCAAGGATTGCCCTCTGTGGCTATTGTCCACAAAGGAAATATTATGAAATATACCGAAGGCGCATTTAAACAATGGGGCTTCGACGTTGCTGAAACAGAGTTTTCGGATAAGACCTATACATGGGGGCAGTGGGAGCGTACCAAAGCTGAAAAAGGCCAAGAAGCTGCCAATGCCGAGCAAAAGGAAGCGGAAGCAGCAGGTAAAGTAATCATTAAGGATATTATAGCAGACAACTTTTTGCAACAAATATTATTAGCTCCAAAAGACTATTCGGTAGTGGCTACATTGAATCTCAATGGCGACTATATTTCTGATGCTTTGGCAGCTATGGTAGGCGGGATTGGTATCGCGCCAGGGGCAAATATCAATTATAAAACAGGGCATGCAATCTTCGAGGCTACACACGGTACAGCACCGCGTTTTGCAAATACAGACACGATGAACCCATCATCCGTTATCTTAAGTGGCGTTATGATGTTGGAATATCTAGGATGGCAGGAAGCAGCTGATAAGATAGTTCAAGCATTGTCTCAAACCATCAAGGATAAAACAGTGACGGTAGACTTTTACAATCTTATGGAAGAGGCAACGCTATTGAAGACAAGTGAATTTGCCAATAAGATTATTGAGAAGTTATAATGCGATACGAAGATTTACCTGCTTTCGTACGAAATTCTAAAGTATTAAGCGAGGAAGAAAAAATTAGATTAACTGAAATAGACCACCTCCCCAATGAAACGGAGGTGGATTATTTCAGAACTGAACCTCAAATTCAGGAACTAACAAATGCTTTTATCGGAGATGATAATACACGAGATATTCATCTACAGGAAAAAGCAAAAGAGTATATCGCGAATGAGGATATTTACTCAGCATGGAAGGTGATTTTGTTATAATAAAATCACCTTTTTTAGCTGAACATATTTGCTGAATCTCTAAAAAAGAAATAATATACTATAGCCAGAATAATTATAGCAATTAGTATGACGAGTATAATATTTCTGCCAGCAGGTTTATCATCTTTTTCGTCCTGTACGACTTCAGGGACTTTGTCTTCCCATTCTGGTTTTTCTTGTTGTTCTTGCATAACATATTCTTTGTTGGTCTACCTATAGAACAAGTTTCAATAGAATAATGTTTTTGTAAAACAGGAAAATGGCTGGCTTACTACACATTAAAATAGTTTTATTCTTCCATTTTCCCTTTTAATGATTTGTTTAGATACTGCCAATGCGACGACAGTACTAAGCACATTTTCTATCTGACGGCCTACTTTAGCAAATCCAAAAACTCGGGCCAGATACCTTAATAATTCTCCTTCTTCTATACTAAGATTATGGCGTACAGCTTCTTCTAGAGCAACAAGAATTTCTTCAGGTGCAATATCCTCTATATTTCTTTTTTCAATGTCGTTACTTCTATAATAGTCTATTTCAATGTTATCGTGCCAATAAAATGGTTGCTGGTGTTGCGTCTGCAGTAGATTCATTTCCTGCATTACCTCTTGTAGATACATATCGAGTTTCGCTCCTGCACGACTAGTGTTCCAAGCTTGTAGCAGTTTTTTGAATAGCAAATTTTTACTTATAGGTGCTTCAGTTTCTACTATAGCACGAATCTGCTCTTTGATTTTATTGCGGTTTTGAAATTCATAAAGCTGCTCACTACTACTATTGCTCACCTTTGGCAATCTAGAAGCGACATACGGCCTGACTTTATTATCTAGAGCAGCATGGACGAGAGCTGGCTCCATAGATTGGAGGGGGGCCAGAGCAGTTTCTGCGTGAGGTATTACTTCTTCCGGTTCTTCAGTGATATTCACTTTTTCCTCCAAAAGTTGTTGCACTTTGGCCACAATAGCATTGATAATTAGACTGGAGTTTTCATACCAATCCATACTCCATATGCGATGTAACTTCCAACCTAGTCCACCTAATACCGCTGGCATCACCATTTCTCTATCATTGGTCGTCTGTGCATTGTAATAGTATTCGCCATCGATTAGGATACCCAGAATATATTGGTTTTCATTTTGTGGATGTACGATGCCAATATCCACTTTAAAACCTGATGTACCGATGTTGGTTTTCACTTGCAAACCTTTTTCTTCTAGCTTCTTGCTAATAGCTTTAGAAAGCTGGTAGCTATTCAAATTGTTGGCGATATCTTGGGGACGAAGCGCCAAATATCCTTTTTCGGCAAATTGAAGGAATGACTTGAGTCCTGCTACGCCTTCTGCCGATGTGCGCCCCAAATCGATCTGGTCGGCACGTAAGGTCGCAAATATGTGCATCTCATAGCGCGCACGTGTCACAGCGACATTCAAGCGCCTCCAGCCACCATTACGATTCAACGGCCCAAAATTCATGCTCATTTTCCCATCTTCATCGGGTGCATAGCAGATGGAGAATAATATAATATCCCGTTCGTCGCCTTGTACATTCTCTAGATTCTTAATAAATAATGGTTCCTCACTTTCTGATACGGTAGTTTCCAACGCGGGATTAGTCATGTACAGCTTCTGCAGCTTTTCTTCGATCAAATTTTGCTGGGTCTGGCTAAAGGTCACCACTCCGAGGCTCAATTTTCGTTTTTTGGGATCGGAATAATGCTGCATCACATAGTTTACTATAGCATCTGCTTCAAAACTATTCGTACGGGTTTTGCCTTTGTCATAGTGCCCTACAACATGATGGTATTTCACTTTTCTGTTCAAGTCATCAGCCGAAGGGAAGGTAAGGAGTTTGTTGTCATAATAATTGACATTAGAAAATGATATTAGGCTTTCATGCTTACTGCGGTAGTGACGAAGCAAGTATTTTGAAGGAACAGATAGCGCAAGGCAGTCATCCAATATGCTCTCCAAATCCTCGATTTCCATGTTTTCTTCATCCAACTTGATGGTGTTAAAGAACGATGTCGGTGGCATTTGTTTGGGATCACCTACGATGACGGCTTGTTTGGCACGCGCTAAAGCACTCACGGCTTCACAAGTCGGTAATTGCGAGGCCTCATCAAAAATCACCAAATCAAAATGGTCGGTATTCACATCAAAATATTGTGCTACAGAAATGGGACTCATCAGCATACAAGGTGCCAATCGCGGGAGTAGGCTCGGTATTTGGTCAAAAAGACGACGTATACTCATTCCTCGGCCTCGATTTTTGATAGCGCGTTGCAGAATACCAATTTCCGAACTTTGCATGGCTTCTACTGAAGTGTTTGGTAGCTTGGTGGCCAAACGTAAACGTAGTTCTTGGATGGTGAGTTGCTTGAAATCGTTTGCTATTTTTTTGTATTGATTGATTTTATTTTCAAATAAATCCACATTAAAAAGATTCAGTGATTCATGTTGGCTGATCAGGTCTATGGCCGTGGATTGATACACATTGAAATAAAAATAACTTGTAAAATCCTGCACGCTGCAGACATTGCCTTCAAAAGAATCAATCAACCAATTCAACTTTAAGGATTCACCTTGTTTTTTCAAGTGGATATAATTCATCCAATTTTTGAGATGAATGACATGCTCTAGAATACCCTGCAGTTTACGCTGTGTAGCTGGTATCCAATTTTCCGAGGCTTCAAATTGAAAACCGGTTAATTCTTCATACGCATTCATTTTCTGCGTCAATTCTCCTACTTGCGCAGCGAATTTATTCAGCGCTATTTGGTGCGGTCTTTTTATCTCATCGATGTATTGAAGTTGGTCGTTGAGCAATTGGCCTACCCATTTTTGGAAAGCATTGCGGTCCCATGTCGAAGCGATGTTACTTAATTTTTGTAGTTTTTCCGCCTTCTGCTGTATATCGTTTAGGTCCGTCATTTCGTCTTTGAAAAGATTTTTTAAAGCCTTTTGTGTTTCCACAAACCGATTTTGACGAAGTTGTTGCGTTAATTCTTGCAGACGCTCGTGCTGGGCAAATAATTCATTGATTTCACCGTCATTGGCAAACGGCGTGTTGCGATAGAGCGAAAGCTGTTTTTTTATTTTTCTACTTTTCAGCCATTTAGGCAAAAACCAGCTCAACTGCGCTTCTTTCCATTGTAGCTGCAATGTGCTTAGGTCAGTGGTAAATATACTGCGATTGTAGTTCGAGAGAATAGTATTATGGATATCTTGATAAGCTTTGTAGAGCGCAGCCCATTCTTCGTATACTTTAAAATTTTCGGCATCGGCTAGGTAATAGGCCAGCTCCAATGCCAGGTCGGGTATATTTTCCAATTCCTCGACAAAGGCTACAAATTTCTGCCAATGCGATTTAGATTCTAGGCTATAAGAGAAATTCAGATCTTTTGATAAAAGCATGGCCTGCGATTCTACTTCCCTCAATAATTGAATTAATGCAGATGTTTGATCTGTGATAGCTTCATTTATACCCAGGTGATACTGGTTAATATTTAGCTCTGCCAACGGGTTTTCGGATGGATGAACCAATAGCCTGATTATAGTCTGAAATTGTGGCACCCAATCCACCCATTTTTGCCAAAGTGATTCGTCCAACTCCTGCAGAATGGAAGAGTTTATTGCATACGAAGCAATGTCTTGATGTTTGTAGTTTTCTAAGGCTGTAATACTGTCGTATAGACTCCATCCAAATGGCTGTTTTTGATGTAGAATATTGATATAATCGCTGATTTCTTTCTTTGCTGTATCCAGTCGGATGGCTTCCTGCTCAAAATTTATGGAAGAAGCATATTTGGCAGTATCTAAGGATTTGGCAAGTTGCTCCAACACATCGGATTTTTTGGATTTATTGGAATGCAGTTCCAATGAGAAGGGATCAAGGCCGATATGTTCTAAGCGTCGATGGACAACGTCCAAAGCGGCTTTCTTCGCGGCTACAAACAAAACCTTTTTGCCGTGATACAACGCATCAGCGATGATGTTGGTAATGGTTTGTGATTTTCCTGTTCCTGGAGGGCCATGTAAGATAAATGAGCTGCCTTGTTGTGCTGTCAACACAGCCTCCATCTGCGAGACATCGGTAGGGATAGGCAGGATCAGCGACTGCGAAGGGATAGTGTCAAATTCATGGAAGGAGAGCGGAGCAGACACATCATTGAATGACAATTTACCTTCAATAAGGCTGCGTACCATATTATTTTCCAACAACTCTTTTTGGTGCATGACAATGTCTTTCCAAAGTATCAATTTGCTGAAGGAGAAATTCCCGAGCACCAGTTGCTCCTTGATATCCCAACCTTTTAATTGTATGATGGCGCGCCGAAGTATTCCCATGACTTTGGCTACATCCACACCTTTATCATCATAAGGCAGTTGTTCCAAGCCACTGAGGTTCAATTCGTATTCTTGTCTCAAAAACTCAATCAAAGTAATATTGATCATGGGTTCTTCCTCCCGGCTTTTGAGCGTAAATTTGCTATTCACCGATCGACGGCTTAGCTCTACAGGAAGGAGTAAGATCGGCGCGTAGCGTGGCTGTTCTGGGGTTTTGCGGTCATACCATTGCAATAGACCTACAGCCAAATACAATGTGCTCGAACCATTCTCTTCAATAGAAAGCTTAGCATTCTTGTGCATGTACACCAAGATATTGTCCAAATCCTGTTGATGATAATGCGTGAGCAATCGGTTATATTTTACCTCGTCATTGGCCGCCTGATAGAGTGGGGAAGAATGGTGAAGAGGCTGAGAGAAAAGATTATATTTCCGCAGTATCTCGGCCGAGGGATTAGGCATAATAGAAAAACTTTTTCCGTCGGACAAGGTGTCTTCCAAATGATGGATATCAATATCGACAAACTGTAGCATGTTGCGCGTCATGCGCAGATTCAACAAGTTGTTTCGAAGGGATAAATCGAGAAGCTTACGTTCCCATATTTTTTGTTTGGTTTTTGTCTGCTCAGTGGTAAGTAGTTCGTCCTGATAAATGGTGCCTATATCGAATTGATTTTGCATTTCCGTCAAATCCAACTTATTAAGCGCATCTAAATCGAGTTGTGTTCCCGCTACTGTAGATAGCAATGGCAGAGGACGGATTTGTAAGGTTCGTGCGCGCTTAATATCAATAGAGAATAGAAAACTCTCTTGCTCTATCAACTGCATTTCGCTCAAATTGAGGGCATCACCAAATGCCATATTTTTGCCTTTGCAGACTGAGGTTGCTTCGACGGTGGCAATTTCACGTATTCCTTTGGAAATACGCTTGGTAATAGCTGTTTTATCGTCATTAATCACTTCAGAAAATTTATCATCCTGAAGCCAGCAGCCCACAAAAGCATGTCCACGCACCACAATAAGGACAGGATTCAGGTCAATAGCTTCTAAACAAGCGCAGAACAACAAGCTAATGTCAATACAATTCCCGAAACCTTCCTGCTGTATGGTGTTTAGTAAACGCAAGCGCTGTCCTCTTTCTTCGTATCCAGGTGGCAAGGAGCTGTAAATAATTTCTTCGCTTTGGATGGCTGCATAGATGGAAGACATGAGCTGCAGCACTCTTTCTGGATCATTGCTCTGATAGCCTTCAAAAGTTGTTTTTAATCCCGCATTTTGAAGTATATCGGCCGCTTTACGTTTGAGGTGATAGATATATGGGTGATTGGGCGTGACATAGGAGGCTATCAATTCCGGAAGTACTTCAAAGCCACCGAAATATTCTATTGGATGTATATGAATCGGAAATTCTTCGGTTAGAGGCGCTTGCTCTTTTTCGAGAACTTCGATTTTAATATGCGCGACTTCGGTTTCTGTAATTTCGTTAAAGAAAGATCGATTTACCTTAAGTTGTGTGAGCGGAATGCTGACATCCGTTTGTGCAGGAATAAATGGAATGCTGTATTGAAAAGGCTCCATACAATTCACATCACAAGAAATTCTTATTTCAATATCCTTCGAATCTTCTTCATCTATATTTTTGATGGTCAAAGACTGTATAGGTTTGATACCTTTAAGATACAGTGAAATATTTATAAACGGATGGGTGTAGGCGTGAATGACTGTTTTGTTTTTTACTTCCATAATTCAGTTTTATCTTTTGCTCATCAACGTAAATATATGTCGGGACAATATGTGCTATTCATTGTATTAATGGCAATAAATAGCTTCCTTAGACTTTTATGTAAATTAATTAAATCTTTATAAATATAGCCTATAATGAAACAAAATTTATACACAAGCTTCTCAGCTTAGCGGTATACTCGATGTGATGTTTCTATAAAATACAAAAGCTCAATTCCATCGGTGGAATTGAGCTTTAATCAGTTTATTTTCTGCAATTTAGTTTTCTTTGAAATAATAGCGTATCTCGTTTCTTAAATTGTAATTGGAGGCCATCACTTCTCCATAAGCGCCAGCCGTACGGATAGCAATCAGGTCACCGCGTTTGCTCACGGGAAGTTCCACTTCTTTGCCAAAGCAATCGGAGCTTTCGCAGATAGGACCTACTACATCGTAGTTTAAAACTTTATCCGTAGCCGAAACTTCGCCTATTTTCTCAATTTTGTGGTAGGCTTGATACAATGCCGGACGCATCAGTTCCGTCATTCCTGCATCCAAGATTAGGAAGTTTTTCTTCAGACCACTCTTGGTGTACAGTACTTTACTCACGAGGGAGCCACACTGCGCCACCAATGCCCGTCCCAACTCAAAATGCACTTCATGCTGTCCTGTACGCTCCAAGAATTTGTCAAAAATATCAAAATAGGCTTCAAAATCAGGAATAGAGTTCTCATCAGGATTTTTGTAATCCACACCGAGTCCACCGCCAACATTGATGACTTTGATATAGGTACCACGTTCTTC
>JBMDWK010000175.1:0-22570 GCA_048595255.1 Sphingobacterium sp. | reverse complement strand
TGAATGTGGTCTTCAAAGTTTGGATGTGAAATATCTACCACATGGATCAATACATCCGCTTCACGTACCTCATCCAACGTCGATTTGAAAGACTCCACCAAATGGTGAGGTAACTTACGTATAAACCCAACCGTATCGGACAGCAAAAAAGGAAGATTTTCAATCACTACCTTGCGTACAGTCGTGTCTAGCGTAGCAAAGAGTTTGTTTTCAATATATACCTCAGCTTTTGAAATCATGTTGAGAATAGTGGATTTCCCAACGTTGGTATAGCCCACAAGTGCGACACGAATCATTTCGCCACGATTCTTGCGTTGTGTTGCGTTCTGTTTATCAATAATTTTGAGTTTCTCTTTGAGTTGGGAGATTTTATCTAGGATAATACGTCTATCGGTCTCGATTTGGGACTCTCCGGGTCCACGCATCCCGATACCACCGCGCTGACGCTCTAAGTGGGTCCACATCCGTGTAAGGCGTGGATAAAGGTATTGCAATTGCGCGAGTTCGACCTGCGTTTTGGCCTGTGCGGTTTGAGCGTGGCTCGCAAAAATATCTAATATCAGACTGGAACGATCCAAGATTTTGCGCTTCAATTCGCGCTCCACATTACGCAGCTGTGAGGGTGTGAGTTCGTCATCAAAGATGACCATGTCTACTTCCTCTGCTTCTGCATATTCTCGGATTTCTTCAAGTTTACCTGTGCCCACAAATGTCGCATGCTCGGGTTTTTGCAATTTCTGCGTGAATACTTTAACTGTTTCCGCGCCGGCTGTTTGCACCAAGAATTCTAATTCCGTCAAGTAATCTTGAGCCATTTGGTCCGAAACATCTGGTGTAATCACCGACACCAATATGGCGGTTTCTTTTTCTGGAGCTGTATCTAATAATTTAAATCTTCTTGCCATAAATATGAATATGTATGATACCGATAGCCTCTACGTGAATTGTTTGTATATCGATAAATATGGAACAAATATAGTTTTTAGGATGCAAAATTCAGTAAACGATTGTTAAGCCCTAAAATCAAGTGCTACTTTACTTATACTAACAAATTAGTTGATATTATGTTTATCCAAAATAGGGAATTGCTTAATGCCCTTTCTTAAATCGTCAGAAGCCGGAAGCTCAAATATTTCGAGATGGAAATACTTGATTGCGGATAATGCATGGTCAAAAAGATCGGCCATCACACTTTCATAGAATACCCAATTGGTGCCATTCGTAAATGCATAGATTTCTAGGGGTAGGCCATGTTCGGTGGGTGCCAATTGACGAACCATCAACGTGAATTCTTTGTGAATATCTTTATTGTTTTTCAAATAAGCTTCTAAGTAGGCTCTAAATAATCCGATATTGGTCATTCGTCTGCCGTTCACTTCCATGCTCTGGTCGATCTGATTCATCAGATTATAGTCCGCAATTTCTTTTTCTCTTTTGAGTATAAAATCTTGAAGCAAGTGTATGCGTTTTAAATTTTCGATTTCCTCTGCAGAGACATAGCGGATAGATGACATTTTGATATGGATAGCACGTTTTATTCTTCGGCCACCGGATTGTTGCATGCCTCTGTAATTTTTAAATGAATCACTCAGAAGCGCATAGGTAGGTAGAGTAACGATGGTCTTATCAAAATTCTGGACTTTCACATTATTCAAATTGATCTGTAGCACAGTGCCATCCGCGCCATACTTTGTCATCTCTATCCAGTCGCCTACACGTACGGAGTCATTGGCAGATACTTGTATACTGGCTACAAAACCCAATATTGTGTCTTTGAATACCAACATCAAGATTGCCGAAGCGGCACCTAATGATACCAAGAATGACCAAGGCGAATTGCCCGTCACAATAGAGAAGGATATGGTGAACGCCACGAAAATCAGAAAAATCTGTACCACTTGCAGGTAACTGTCCAGTGGCTTGTCCATAAAGGTTTTTGAGGTCTTCAGTATATCTCGTGTAGTCTTGAGTAAGGCATTAAAAAGTTTATACACAGCGATGACCACCGCAATGCCCAGCACTTTTATCAATGCCGATTTGAAAGACGCAAAACCTACAAAAAGGTGTGGCACAATCTGTTGAGCCAATACGATCAGCACCAAATGACTGACGTCATCTAGGACTCGGTTTTGTAAGAGTTTGTCATCCCAAACGGTTTTGGAATTGCTAATAATCCGAGTAAAAAGTCTTTTAAGAAGATTTCTGAAAATATAATCCGTCACAATAAGCACCAATACTACTAAAAGCAGTAGCGAGATCGTCGTTAAGATGTGTGTAATTTTGTCGGTGCCTCCAAGAAATTTTAAAAAATCAAATGTATGTTGGTAGATAAAATTAATTTGTTCAGAGGCGATGTAAGTTAAATCTGAATTCTCCATAAGTAGCGCAAATATACGAAAATCCAGAAGAAGGGATTTTTGTCCCGCTATTATGAAATCTTATCCCAAAGAATCCCGGGGCTACGCTGGTTGAGGTAATTAACCAAAATCTGGTTTTCTTCGGCCATAAGATTAGGATCTTGGCTGAAAATTTCGATGACTGAAGTTCGTGCTTCCGCCAGAATTTGTTGATCTTTTGCCAAATCCGCTATTTTCATATCCAATACACCGGACTGCTGAGTGCCGGAAATGTCTCCCGGACCACGCAATTCTAAATCTACTTCCGCGATTTCAAAACCATCGTTGGTCTGTACCATAGTCTCCAAACGTCTGCGTCCTTCTTTGCTCAATTTGTTTCCTGACATCAGGATACAGAAAGACTGTTCGGCGCCACGCCCTACACGTCCGCGCAATTGATGCAATTGGGATAAGCCGAAGCGTTCTGAATTTTCGATCACCATCACCGAGGCATTCGGTACATTTACGCCCACTTCAATGACAGTCGTGGCGACCATGATTTGGGTTTCGCCTTTTACAAATCGCTGCATTTCAAAATCTTTGTCCTTGACCGGCATTTTGCCGTGGACAATGCTGATTTTATAATTGGGTAATGGAAACTCTTTCTGTAGGCTTTCCAGACCAGCTTCGAGATTGAGCAAATCCATTTTTTCGCTCTCTTTGATAAGCGGATATACGATATAAACTTGCCTTCCTTTGGAGATTTCTTCACGCATAAATCCAAAAACACGTAAACGTTGATTTTCGAAAAAATGCACCGTCTTAATAGGCTTGCGCCCCGCGGGAAGCTCGTCAATAATGGAAATATCTAAATCACCATACAAAGTCATGGCCAATGTCCGTGGAATAGGTGTTGCGGTCATGACCAACATATGCGGCGGTATCGTGTTTTTACGCCACAACTTAGCTCTTTGCTCTACTCCAAATCGGTGCTGCTCATCAATGACTACAAAACCGATATTTTTGAATTTGACTTTGTCTTCTATCAGCGCATGTGTTCCGATTAGAATATCCAGGGTGCCATCTTCTAATTCTTGGTGTATTATTCTTCTTTCTTTTGTGGTGGTAGATCCTGTAAGCAATTTGATCGTGCAGATGTTTTCACCCAACAGTTCTTTCAAACCATTATAATGCTGTGTAGCTAGAATTTCAGTCGGTGCCATCATGCAGGCTTGATAGCCATTATCAATAGCAAGCAGCATGCTCATCAGCGCAACCACCGTTTTGCCTGAACCTACATCGCCCTGTACAAGACGGTTCATCTGCGCACCCGTATTGGTGTCGATGCGGATTTCTTTGACTACGCGTTTTTGGGCATTGGTCAATGGAAAAGGGAGTCGGGTGTTGAAAAACGTATTGAACTTTTCGCCTACTTTATCAAATCGGTGTCCTTTGTATTTTTGTGTATTGAGCTGCTTATTGCGTAATAAGCGCAGCTGAATAAAGAAAAGCTCTTCAAACTTCATCCTACGAATTGCCGCATTCAAGTCATTGACATTTTGCGGAAAATGAATGGAGAGCAGGGCCTGTGGATAAGGAATCAGGCTATGCTTGCTTACCAAATAATCGGGTAATGTTTCTCGGAGAGTTCTGTAGACAATCTCTAGAGCCGTTTGTTGCAGGCGCTGAATACCTTTTGTGTCGAGATTGAACTTCTTTAGTTTCTCCGTGGAAGAATAGACGGGTTGCATCGTCATGTTGCCAATCTTCTTCTCTTGATTATTGTACAGTTCGATTTCTGGATGAGTAATGGAGATTTGACCATTGAATTCAGTTGGTTTTCCATAGATAATGTATGCTGAACCTACTTGCAGGCTTTTTTTGAGCCATAGTATACTCTGAAACCATACTAATTCCATGGATCCGGTGTCATCTTTGAAAATTCCTACCAGTCTTTTAGCTTTCTTTTCGCCAACTTCTTGAAGTTGGATCAGTCGTCCTAGCACTTGAGCACCAATCAAATCGGGGTGAAGCTGACGGATTTTGTGAAATTTGGTCCGGTCGATGTAGCGAAATGGATAATATTGCAATAAATCTCCAATAGTGAATATTTGCAGCTCTTTCTTGAGTACATCGGCCTTTTGCGGCCCTACACCTTTGAGGTATTCTATGGGAGTTATTAATGATAAATCAGCCATTGCAAAGAATGGCTAATTTACAAAAAATATTGAAGTCGATATTTAAGAATTAACACTCCGCTATTATTCAAATTCAGCTCTTACGGTGTTATTCACACAACTCAGCTTGATTTTTAAGTTATAATCCAAACTACACGCTTTATTTTGCAATTGGAGTTTACGGCAATTTAGGAGCCTAAATAGTATTATTTTTTTATTTAAATTACCATCATTGCTGTTGATAGCAATAGCTTCGTTGTTTTCGCCTGTATACAATGTTATCCCTCGCCACTGGCTAATGTTGGCACATGTTGAAGAAGTATAATGTTTTTTTATTTCTGTATACAGCTTAGACATTTCTATTTCTAAATCTTCAGCACTTATATTGTAGGCGTCTATCAAGTAAGGCTTATTATCCTTGCATCCAATTTTTATGGTCGAAGTATTTGCGCAAAGAAGATAAACTTCAGGACGACCTGACTTCTTAGCTTTCTCATTATACGTTCTAAAGTCTTTATAGAGTTGTTCAAATTTCTTTAGATCTTTGGTGTGAATGATTATACTGGATGGACATATTTTCTCAATTTCTTGAATTGTAAGGTTTGGGATCTCATTACAACTGTAGTTTTTGGATAAATTTGTAATTTCTTCAAACTTTTCATTAGCTAGACTATCCCAATATTCTCATGATTCTTCTTTTTTACAGCTATTAAATAGTAGTATAAAAAACAGAATAGTCAGTGCATTTTTCATAATTTATCGTTTAGTTATTTCATATAACGATTGAATAAAATTATTTGCGACACTTTAAATAAGTAATCATATAAATACGTCATTCGTTCAATTTTATAATGCCAGATGAATAAAATAAAAAAGCTGTCTTAGAATAAGGTTTAAGACAGCTTTTCTTATTGGTGAGAGGAAATTAAGCTTTCCAAGCAATTACTGATATCTCGATATTTACATTTTTTGGTAAAGTTTTTACGGCTACACATTCACGAGCCGGTTGATTGACTGTGAAATATTGTGCGTAGATTTCATTGACCGCTGCAAAATTGTCCATATCACTAAGAAAGATTGATGCTTTGACCACATCTTCAAATCCATAGCCCGCTTCGTGCAGGATAGCTTCTATATTTTTGAATACTTGATGAGTCTCATCCTGTATCCCTGTATCTACTAATGTCATAGACTCTGGTACCAAGGGAATTTGTCCTGATACATACAAAGTTTTGTCAGCTTGGATTGCTTGATTGTATGGTCCGATTGCTGCTGGAGCCTTTAAGGTGTTGATGATTACTTTTTGTGACATGTCTATTTGTCTATAAATATTTTATAAATAATTCCGAGTATAAAAAGAATAATAGCTATCGCATTGATGGTATACATCACGCGTAAAGATGTTGGTTTTGATGGTTTTGTATTTTTCATCTCAAACTTATAAGGCTAAGTTACAATCCTACGCGGGGAAATACAAATAGCAGATAAGAATTGGTATACTTGTATAATGAAAAGAAAATTAGCGCTCACCAATGGTATGATCTATACCGGGGACAATAGATATACCGACAAAGCATTATTAATAGAAGGAGAATTCATATATGGGATAGTGGATTCTACTGCTATTCCGCCCGAATTTGAAAGAATTGATGTAGAAGGAAAGTATGTATGTCCCGGACTGATAGATTTGCAAATCTATGGTACAGGCGACCAACTTTTCTCCGCTGAATTGACAGAGGAGTCCATACATCAAATCGAGAGGGACTTGCTCGCGCAAGGTTGTACATCATTTTATCTGACCTTAGCGACAAATACGATAGCACTATTCAAGGAGGCAATCCAAGTATATAAGAAGGCTGAACCACAGGTTTCCTTAGGTCTTCACCTAGAAGGTCCTTTCCTCAATACTGCAAAGCGTGGCGCACACCCTGATGAATTGATTATTGAGGCTACGAATAGATTAGTTGCGGACCTCTTAGCGGATCAGGATGTCGTGCAGATGATGACCGTTGCTCCGGAGTGTATCAAACCTGAAGTTTTGAAACTTTTGTTGGAGAAAGGGATTTTAGTGAGTGCAGGTCACAGTAATGCTACTTTTGATGAAGCGACAGCAGGTTTTGCTCGAGGTATCCGTACAGTGACCCATCTTTGGAATGCCATGTCACCGCTCCAACATCGCAATGTAGGATTACCGGGTGCAACTTTTAACCATGCTTCTATTTGCGCATCCATTATCGTTGACGGTATACATGTGTCGTACGAAGCAGTTAAAATCAGTAAAGCTATGCTGGGTAGACGTTTATTCTTGATTACCGATGCGGTAGCGACATGCAGCAAAGGAATATACCAACACGTGCGTAATGACGATCATTTCATTCTGCCGGATGGAACACTTTCCGGATCGGCGCTGACCATGTTGGAAGCCATAAGAAACTGTGTGCGTCATGCGGATATTCCGCTCGATGAAGCTATCCGTATGGCTACGCTATATCCAGCAGATCTCATTGGACGAAAGGACTTAGGACGATTTGAAAAAGATAGTATTGCCAATATAGTTGTGTTTGATGAATCATTTTTGGCAAATCAAGTATATTTTAGAGGCGAAGAAATCAAAAATTAGGGATAATTCTTGCATTTTGTTGCGACTTTCCGCAGATTAATGCCTAAAATAAAAGTTTATACTGTAGTTTTGTTTCTATGAAAATTAATTTGATACGTTTGTTGGCTCTGATGAGTCTTGTCGTAGTATTTGCAGTTTCGTGTAAATCCAGAAAGGAAAAACAACCCCAAGTTCAGGCAGTAACTAATGTGGCTCCTCCCGCAGTTGTAGAAAAAACAACAGCAGAGACCCCAACTTCTACTCCTTCTCAAGCCAGTGCAGAACAAAAGAAAGAAGCACCAAAACAGGAGAAAGTACGTGTTCAATTGCCTGAAGTTCCACGTGAATTTAGAGCGGCGTGGATCGCTACGGTGGCCAATATCAACTGGCCTTCAAAAAGAAATCTAACTACTGCTCAGCAGAAAGAAGAAGCTATTCATTTGTTGGATATGCTGAAAAATAATAATTTCAATGCGGTAATTTTTCAAGTAAGACCATCTTCGGACGCTTTGTACGATAGTCCGTATGAGCCATGGTCTTATTTCTTAACCGGCGAAATCGGTAAGAAACCTAGCCCTTACTATGATCCTCTTGAGTTTTGGGTGGAAGAAGCACACAAGCGTGGATTAGAATTACACGTGTGGTTGAACCCTTACCGCGCGCACCACACTAATGGTGGAGAAGTAACAGCGCAGTCAATGGTGCACAAAGCATCTGACTACGTTGTACGCCTTAAAAATGGAATGTACTGGTTTGATCCTGCTGATATACGCACGCAGAATCATGCATCACGCGTAGTCAATGACATTGTAAAACGTTATGACATCGATGGTGTACACTTCGATGATTACTTCTATCCGTATGCGAGTTATAATGGAGGAGCAGATTTTCCAGATAGCAAAACATGGAACGAATACAAAAATAAAGGTGGCGCATTAACAAGAGGTGATTGGAGACGTCAGCACGTCAATAGTTTTATTGAGCGTATCTATAAAGAAATCAAAGCAGAGAAGCCATTTGTAAAATTTGGATTAAGCCCTTTTGGAATCTGGAAGCCAGGTTATCCACAAGGAATTTCAGGTTCTTCACAATATGATGAGTTGTATGCCGATGCCAAATTATGGTTAAACAAAGGATGGATCGATTATTTTACACCTCAATTGTATTGGCCGATTAATCCTCCTCAGCAAAGTTTTACGAATTTGCTTAAATGGTGGGAATCCGAGAATACACATGGAAGACACTTATGGCCAGGTCTGAATACGGTAGCCGTGAAGGCATCTCACCGACCTACTGAAATCATCAATCAGATAAAGGAGACTCGCGCTATTGTGAGCAAAAGCCCTGGTGTAGTACACTGGAGTATCGCAGGCCTTACAAAGAGCCCAGAGATGCTATCATCGCTATTCAATGGTCCGTACAAAGAAAAATCCTTGGTACCAAGATCACCGTGGTTGAGCGCTAATCCTCTGTTAGCCCCTACGCTGTTGATAACTCCAGAAGGAGGGAAAGTATATGCAAAATGGCTACATCAGCAACCCGAACAAGTCAGACAGTTTATTGTATATGCTAAGTATGGCGATAATTGGGAGTGGGAGATCGTAGATAACAACATCAGTTCAAAAGAATTTCCAACTTCCAAACAAGGAAAAACATTAAAAGGAATTGCTGTAAAAGCAGTAGACCGATTAGGAAATGAAAGTGACTACGAAGCAAAAATGATAAAGTAGAATCACTATTATATAAAAACAAAAAATCCGAATCATAAAGATTCGGATTTTTTGTTTTTACGGTATTTGCTGTTTTATATATGTTTTTGCATATCGGAAACTATTGTGTACAGTGATATGATTGCGTTTTTGTTCGGATTTATAAAAAAAAATGAATAAACGTGTTTATTATATAGTCATAAATGCTTAATATTGTTATAAAGAATACTGTCACCTACTAACCATTTTTGAATTGACAGTATTCCTGCATTTACTAACTCAATATTTAATTAAATCTGAAATTATGAAAGGACGGTTACTTCTTTTCGTGTTTGGGCTAATTTTCATTAGTTCCAATGCTTTTGCTCAGCGAAGTGTATCAGGTAAAGTAACTAATCCCCAAGGTGTGGGATTAGGTGGTATTACGATACAAGAAAAAGGCAAATCAACCATTTCCGTCACTACCGCGGACGGAAATTACTCTATCAATGTAGCTCCAGATGCTACGTTGACATTCAAATCTGTGGGCATGATTCCCGTAGAGCGGAAAGTCGGGGGGAGTAGTGTTATTAATGTTGTAATGGAGGAAGATGCATCCTCTATCGATGAGGTTGTGGTCACGGCATTTGGTATTGATCGGGATCGAAAATCCTTAGGCTATTCCACTCCAAAGGTATCAGGAGAGGACGTGGCTGAAACGCAACGTGAAGCTTTCTTCCAAGGCTTGCAAGGTCGTGTCCCGGGTCTTTCTATCAACTCTACATCCGGGATGCCTGGGGCCTCGGCGCAAATCGTGCTTCGGGGTTTTAACTCCATTTCGGGAGATAACTCCGCTTTATTAGTTGTAGATGGGGTGCCAATCGACAACTCGGTATTGAATGAGAATGATTTAGCGAGCAATCGCGCAAATCGTGACAATGACTATTCCAATAGAGGTATAGACCTGAATCCTGAGGACATCGAAACGTATGTGATCATGAAAGGTCCGGAAGCAACAGCAATGTTTGGTAGTCAAGGGGCTGGGGGAGCTATCTTGATTACAACTAAACGCGCAAAAGCAGGCTCTTTCACAGTAAACTATAATTACTCCGGCAGGATAGAAAAACCAGGAAAAATGCCAGAACGTCAATTCATTTATGGCCAAGGTACCAATGGTAACTACGATGGCGTGTCGATATATTCCTTAGGGCCAAAATTCAAGCCTACTGATAAAATCTATTATGACAACATCGATAATTTTTTCCGTACAGGATTAAATCACAAACACAATCTATCGATGGCTGGAGGGTATGAAAAAATTTCATACAGATGGTCCAATGAATATAACGACAATACGGGAATTGTTCCAAACACGCGTTATACAAGATTTTCGACGCGATTGGCAGGTACAGCAAGATTTGGCGATAAGATAGATATAAATACGTCTTTGAATTATATATACTCTAATAATGACAAGGCAAGACGTGGGTTAAACGGTTACCTAACCACGTTGCTTCGTTTTAATCCGTTGTGGGATATCAAGGATTGGATTGACCCTAAAGGTAACAGAGTATTAAACTATTCGGACATTTATAATGAATACGACAATCCATTTTGGGATGCTTATCGCAATATTTCGTTTGATGATGTAAATCGCGTGTTAGCGACAAGTAATGTTACCTATAAACCTACAAGCTGGTTAAATATCGTAGGGGTAGCAGGTATTGATTATTCATTGACACATGGTGAGTCCGTATATCATCCGCAATCTTTTGCTGGATCAGGATCAGCAGGAACTCCACGTAATGGATCTATTGAGGCTTATGATAGAACCTCTCGGATTTTGTCAGGATCATTAATGGCTACAGCGCGTGCCAAATTTGGCCCTAATGATGTATTCAATATCAGAGGTACAATAGGTGGGGAATTTAAGGATTATAATTACCTCACAAATTCACAATATGGCGAAGACTTCTATGATCCGGATTTCTATAGTATAAATAATACATTCAGAGATACCCGTAATTTCAAATCCGTATACAATAATTACCGTACTGTAGGTTTCTTAGCACAGACTACTATTGGTTACCAACAATTACTCTATCTGACGTTAACGGGTCGCTTGGATGCTGCGAGTAGACTGATGCCAAATAACCCTTATTTTGCTTATCCTTCTACCACTTTGGCATTTAACTTTACAGAGCTTGATGCGTTTAAGTTTGACTGGCTTTCGGAAGGTAAAATCCGAGCTTCGTGGGGTATTACGGGTAAAGCACCTTTTAGAACTTATTTCACGCGATCTAATCTTGAGCCTCAGAATTCTACAGGCGGAGGTTTTGCGTATGGTGTAAATGGCGGTAATCCAGAATTGAAGGCAGAGAAAAGTACGGATTATGAGGCTGGTATCGAATTATCCTTTTTTAAGAACCGTCTTAGGTTTGATTACACTTATTTCCATCGTTTGATATCTGACCAAATTATTTTACCTCGATTAAGTTATGGTTCGGGATTTATCTTACGTATGATGAATGGCGGAGAGATAGAAAGTAACGGGATGGAAATACAAACAACTGTAAACCCTATTAATACTGCAGATTTCAAGTGGGATATCGTATTCAATTACACGCAATACAAAGGTATCGTTAAATCTTTAGCCGAAGAATTACCTGAATTATATGAATCCGATACATGGCTTTTGTCCGGGGTTCGTACAGCGGTGCATCCTGGATATAGCATCGGTGCATTAAGTGGCACTACATTTAAACGCAATGATCGCGGAGATATTCTTATTAATCCTTCTACAGGTTTGCCTATCGCCGGCGATGGGGTATATTCTGTAATAGGTGATCGTCTGCCTAAATTTACATTTGGTACGGTAAATAAATTTTCATACAAAGACTTTTATCTTACCTTCTTATGGGATTTGCGTGTAGGAGGAGATGTACTGAATGGTCTTGATTATCGTATGTATACCTATGGTACATCTGTAAAAACTTTGAATAGAGAAGAACCTCGTGTAATCAATGGTGTGCTTAACGATGGTCTTGAAAATACAGATACTCCGACACAAAATACTATTTCAGTGACACCCTATTCGGCTTCGACATATTATTTCACTAACATAGAGCCAAAACAGTTTATTGAGAAAGACATTTGGGCGATGCGATTGCGTGATATTACATTAAGATATAGACTGCCTAAATCCTTCACTTCTAAGATTGGGAAAAATATGGGACTAGATGTATTTTTCACCGCTACGGATTTAGTGATGTTTACTAATTACACCGGTCTGGATCCTGAATCTAACTCCAATACCCCTGCATTGGGTGGTATCGGTGGCTACGGTATCGATTATGGTAATATGGGTAAACCAAAGGGTTTCAACTTTGGTATTAGTTTAAAATTATAATGTTTATTATGAAAAAGACATATTTAATAGTCGGATTATTCGCACTGCTGGCGATAACAGGCTGTAAAAAATATTTAGATATTAATGAAAATCCATCTTTTCCACAGCTGGTAAAGGCTGAATTATTATTAGCACCTATCATATTCCAAATGGCCAATGGCTATTCCCAAGATTTAATTATCATGAACAAATTTAATCAGACTATCCTTGGTGGTAGTGCGGATGATGTTTCAAAAATATGGGAAAGACATGGGTACCGCAATCAGAGCGATGTGGGTGGTGTCATGTGGCGTATGGTGTATTACAACCACGGACATAACTTGCAATTACTCATCGACGATGCAATCGCAAATCAAAAATATGAATACGCAGGTATTGGCTATGCCGTAAAAGCCTGGGGATACCAAATGCTTACTGATTACCACGGCCCTATTATTATGGATGAAGCGCTTCGTGCACAACAGTTACGCTTTTCTTACAATGATCAGGATGAAGTATATGCAAAGGTAAGAGAGTGGTGTGATTCAGCTCTGTACTATTTCGACCAACAAAGCCCTGTTGATTATATAAACAGTCTAAATTCAGAAAAAGGTGATAACCTTTATAGAGGAAATATTGCTCGCTGGAAAAAATTTGTTTATGGTCTTAAAGCGACACAATTCAATCACCTAGTTAATAAATCCGAGTATCAATCTCGCTATGCGGATTCGGTAATACGTTATGTGGATCTATCCTTTGAATCCAATGCAGATGATGCCCGAATTAAATTTAAAGGGGATGACAATGCAAACTCGAATGTTTTTAGCTCCAATTATGGTGTAATTACATCTTCATACTACAACCGTGCCGGTAAACCAATTGTCAGATATCTTACAGGCGGGTTACGTGGCGAAGGAAAGGATGATACAATTGCCTCTATAGATCGTCGATTAGCGATTATGCTGAATCGTACATCCTTAACGGATAGTACTTTTAAAGGTGGAGAGCCTAACGTCACAAATTCTACTATTCCAAGTGTACTTGGGCGTACAGTAAATAATGTTCCAGAAGGTAAATATATTTTTAGAAATAATGCAGAATTTCCTATAATGACGTATGCACAGCTGCAATTGATAAAGGCAGAAGCTCAATTTATCAAAGGAGATAAGGCAGGTGCCTTAGTGTCGTATAGACAGGCTATAATTGGTCACATGAATTTTGTAAACAGTTATGCCAACATCGCTACTGGCCAAGATAAGGCTATCACTACTGAAGAAATTACAGAATATTTAAACTCAGATGATGTAGCTCAAACAGCTGATGACTTGACTTTAGCTGACATAATGGGACAAAAGTACATCGTGCAGTGGGGCTGGGGCGGATTAGAGCAATGGTGTGATTTAAGAAAATACAATTATAGCCCGGATATCTTTAGACAATATATCCAATTATCCGGTTCTCAACTGCAATATAATGCCTATTGTTATCGTGTGAGGCCTCGCTATAATTCCGAATACGTGTGGAATAGTGATGAGCTCGCAAAATGGGGAGGGCTGGAACCAGAATATGTTACCAAACCTACATGGTTTGTATTGCCTAATTAATTTTGATTTTATCGTATGAAAAAAATAGTATTATCCATTTTTTCACTGTTGGTCTTTGCAGGATGCAAAGAACGCATACAGGACTTTGGGGATCTTGATTTCTTGACCGCAAATGATGCCATCGTAAAGATAAATATGGCTTCAGTATATCCCGATGATAGATACATGTATGTTAGATTCAATGACAATCGCGTAACTCCTTTGATACGGGCGCGTGAGCCTTATCCAGGAGGAGGTTATAATACAAGGGGAGACTCTAGACCTGACTTTTTGAAAATAGCAGCCGGAACAGTAAATATCAAAGTGTGTCTTCCTCACAAAGTAGATAATGGTAAAGATTCAATAGTTCTAGCGCAGCAGAATGTGACTCTTGAGCCAGGGAAGCAATATACCGTGCACGTGACTGATACAGCCGCTAATACCAAAATGTTTCTCGCTGAAGAATCATTAGTGCGTCCCGATTCTTCTTTCGCAAAATATAGATTCGTCAATCTAATGCCTAACGTAGAAGCAATAGACTTGTATTATGGCGCTGCTGCCAATTCCTCTGGTCAAGACTCTCTTATCGTCAGAAATATTAAATATGGTGAAACCAGTGAGTATTTTACTATCCGCAGAGCAGCATCGCGTACATGGAAAATCAGAAAATCGGGTGATCCTGTAGCTGATAATACAGTGTTGGCTTTGTATACGAATGCCTCATCTACATTGAATGCGCGTTCTTATACGGCATATGCGTTGGGATATGCTGGCTTCACTACAACGATCATGCGTCCATATATTTCGTTTTATTTAGTCCGATAATTATGAAAAATAGTATAAATATAAAGTTTGCATATAAAGCGCTTTTCGTACCGTTAATGATGGGCTTAATATTAAGTTCATGCAAACAACGAGATGATTACCCGGATTTTAGCAATCTAGAGCCACCGGTAATAGAAGAGGATATTATTCCTACGGATAATGATGTCCTGCCGATCACACAAAGAATAAAGAATAGCGCACCATTTCTCAAAACGTTCTTAATGGATAGTGCTAAAACCGTCACGACAGGAATTGAATATTCACACATCCGATTCCTCAATGATTTGGATCAAAAGGTGAGTATGCATATCGTAGAAATGGACCAAAGTAAGAAAAAAGTATCTATGGTGACGCTGAGTCCGTATGATGATTATTTATATACAACTCAGCAACTGCCTGAAATGATGAAGATGAATCAGGAAACCCTCACTAGCAAGATCATGGTCGGTATTGTAGGTGACAACCACTCTGCAGGTACACCGACTGGTTCTTATGTAAAGAAGGGAAGAGTAATCAAGACAAATACATCACTTACTTTACCTTATCTAGGTGTGAAAAAGGGTAGTTCTGAAATTTTATTTTTGAATAGCCCAAATGCTACGACCTACCCTGTTCCAGCAATTGTTCCGGCAGACTATTCATCTTTAATCGCTGGCCAAAACTGGATGTTATTTAATGGTGTAGATGTTATCTATACCACCACGACGACGGTAGCTCGTACCGCTATTGGTATGACAGCGGACAAGCAAAAGCTTTATGCAATATCAGTAGATGGGGTGAATGCCTTCTCTGCCGGGATATCACTCAATAATTTTAGAACGATATTCAAAGCATTGGGATGTAATATGGCATTCTTTACTTCTGGATCTGCGACGAATGCACTGGCAGTACGTGATCAAGACGATTTCATCCTCAAAAACAAACCAGCAGCAGGGCTGCCTGTGGTAGCCAATGCAATTGGTTTTGTAGTAGATTAGAATTTGGTCAAATAAAAAGAATAATAGCTATTTAAACTATTAGCCAAAAAGAAACCTCTCTAAGATATTTAGAGAGGTTTTCTTGGTTTATACATTCCTGTTGATGGTGTAGTATTCATGCGGATCAAATTATCTACGGTTGCCTCCCGAAAATTTTGAAATCAACCAAATAATCAATGCCACCACCACTACGACAATGATAATGCCGGACCAGACGCCAGCTTTGAAAATTCCTTCTATTACCTCACAACTTGAGAGTAAAGAAACAACGGTAGCCATTACTGCTATTAAGCCTATTCTTTTCATAATTGATGTATTTTTAATATTATTAACAAGGATAGGGCATAATTGTTCTGTATCAATAAAATCTTAACCACGTCATAGGTTACATTTTTAATTTTTTCTGCATGTATTAAATAGAAAAACCTCCCGCAATTTTACATCACGAGAGGTTCTATTATTTAATATTACTAATTCTATATTATGCTTCGGTTCTAAGGATTTTTGCAGCTTCAACCATTCCTTTAAGTGCAGCTTTGGTCTCTGGCCATGCACGCGTTTTCAAACCACAATCCGGGTTAACCCAAAGTTGTTTGGCAGGTACAACAGCTTTCGCTTTGCGTAATAAATCTACCATTTCTTCGGTGCTAGGCACACGAGGAGAGTGGATATCATACACACCAGGACCTATATCATTAGGGTATTTGAATTCGCCCGCAAAGGCATCTAACAATTCCATTTGTGATCGTGACGTCTCAATCGTAATGACGTCGGCATCCATTGCTGCGATGTCACGGATGATATCATTGAATTCTGAATAACACATGTGCGTATGAATCTGTGTGTCATCCTCCACATTGGACGAAGATACACGGAATGCACGTACGGACCAATCCAGGTAATCCTGTTGATCTGCTTTGCGTAGCGGTAAGCCCTCACGGATTGCTGGTTCATCAATTTGAATGATTTTGATACCCGCTTTTTCTAAAGCCTGTACCTCATCGAGAATGGCTAATGCGATTTGATAAGTCGTCGTAGAACGAGGTTGGTCGTTACGAACAAATGACCACTGTAATATCGTCACAGGACCTGTCAACATCCCTTTCACCGGGCGGTCTGTCAACGATTGTGCATACGCAGACCAACGTACAGTCATATCCGCAGGGCGATATACATCACCGTATATTACTGGAGGTTTTACACAACGTGAACCATAAGACTGTACCCATCCATATTGTGTGAATGCGTAGCCTGCCAATTGCTCACCAAAATATTCCACCATATCGTTACGTTCGAATTCGCCATGCACCAATACATCGATATCTAATTGCTCTTGAAGGCGAATTGCGCTTTCGGTTTCTTCCGCGATAGCTTTGTCGTATTCTTCTTGTGTGATTAATCCTTTTTTCAAATCCGCTCTCCACTTACGAACATCTTTAGTTTGTGGGAAAGAGCCAATAGTAGTCGTAGCAAAATCTGGTAACCCAAATTTAGCTTTTTGTGCTTCTTTTCGGGCTTCGAATAATGATGTACGTTTAGCGTCATCATCCGTGATATTACTTACACGTGTTTTTACTTCAGGTTTGTGAATCAAAGGCGAAGTACGACGACTTTCAGCCGCCGCTTTGTTTGCTTCATAGCGTTCTGTAGTTTCTGCATCTACATCAGCATCAGCTAATACAGCCAAGTCCTTTACTTCTGCTAGCTTCTGTTTCGCAAATGCTAACCAGTTTTTAACTTCTGCAGGAAGCGTATCTTCTTTTTTCTCGCTGTCCAAATCATAAGGAACGTGCAACAAAGACGAAGATGTACCTACCCACACTCTATCTTTACCCAGCGCCGAAACTGCTTGTTGAATTTTTGCCAATGATTTTTCGTAGTCGTTTTTCCAAATGTTACGGCCTTCTACTACACCCAATGAAAGTGTCAATGAAGCAGGGACTTTCGCTAGTACGGTATCCAATTGGTTTTCTCCACGTACTAAGTCCAGATGCAATGCATGTACCGGTAGATTTACAGCGATATCCTCATTATCTTTTAATGCTTCAAAATAAGTAGTAGCGATTAATTTTGCCCCTTTAGCAGCCGCATTCAACTTTTCGAAAACAGCAGGGTACAACGCTTTCACCTTTTCTTCCAAGTCTAACGCTAAATAAGGCTCATCGATTTGGATATATTGCGCGCCTGCATCTGCCAATTTGCCTAAGATTTCTTCATAGACTGGTAATAGACGGTCAATCAAGTCGATGCGGTCAAATCCTGCTTCTTTCTCCTTACCGATTAGTAGATACGTAATCGGGCCGATGATGACAGGTTTTGTTTCTATACCCAACTCTTTAGCTTCCTTATATTCGTTTAAGAATTTTTCAGAAGAAAGTTTAAAGGTTTGATCTTTCGTGAATTCAGGCACGATGTAGTGATAATTAGTGTCAAACCACTTCGTCATTTCTGAAGCAGTGACATCAATACCATCCTCTTGGAAACCACGTGCTATAGCAAAGTATAGGTCTAAGCTGTAGTTATGGTCTACTTTATTTAAAAGCGAATTATAGCGAGAAGGAATAGCTCCTACAGTAAGAGACAAATCTAAGACCTGATCGTAAAAAGAGAAATCATTGGAAGGGATAAGTTTTATTCCTGCATCTTGCTGGGTTTTCCAGTTATTTTCACGAATAGATTTAGCCACTTGTTGTAATTCCTCAGCACTAATTTTTTTTGCCCAATAAGCTTCGTTTGCTTTTTTCAACTCACGGAACGGACCAACTCGTGGGTAGCCTAAATTGTTTGTTAGTAACATAAAAGTTTGAATTAAAATTACTTAATAAAAATATTGCTAAGAGAAGGCCACTTGGAATAGTGATCTCGGCTTATCTTTCCCAACTCCAAGGCTGGGTAGAATGTAGCACCTTGTCAAGCGACAGGTTGCTAAGGCTTCAGCGGGTCTAGTCCCTCTGCCTTTCTCTATAAGCGGTGGCTAAGTTATATATTTCGATTCATAAATCAAAACTATAAACATATTTTTTTGCTTCTTTTTAATTTATGCCAAGACTGAAATCTGTTTATTTAGATGTTTTGAGAATAAAATTTCCAAACGTAATTAAAATTTATTGGTAGATATAAAGTGAAGAATGAGTTAATGATATGTTTTGGTTAGCAGGAAATAGTTTAATAACTCTGGCTGATATCTTTAGAATTGCGATTGTCAAGACTTTTAATGATTGGGCTGATAGTATAAATAGATTTTCCCATTATGCTAATTCAAGGGCAAGAGGTCTTAATATACGATGTGTGCGCACATTGGGAAATTGATAAATATATATACTTACATGACGGATTAAATAAATCTTGGTATCATGGTGGGCTTGATAAAAAACAATTAGAGATAAAAAGCCTTTTTAGCTTAGCCTATTCGTTTTTATGCAAGCAGTTGTTGTTCAGGTGGAAATGATATTTTGTCAGGAATATTCGCTATCACTATCTAACTTTTGAATAAATAGTGTGAAGGTCTGAAATTCTCATTTCAGACCTTTTATGTTAA
This sequence comes from Sphingobacterium sp., assembly GCA_048595255.1. Classification (GTDB taxonomy): domain Bacteria; phylum Bacteroidota; class Bacteroidia; order Sphingobacteriales; family Sphingobacteriaceae; genus Sphingobacterium. Next base: position 3,459 of record JBMDWK010000175.1, on the reverse strand, counting down.
CTAACCAATAATTTGTATCCTCTACCGTGCACATTTACTATTTCTACACTTGCGTCTTCTTTGAGGTATTTGCGGAGTTTGCTTAAAAACACATCCATACTTCTACCCGTGAAATAATTGTCATCATGCCAGATTTTTTTCAAAGCTTCTTCACGTGTCAGCACATCATTTTTCTTCAGACACAGCAAGCGTAATAATTCTGCTTCTTTTGTCGATAATTTCTGCTGTTGCCCTTTGTAGGTTATTATTTGACTGGTATAATCAAAGAAGTAACTGCCAATTTCAAACTTATCAACCAATTCTTCTTCCTTATCTTTAGAAGCTCGCTTGAGCAAAGCATTGATACGCAAAAGGAGTTCTTCTACGCGAAAAGGCTTAGTGATATAATCATCTCCGCCCAATTCAAATGCTTGGGTTTTGTCTTCCATCATACCTTTAGCGGTAGCAAAGATAATTGGAATCGTAGGGTTGGTCTTACGCACTTCTTTGCCGAGTGTGAAGCCGTCTTTTCGAGGCATCATCACGTCAAAAATGCATAGATCAAAATCATTTTTGCGAAACTCTTCAATAGCTTTTTCTCCGTCTACTGCGAGTGTGACATCAAATTTACCCTTCAATTCTAAGTAATCTTTTAAGAGTTCACCCAGATTAGGGTCATCTTCCGCGAGTAATATTTTTTGCATAAGTTTCTTTTTCTAATTTTTGTTGGCTTTTTTTAGTGGTAATATTACCTCAAAAGTTGTGCCTTTGTCTTTTTCACTCTTGACAATGATTTTTCCGTCAAAGCGTTTTATAATATCATTTACGTAGCTCAATCCCAATCCAAACCCTTTGACATTGTGCACATTGCCGGTGGGTATTCTGTAGAATTGATCAAATATTTTTTCCTGCTGTTCTTTGGTCATTCCCATTCCCTTGTCGGATACCGAGAGAATGACTTTGTCATTCGTGTTGTAAGATTTGACAGTTATTTCGGGTGGTGTTAGGCTATATTTTATCGCATTATCCACTAAATTAAACATAACATTCGATAGATGCAATTCATCTCCAATTACCAGATCTTCTTCAGCGTTGAGCTCTTTGATTAGCACGCCATTGGCCTTATTAATCTGTAATTGCATACTGTCTAGTACCCCATCCATTAGACCATTGAGGTATACATCTGTCTTCTCAATTTTTAAATCTTCTTTTTCGAGTTTGGCAATATTGAGTACCCGTTCTATGTGGTTGCCTAAGCGTACATTTTCGTCGTATATAATGTTCGCAAGTCTATTTACACGTTTATTGTCCGCGGCAATTTCAGGATCACGCAGTGATTCGCTGGCAATCATGATTGTGGCTACTGGCGTTTTGAATTCGTGCGTCATATTGTTGATAAAATCCGTTTTCATCTCAGATATTTTCTTCTGTCTGAAAATGATACTCAATGTATAAGCGAAACACCCGACTAAGAGTGCAAAAAGCGCTAATGTTGGGAGAAGAAGATAACTGATGTTCTTCGCTATTATATTTTTTTTGTTTGGAAAATAAATAGATAACCTGCCGCGAGATTCTCCAATGTCGCCTTTGAATAATTCCGTCGTATAGCGCGTGAGTTTTTGAGGCTCAATCAATGTTTTCGGATCGGAGGTTTGGTATATTAATTTGAAATGATCCCTTATTTCCATATTAAAAGGAGCATGTATCTCGCGACTCGATAATTCCTGCTGTATGAGTTTGTGTACCCGCTTGGTATTAATACGTTTGTCCAAAGGCCGGTTGGCCAGTTGCACGCTGAGCGCAAGGTCTTCTACGAGATTTGCTTTTTTACCACTCAGGATTGCTACCGTATCAAATAGGGTGACAGGTTTGGATTCGGCTAATAAATCTGCTCGAATACGGTCCAAAGAGGTCACTAATTCAGCTATCCTCTTGTTCAATCGTGGATCTTCTTTGGGAGGTAATGTGGCTATTCGGTACCAATTGACATAGCCAGTCAGCACATCAAATTCTGAAATCACATACCTGACGGAATCATCCTTTGCCGGCACAGTGGCCACCTCTTTGCTCGCAGCTACAATGACATAGGTGTTGGCAAGCGAAGTGCCCATGATGGGCTCTTGTTCAAGTCGTATCTGGATAAAACGACGGTTTTGCGGATTATTGTAATAGGTTTCGTAAAACCAATTACTGATAGGGGTGACATTCGGATAGCTCGCCTTTAATGCTTCGTCAGCTTCTTTGAATTTTTCGTAATTCTTTTGTTGAGAGATGCGAAGTCTGTCTATTTCTTGCTGGATCTTGAGCTGTTCGGATAGTTGCTGTTGTTTTCGTTGCTCCGCAATATATTTGTCACGATTTACTTTGGATTGCACTTTCGCAAAGTCCAATACCTCCGATTTTTCTATTTCAGAAGCCACTTTAGATAGCGAAGTGTTTACCTTCTCGTCAAATAATTGGGACTCTTGATGGTAGGTCTCGCGGATAAAATAATACTGCATAGCCATCACGCCTAATAAGGCGATGGACATGAGCCAAATTATTAACGAGATGCTTTTTTTCTTCATTTTATACAAAAATAGTAATCATTACCGCTTAATCGCCTCATTTAACAGATTTTAACTTGTGTTAGGTTCAGCGATTTTTTATATTTATTATACTATTAATAGATGAGTTATGAAAGCAGATGTAGGAATTACAAGTTTAATGCTTATTTTTTGTTTTACAATAAAAGCTCAGGATAAAGAAAAAGTAAGTAAAATAGAGGTGCCCGCATGGGAGAAGCAATGGGTTGTTGCTGACACAGCCCAGCGCATATTCAAACCAATAAAAGGTTGGCTGCCACAAGATGATTCTCTCTATACCATCCCTAATGCCTATAGATCTAATGGGCTGATATATACACTGCCTATTAAAAAATTGACCGGCCAAGGGTTAGCTTCTATGCCTGGCACTGAAAATTTGGACAGAATGAAGCCTAATATATTACTGGATAGCATATCCCAATACAGAGACAAAAAATAAGGCGAGAATCAAATTCTCGCCTTCAGTATTTTAGTTTACTACAGAAACTCGGATGGTATTTGTCTTACCCTTCTCATGGAGTGGCGTAGACGCTGTGTTGATCACTATCTGTCCTGGCTCCACCAATTGGATTTTCTTCAGTAAATCATTTACATCTTGAATAGTGCCATCTGTACTTTCATATTTTTCATAGATGAATGTACTTACACCCCATACTAAGCTTAGTTGATTCAAAAGATTCGTATTGCCCGTGAATACATAGATGTTTGCATCTGGACGAAAGCTTGAAATTTCGAATGCGGTATATCCAGAAGCTGTCATTACTGCAATCGCTGAAGCTTTTGTTTTTTCGGCCAAGAAGATGGAAGATCCACAAATCGCATCTGGGATAATAGTAGTCTCTGAATGCGTATTGTTTTTGGCAATATAGTAAGGGTATGAAGTCGATTCTACGTG
>JBMDWK010000174.1:0-2421 GCA_048595255.1 Sphingobacterium sp. | reverse complement strand
TGATGGTCTATATGACAATGATAGCAGCGATGCTTTTGTTGATTTATAAAAAATCAAATAATTTGGGCTACAAAACAGCCAAACGAAGAATAGCAATGGAGCTTAGAGATATGATAACGGCCATTCTAATTATATTTGCAGGAGGAGACCCAGCCAAAGTTTTCAAAACATAAAAAATGGTCGGAATTTCTTCCGACCATGACTAGGCTAAGCCTCCTTTTTTATTTATTTGATATGGTATCGAATACCCGAATAAAACATTCTTCCTGTCAATGGCCCCCATAAGAGGTTGGTATCAAAGTGCTGACCAAATGGTTGTTCAGCGGCTAAAATTGGATCTTTTTGGTATGTGTTGGAAAGATTCTCTCCTCCAACATAGATGGTGAAGTTCTTATTTACACCAAAAGATTTGCTAATCTGAGCATTCATGGTGATGTACGCATCTGAATTTGCAGCCAATTGATATTGATCCGGATTACTTACTGTCGAAGGGAGGCGTTTGGATCCTACCGTATTGAAAGTATAATCAAAACTCCATCCGCTATGCAGATTATAAGCCAAGTTGATAAAACCTCTATGTTTTGCAGTCAACGGCTTTTGAAGTTTGCCAGATTTATAATCTGTCTGAACATCCAACAATCTGTAAGCCATTCGTGCTTCAAAATGAGGAGCAGGCATGAATCTAAACTCCGCTTGCACGCTATTAGAATATGATTTACCTTCTAAATTGTAGATAGACACATTACGTGGGTTTTCCCAATCGATTACGACTTGATTCTGAAAATTATTGTGAAACAACTCTACGGATACTCCTGACTCTCGTCCGAATAATTGAAAATTCTGATCAAGGGTAATGCCGGTATTCCAAGACACCTCGGGCTTTAGGCCGTAGGCATCATTCTGATTGCGCAATTCAGCATAATTAATAGTACGGGATGACGCAAGCATACTCAAGTTTTCGGCAAAGATATTAGCCGTCCGCTGTCCACGTCCTGTGCTGAATCGAATAGTATTGCCTGTGAATGGATTGTAACGCGCCACTAACCGCGGTGTAGTAAACCAGCCATACAAGGAATTATAATCTTCGCGTAAGCCCAATACAACATCCATCTTTTCATTGGGACTGTACGTATATTCTACGAATACACCCGTCACGGATTCGCTGCGGTCAAATACATTGGATTCTATATTTTCATTGTATTTGTCGTAAGTTAAGGATGCGCCAACTTTGTATTTGTGCGCAACACTACCGATGATATCTTGAAATATTAAATTGGCATAACCGTTGGTCTGCTCACTATTGTAATTGCGAATACCGAAATAACTGTCTTGGGTATAATTGGAAGCAGATACTAATAACCCGATGCTTCTCAAGCGATTCTGAGGGAATACATAACCGATCTTAGCGAAACCTTCTATACGCTGGTTGTCAAAACCTAATCCATATACCTTGGTGTCTCCTTTGTCAAGACTCTTGTTAAAATCTACTTGACCGCCTGTACGGTCGTCTTTTAAATATTTAACGCCGAATTGTGCTATAGTACCTTTGCCATTTTCATAATGCCATCGATTGATACCCGAAAATAGATTACCTACCGGAATGTCTCTAAATCCATTGTTACTGAAGTTCATGTTTTTGTTGTACATGAAATTATCGTGCAAAAGGAGACCTACCGACCATTTCTCATTAATTTTCTGAGCAAGATTAAGGTTGACATCCGTACGACCCATATTGTTGACATAAGTGTTGAAATATAGTCTTTCCGAATTGTGCGGCTTTTTAAGTTCCACATTGATTTGCCCAGCCATATTCTCATATCCATTTACAACCGATCCGATACCTTTGCTTATCTCTATAGACTCAATCCAAGTGCCCGCAATACTATTTAATCCCAATGGTGTAGCAAAACCTCTTGGGCCAGGCAGGTTTTCAACCGTTAGTTGCGTGTATATACCACTCAGTCCTAACAACTGAATCTGCTTGCTACCGGTCACTGCATCATTGCTCACAACATCTACTGAAACCGTCGTTTCAAAACTTTCGCTCAGGTCACAACAGGCCGCTTTAAAAAGTTCTTGTGCTGTAAGAATCTCAGCACGATTAGCTGACAATGCGTTTATGTAGTTTGATTTTTTGCGTCGGGATACAACTACCTCCGAAAGTACATTATTCTGCGCATGCACGACCAATACTTCATGCAGATTCTTAACTTCAATCGTATCTGCCTGCATCCCTGCAAAAGAAAATACTAATCTTTTATTGCCTTTTTCATGCTTGATTTTGAATACACCATTTTCATTGGTAGTGGTGCTGCCTTGCGGACCTTCAAGCCATTTTACATTGACGTTAGCAATAGGAGATAAGTCAGCTTTTTGATTTTCATTTACTACTACGCCTGTAATAATATGCTCATGGTCATG
>JBMDWK010000173.1:0-14778 GCA_048595255.1 Sphingobacterium sp. | reverse complement strand
GTAGAATAAATAGGGCGAAGGGTTGATGGAGCGAAGTGCGCGGTATACATTAAACTCATCACCTGCAAATGGTGTAGCAAAACCCCGTGAAGGCACAATCTGAAAGACATCGCCACGCTGAATGTGGGTTTTCATCTTCTCTACGAGCTCCATAAATTGATTGTCCGTCAAGTTGGAGCTTTCGTCGCCTCTTGTTTGGAAGCTATACTCAGGGAAGTTTTTGTTCTGAATAATATATTCCAACCGTTCTAAATCCGACGCCTCATCATCCAACAGGTGCTCGAATATAAACAGCTGGTTGCGAAAGTGGTCAATAGCGATCACATACTTATACACATGGTATTGCATCACCGGTATCTTACGCGCCTCATTCGGGGCAACTGTAAGTTTAATATCTTCAAAATGCTCTACAGCATCAAAGGTGAAATACCCGAATAAACCATTGGATATCACATTGACTTCGGGTAAGTGATTGGTCTCAAATGATTGTCTGAATAATGATATTTCTTCTCTGAGATTGATACGCTGCGCATCTTTTACCAGTTTTGTTTTATTAGGGTATGTGATAGACAATTCGTCGTCGTTGAGTACGATTCCGCTGATGGGCTGGCAACAGATGTAACTGATATTATTGTCTCTACTGTGGTATTCCGAACTCTCTAACAATAGACTATTAGGAAATGAATCGCGTAGGCGGAGGTATATACTCACCGGCGTAGTGGTGTCAGCCAGAATTTTTTTATAATTAGTCTTAAAAGAATATTTCATTTTCCTTTTTATAATTAAGTTTTCAATATAATAAAAAGCCCGATGTACTTGACATCGGGCTTAATGGTTTTGGTTGATTTAATAAAAATGTTATAATTACGACCAATAAGGATTGCTACCCGATGCTTGTTGCTTCAGGCCACCACCACAATTGATATGTATTATTCGTATTCATGTAAGTACAAATATTATAATAAGTTTTAATTTATCAAATATTTTTTGATAAAAAAATAACAAAAGCAAAGATATATTAATCATTTAATAAGTCAGGTCTACGCTCTTTTGTGCGCTTGAGCTGCTCCTCATCACGCCATTCGTTGATCTTTGCTTCATTACCGCTTAAGAGTACGTCAGGGACGCGATGGCCACGCCATTCTGCAGGTCTTGTATAGATTGGGGCATCCAATAGACCATCTTGAAAAGAATCCGAAAGCGCCGACGTCTCATCCGATAATACTCCTGGGATTAGACGAACCACAGCATCTACGACAATTGCAGCAGGCAGCTCTCCACCTGAAAGCACATAATCGCCAATAGAAATCTCCCTTGTCACGAACACATCGCGTATGCGCTGGTCAATGCCTTTGTAGTGCCCACAAAGAATAATGATATTTTCTTTGGTAGACAGATCATTTGCCATTTCTTGGTTGAGTGTCACCCCATCCGGAGTCATATAAATGATTTCATTGTAGGTTCTTTCGCTTTGCAATTTTTCAATACACTGTGCAAAGGGTTCGATTTGCATAACCATTCCCGACCCACCTCCATATGGATAGTCATCGACGGATTTGTGCTTATTGGACGCATAGTCTCTCAAATTGTGCACATGAATCTCGGCAATCCCTTTTTTCTGTGCGCGCTGCAGTATGGAGTGCGCAAAGGGGCTTTCTAACAAGGAAGGCAAAACGGTGATGATGTCAAATCTCATGTTACAAAGATAGGAAAGATTGTTTTCTATTTTTTTATTTGGTCAAAAAGCTGCCCGCAAATCCATGTGTAAATGTTAATGTTTTGTTAATTTTAGGTTATACAAAATAAAATTCTGCTTGTTGCACTGTGTATCGAATCTTTATTTAGCGGTTTATTCCTTACATATTTTATATATCTAATCCGCATTTGGTTAATATCTCATATCTAATCACATTTTTTATTAAAAAACTTGTAATAGCAACTTCTATATCATACATTTGCGACTCGTTTGTTAATTTTTGTTAAATAGCAAAACGAGATACTACCATTTATAATCGTCTAGATTAATGATTAGCCATCAATTGTATGCGGCTTCATTAACGGATGATAGTTTGTTTCTATTTCCACTTTTAATGTTGTGTATGCAATTGTTTTAAGTATTTAAAAATATTTTTTAAAACAATTAATAAACACATGAAACAAAAGTTACTCAGTACTATGTTTGCGGTTGCTTGCATTGCAAGTGTATCGTATGCACAAGAACGTCAAGTGAGTGGTAAGGTAACATCTGCTGATGGGACGCCAATCAGTGGTGTTTCTATCGCGGTAGTAGGTACTACCAAGGTTACGCAGACTGACGCGTCTGGTAGTTTTACCTTGACTGTCAATCCGGGCGCTACGATCGAAGCTTCATCTATTGGATATACAGCACAACGCATTCTTGTTGGTAATTCTTCTGTTCTTACTATCGTATTGGAAAATGAAGATACAGAGCTGGAAGAAGTAGTTGTAACAGCGTACGGAACAGCTAAGAAAAGTACCTATACAGGTTCTGTAGCTACAGTCGATGCAACAAAAATCGCTAAATTTCAGTCTCCGGACGTTGCTAAAGCCTTAGAAGGTGCGGTAGCAGGTCTTACGATCACTAATACATCGGGCCAACCGGGTCAAGCTTCAACAATCCGTATTCGTGGTATTGGTTCTATCAATGGTTCTAGCGAGCCTTTAATTGTATTGGACGGTGTGCCTTACAGTGGAGCGATCAACTCTATCAATCCTGCAGATATCCAAACAGTATCAGTACTTAAAGATGCAGCTTCAGCAGCATTGTATGGTGCGCGTGGTGCGAATGGTGTAATCATGATTACTACCAAAAGAGCAAAAAGCAACACGCCAAATATTACAGCAGAAGTTAAATACGGTACAAATAGTAGAGCAATCCAGGACTATGATTATATCAAAGATCCAGGTACATACTATGAAACGTATTGGCAGTCTATTTACAACTACGCGAGATTAAACGAGAAACATACTAATAATGCACCATTCACTGATGCGGAAGCAAGAAAATTTGCTACAGACAATTTGTATGGTTATTTAGGTTACAATGCTTACAATGTACCTAATGGACAAATTGTATTGGAAAATGGTAAATTGAATCCAAATGCTGCCATCAAATACAAAGCAGAAGGTTGGAACGATTGGGATGGCGCTTTATTCAGCAACGCACCAAGAAAAGAATATAACTTAAGCTTAACGCAAGGTTCGGAAAAATCTAAATTCTATGGATCTGTAGGTTATTTTGATGATGAAGGATACGCTAAAAATTCATACTTCAATCGTTTCAGTTCTCGTTTAGCATACGATTCTGAATTGTATGAATGGTTGGATTTTCGTGCTAGCGCAGCTTATACTAATTCCAAATCGAATCGTTTGACTGCTGGTTCATCCTATACAAATCCATTCCAATGGACTAGAAGTATTGCTCCAATATACCCGATTTACAAAACTGACGTAAATGGCGAAACCATTAAAGATCAGTTAGGTAGACCTCTTTACGATTTTGGTGAGCGTGTAAATGGTATTAACGAAGGACGTATGTACGGTTCGGCGACCAATCCAGTAGCTACACAGATGCTTGATAGAGATACTTACCAAAATGATTATGTGGTATTAAACTCAGGTTTAGATGTGAAATTGCCATATAATTTTGTGTTCTCTACGACAGTAGGTTTGACAGGTGACTTTAGCCGTAATGACGATTTTACAACACCAACAGGTGGTTCAGGATTAGCTTATAATGGTATTGGATACAAATCCAGAGTAAATACAAAAGAAACTACTTGGAATCAGATCTTGAAATGGGATACGCGATTCAGCAACGATTTTGGATTGCAAGCTATGGTAGGTCACGAGATATTTGATTATAAAACCAATATCGTAAATGGTGAAAAATCTAATTTCTTGGATCCTAATAGTATGGAATGGGTCAATGCTGCAAAAGTAACTTCGTTGACTTCTTACAATAGATCATATTCAGTAGAAGGATATTTTGCTCAATTAACAGCTGACTTCAAAGATAAATATTACTTCTCCTCAAGCTATAGACGTGATGGTTCTTCGGTATTCAGTCCTGAAAACAGATGGGGGAATTTCTGGTCTGTAGGTGGATCATGGTTATTACACAAAGAGTCATTCTTATCTGATGTATCTTTCATCGATCAGTTAAAATTGAAATCTAGTTACGGATTGCAAGGTAATGACAACTTGTTCTTACCAAACTCTTCAGTGAGAAGTTATTCTCCTTTTTATACGTTATTCAACGTGACAAGTGATGGTGACAACTCCGGTTTGAGCCCGTTATACAAAGGTCGTCGTGATGTGACTTGGGAGAAAAACTACAACTTCAATGTAGGTTTGGAATTTGTATTGGCTAAAGGAATTATTTCCGGTGAGGTAGAATATTTCGAACGTAAAACGAAAGATCTATTGTTCAACTTGCCAGTGTCATCTGCTACAGGATTTACTTCAGAGCCTTGGAATATTGGAGATATGACAAATAGAGGGGTAGAGATTGCCTTGAATTCTAGAATTATCAATAACGCTGATTTCACGTGGTCTGTTTCTGCTAATGCAACACATTTCGTAAACAAAATCACTTCTTTACCAGATCAATTTAAAGAAACAGGAATCACTAACGGTTCTCAGGTAATGAAAATCGGTGGTAGTATTTATGATTTCCACTTGGTTAAATATGTAGGAGTGGACCAAACGAATGGTGCTACGATCTACCAAGTGAAAAATAGCAATGGCGAATTTGAGGATACTTCAATTACGGGTACTATAGATGCTACAGCTAATAGACAGTTAGTAGGTACTGCTTTGCCTAAGTTCACAGGCGGTTTTTCTACTAATGCATCATACAAAAACTTTGATTTAAGTGTGGCATTTTCTTACCAAATCGGTGGTAAAATCTTAGATAACCAATACGCTAACTTAATGAGCATTGGCAACAGTACAGCAAATGGATGGAGCCCAGATATTTTGAGAGCATGGACACCTGAAAATACGAATACTGATGTTCCAAGATTAGAATATTTAAATCAAAACTTGACTCCATCATTCTCGGATAGATTCTTGACTGACGCATCGTTCTTGTCACTAAGAAATGTAAACTTAGGGTACACAATCAACAACGAGCTATTGCAGAAGACTAAAGTTGTGAAAGGCTTACGTGTATTCGTGTCGGGTGACAACTTATGGTTGACTTCGAAACGCAAAGGATTAGATCCAAGAACTAACTTAAGTGGAACGAATAATGGAGCTTTATATAGCGCTATTAGAACAGTAATTGCTGGTGTTTCAATTAACCTATAATTTTTTTAAAGATTAATAACATGAAAAAAATAAAATTATTTTTACCTCTTTGTGTTTCGATCTTAATTTTCGGCTCTTGTAGTAAAGATTTCTTAGAGCCAGAAATTGATCAGTATATCACTGACGATCGTATCGAGGAACTTTTAAAGTCGGATCCTAATGCTGCTGCAAAATTGATCGATGCATCGCTAAGAGGTGTGTACTCTACATTAATTGAAGTGAGCTTAAATGGTAACACGTCACATGATTTCTTCGGAGCTAAATCTATTGACTTGGCTACAGATCTTACAAGCGAAGATATGGTGCAAGATATTCACCACCACTTCGGATTTGATTACAATTTAGATAACCGTGAGGCAGGTTACAGAAGAACAAGTCTTATGTGGGCTTTGTATTACAAAATGATTAGTTCTTCTAATATCATTTTGGATACTTATTTCAAAGAAGAGCCTACAAGCGATGCACTAAAAGCATCAAAAGCTAAAGTTGTAGGACTAAGAGGTATTGCATATTACTATTTAATCAACTTATACCAACAGACCTACAAAGGTAATGAGGAGGCTTTGGGTGTACCTTTGGTATTGACTCCATTGGACGAGAATATGCCACGTGCTAAAGTAAAAGATGTATATGCACAAATCTTGGCTGACTTATCGTACAGTGCAGACTTCGGAGTAATCACGACTGCTGATAAGACAGACGTGGATAAGAGAGTGGCTGCGGCGTATTTAGCAAAAGCATATGCGGCTATGGAAGACTGGTCGAATGTAGAAAAATATGCTAAAGTGGCTTTTGATGGTGTTGCTTTGCGTACAGGTGCAGAAATGGTAAATAACGGCTGGGGTGATGTAACGACAAGCGATTGGTTGTGGGGTTACGATATCAATGCGCAGACTACTACATTATATGCATCATTGTACTCGCATCTTGATGGAACGATTCCAGGATATGCAGGTATGCTTGGTGTGAGCAAAAGTATTCACAGTGCATTGTATAATAAGATTCCTGTTACTGATGAGCGTAAAAAATTGTTTGCGGACGCGGAGGCTTTTCCAGAGATCGCTAAACAATATAATCTTACTGCAAGTAATAAATATAATAACTTGAAGTTCGCTAAAACTCCTTCAGACTTTTCGGGAGACTATTGTTTCATCCGTGCAGAAGATCCTTTGTTATTATATATTGAGTCATTGGTAGAGCAGAATAAGGTTGGCCAAGCAGCTTCTGAGTTGGAGAAATTCGTGAAAACGAGAAACTCTTCTTACTCTGCGTCTGCATTGACTTCCCAATCAGCTTTGCGTGAGGAGATACGTCTACAAAGAAGAATTGAATTGTGGGGCGAAGGAACTGCTTTCTACGATTTCAAACGTTGGAAAATGGGCATTAAACGTAATGTGGAAGGAACTAATCACCGTGTGAAGTTGGATTTCCCAGCTGGTGATAAAAACTTTGTGTACCAAATACCACAACGCGAAGTAGATGCAAACAAAAACTTAGGTGGTCAAAATCCATAATAGATTTTATTAAATATAATTTAGTGACCTAATAGGTTGCCATTCAAAAGCCGAAGATTCTATCTTCGGCTTTTTTATGTTTACGACCTAAATGTGCCCACCATAATCGGATACAAAAGAGTTCAGTGATACATGGAGAAGAGTGAGGGCTTAACATCTATTACACAAAAAATAGTTACCTAATAAACTAAATCGGAAGATTAAATAACTTTCATTTTAATAAAATTATTGGATACCAAAGGATAGTATAGTTATAAAATGGACTTTGGAGATTTTTTTTGATGCGGTTTTAGTAGTGTTGAAAGATTTGTATCAACAAGAGGTTGTCGTTGCAATCTTTTAGGATGGATGGTTTTTTTTGTTAAAAAATCTTAAAATATTTAGAATTTATTTATATGTTTGCGACTAGCGTATACGGATATTATGTCCGTGACCTTATAAAAACGCTAACAATTATTAATTAAACAAACATTTTATGAAACACAAGTTACTCAGTACTATGTTCGCATTAGCGTGTGTGGCAAGCGCGTCTTATGCACAGACACGTCAGGTGACAGGTAAGGTAGTCGGCTCGGACGGCGCTTCTCTAGGAGGTGCGACCGTGACAGTAGTAGGCTCTAACGTATCTACTCAGACTGACGCCTCCGGAAATTTTGCTATCAATGTAAGCCCAGGTTCTACGTTGAATGTCTCTGTAGTGGGATATGTTACCCAACGTGTATCAGTTGGTAATTCATCGGTATTGTCGATTGTGTTGCAATCCGATGAGACCGATTTAGAAGAAGTGGTTGTAGTTGGTTATGGTACTGTAAAGAAAGCTGATTTTACAGGTTCGGCAACTCAGATTGGTGCCAAAGAAATTGACAAACGTCCTATTTCTAATGTGCTGCAGGCTTTACAAGGTGCGGGACCAGGTATTCAGACGGCGGCTCCTTCCGGTGCACCTGGCTCTTCGCCAACTATTCGTATAAGGGGTGTTGGATCATACTCCGCTGGATCGGACGCATTAATCGTGGTTGATGGTGTTCCATTTGATGGCGGTATGGCAAATATTAACCCTGCAGATGTAGAGTCTGTAACTGTTCTTAAGGATGCCGCGACTATAGCAATCTACGGTTCACGTGGTGCCAATGGTGTCGTGATGGTTACTACTAAAAAAGGTAAGCAAGGTGCATCAGACTTTAATGCACAGGTAATGATGGGTACAAATAAAAATGGTGTGCCTAACTATGAAACTGTTTCCCCAGGAGAATATTACGAATTAATGTGGCAAGCCTATACTAATAGTTTGGCATATGCCTCAGGAGCAAATGCTATTCCATTAAATGTAGCTCGAGAAATCGGCTCTGGTTTGCTTCCACGTAATGCTGCTGGTATGCAGACATACAACGGTAGAACGTTTCAAGATATTGTTCAATATTTGGGTAACTACAATGCATTCAATGTCGCTAATAACGAACTTGTTGATATAAATGGTAAATTGAATCCAAATGCGAAGTTGAAATATACGGACTTTAAAACTTGGGAAGAGGAAGCTACACGTACAGGTCAACGTAATGAATATACAATCAACTATTCGAAAGGATTTGATAAAACAGATTTGTATACTTCAGTAAGTTATTTGGACGAAGATGGCTGGGGTTTACGCTCATCTATGGACCGTCTGCAAGGAAGGGTGAATGTGAATTCAAATATAACAAAATGGTTAAGAACAGGAGTTAACTTATCAGCGGCGTCCAATTCTTACAACTATGCATCTACAGGTTCTGGTGCGATTAATAACCCATTTTATTTCTCAAGAGCTATAGCTCCGATTTATCCTGTTTATCTTCGCGATCCACAAAGTGGGGAGTTAGTATATGATAACTTAGGAAACGTACGTTATGACTATGGTAATAATGTAGCGGAATTTGGACTATCAAGACCTTTCAGCAGTGGTAGACATGCTATTGCTGAAACCATCAAAAACATCAGCGGTGCTAACCGTGATTTCTTGTCAGCACGTGCGTATGTAGATGTAAATATATTGCCTTGGTTGACGTTTAATGCATCTTATAACCCTGACGTACAATTTCTACGTGAAGAAGGTTATGACAATAGAGAAGTAGGAGATGGTGCTCCTGCAGGAAGATATAATCAGACTTGGTATCGACAAGTGAGTTATACGACCAATCAATTAATTCGTACGAATAATCAATTTGGTAAGCACAACTTAGAGACAGTCCTAGGTCACGAATTCTATTCTTATAAATATGAGGATATCTCTGGTATGCGTACAGGACAAGGTTTCGAAGGATTGTATGTTTATTCCAATTTTGCTGATATCGCTAGCTTGTCATCAGGACTTAACGAAGCTACGGTAGAGAGTTACCTTGGACGCGCTAACTATAATTATGATAGTAAATATTATTTAAGTGCAACATTACGTCGTGATGGTAACTCTAAATTTCCTAAGAATCTAAGATGGGAAAATTTCTGGTCGTTAGGAGCAGCTTGGAGATTAGACCAAGAGTCTTTTTTTGCTAATGAGTATGTAGATTTACTTAAACTTAGAGCCTCGTATGGTCAAATGGGTAACTCTGATGTAGGGATTTATCCATATCAACCAGGATATTCTATCGGTTATAATAATGCCTCAGCTTCAGGTGCTGTAGTGACTGCATTAGGAAGTCCCGAGTTAACATGGGAAACTCAAAAGCCTTTTGATATAGGGGTTGATTTTTCATTCTTAAGAGGAAGATTATCTGGTACATTTGATTATTATTACAGAAATTCTGACGGCTTGTTATTCAGTGTTCAACAGCCGTATCATAATGGTGGTACTACGAGTGGGTCATACTCCATAAACAAAAACGTTGGTGCTATGACAAATAAAGGTATTGAGCTGACTTTGACAGGTGGTTTAATACGTCAGCAAGATTTCCGATGGGATCTTACATTGAATGTTACTACTGTAAAAAATAAAATCACACGTATGCCAGAAGAAACACCTGAAATTGTGAGTTCTCCATACAAACGTGCTGAAGGACGTTCCATTTATGATTTCTATACCCGAACGTATTATGGTGTGGATGCAGAAACTGGACGTGCATTGTACCTAGGTTTAGCTGATGGTGTAGAATATAATCCAGACAATGCAGATCATAAATTAATAGACAGAGGCAATGGTCAAATAGATACGGTAACTTTTAATCATAATTCCGCTAGACAAGATTGGCTGGATAAATCTGCTTTAGCACCAGTTTTTGGAAGTATTGTTAATAGTTTTGGTTACAAAGGTTTTGATTTAGGATTTGTATTGACTTACAGTTTAGGTGGATATAAATACGACGGTCAATACGCAGGTTTAATGAGCTCAGGTCCAAGCAATGGTTCCAACTTGCACAGAGA
Source organism: Sphingobacterium sp. (assembly GCA_048595255.1). Taxonomy (GTDB): domain Bacteria; phylum Bacteroidota; class Bacteroidia; order Sphingobacteriales; family Sphingobacteriaceae; genus Sphingobacterium. The sequence continues at coordinate 4,540 of JBMDWK010000173.1, read as the reverse complement.
TTTGTTAAATGGATGGAGAGCGCCAGGTGATGTATCTGATATCCCGTTAATGGATTTGAATAGAACTGCGCAAAATGGCACTCCTTCGAGCAGATGGTTGCGTAAAGGTTCTTATTTGAACATCAGTGCAATCAATATGAGCTACAGACTACCTGAGGGCTGGATTAATCAAATTGGTATAAAAAGAGCTAGATTATTCGCAAGTGCTGAGAACTTGTATTTCTTCTCCGCTAAGAAAGGATTTAACCCAGTGGGTAGTATATCAAGTGTAACGGATAATTCATCGTATACACATGCGAGAACTCTAACTTTTGGTGTTAATTTTGGATTTTAAGGGTTATGAAAAGTAAATTAAATAAAATAAAAAATACGCTATATGGAGTCGCTGTTGGGTCCATGTTATTAGTAGGTTGTAGTAAAGAACTTCAAAAAGATCCTACAGGTAGAATAGCGCCTTCGACAGTATTTGGTACGGTAGAGAATGCATATGCAGCTATCAATGGTATGCATAGATTGATGTATTCGCAATGGCATAGTAATCAGGCTGCAGGTGGTCAAAGTGGAAATATGCTATATATGGAGGTATTAGGGGATGACTTTGTTATGACTGGAGCAGCTAATGGCTGGTTCAATAGTGAGCACAAATGGCTTTCGCACCGTAATACTACGGCTAGTATTCTTACATTCAATTATGGTTTTTACTATGCATTGATCGGTAATGCAAACGAAATCATTGCAAACATTGATGACGCAGTAGGATCAAATCAAGACAAAAACTTTATAAAAGCGCAGGCACTAAGTTATAGAGCATGGAGTTATTACCAAATGATCCAATTGTTTGCTAAACGCTATGTAAAAGGAGGAGATAACTCTTCACTAGGTCTATCTTTAATCCTTGAAAAAACAATCGGTGCAGTACCTAGAAATACTGTAGAGGAAGTTTATGCACAGATCAATAAAGATGTTGACGATGCTATTGCACTATTTGCAGATGCAAAAGCAAGACCTAACAAATCGCATTTGAATTTGAATGTTGCTAAAGGGATTAAAGCAAGAGTAGCATTGACTCAACAAAATTATGAGGATGCTGCTAAGTTTGCTAAAGAAGCAAGACAAGGCTTTACCTTAATGACAGGAAACCAGTATGTTGATTCGTTTGTAAGTCTTAGTAATCCAGAATGGATGTGGGGTATTGAGCACCGGGAAGATCAACCGACATACTTCTATTCTTTTTATGCGTACGTAGGTAACTTCAGTTCAACAAATACAAGAGGAAATCCAAAAGCTATAAACTCATTATTATATGCTAAAATTTCCGATACCGATGTGCGTAAGAAACTTTGGGACCCAACAGGTGCACAGCCTGGCTTCCCAGTAGCAGCAAGTGGTGTAAAGATGCCTTATATGACTCGTAAATTTACTATGCCAAATCCTGCAAATAGTAATGCTGACTTAATGTTTATGCGTGCTGCAGAGATGTATCTTATCGAAGCAGAAGCTTTAGCAAGATTAGGAGGAAGTAGAGAAGCAGAAGCAAAACAAGTCTTGTTTGACTTTGTGAAAACAAGAGATAATGCATACACATTGTCTACTAGCACAGGTGCGGCTTTGATCGAAGAAATTTTGACACACAGAAGAGTAGAGTTATGGGGAGAAGGCTTTAGATTTTATGACTTAAAGCGTCTTAACCTACCTCTAAACAGAAATGGTTCTAATCATAATGTATCATTAGCTACAACTATGACTGTTCCTGCGGAAGACAAACAATGGGAATTCTTAATTCCTCAAGGAGAAATAGATAGAACTCTTGGGGTTGTCAAGCAAAATCCATTATAAAAAACTTATTTAAGTCATAAAAGGGTGGTCATATTGAGGGCACTGAAAAGTTCCCAATTATATTGTTCTAAAAAAGGAGTAGAAAAGACAGTTTTCTGCTCCTTTTTCGTATCTTAAAGTAGTCTTTAACAAATACAAAGACGCTCTCCACTCAACAAAAAATACAGTTCAGTTTCTATTCAGGATTGTACGATATCATTGTTCCTAAAAATTGTCACTTCGAAAAATCAACGAACTTATCGATTTCAGTATTATCTACGAGGAGCTGTTAGCTAAATATTGCCATACGAATGGCCGTACAGCAGAGAGTCCAATTAAGGAGTTTAAGTACCTTCTTTTAAAAACTATCTACACTGTTTCGGATGTTGATGTTGTCGAGCGTTCTAGGTATGATATGTCCTTTAAATACTTTTTTGAATTGGCGCCCGAAGAGGGTGTAATCAATTCAAGTTCGCTTACTAAATTCCATAAGTTACGTTTAAAAGATATGGTTTTATTGAATCTGTTTATCAATAAAACCATATCGATTGGTCTTGAAAAGGGTATTATTAAATCCAAGTCTATCATTGTAGATGCTACCCATACCCATTCTAGATCGAACCCTTATTCAGCCTTGGAAGTACTTAAGGAACGCTCCAAGCTATTAAGACAAGCGATATAACAGATCAATGAACAATACAAGGAGAATCTACCACAGAAGAACGAATCCAGCGATCTAGATCAAGAGCTTACCTATTGCAAAGAATTACAGAAAATCCTTGATCAGCATCAATCTATCAGTGAAATACCGGCTGTTAAAGAGAAGTTATATCTGTTGAAGTAAACCATTGAAGACACAAAAGAATACTATTTGCTTTCTAAAGATAATGAAGCCAGGCTTGGACTTAAATCTCTAGAGAGCAGTTTCTTAGGTTATAATACACATCTAGCGATGACCTAGAAACGCATTATCACAGCAGCAATTATTACTACAGGTGAAAAAGCTGATGGTCCAGAAATACCTGGGTTACTGGAGATCAGTCAGCATAATGGTATAGAAATAGATACGATTATAGGTGATGCTGCATATACTGGAAAAGACAACCTTGAGTTGGCAAAAGGCCAGAATATTGCTATTATCTCTAAATTGAATACCTCCATTACTCAGGGCTTTCGAAAAGAAAATGACAAGTTTGACTATAATAAAGATGCAAGTATGTTTGTTTGTCCCGCAGGACATTTAGCAATCCGCAAAGCCCGTCAAGGGAAAAAGGAACAAGGTACAAATCAAACGGAGACCTATTACTTTGATGTCGAAAAATGTAAGATCTGTCCATTTAAGGAGGGGTTTTATAAACTCGGAGCCAAAACAAAGACCTATTCAGTTTCTATAAAATCAGGCCTTCACAAAGATCAGATGGCATTCCAGGAAACTGAATATTATCGAAATAAATCAAAAGAAAGATATAAAATCGAGGCTAAGAATAGTGGACTCAAAAATATCCATGGATATGGAAGGGCTAATTCATACGGCATCCAAAATATGGAGATGCTAGGTGCAATGGCCATCTTCACCGTAAACTTGAAAAGAATCCTGTAATTGATATAAAAAAAGAGGACTATTGCCTCAAAAACAGGATAAATGGAAGGCTAAAAATTCAAATAGCACTTTCTGGTTGACTAACCATACAATAAGGCCATTAAAAAACAAAATTCCAGAAATCCTTAAAATAAAAATGACCGAATAAAGAAAAGCTTAAACTCGGTCATTTCTTTATGACTAATTAAAAAATTGAGAATTTTTTCCGTGCCATCAATATTTTCGGGCTCTTTTATTTTTACAAAGTGCTGATTTGTAATTTTTTAATCCGAACAACTTTCATGGTCAGTTTTCTTAAACGCTGTTTTGTAGTGTTTTATGTTCTTTTGGTTTTTAAATATATTTTTTTGATTAATGAATAAATGTTTTTTTTTGATACATTTGTGACTGACCGAAAATTATTTGCTTTCATTTTCTGAATGAAACTAACAAATTATTAAACTAAAAAATTCTATGAAACAAAAGTTACTCAGTACTATGTTTGCGGTGGCTTGTGTGACAAGCATGTCATTAGCGCAGACGCGAGAAGTGAGTGGTTTGGTGACATCAACGGATGGAACTCCAATTAGAGGAGCTTCCGTATCGGTGGTGGGCACAAGTGTTGCCACTCAGACTGATGCATCAGGACGATTCAAAATCAATGCTACTTCCGGTGCCTCATTAAATGTATCGTATATTGGATATACGACACAGCGAGTTTCGATCGGAAATTCAAATTCTCTATCAATAGTTTTAGTTTCGGAAGATCAATCTTTGGACGAGGTATTGGTTGTGGCGTATGGTACAGCCTCAAAATCATCGTTTACGGGTGCGGCTTCTACCATTAAAAAAGCAGATATTGAGAATAGGAATATCACGAGTATCACGAAGGCTTTGGATGGAGCTGCTCCAGGTGTTACATCAACATTGGGTAGCGGACAGCCAGGATCTAATGCCGGTGTAATTGTACGTGGTTTTGGTTCCATAAATGCGAGCAATAACCCATTGTACGTGGTAGATGGAATACCTTTTAATGGTGACTTAAACTCCATTAACCCGAATGATATCGAGAGCCTAACCGTATTGAAAGACGCATCAGCTTCGGCACTTTATGGATCCAGAGCAGCAAATGGTGTAATCATGATT
>JBMDWK010000172.1:0-1765 GCA_048595255.1 Sphingobacterium sp. | reverse complement strand
GAGTGTTTTTCCTGGAGTCATCGCCTTATTTCCGGTATTGGGTACAATATTCTTAATCATGGGGGGAGAGCATGGGGTGGGGAAAATTTTGAAATGGAAGCCCTTCGTTTTCATTGGACTGGCTTCGTATTCAATATATATGTGGCATTGGCCTATCATTATATTTGTCAAGAGTTTATTTGGGATTCAAGAGTTGTCCATACTACAATCAATTTTATTGGGATTGATTATTCTAGCAGTAAGCTATTTCTCACAGAAATTTATTGAAGATTATTTTAGATTCAAGAGTTTCAATTTTGGTAAAACTGTTTTCTATTATTTTATTATGCCTTTTATGGTAAGCACAGGCATTGCCTACTATATTTATTCCCATGATGGGCTACCCGCACGGTACAATATTGATGAAAAATATACCTACACGAATACTGCTGCTTGTTCTAGTAATGATATTGGCTGTTATATCACATCCAATAATACTATAAATTCTAATGTATTAATGATAGGAGACTCTCATGCGGAGCATTTCTCGAATTTGTTTGCTAAGTGGTTTGATGATAATGGATTATCATTGCGTTTATTGCCTCAGGAGGATGCAATTTTTATTCCCGGTCTTTTTATACGCCTGAGTGCGAAATTGTTAAAACAGAATCTGTAGCTGCAATCGAGGATGTGAATACTATTATTTTGGCTAAAAGATTTGACATGGTGTATAAAGATGAAATATTCCTCAAAGAATTTTCAGCATACATTACAAAATTGACTGCAGCAGGAAAAAATGTAATCCTATTGAAGCAAGTCCCGAAATTTGAAGATATTGCATTTATCGAATCGTGGATGATGGCAAAAAGATACGATTTAAAATTTGATTACGAATCGAATAATCTTGACACTTCTTTTATGGAGGCTAACGTAAGGATCACAGAATTATTTGCGGATAATGAACGCGTACATATTTTGGATTTTAACCCTTTATTATTAATAGATAAAGCATATAAAAAATTTGATGAAGAAAAATTTCCAATATATTACGATTCCGATCACCTTACAGCACATGGAGCAGAGTGGATATATGAAAAATTTAAAAATGATAAAAAGTTTGACTGGGTAATAAATATGATTAGCTCTTCGTAGGTATTATAGATAAACAAGAAATGCGAATCTTTTGGGTTCGCATTTCTTGTTTTGTGCTAAAGATGAGCTAATATTGCAACATTTAAACAATATTAACCTATATTTTAAAGTGGATAACATTAATGTGATTCACCAAATGATGAATTAATTACATCTATTGATCGCCTAAAATAAAATTTATGAAAAAGCATGTTATGCATGTTTATATCACGTTTTTGAGAATGATGCTGTACCTCACTAATCGTAGTTGTTTATTATTTATTTGGTCGAGGTAGTTTGATTTCTTGTCGTGCACCTGTTTTACAAGCGTTGTAGATTGCTTCTAGAATGTACATATCTTTTAATCCTTCTTCTCCATCCACAGCGATAGTGGGCTTGTGACCTTTCAGTATAATTTGCGCCATTGCGTCCATTTGCAGGGTTTGATGTTCGGTGTGGGCCTGTGTTATGGGGCCTTTACTAGTTCGGCCTTGTATTGGGCCATAACCCGTTGCGGGTTGAAGCTCAGCAAATCCTCGGTCGCCAGTGAGATAAAAGCGGTCTAGGAAATTTATATTGTAAGTCGATAAACAAGATGCCACAGCACCGCTAGGAAAGCCTAGTTGAAAGAGTATCGTTTCATCCACACCTTCTT
>JBMDWK010000171.1:0-3390 GCA_048595255.1 Sphingobacterium sp. | reverse complement strand
TCTGCAGCGGAACGCTATGCAGATCTTCTGCTAAAAGCTCCAAAACTTTTACATCGAATAAAACTTGGTTATATCGCATCCTATTTGGGCGTATCTCAAGTCACACTTTCTCGTATTCGTGCAGAAGTAAAATAGATTCTTGACCCTTCCATTTTTACTCGTTTTCGATTTAAAAATAAAAATTGAATAACATTTTGTGTTATCAATTATTTACGCCTATTAGTTATTTAAATCATAGATTTATTATAAAACAATAATTTTTAATGAAATTTTTTCAATAAAAAAGAATTAAATATGTTTTTTTACTGAAAAATATTAATTTTTCGTTAAACTACCTGCCATTCTATGAAAAAGTATTATAAGCCTGTATGGCAAATTTTTTATCTAAAGATTGAAAATACCCTAGCAATCTCTTCGGCATCAACCAAACCGGAATCATCTGAAGATGTATCGACCATTTGGGAAAAGGAGACGATCAAGAAGAAAATTATTATTGGGAATAAATCTTATTGTTATGAAAAACATTTTTTTAATGCATAAACACAGCTGTCCTAAATAAATTTAGGACAGCTGTGATCTATTATAATAACAAGCCGTTATTTGAAGCGAGATATGAAACCGTTAGAATACAGCGATATAGAAGAAGCTTATTGTCACTGATTTCATTTTCTGGATGGACTGAATGGGCTGAGATTGCAAATTCATCTCAATGGTCTAGTTTTCGAGCTCATGACGCGGAATTTTCCAATAATACAGCAACCAACGTTAGGACAATGAGGTTTAGTAGTAGCACTAGTAATTTTTGGGGAAATGGATCGATTCCTGAAATTTATCAATTAACAGTAACACCAGAAAACCCGGTTATTAGAGTTACTATTGCTACTAATGGAACTGTTTCATTTACTGGAAAAACATCCAACAGCTCCACCACCCAGAGTAATATAGTTCCACTTACAGGCGTTCTAACTTTAGGAAGTTATAATTATCCCAACGCTCCTATATATAACGCTTCTGCAACTACATTTAGTACAGCTACGGAGGGATTATATACTTATGAAATTGAGACCAAAACAATAAGAAAAGCAATAGAATTTAGAATGAATACTTTGCCTAAAAACGCAAATAATAGGGATGGAATACGTATAAGACAATCTAAACAACAAAATTTTCCACAGGCGCAGAGAAGTATTACTGAACTAGATGGTACTTTTTCACCTACATTAAAGGTGGCTTGTACTCAATAGTCAAAATGATAAAAAAAGCTACTCTACTAAAGAGTAGCTTTTTTATCATTTGTAAAATTTTATGTCCATAGGAAAAAGCACTTTTGCGTCAGCAACAAATCAAAAAACATGAATTGGATATTTTTAATACTCGGTGGTCTATTTGAAGTGGGATTTACAACCTGTCTTGGCAAAGCAAAAGAAAGCACAGGCTCTATGATGTACATGTGGTACTTAGGATTTATAGTATGTCTATTCGTCAGTATGGGCCTATTGATAAAAGCGACTCAAACCCTGCCATTAGGTACTGCATACGCTGTATGGACGGGCATAGGTGCCGTAGGTACAGTTTTGATGGGAATAATTTTCTTTAAAGAGCCGGCTGATTTTTGGCGTATATTCTTTATTTTTACACTTATTGCTTCCATCATAGGCCTAAAAGTAGTTTCAAGTCATTAAACAAAATCTACGATTTTAACATAAATTTTCAGTAATTTTGCCTTTCCTATAGGCAAAATAGACCCATAGGATTTAGAAATATGTTAGAAAAATTACAAGCTATTAAAGAAAGATGGGAAGAAGTGGAGGCTGAATTAAGCAAGCCAGAAACCATCTCCGATATGAAACGTTTTGCGAAGCTGAATAAAGAATACAAAGACCTTGGCAAAATCGTAGAGCAATACCATATCTATAAAAATATCGTTAGCAACATGGAGGCTAACAAAGACATTCTTGTGAATGAAAAGGATCAAGAATTGCGGGAAATGGCCAAAGAAGAACAAGATCTTCTGTATCAACAAAAAGAAGAGAAAGAAGAAGAAATTCGTTTGATGCTGATCCCTAAAGACCCAGAGGATGCCAAAAATGCGATCATCGAAATTCGCGGTGGTACCGGTGGTGACGAAGCGGCTATTTTCGCAGGTGACTTGTACCGTATGTACACACGTTATTTTGAGAAAAAAGGATGGCGCAATGAAGTAATGGATGTTACAGAAGGTACTTCCGGCGGTTACAAAGAGGTCATCCTAAAAGTAATCGGCGAAGATGTATACGGACAATTGAAATATGAATCTGGTGTACACCGTGTACAACGCGTACCTGATACCGAAACACAAGGTCGTGTACATACCTCAGCAGCATCGGTTGCTGTCTTGCCAGAAGCTGAAGATGTGGACGTAGAATTAAATCCAGGTGACATCGAGCTACAAACATCCCGTTCGGGTGGTGCCGGTGGTCAGAACGTGAATAAGGTAGAAACAAAAGTACAATTGACGCACAAGCCAACGGGTATCGTTGTAGTTTGTCAAGTCGAACGCTCACAGTTGGCCAATCGTGAATTAGCAATGGAGATGCTTCGTAACAAACTTTACGAGATTGAATTGAACAAAAAGAACGGAGATATTGCCGCCAAACGTAAGACTTTAGTATCTACTGGAGACCGTTCGGCAAAAATCCGAACCTATAATTATCCACAAGGTCGTGTGACCGAACATCGCATCGGATTGACCATGTACAATCTTCCAGCAATCATGGATGGTGATATTCAGGACATTATCGATGCATTGCAATTTGCAGAGAATGCGGAGAAAATGAAGGACGGTGCTACAGACTAATTTTTTGAAAAAAAAGTTTGTTTTTACGCAAAACAGCCCTATATTTGCACACCTTCTCAGATGAAGGGTTTTAGTCTGGTCGCCCAGCAGGTTCGCATATTCCGAGCATCGGAAAGTCACTGTCGGAGTCAAGATTTAAAACAAAAAAAGGTCTGGTAGTTCAGCTGGTTAGAATACATGCCTGTCACGCATGGGGTCGCGGGTTCGAGTCCCGTCCAGACCGCAAAGAGAAAGAAAGCGTTCTTTCATCGTTCTGAAAAATATTGAAAATAATTTTGGTCTGGTAGTTCAGCTGGTTAGAATACATGCCTGTCACGCATGGGGTCGCGGGTTCGAGTCCCGTCCAGACCGCCAAATTATTTACGCATTTTTCAATCGTTCTTTAACACATTAAAAAAGATTTTAGATCTATTAATTCAGCAAAGTTTGAATATCCTGTGTAGCGGGAGAATCGCTTGTCTGAGTCAAGATAAAAAAGGTCTGGTAGTTCAGCTGGTTAGAATACATGCCTGTCACGCATGGGGTCGCGGGTTCGAGTCCCGTCCAGACCGCCA
>JBMDWK010000170.1:0-16475 GCA_048595255.1 Sphingobacterium sp. | reverse complement strand
GGAAAAAGCACATATTTAACCCACTGAGCATCTCTTATTTGAAGAGTTGTTGCTAAATGCATTCAAATAAACAAAGGATAAGGGCTTATGAGTATAAAAATTCATAAGCCCTTTTTTAGTGGATAGTTTTTCAGTGCCCTCCCATCTCTGAAGGGGATTTTACTTTTAAAGAGCCGCACAATTGCGCGGCTTTACATCTTTATTTCTTATGCTCCACACACCAATTCTTCGCATTCACAAAAGCTTCTAACCATGGAGAAACCTCGTCTTGGCGACCAGCAGGGTAGTTAGCCCAGTTCCATTGGAAGATCGAACGCTCAATGTGTGGCATCGTTACGAGGTGACGACCTGTAGCATCACACATCATCGCTGTATTGAAGTCCGAACCATTCGGATTGTGTGGATATTGCTCGTAAGCGTATTTACTTACAATATTGTATTTTTCTTCTGCATAAGGTAATTTGAATTTACCTTCGCCGTGTGAAATCCAAACCCCTAAAGTTGATCCCGCTAAGGTATTCAACATGATCGAGTTGTTTTCTTGAATTTTCACCGATACGAAGTTCGATTCGTGTTTACCTGAAGTATTATGGTGCATTTTACCATGAACTTCATGGTCAGGATTGATTAAATCCAATTCCATCCACAATTGACAACCGTTACAAATACCTACAGATAGTGTATCTGGACGCGCAAAGAAGTTTTCTAAAGCTGTACGCGCTTTCTCATTGTACTTAAATGCACCAGCCCAACCTTTAGCCGAACCTAATACATCCGAGTTTGAGAAACCACCTACTGCACCTACGAATTGAATGTCTTCTAATGTCTCACGACCAGAAATTAAATCGGTCATATGTACATCTTTTACGTCAAAACCAGCTAAGAACATCGCATTTGCCATTTCACGCTCTGAGTTAGAACCTTTTTCACGGAGGATAGCTGCTTTCGGACGAGAAGATTTCTCACCTTCGTTCGAAATGACAGGCTTCTTGCCGTCAAAATGAGCTGGGAAATTATATGTTAAGGGTTGGTTTTTGTAGTTGATGTAACGTTCTTGAGCCATACCATTTTTAGATTGTTTTTGATCTAAAAGGTAGGATGTTTTGTACCAAGTGTCACGAGTTTCAACTACGTTGAATGTGAATGTATCTGCGTTGTTTTTAAATGATACTTCCGTACCTTCGATAGCCGAACCAATTTTCACAGCTTCGATACCTGCAGCAGCTAATGTCTCTTCGAAAGCCGCATCGTCTTTTGCTTGTAATACGACCGCGATATTTTCATTGAATAAAGCTTTCACTGTGTCAGCCTCGCCTAAATCCGATAAATCGTAGTGAGCAGCTAAATTCACATCTGCAAAAGTTAATTCTAATAATGTCGTGATTAAACCACCAGAACCGACGTCGTGACCAGCAGCGATTAGATCGTTGTTGATTAAATCTTGGATCGTATTGAACGCAGTCTTGAAGTAAGCAGCATCTGTAATGGTTGGAACTTCTTTACCAATTTTGTTCAAGATTTGAGCAAAGGAAGAACCGCCTAATTTGAAGCTGTCTTTTGATAAATTGATATAGTAAATAGAACCTGCATTTTTTGCTAAAACTGGTTCTACCACTTTCGTAATGTTCGTACAATTACCTGCAGCAGAGATAATCAAAGTACCTGGAGCGATAACATTTTCGCCGTTAGGGTACTTTTGTTTCATTGATAAAGAGTCTTTACCTGTAGGGATGTTGATACCTAATTCAATAGCAAAATCCGAACAAGCTTTAACTGCTTGGTACAAGCGTGCATCTTCACCTTCATTGTTACAAGCCCACATCCAGTTTGCTGATAAAGACACACCAGCTAAACCATTCTTGATAGGAGCGAATACCAAATTTGATAAAGATTCAGCAATCGCTGTTCTTGAAGCAGCAGCAGGATCTACGATAGCCGCCACAGGAGAGTGGCCTACCGTCGTTGCGATACCTTCTTTACCTTTGTAGTCTAATGCCATTACACCCACATTGTTCAATGGTAATTGTAATGGACCAGCACATTGTTGTTTCGCTACACGTCCACCTACACAACGGTCAACTTTGTTGGTCAACCAATCTTTAGAAGCAACCGCCTCTAATTGCAATACATTGTTTAAGTAAGTAGGAACGTCAGCTACATTATATTCTACATCTGCGTAATTGCGTACGACAGTGTTGTCTTTCATGTATGTTTTTGGAGAAGAACCGAAGAAATCTTCTAAGGCATAATCCATTGGTTTTTCACCAGTTGTTTTAGATTCGAAAGTAAAACGGTGATCACCTGTTACATCACCTACAGTATACATAGGTGAGCGCTCACGATCAGCAACACGTTTTAATGTTTCAATATCTTTTTCCGCAATCACTAAGCCCATACGCTCCTGTGATTCGTTACCGATAATTTCTTTAGCAGAAAGAGTAGGGTCACCAACTGGCAATTTGTCTAAATCGATCAAACCACCTGTTTCTTCAACTAATTCTGATAAACAGTTTAAGTGACCACCAGCACCGTGATCGTGGATAGAAACGATAGGGTTGTTGTCTGACTCTACCATACCACGCACCGCGTTGGCAGCACGTTTTTGCATTTCTGGGTTAGAACGTTGGATCGCATTCAATTCGATACCAGAACCGAAGGCACCCGTATCTGCAGATGATACAGCAGCACCACCCATACCTATACGGTAGTTTTCACCACCTAAAATCACGATTTTATCACCTGTTTGCGGTGTATGTTTTTTAGCTTGGTCTAATTTACCATAACCCACACCACCAGCTTGCATGATGACTTTGTCGTAACCTAATTTGCGACCATCTTCTTCGTGTTCGAAAGTCAATACCGAACCCGTGATTAATGGTTGACCGAATTTGTTACCGAAATCTGAAGCACCGTTAGACGCTTTGATTAAAATATCCATTGGCGTTTGGTATAACCATTCACGCTCTTGAACTGCTTTTTCCCAAGGACGTTCTTCATTTAAGCGAGAGTAAGCTGTCATATAGATCGCTGTACCTGCTAGAGGAATAGCACCTTGACCACCAGCCAAACGGTCACGGATTTCACCACCCGAACCTGTAGCGGCACCAGAGAATGGCTCTACCGTTGTTGGGAAGTTGTGTGTTTCTGCTTTTACAGACAATACCGATTCGAATTCTTTTTCAGCATAGAAATCAGGTTTGTCAGCCGATAAAGGCGCAAATTGCGTTACTTTAGGACCTTTGATAAAAGCGACGTTATCTTTATATGCAGAGATAATCTCATTAGGATTTTCTGCAGATGTTTTCTTGACTAATTTGAATAAAGAAGTAGGTTGTTCTTCACCATCAATGATAAAAGTTCCATTGAAGATTTTGTGGCGGCAGTGTTCAGAGTTCGCTTGAGAGAAAGCAAATACTTCAGAATCTGTTAATTTACGACCTAATTTTGTCGATAAATTATTCAAGTATTCAACTTCTTCCGGGTTTAAAGCTAAACCTTCTTGTTTATTGTAAGCATCAATATCATCGATTTCCAAAATTGGTTCTGGTGTGATATTAATCGTGTACATCTCTTGTGTCAACGCTTCGTATTTCTGCGAGATCATTGGATCAAAATCAGAAAAATCAGCTTCTACAAGTTGAAATTCTTCAATACGAATCAAACCTGTGATACCCATATTTTGTGTAATTTCCACAGCATTGGTACTCCATGGTGTAATCATGGCTGCACGTGGTCCTACATAAAAATGGTTGAGGGTTTGTTCTTCTAGTTTTTTGGCGTTGCCAAATAGCCAGTTAAGTTTAGTAATGTCTTCTTGTGATAAAGAGTTAACACTTTGAACAGCATAAACGATGTTCGATGGGTTCTCAAAGAAATGAATCATTATTGTATGTTAGTTTTGAACGTTCTTCAAATTAAAATACAAATTTACGCATAATTTTAGAATGATTTCTAATAAAGTGTTGATGTTAATAAATAGAAGGTTATTTACATTGATATGTATGCCAATGCGCCATTATTGAATTATTTGTAATGTACAAACCCGTACCTTTTACTGGGTTTGGAGCAATATTTCTTTCGCAAATTCTTTGCAAGCTTTCACTTCTTGTACTGCATTTGAGCCTTCGGGAATTTTGTATTCCAGTTCTATGGTGACTGGGATGTTGTATTTTTTGTTTTTTAACAACAATAAAATTTCTTTGATAGGGGTGTCTCCTTGGCCCCATTTAAGATTATCTGCTCCATTTGCCTTGCTCTTGCGATCCTTCATGTGTATAGAAGAAATTCTTTTGTGATTATTTTCTATATAAGCCAATAGCGACTGTACGGTGTTGTTACCTCCTGCCGCGATGTAGTGTCCGCAATCCAAATTAACGGAGTTGTATTTATTTTGATCTAAAGCGGTGTTCCATGCAAGATCGTTGCCTTGTAAATGATTGTGATAACCAACATACATTTTATATTTGGCAGCGATTCGACCAAGTCTCTCGGAATGATGCGGATCATTAACCATCAGCTCGGTGGTAACAGAGGTTGCTCCCAGGGCTTTAGCACTACGCATGGCGAATTCGACTTCTTCGTCGGTGCTATTTTTATGGAGAAGGTTTGGTTTATAGGCATAAATGTGAATTCCTTCCTTCTCTAGTTTATTTTTAACTTTTTTAAATTCGTCCATTGAAATAGATAATCTCCATTTTTTTATTTCCTCAGCACCCTTGGGTCTTCCCAAATAAAGTTCGACAGGATCACCCATCAATTCCACAGCGTTAATCCCACTTTCTTTTATTTGCTGAATTAGACTTTCCAAATCTTGGGGCATCGATCTATAGGAGTAGGTGATAACACCAATTTGAACGCCTCCGAAGTTGGAATTGAGCTTTTCATTGGATTGACTAAATGAAAGAGAACTGTGCATTAAAAATAGGAGAGTGATAAATAGTAATCTTGTCATGAATTATAGGTTTATGTGTTAGGTAAATTTAATACAAAAACTTGAGTATAGGTGATCAGTGGTTGCTTATTTGTTGAATTTTAATCTAGTACACTATATAAATATGGGTGAAAAGACATTTTATAATGCGCTAAACCTTATTTCAAGAATGAAAGAAGTGAGGATTTGTATATGTAAATTCTTGTGGCCATACTCATCTTTTTTATTGTATTCTGCTATTCAAAAACCTATCTTTGTATCTTAAAAAAAATTAAAATGAATATTTCTTACAATTGGCTTAAGAATTACTTAAATATAGATAAAACACCGGCTGAGCTTTCATTAATACTGACCGATATAGGATTAGAAGTTGAAGCTGTGGAGAAGGTAGAGTCTATTCCAGGTGGTCTGGAAGGTCTTGTAGTGGGTGAAGTGCTTAGTGCCGAACAGCATCCCAATGCCGATAAGTTGCGTGTTACGAAGGTAAATATTGGTACGGATACGCCATTGGATATCGTCTGTGGCGCACCCAACTGCCGCGCTGGATTGAAAGTAATTGTTGCCACTGTAGGAACTTTTTGTCACCCTACTTCGGGGGAGCCATTCAAAATCACGAAATCAAAAATCCGTGGTGAGATCTCTGAAGGTATGCTATGCGGCGAAGACGAAATCGGCTTAGGTACATCACATGCTGGAATCGTGGAATTGCCAGCAGATGCACAAGTGGGGACTTTAGTGAAAGATTTTTATGAAATCAAAGATGACTTTCGCTTCGAAATAGGTTTGACACCAAATCGTGCCGATGCAGCTTCACATCTGGGTGTAGCGCGTGATTTGGCAGCGTATTTCAAATCGACGTATACATTGCCTTCTGTTGAAGCATTTGTAGAAGGTACAACCGCTGATACCAATGTAGTAGTTGAAAGTGTAGATGCACCGCGATACTCCGGGATAAATATTTCAGGTGTCACCGTCGCTGAATCACCAGAATGGTTAAAAGAAAAATTGAATACGATTGGTATTCGATCTATCAATAATATCGTAGATATTACGAATTATATACTTCATGATTTAGGTCAACCTTTACATGCATTTGATGCAGCTAAGATTGCTGGAAATAAGGTAGTTGTGCGTAAAGCTCAAGAAGGTGAATTATTTAAGACATTGGATGGTGTCGAACGTAAACTATCAGCAGAGGATTTGGTGATTGCTGATGCCGAGAAGCCAATGTGCATAGCAGGTGTTTTCGGCGGCGAGCACTCAGGTGTTACAGAATCCTCTACGGATATATTCCTAGAGTCAGCTTACTTTAATCCTGTTTCAGTGCGTAAGACGTCTAAACGTCATGCTTTGAAAACAGACTCTTCATTCCGTTTTGAAAGAGGTACTGATCCCAATATTACGGTATTCGCGTTAAAACGTGCCGCACTATTAATCCAAGAACTCGCAGGTGGTAAAATATCCACTACTATTACGGATATTTATCCAAATCCAGTTGCGCCGTTCCAATTCGAAGTGAGCTACCGCAATGTACAAAGATTGATCGGTAAGGATATTCCAGCAGAAGAGATCAAAGCTATTATTTTGGCATTAGGAATAAGTATTACTGCCGAAAATGATGATGTCATTCAAGTGGAAGTGCCGCCATACAAAGTAGACGTAACACGTGAGGTAGATGTAATCGAGGAGGTGTTGCGTATTTATGGTTATAATAATATTGAGCTGAAATCACAAATTTTAGCTTCGCTTAATACTCAGGATAAGCCGGATAAAGAAACGGTGTTGAATCAAGTAGCGGATTTGTTGATTGGCAATGGATACAGAGAAATTTTGTCTAATTCGTTGACAAAATCTGCATATGCTGACGATGAGGCTACTGCTGTAAAGCTGTTTAATCCATTGAGTTCGGATTTAGACACCATGCGTCAGAATATGGTGTATTCTGCTTTGACGGCTGTCGAGTACAACCAAAAACGCAAACAAGGTGATCTGAAAATCTTCGAATATGGTAAAACCTATCATCTGAAAGAAGATGGATATGATGAGAAACAACGGTTGGCATTGGCAATTGCTGGTAAAAAAGAAGCCGAACAATGGAACACTTCATCGAAAAATGTGAATTTCTACAATTTAAAATCTGCTGTTGACACGATCGTAAGACGTCTAAAAATAGAAGGCTTGCAAGTGGTCGAGACTACTAATACCAATTTGGCCTACGGTCTGGATTATATGAAGGGTCAAAAGGTATTGGTTTCTTTGGGTGCGGTACATGCGGATGCTTTGAAAAAAACAGATGTGGATGGACAGGTTTACTTTGCAGATTTCGACTGGGACTTAGTGATGAAGGCGATTCGCAAAAATGTCATTAAATACAAGGAAGTTTCTAAGTTCCCTGCTGTACGCAGAGATTTAGCCTTGTTGGTAGATGAAGCTATCACCTTCGAGAAGCTAAAAACTGTAGCATTGAAAACAGATCGTAAGTTGTTGAAGGAAGTGAACATTTTTGATGTTTATAAAGGCGATAAATTGCCTGAAGGCAAAAAGTCTTATGCTCTGAGTTTTACGATTCAGGACGAAGAAAAAACGCTAAATGATAAACAAATTGATAGCATTATTCAAAAATTAATTATTAACTTTGAGAAAGAGACTAATGCAGTAGTGCGTTAGTGGAACAATAATTTTAATTGCGAAATAAGTATGGCATCATTATCGTCACAAATGAATATTATCGTTGAGAAAACGAAGAATTTAATTCAATTGTGTGAAGCTTTGCAAGAAGAAAATGATTTGCTGAAATTGGAGTTGCAATCGGTACAAGTAGCCTTTGAGACCAGTACCGAAAAGATCAAGCAACTCGAAGAGCAAACCAAGGCTATGGCTGTAGCCCGATCACTTGATGAGGCGGATATCGATAAAGGGGCAATAAATGAAAAAATACTTGACACAAAACAAAAAATTAACGATTTTGTGCGAGAAATAGATAGATGTATAAACTTATTGAAATAGATAAGTAGGAGAAGGGACATAAGTTTATTACGTTATTAAGCTCGATAATCATGGGAGAGATTTCCATAAAAATAAATATCGCAGATCGTGTGTATCCATTAAGGGTTACAGCGGAAGAGGAAGAGGTGATCAGACATGCTGCGAAATTGATAAATGAAAAAATTAAGGAACTGCAAGAGAATTATTCAGTTCGTGATAAACAAGATTTATTGTCTATGTGTGTGTTGCAATACGCTACAGGGATGATAAAGGCTGAAAAGCAAGTACAACAGCAAGATGTTGGCTTGGAGCAGTCCATTCACGAGCTAGACAATATTTTGACGGATTTCTTTAAAAAATAAAATCGTTCTTTTTAGAGCTATATAACGACGAATTTGCCGCAATTAAATTCGGGTTGTCACTATTTTAAACTTAACGCTTCAATATCACGAGCAATAAACAAGATATAGGCCATTTTGCTTTTTAGCCATCTAGGTCACAATCAAACGCTCAATCATGTGTAATGGAAGTTTAATAATACTTGGGACCTGTTAATTTAATTGCGGTTTTTTTTTGTTCTGAAAACAATAAAAACTAATATATATAAATTAATAATATGGAGTTATCAACCACAATTTCAATTATAATATCACTTTTAATTGGTATTGTTATTGGACGATATTTGCTGCAAATGTTGTTCAAGAAGCAAGAACAAGAAGCCAAAGAAAAGGCAGCGAATATCATAAAAGAGGCTGAGAAACAAGCCGAACACACAAAAAAGCAACGTCAATTAGAAGCGAAGGAGAAATTTCTTCAGCTGAAATCGGAGCATGAGAAAGAGGTGAATCAACGTAACAACGTGATCAGCCAAAAAGAAAACTCAATCAAACAAAAAGAGCAATCTTTAAATCAAAAATTAGAGAACCTAAACCGCGAAAAGCAGGATCTAGACAAGAAAAATGCGAAGTTGGAGCAATTGATCGAACTGAACGAGAAGAAAAGCGAAGAGGTCGAACAGCTTAAAAATCAACATATTAGTCAATTAGAAACTATTGCTGGATTGACAGCAGATGAGGCCAAGGAGCAATTAGTTACATCACTACGTGAAGAAGCTCGTTCGCAAGCGATGATTCAGATCAAGGATATTGTAGATGAGGCTAAGTTGACAGCATCCAAAGAAGCTAAAAAAGTAGTTATACAGACTATTCAACGTACCGCCACAGAATCTGCGATTGAGAATACGGTATCCATCTTTAATATTGAAAACGACGAAATCAAAGGCCGTATTATCGGACGTGAAGGACGTAATATCCGTGCTTTGGAGGCCGCTACAGGAATTGAGATTATCGTAGATGATACGCCAGAAGCGATTATTTTATCGGGTTTTGATCCAGTTCGTCGTGAGATTGCGCGTTTGTCCTTGCACAGATTGGTGACAGATGGTCGTATTCACCCTGCGCGTATTGAAGAAGTTGTTGCTAAGACACGTACACAAATTGAAGACGAGATCGTAGAGATTGGTGAGCGTACAGCTATTGATTTAGGTATTCACGGTTTACACCCTGAGTTGATCCGTATGGTAGGCCGTATGCGGTACCGTTCGTCATATGGTCAAAACTTATTGCAGCACTCACGGGAGGTAGCGAATTTTGCAGCAACAATGGCAGCTGAGTTAGGCTTGAATGTGAAGCATGCGAAGCGTGCAGGTCTATTACACGATATAGGTAAAGTACCTGATGACAACCCTGAATTGCCACACGCAATCTTGGGTATGCAGCTTGCTGAGAAATATAAAGAACACCCAGATGTATGTAATGCTATAGGTGCTCACCACGATGAAATCGAAATGACATCCATGATTTCTCCAGTAGTACAAGCTTGTGATGCAATCTCTGGTGCTCGCCCTGGTGCGCGTCGTGAGGTGGTAGAGAGTTACATCAAGCGTTTGAAAGAATTGGAAGAATTAGCGCTTTCTTACCCTGGAGTTGAGAAAACTTTCGCAATCCAAGCAGGACGTGAATTACGTGTTGTAGTAGAAAGTGAAAAAGTAACAGATGCGCAAGCGGAGATTTTGGCTGCGGATATTTCTAATCGTATCCAAACAGAGATGACTTATCCAGGTCAGATTAAAGTTACAGTAATACGTGAGACGCGTTCGGTGTCTTACGCGAAGTAGATTTTTATTAAAATAATATAATTGCAAAGCCCTAACTTTATAGTTGGGGCTTTTACTTTATTAAGATTTTTAAATCAATGGATATAACCAAACGTTTTGATCGTCTTCTGGGGATATATTTTTATCTGCAATCCAAACCTTTGGTCAAGGCGCAAGAATTGGCCGACAAATATGGAGTGAGTCTGCGTACAATTTATCGCGACATCAAAGCCTTAGAACATGCCGGTATTCCGATTATGGGTGAAGCGGGATATGGTTATTCGTTGTTAAATGGTTATAAAATACAGCCTATTCGATTTAATGAGCAAGAAGCCCTTAGCTTTGGCGTAGCCGAAAAGTTGATGAATCATTACCTCGACAAAGAAATGGCCATGCAGTTTGGGAATGCCTTGCTAAAAATGAAAGGCGTACTGCGCTATAGTGACAAGGAAAATGTCGCAGATTTGGAATCAAAAGTGCTTATCAATAAAAAGAAAAACTTCCTGAATGAGAATGTTCCTGCGGCCTTAGCTACGTTATTCGAGAGCATGGTCAAAAAAAGACAGATCCATCTCAAATACAAATCGGTTGAAAACAATTTGCAAGAACGCGCGATAGAGGTGGTAGGAGTTTTTCAAGAAGGACCATTTTGGTATTTCATGGCATATTGCCATTTGCGTGAGGCTATTCGCCAGTTTCGATTGGATCGAATAGAACACATCCGCCTGTTAGATAGCAAATACACGCAAGAACTGCTGCCTCTTAATACCTATTTGGAGCAAAATAAAAAAGTAGAAACTTTACAGACTATACGGATTTGGGTTAGTAAAGATTTCGCTCGTTTTCTGCATTGGGAGCGACAGTATTATGGTTTTCAACACGAAGAAGAAATAAATAATGGTGTGGAGATGACCTTCCACACCACCCATATAGATTATTTTGCACGCTGGTATATGATGTTTGCTGATGAAGCTCAAATTCTAGAACCTGAAACTTTAAAGCAATCGGTCGTTAACTTGATACAAGCGGCATTGAAGAAATTTGATTAGCTCCTTTCCCAAAAAAATGGCGGCTCGATGCCTAAGGCTCTCAGGTACACAAACCCTTGTGCACGGTGATGGACTTCATTGTCAATGAAATAAATGATATTATGGACGATTGGGAAATTATATTGACCAAATAAATTAAAATTGTCATTGAATCGCTCTTCGGGAATCTGATTATATAAATCAATCAAAATAGGTGTGTCTTTATCCCATTGTGCAAGTAATTCTGCTTTTGTGCTTATAGGCAGATCATGGCTATAAGTTTCGATTTTATCATGAACGATTCCGTCCAATCCGGGTACTGCCAGGGATAATAATTCTTTCGCTAGATCCGCAAACGAACGCATGCCTCCGATAGAATAGTTGAAAAGTTCCTCTTCAGGAAATTTTTCAATCGTTTTTCTTGTCAAATTTCTATGTCCTAACCAATGTTCCAATAAGTCCGCTTTTGAAATAATTTCTGTCTTGTTCATATCTTTTAGTTTTAATGTATGTCCAAAAGTATAACCCGATTATGACAACAGTATGTCAGTATATATTTAATTAATCTGAAGTTCTGATTTTGATTCAACGCTGATATTGATAAGGATTTGTTTTCAAAGAATCCTATCTTTGCAGTTGGAAATACGTACAGCATGATTAGTAAAGAAGAAAAAATAAAAAACTTTGATCCCTCTCAGCCAGGTCTAGCAGATGCAAGCATCTACGGCCTGCCATTTACGGCTGAGGAATCCGAAATAATTATTATTCCCGTACCATGGGAAGTAACAGTAAGTTATGGTGCAGGTGCGTCAGAAGGCCCTGCGGCGATTCTGGATGCCTCATTTCAAGTGGACTTGTTGCATCAGGAATTTCCGGAATTATGGAAATTGGGAATTTATATGGATGAAGCTCCAGCACAGTGGGCACAAAATTCAGCGACCTATAAAGCGCTTGCGCAACCGATTATCGAGGCTTTAGAGTCGGGTGAGGATATCAGTACGAACCAGGCATTGAAAGTGGATCTGGATACGATTAATGCAGCATCTGCAACATTGAATGCTGAATTGAAATCGCGCGTAGAAGAGTGGACTGCCAAAGGCAAAAAGGTAATTTTATTAGGAGGAGATCATTCCACACCGCTAGGATATTATCAGGCTTTAGCAGCACAGTATAGCGATTTTGGTATTTTGCATTTCGATGCACATATGGATTTACGTAAAGCGTATGAAGGATTTACGTATTCGCATGCGTCGATTATGTACAATGCAATTCAAATTCCACAGATTAGCAAGCTGGTACAAGTGGGCATTCGAGATTTCTGTGAACAAGAAGTTGATGTGGTGAAATCTTCATCAAAAGTTAAGGTTTTCACAGATGCGGATTTGAAAAAAGCACAATTCGAAGGCAAAACATGGCAACAACAAGTCGATGAAATCATTTCATTATTGCCTGAGCACGTAGCGGTAAGTTTTGATATTGATGCTTTATATCAATGGTATTGCCCGAATACGGGTACTCCGGTGCCGGGGGGACTGTCTTATGAACAAGCAGTGTACGCCTTATCACGTTTGGCACAATCAGGACACAAGATAATTGGTATGGATTTGGTTGAAGTGGCACCCGGTGAGCAAGATGAGTGGGATGGCAATGTCGGTGCTCGATTATTGTTCCATATGTGTGGCGCTCTAGCGAAAAACAATGGATTATTTGTAGGTAATAAAATAGAATTTTAACATTACTTATTATTATAACTAGAAAAGCAGATTTTGAAAAAAAGTCTGCTTTTTTTATTATTGTAGCAGCGGATAGTATTTTTTCGTTATATTCTACATAACTATTACGTCCTAAGGATAGTAATTATTTATTCATTCTACTAAACAATTTATATTCAATCAAATTATGAAAAACTTCAGATTCCAACTTATCGCATTCTTTTTTGTTATATGCTCATCGGTAAGTATTCAAGCCCAATCATTAAAAAATATAGGTAAAAAACTTGGACAAAAGGCTGAAGCATATGTGGAGAAAAAAGCAGAAGAAAGCTTGAAGTCGACTACTAAAACACACACCACTGGGACACAAAAGAGTCAAACAGGAGGACCTTTTGAGGATTTGCAGGGTATGAAGTACGATTATAATCGAGGAACAACGCTGATATTCGAAGATGATTTTAGCGGCGAGGTGATAGGAGAGATGGCTCAAAAATGGACGAGCAATGGTAGAGGTGAGGTCGCTGAAGTGCCTATTGCGGAAGGCAAATGGCTTCGTTTGTTTGATGGCAATACCTACAAAATAAAAGACTTAATCCGTATACCTTCGGATTTCACTGTGGAGTTTGATGTGTTGACACTATCTGAAAATGATAATAAGTTTGCCTTAGATTTTGGGTTTGATTACCAAAAGGGCGTGGGTAAGCATTACTATTTAGCTTATCAGAATCCCTTGAATGTGCAAGCGTCGTATTGGTTCAATAAATTTGATTTTGCGAGTAAGGAAGTTCAACCAAACAAAAGGAGTGAGGTGAAGGCTAATATGTCCTATTTTGCGAATGATATCATGAAAGTGAAAATTCGTGTAGATGGAGAGCGTATGCGTACCTATATCAATGATTACAAAGTATTGGATACAGAAATGGCTGATCCGATGACCAAAAAATATTTTTATCTCGCATTGAATAGTGATGACAAGACAGCTGAAGTTTATATATCGAATTTTAGAATAGATAAAATTTAATTGCTTCTCTCTGCTAATAAAAAGTCTTTAGGGTATCTAAAGACTTTTTTCTTGATTAAACTCTTTTCAATAATCCATCCTCGCCATTGACTTTCCTATTTCAGTCATAATTGAACTCATTATAGCTATTTAATTTTCATTTTCTTATCTTTAGGCGAATTTTAAAATAGGAGTTTAGCTCTTGCTACGACTTCTATTTTGACAACAGAAAAATCATACAATTTCAACAGAAACTATGTCATCTAAAATCATTTACACTAAAACAGATGAAGCGCCTTTATTGGCTACTTACTCTTTTTTACCTATTGTACAAGCTTTCGCTAAGACAGCGGATATCGATGTAGAATTAAGAGACATTTCATTAGCTGGCCGTATCTTAGCTAATTTCAATGCATATTTAAAACCTGAGCAACAAACTGCTGACGCATTAGCTGAGTTAGGACAGTTAGCAACTACACCTGACGCTAACATCATCAAGTTGCCAAATATTTCAGCTTCTATTCCTCAATTAAAAGGAGCTATTGCTGAATTACAAGCTGCTGGTTACGCAGTTCCAAATTACCCTGATGCGCCAGCAACAGAAGAAGAAGAAAAAATCAAAGCCACATACGCTAAAATTTTAGGATCGGCTGTGAATCCGGTATTACGTGAAGGTAACTCTGACCGTCGTGCGCCTAAAGCCGTTAAAAACTACGCAAAAGCTAACCCACACCGTATGGGGGCTTGGGCTGCGGATAGCAAAACAAAAGTGGCGTCAATGACTGATGGTGATTTCTACGCTACGGAGCAATCTGTGACTATCGAGAATGATTCACAATATAAAATTGAATTCGTTGCTGAAGATGGTTCAGTAAAAGAATTAAAAGGTTTGGCAGCATTAAAAGCGGGTGAGGTTATTGACTCATCGGTATTGAATGTAGCTAAATTAAAAGAATTTGTTGCGGCTACTATCGCTGAAGCGAAAGCTGAAGGCGTATTGTTGTCAGCGCACTTGAAAGCTACGATGATGAAGGTTTCTGATCCTATCATTTTCGGCGCTATCGTAGAAGTTTATTTCAAGGATGTATTTGCGCAATACGGTGAACTATTCGCTTCATTAGGTATCAACAAAAACAATGGTTTAGGTGAGGTTTTCGCTAAAATCGCAGGTAACGAGAAAGAAGCAGAGGTAAAAGCGGCTATCGAAGCGGCTATCAACAATGGTCCTGACTTAGCTATGGTTAATTCAGACAAAGGTATTACAAACTTACACGTGCCTTCGGATGTAATCGTAGATGCTTCTATGCCAGCTATGATTCGTATCGGTGGTAAGATGTGGGACAAAGCAGGAGCAGAGCGTGATACGATCGCTATCATTCCTGACCGTTCTTACGCTGGTGTGTACGAAGCTGTAATCGAAGATTGTAAAGAAAATGGTGCTTTGGATCCTAAAACAATGGGTTCGGTACCGAACGTAGGTTTGATGGCTCAAAAAGCTGAAGAATACGGTTCTCACGACAAAACTTTCCAAGCTGCTGCAAATGGTACTATCCGTGTTGTAGATGCAAATGGTGCTGTATTGATGGCTCAAGTTGTTGAAGCTGGTGATATCTTCCGTATGTGTCAAACGAAAGATGCTCCAATTCAAGATTGGGTTAAATTGGCAGTAAACCGTGCTCGTTTGTCTGCTACTCCTGCTGTATTCTGGTTGGATGAAAACCGTGCACACGATAGAGAGATTATCAAAAAAGTAGAGAAATATTTAGGTGACCACGATACAAATGGTTTAGACATTTTCGTAATGTCTCCTATAGAGGCTACTACATTTACATTGGATCGTATCCGTGAAGGATTAGATACAATTTCTGTTACAGGTAACGTATTACGTGATTACTTGACGGATTTATTCCCAATCTTGGAAGTAGGTACTTCAGCGAAAATGTTATCTATCGTTCCTTTAATGAATGGTGGTGGTCTTTTCGAAACTGGTGCTGGTGGTTCTGCGCCTAAACACGTAGAGCAATTCTTAGAAGAAGGTTACTTACGTTGGGATTCATTAGGTGAGTTCTTAGCATTGCAAGCTTCTTTCGAGCACTTAGCGCAAACTCAAAACAATGCAAAAGCGCAAGTTTTGGCCGATGCATTAGATGAGGCGAATGCTTTATTCTTGGCAAATGACAAATCGCCAGCTCGTAAAGTAGGTCAAATTGACAACCGTGGTTCTCATTTTTACTTGACATTATACTGGGCGCAAGAATTAGCAAAACAAACGAAAGATGCGGAATTAGCTGCTAAATTTGCTGCTTTGGCTGAAACATTGGCTGCGAACGAAGCTAAAATCAATGAAGAGTTGATCGCTGCTCAAGGTAAAGCTCAAAATATCGGTGGATACTACTTCCCGAATGATGAATTAGCTACGCATGCTTTACGTCCTTCTGCGACATTAAATAATGCTATTGCTTCTTTGTAAGTAATTATTCATTTTTAGAAATATTAAAAAGCCTTCTTCGATTTCGAAGAAGGCTTTTTGTTGTGTGCCCGGCATGGGCGATAACTCTAGGGTGCAAGTCCCGAACACGCCATTACAGTTGGAAGTGTTAGCCGAGGGCAAGGGTGTCCACCGTGAGGTGGAATCTGAAGGAAGCCTCAGGCAAACTCTCGGTCT
>JBMDWK010000169.1:0-1600 GCA_048595255.1 Sphingobacterium sp. | reverse complement strand
TGATTAATTTCTATTCGGGTTACTAATGCACAATCTATATGATCAAATGACATCAACACGGTTTTGCCTTCTACTTTGATAATCTCCCCTTCTTGATTGGAGAAAAGCCCTTTGCGAATGCGTACTCGATCTCCTGGAGCCAAGTCTTGCAGATTTACTATCTCAAGGTCATTATGCATTTCAACCATTTCCTTCAGTTTTTCAATTTCAACATCTCGAATGACGGCGGGTTTTCCCATGAAATAGATAAAGTTCAGTACCCCAAGGGTGTATCTGACTTTCGTAAGATCTCTATCATCTATTCGCACAAAAACATATCCAGTGAATAGTGGAACACTTACTTGTTTTTTTCTATCGGCCCATTGGTTTTCGGTAGTGATGAGCGGACAGAATGTTTCGATTCCTTGTTCCTGCAATAATCTATCTACCTTCTTTTCCCAACGAGGACGTACATAAATTATCAACCAGTTTTTTCTTAGTTTTCGTATGTATTTTATTGCTTGTTCCATGTTGATAGTTAATAAGTAGGAGTAAGTAATGTATGTATTGAATGTGTTTAAATTGTTGTTAGTGTGTTGTAGGCTTGTCATTCTTACGGCTTTGACACGGCTTCGCCATATCACTTACAGCGATGATTTTTTTGTTTTCTGAATAATCAACTTAGAATCGGCTTAATATTCGCTGCAGATCATATATTTCAATTAGCTGCAGTATTGGTTGTTGGTGTTATAATGCCTGCGCATTATACCATTGATGTATTATAATAGGTTGTATTAGGTACTATTGGTATTATGGTAATACTATTTTTATACTAGTCGGCCATAGCGTATCCATAGCCACCATAACTGTACTTTTGGTTTTTTTCGCGTTTGGCGTCGTTAAATACGACCATTAGATTATTTAGTTTATTCTCATCATGGATATCTTTAAGGATCGCCAGTTGATAATTATTGGTGTAATTATATCTAACTAGATAAATACTTACATCCGCATACGGTGCCAGTGTGAATGCATCTGCAACTTGTCCTACTGGTGATGTATCGATGATGATATAGTCAAAGCGATTTTTTAATTCATCAATGAGCATACTTACTTTCGGACTCATCATAACTTCTGCTGGACTTTCTGGTATTTCGCCACAGCCTATCACACTTACATTTTCTGCTTGTAGGCTAGGTTGGATGATATCATCGATAGAAAAATCATCACTTTGCAGAAAGTCTGTAACACCTAGTGTGGATGTGAGATTCAACTTCTTAAGCAAAGCTGGCCTTCTCAAGTCGAATTCAATGACTACAACTTTCTTATTACGCATACCCAAAGTGGTAGCCAGATTGATACTAAAAAATGTCTTTCCTTCCCCTTTCATACTGGAAGTGACCAATATGACTTTGTGTCGTTGGTTGGTCATGAAACCCAAATTCATGCGTATATACCTGAATAACTCAGAAATAGTCGATCGATGATCTGCTTGAAATACATTCGTACTCTTATCCAAATTATGAGATAATTCGCCTAACAATCTGGCTCCGGTAAGCTCGATGGTTCGCGCATCCCTCACCTTATTATTGAAGAATCCTCTTGCATAAATAATACCTGC
>JBMDWK010000168.1:0-7910 GCA_048595255.1 Sphingobacterium sp. | reverse complement strand
CGGTGTATGGCTACACTGGGCCAATATCTAATGTTGACTTTAGTGAGCTGTCTGACGAGTTTATTTCACAATTTCAAGAAAATTTGCATCAATTTCTAAAGGAAGAAAATGCAATCTCAGTCTTTGCGAAATTTCATCCATTCTTTAATCAATTAAGGGCCATAGAAAATATGGGAGGCATCGTGGACAATGGAAGAGTCGTAGCGATTGATCTGAAGCAACCTCTTGAGATACAGCGTAAAAGATATAAAAAGACTCTGTGGAAAGATGTAATCAAGGCGCGAGGCTTAGGCTTTACTACCCGCGGTATGCAAAGTCCGGAGGATATTACTGAATTTACAAAACTCTACAATAAAAGTATGGATCGCATAGGGGCATCAAACTCTTACAAATTCAATGAAGCTTATTTTGCGGGTCTAATACATTCCAGTCAATGTAACGCTCGGTTTGTACTGGTTTTTTTCAAAGATAAACTGGTGTGTGGAAGTGTGGTCACATTCACACATGGAATAATACAAGCCCATTTGCTCGCCACCGACAACGATTATATCAAATATTCTCCAGCCAAATATATGAATGATGAGATCTGCTTGATGGGTAGAGAAATGGGCATGGAATATTTCCATTTGGGCGGCGGACTTGGCTATAAAGAAGACTCCTTGCTGCGATGGAAGCTTAATTTTTCAGATTTGACGCTTCCTCATAAAAGTTGGCGTTTTGTAGTGAATCAACAAGTATATAATGAGCTTGTGAAGCAATCTGGCAATGATTTGAACGATCCTATAGATTTTTTTCCGCTATATAGATTGAACTCATAACTGTCTTCAGTGCCTCGCCTAACCTAATTAAATATCATGAAACAATTATTTTTAAGTAAAAAATCCCATTCAAAGTGGTTAATACTATTTATTGATCAAATAATTATAGTAAGTACGCTACTATTGGCATTCGTCCTGACGAATGGGGATAAACCGCTAGAACTGTTCAATGCCGAGAGCTATTTATTTATAAGCTTTTATAGTATAATAGCGGTCGGTGTTTTTATAGCTATGCGCATCAATACGGGTATTATTAGATACTCCAATGCAGAAGATATGTTAAGGGTCTTCCTTGCTGTTTTTGCGGTTAATGTAATTGTGGCTGCTGTATATAGCATTACCACCCAATTGATACCGTTGCATTTAGTAGGATTAGAGAAAAAACTGATTTTGAATTTTTTCATTTCCTCATCGCTGCTCATTTTTCTGCGGGTAATGGTCAAATCCTTATATATTTCCATCAAAAACCTCAATGAAGAGAAGAAGGAGAATATATTGATTTATGGTTCAGATCATCATTCCCTATTGATTAAGCGTGCTTTGGATTCGGACGAAACCTCCAATATACATGTTGTTGGTTTTATTGATGAAGATTCGCAACGCTCGGATAAGTACATCGAACAAAAGAAAGTTTATTCGTTTTATGCGCTCAATGAAATAAGAGATAAACATGAGATAAAAAAAGTCTTACTGTCTGAAAGCTCATTGAATGAAGCCAATACAGCAAATCTGATGCAAATCTGTGGAGATGCTGGAATTCATTTGATTAAAGTTCCTTCTTCGGATAAATGGCTGTATGGCAAGTTGGACAGCCATCAAATGAAAGATTTAAATATTGATGATCTTTTGGGACGCAAGCCTATTCAATTGGATAAGAAAAATATTCTCAAAGAGCTCAAAGGCAAAAGAGTGCTTATTACAGGAGCAGCTGGTTCTATTGGCTCAGAAATCGTACGTCAAGCCCTGCATTATGATCCCAATATGGTGATCCTATGTGACCAGGCTGAAACACCCCTTCACGATCTGAAATTAGAGTTGGAAGATCATTCCAAAGCTAAAGGGGTGAAAATTTTTATAGCCAATATTCAGAATGCCGATCGCTTGCGTGCATTGTTTGATAGGTATAAACCTGAGATAGTTTTTCATGCGGCGGCATACAAACATGTTCCCATGATGGAAGCTAATCCATCAGAAGCAATCCTTACTAACGTGCAAGGCACTAAGAATTTGGCAGATATCTGCATCGACTATGAAGTCGAAAAATTTGTAATGATTTCTACGGACAAGGCGGTGAGGCCGACAAATGTGATGGGAGCTTCGAAACGTTTAGCTGAGATTTATATACAATCGCTCAACGGGATTACCAATGGTATACATACAAAAACACGTTTTATTACAACGCGATTTGGAAACGTGTTAGGGTCAAGCGGCTCGGTGATTCCTCGTTTTAAAGATCAAATAGACCGAAGAGCACCGATTACGGTGACGCATCCCGATATCACCAGATATTTTATGACTATTCCCGAAGCCGTGGAATTAGTACTTGAAGCAGGTGCAATGGGTAAGGGAGGCGAGATTTTCTTATTTGATATGGGTGAGCCCATCAAGATTATTGATTTAGCGCTGAATATGATAAAACTCGCTGGACTAAAACCTTATATCGACATTGATATTGTGTATACAGGCTTGCGTCCCGGAGAAAAAATCTATGAGGAACTGCTGCTTGGAGAAGAAAAACTCATCCCAACACATCATCCAAAAATCAAAATATCGCAACACATCGCCTATAACTATTTCGAAATCAATCAAGCTATCAAGGACTTAATTGCCTTAAATAGAGCAAGCAATGATTATGACATTGTGAAAAAGATGAAAGAGATATTACCAGATTACATTAGCAACAACTCTAAATACCAAGAACTGGATATGTTAGAGACCAATTAAACTAAAAATATTTTACACTATATAACTATGGGTACACACTTAGGAAATATTCTTGAGCAGGTAATTCGTATGGAACGAATTGGGATTAGTGAGTTGTCGAGAAAGCTTAAAGTAAGTAGAAGAACTATTTATAACTGGTTCGAACAAGAAAACTTAAACATACAAATCATTTTAGAGGTAGGGGAGGTAATTGGTCACGATTTTACCAGCAGTCTCCCTGAATCCATTATCAAAAGTAATGGTCATTTGTTCCATCCAAGTGAGGAAAATTCGGAGAATAACATGGAAGTAGACAATAATTCTGTTTTTTTCTGGATGAACAAATATGTTCGATTGTTAGAGAAATACAACGAGCTTTTAAGCTTAATGTCTGAAAATTCTATAACCCACCCGAACCATACCTACATTGGGAAAAATGATAACCATTAAATGCTCAGAGTTATTTTATCTTGGAATAGTGTCTGCTATTCATAAATAACAACCATACCCTTAAAATTATGAAAACGCGAATTACATCCATCATTTTTCTTTTATTATTTTCACTATCACCATTCGTACACGCGCAGACATTCAGAGGAAGCGGCATTCGATATGCCATAGGCGCTGAAACAGGTCTTGCTGTCAATTATTTAGCTAAAAAACACCAAATGCTTGCCGGAGTTTCCTTGCAAGCCGATTTTCCAATTTTAGATCAAGAATTGTACACTACTCTCAATACAGGCTATAATCACGCATTTGTGCGTCCCGATTATAGTCACTTGGTAGAAGATATGAAAGTGATCCCCCTCAAAGTGGGGTTGAAGTACTTCTACCGAAAATTTTTATACGCCCAGTCTGAAGTAGGAGTATCTTTTTTGCTCAACAAAACCAATTGTGTAGAAGGCAAAAATAGAGCATATGTGCTCGCTCCGCAGATAGGTATATTATTGCCCGCTTTAGGGAGAAACTTTATTGATATAGGTATGCGCTTCGAAAGCACAGGTAAATTCTATGTCTGTGATAAACAGAATAACTTTGTAGGCTTACGGGTAGCTTGGACGTTTAGTGACTAAAATGGGTTACACAACCAGACTTGGTGCTCTTATCGTTTGAATATTAAGACAGGTATCTTTTTGAACATGATAGTATTTTGGACATGTGAATCGTATAGTATGGATTTAGAATAATGTTGTGAGCGATTAATAAAAAATACAACCAATGATGGTCTAATTTTTTTAATCGCTATATCGATATCTTCAATTATACTGATTTTGGGATTTCTCTCTTTATATTTTACCTTAATTTGCGCGCCAGTTTTTCGATAAATTCTGGATTCCAAGGTCGATTTTTTAATTAACCCCTGTTCTTCGGTGACGATATGTAATACTTTAATATCGATATTGTTGGGAATGGATATCTCAATTACTTTTCTTATTTCTTTCGAAAAATTGGTCATATCGGAAGCATAACATATTGTATCAATGGGCTTTCTCTTGTAATTGCTAGGAATGCCAAAAGCGGGAATGGGGGACTTTTTCAAAAGTTTGCCTGCATGTGTGCCAATCACATGATTTGATTTGCCTGCACCTGTGGTAGCTATGCACATATAAATACATTTATGCTTGTTCGCACATTGCAATATGGTGGTTACCGTATTTGGACTCATCTGAATGTCCAACTCCAGATCATTAGGCGGCTCATCGTAGGCGTTAAAGATACGATCCAAAAAATTGTCGACCTTATTTAATATGAATTCCTCTCTTGCTTTGAGATAGGTTTCAAACCGATGGGTTCGCCAATTCTTAGGTTTAACCACATCATAAACATGCACAATAACTAAAGTTGCGCTTTTTAAGAGTGAAAGCCTATAGGCAAAATGAACAGCTGAGGTAGAGTTAGGAGAAAGATCTGTAGCGACCAAAATTTTTGTCATAAAATTTCTCATCAATATGTATTAAAAATACCATCAGTGTATAGATCATGCAATGATGATTGTCAGACAAAATATTGATTAGTGGCGTGAAATATGCTTTACAGGTTTTGGAGGTTTTTTGTTAATTTTTGATATCCATTAATCCTTCCAGATCAAGAATTTGGATTTGACTGCCGTTTCTCTCTATCAATCCTTTTTCTTTGAAATCAGTGAGTATTCTACTTACCGTTTCCGTTGCCACACCAGCTAAGCCGGCAAGCTCATCTCGGGATATATCAATGATATCTATGGGCACCGAGTCTCTTACTAAGCGTATGAGGGCTTTTGCTAGTCGTTTCTTCACGGATTCATAGGCTAATTCTACCAATTTATCTTCCTTCTCGTGTATGGTAGTGGATAAGATACGCAGAAAATGTTGATTCAATTCTACATGTTCGTTCATCAACTCTAACACGGCACTTTTGGATATGAAATACAGTGATGAATTCATTGTAGCTTCAGCAGTATGGTTGAACGCCTCATCTAACAACAAACTATCTAGTCCAATGAAGCTCTTTGGTTTATATAAGCCCATAATCAATTCTCTACCATCATTGGTAAGTTTTAAGGTTTTTATACTTCCTTCTACCAAATAATAAAGCCATTGCGAATAATCGCCTTCGAAATAGAGGGTTTGTTTCTTTTTGAGATGCCTGACCTTACTTTGGGCAATGAGCTCATGTAATCTTTCGAGACTTTTAACAGTGGGAAGAGAGTTGGTGTGTAGCTTGTTAAGTGGAAGTTGTACCGAGTTATGATCTTTATCTCTATTTATCTGCGCTTCTACGGATCGGATAAGTTGATTGCTTTGAAAGGGGTTGGTTATAAAATCATCCGCTCCATATTGAATTCCATATTTAATTTCATCGGAGGTAGAAGTTGGCTTAATAAAAATAATGGGGATTTGGGTGGTTAAAGGATTCTTGGTCAATTTGGATAACACTTCAAAACCATCCATGTCATCTAATTGTGGGTTACAGAGCACGAGATGTGGCTTAATATTAATGGCCAAGTTAATACCAACATCGCTATTCAGAGAAGTTATTACTTCATACCCGGCATTCTGTAACGTAGAGGAGTACCTATTTAATAGGTCTGAATTATTTTCAATGATTAGTATTTTCTTCATTGGTTATTTAATTGGTAGATAGTGCGTGTATTTATAAAACTACTTTAAAATTCCTAAATACCCTAAAAAAAATGTGTTTTTTAAAAATTCATGGAAAAAAATGATTTTAACAAGCATTTTGCGTGACCGTCGTCATTATCTTTTATGATACAAATCATTTTGTAGTACATTTCTTTATAAGAACTTCAAATATTATTACCAAACCTATATTAACAATTTATTTATGGCAACAATGGAACGAGAAATCAATCATCTTGATATTGATGTAAGGAACCAAAGGAAAGTGCCTGCAGCGAGAAATCATTTACAAAAACATGCAGGTAGTATTATTGAATCAATTATTAGAAAAAAGGGACACAACATCAGTAAGCTGGCCCGATTTATGAAAATTAGCAGATGTACATTGTACAACTGGTTTGACCAGGATACGTTACCTTTTGACGTGCTTATCCGAGTCGGTAGTTACATAAATTATGATTTTTCCGCTGATTTTCCGGAACTTTTTACATCGAGTAATTCCAATAAAAATAATCAACAACCCGTGCCCAGTCTAATTTCAGATAATGAAAAGATTGATTACTGGATAAAGAAGTATATACATTTATTAGAAAAATACAACGAATCCTTACTGAATAGAAATTACTTGAATGAATCAAAATAGATTTTTCTTTTAGTAACAATACACTAACATATTTATTCTCCCACAATAAATACATTCTTTTAATAAAATCATTGATTGTGAATAAGCAGTTATTCTCATAGGTAGAATCTATTGATTTTTTATCTGTGTACATACTGCTTATTAATATTAATATATTACCTATGCGTTGCTCTCTGTTTTAGAGCGTATTTTATGGGAATGTAGTAGTTGGTTAATTTGATGACCTCATAGATCATTGAAGATGAACTCCTCTTTCTATATATTATCATAATTATTTACTAATCAACCTTAGTACATCATAAATTTACTATGAAATACAGACCTGAAATTGATGGACTGCGAGCTATTGCAGTTCTCATCGTATTAATATTCCATTTAAATTCCAATTTCCTGCCTGCAGGATTTATTGGTGTGGATATTTTCTTTGTAATATCGGGATACTTAATTACAAGTATTATCACTAAATCTATTGAAAAAGGAGGTTTTGATTATAAGACATTTTATACCAAAAGAATCAAGAGATTGCTTCCTTTGTTCTTTGCGGTGGTGCTTTTCACCTTACTTGCAGGCTATTTTATATTGCTGCCAGAAGACTATGAGGGATTGGGAAGCAATATTATTGCTTCTAATTTTTTCTTAGCCAATGTACGCTATGCGCTTAAAGCCAATTATTTTGAGGCGGATCATCCTTTGCTTCATTTTTGGTCTTTGGCCGTCGAAGAACAATTCTATTTCATCATGCCTACTTTATTAGTAATAATTAATAGGTTTTTTAAAAAGTATCTAATCCCCATATTGATCGTAATGATCGTGGGTTCCTTAGGCTTAGCGGAATGGATGTCAGGTCATGAGAAGTATTCCAAATTTTCGTATTTTTTGTTGCCAACGAGGGCATGGGAATTGTTATTCGGCTGTTTATTGGCTGTCATAAAACTCAATTTATCGCCTACAAAGTCTACTGTAATCTCCATTTTAGGGCTTTGCTGTATTATTTTAGGGTTGGGGACTATACATGTTAGGAGTGTTTTTCAAGGATTCGTTACCTTATTTCCGGTATTGGGTACTTTATTTTTAATCATGGGTGGCGAGCATGGAGTGGGAAAAATTTTGAAATGGAAACCTTTAGTATTCATTGGACTGGCTTCTTATTCCATATACATGTGGCATTGGCCTATCATTATCTTTGTCAAAAGTGTGTTTGGAATACACGAGCTATCCATTATGCAATCTCTTTTATTAGGCTCGATTATCATTGCGGTAGGTTATCTATCCCAAATATTTATTGAGGATTATTTTCGGTTCAAGAAATTCAACTTTCGGAAAACTGTTTCCTATTATTTTATACTACAGTTTTTGGTAAGAATTGGTTTTGCTTACTATGTTTATTCTCATGAAGGCATGACTGAA
>JBMDWK010000167.1:0-3042 GCA_048595255.1 Sphingobacterium sp. | reverse complement strand
GGTTTTGAAATTATTACGATTGCTGACGAAGGTTATGCGGATCACTTTGATTCCAAAGGTTCAAAGGGACGATATGGCGAGGGAGATGTACAATTGATGAGTGCTGGTTCCGGCGTATTACATGGTGAAATGTTTCCACTGATCCATGAGGACAAACCTAATCCATTAAGATTGTTTCAAATCTGGATTAACCTTCCTGCAGTGAGTAAAATGACCGAACCACAATACAAAATGCTTTGGCATGAGAAAATCCCTGTTGCACAGGTTACTGAAGGTGTGAATGTGAAAGTTATTCTAGGCGAATACAATGGTGTTAAATCTATTGAGCCACTTCCTTATTCTTGGGCCAAAAACCCAGACAATCACGTTGGTGTCGCCTTGATAGATTTAGCGCCAAATACGTCGTACACATTAGACGTTAAATCGTCAACGATGAGTAGATTTCTATTTTTCTATGATGGAACAACTGCTGTGCAAGTGGATGAACATGCTTTAGAACCAAGCTATATGGCAGAATTGTACGGTGATGAAAGCATCACGATACACAATACAGGAGAAAGAGCAAAATTTCTACTCTTGGAAGGTGAACCTATCAACGAGCCGGTAGCGGCTTATGGTCCATTCGTGATGAATACACAACAAGAATTGGAAGATTCATTCCGCGAATACCGCAAAACACAATTCGGCGGTTGGCCGTGGGGACATGAAGAAATAGATGTTGTTCACCCCAAAGATGCTGGACGTTTTGCTTCCTATAATTTTGGAAAAGAGCTTGATGCTCCAACATAATTTAATATAACATTGCATCTAAATAAGTACAGCGGCTAGATTATTCTAGCCTCTTTTATTTTGACATGATTTATTATTTTATTATCTTGAAAGCAAAGGTTAAATTATGAATAGTGCTATTGTAATAAGAAAATATAAGCGAGAAGATAAGGATGCTTTACTGAAAATTATGCATAATAATGTACCTAAATATTTTGCAGAAACAGAGATTGATGACTATGAAGAATATTTAGACAATGAGGTGCAAGATTATTATGTGGCTGTAATGGATGAAAAAATTATTGCGGGAGCAGGAATAAATTATGACAAAGACAAGCAGCTAGCGAAGATAAGCTGGGATTTGGTGGATACCGGTTATCATCATCAAGGGATCGGCAGTTTACTATTAAATCATCGGTTGGAAGTCATTTCGGCCAAAAAGAATATTAAATCTATCATTGTCCGCACTTCGCAGCATGCTTATGAATTTTACGAGAAAAAAGGTTTCAAATTATTAGAAAGACATATCAATTATTGGGCTGAAGGCTTTGATATGTATAAAATGAGTTATTCAAAATTACAATCTTCATAAAATGAACAATACAAAACCAATTGGATTAATACTCGTTGTCGTTGTGATAATTATCGGCATTTTGATGTTTGGATTACCACTGTACAATGTATGGCAACAAGAAATGGCTGGAAAGGCCGAGATGGCTAAAGCCGAACAAAACCGTAAGATTCTGATTGAGGAGGCACGTGCCAGACTAGAAGCCGAAAAACTGAATGCCCAAGCAGAAGTAGAACGAGCGAAAGGAATGGCGCAGGCCATGAAATTGGAGAATGGCTCGCTCAATTCGATCTATAACCAATACCTGTTCATCCGAACATTAGAGAAATTGGCAGATAAAGGCGATTTGCCACAAATCATTTATATGCCGGCCGAAGGTTTAGTTCCTGTATTGGACGTCAATCATTCTAAGAAATTAGTTACGCCTACAGAGTAACCGGCTAAAGCGCTCCCCATTCATTCTTTCCACAACAAGTAGTCAGAATAATAGGCGCAATTTATAAAATAAAAAAGCCTTTGTGATTAAACAAAGGCTTTCTTATTAACTAACTACTACATTAAAATTCGACCTGTATAATTGCAGGCAATGGAATGAGTACACCACTTTTAATCTGTACATACTTATCCGTTGCGGACCATACGGTAGTCTCCACACGTAGTGGCCCATCCACTGTATTAAACACGATAGAGGCCTTAGACTTGAATTCATTACCTAATCGTTGAGCATC
This sequence comes from Sphingobacterium sp., assembly GCA_048595255.1. Lineage (GTDB taxonomy): Bacteria > Bacteroidota > Bacteroidia > Sphingobacteriales > Sphingobacteriaceae > Sphingobacterium. The sequence goes on along the minus strand of JBMDWK010000167.1, from coordinate 975 downwards.
GCTCAATTTACTTTTGAGTTCTTCGGATTTATCCTGCGGAGCAGCTATTATTTTGTGATTAACTATATCTTCCTTTTCGATTAATGTTCCTATCATATGCATTTAAGTTTAGATCTGACACTGACTGTCCTTGTTCTCGTAAATATATAAAAATCGATAATTAAAGTAAAGAGTACCGCTAATAAATAAGCAATATTGTTACCCTAAGATTAATGTCGATTTGAAAACATTGCTATTGCTATTTATAATCAAATCATGATCGGCGCTATATAGCAAGCTTAATCGAGTTTTATAATAATTAATTATTTCATTTTCTGCTTGATTTTCTAAGTAGTGATTAACCTTATTACTCACTTCAAGCTTTACTTTCCCACCTATTGCTCGTATTTTGATACGTATAGGATATTTTTCCATGCTATTATAACCATGTAGGATTGCATTTTGCACCAAAGGAAATAATACAAATGGATATATTTTTATTTTTTGAATATCTTCTCTTTGAACGTCATACTTAATATAAAAATTATGTGGAAATAAAGTTTTATAAGCTTCGATATAATCTTGCAAAAGCAAAATTTCTTCGTTCAAATCATATATTATCGTATGATCAATCTCTAGTGCTTGTCCCAAATATTTTTTCACTACGCCCAGCCCATCCTGCTGCAATGCAGTCTGCAGTAAATATTTATCATATACCACACGATGTACGCTGCCTTCAGCTTCGAGGTGTAATCGCTGAGGATCTATAGGTTGATTAATTTTGAACAGCTTGGAAATAAAGTTTACCATACTTAATCCAATCCTGAAACACCACCCGAAACGACCAACTTCATCGCATCTGTCGCCGACATATTTAGTCTTTGCACATGTTTAGCTTCCACCACTACTATCTGACCAGCAAAAGAATAAGAGTAAGGAAAATAAACAATTACTTCACCTTCTAATCCCAAAATTTTTAAGTCTCTTTGTGTCAAA
>JBMDWK010000166.1:0-17078 GCA_048595255.1 Sphingobacterium sp. | reverse complement strand
ATCTTGCTTCTCAAAATAATCTTTCTGACGGATGTCTCTGCTCTCTCGTGATTTCTTAGCACCAAAGAGATGACCTACGGTCAAAAGTAAGCCTTTCACCGCCGTCATAAATCCTTGTATGGTTGTTTTTAAAATCACTTTAATTCATTATTAATATACGCCACAAACCTGATATCGCCATGCAAATGAATGCTGCAGGAATCATTATTTTCCAACATAAATTCATGAGCTGATCGGCTCTGAAGCGTGGTAATGTCCAGCGAATCCACATTTGTATACCCACAATCAGTAAAGACTTGGACAAGGTCCAAAATAGACCCCAAAATAATCCCGTTGTCCAATCTGCTAATCGGAGGGAGCCTATGTTGGGTAAAGGGGTATTCCAGCCTCCTAAAAATATAACTACACCCAGCATCGCCACCAAAAACATCATCGCGTATTCAGCTAAAAATACAAAAGCGAAGCGGATGCCACCATATTCGGTATGAAAACCGCCAATAAGCTCTGATTCAGCTTCGGGAATGTCAAATGGTGCACGGTTGCATTCAGCTAATGTCGCAATGAAAAATATGACGTAAACGACAATCAGGTGCGGTGCTTGAAATATATTCCAGGCGAGTATTCCACCAATGTCGGATACATCCCAAAAGCCTAAAAAAAATAAATTTTCTGTGCTTAATACGCCCTGATTGATCGCTATCTCATTTAGATTAAGCGTTTGTGTGATCATAACAGCTGCAATACGTGACAGACCTACCGGAATTTCATAAGACACCATCTGTGCTATCGCACGGATAGATCCCAGCAGCGAATATTTGTTATTTGATCCCCATCCCGCCATCAAAATACCCAGTGCATCAATGGATACAACGGCCATGATGAAAAATAAGCCTGTATGTGTATTGGCAGGAACAAAACCGGGCGCCCAAGGGACGACGGAGTAACCAATAAATACCGCACCAAATATAATAACAGGTGCTATTGCAAATAAAATTTTATCAGCGGCAGAGGGATTGATTAATTCTTTTTGAAGAAGTTTAAGTATGTCGGCGAAGGTTTGCAATAAACCATACCTACCTGTTTCCATAGGACCTAATCTATCTTGTACAAAACCCGCAATTTTGCGTTCGGCATATACGGCAAATAAAGCAAATAAGGCGATGAAGCCAAATAGCACAGCAGTAATTAGAATATATAGTAGAATTCCGCCCAATGTACTTTAAGATTAATCAAAAATATGTACAAACATACGTAAAATCACATGAATTGCGTTATAAAAAACCCATAATCCTGACACAATAAAGTGGGAATATGACCGTGTTCAAACAATAAAATATTTAGAAAGTTCGACCGTAAACTTTTTAACTGGGATGCAAGCTTTTTGTTTTTCCGAAAACAAATAAAAACCTCCTCACAGGGATGTAAGAAGGTTAGATTGATATATATTGATGATTAGTAACTATGCATATGTATAGACAGCTTCTTTGCTTTCTAATACAGTCGAACCCATTAAGAATTCATCTACTTTGCGCGCACATTCGCGTCCCTCCGAAATGGCCCAAACCACCAGCGACTGGCCGCGACGCATATCACCGGCTGCAAAATATTTGCTCGAATTTGTTTGATAAGAACCTTCAGCCGCTTTGACATTACCACGTTCATCAAGTGTGATACCTAATTGCTGCAATAAGCCTTCGTATTGTGGATGCAAAAATCCCATCGCTAATGTCACCAATTCACAAGGGATTTCACGTTGTGAGCCTTCCACTTCTTTGAATTTGGTTGGTCTTCCCAAAGCGTCGGTTTCCCATTCTAAGTCTACAACTAATGCTGCTCGCAGATTGCCTTGCTCGTCTCCCAAAAATTCTTTGGTGCTGATGCTCCAATGTCTTTGGCAGCCTTCCTCGTGCGAAGTAGTTGTTTTCAATAGCATGGGATAAGTAGGCCAAGGCATAGCATTCGTCCGTGTTTGTGGAGGTTGAGGCATCAATTCGAACTGAGTAACAGATTTTGCACCATGGCGGTTTGAAGTACCCACGCAGTCCGAGCCAGTATCGCCACCACCGATTACCAACACATTTTTGCCTGTAGCCAAGATTTCCTCCGTATCGATAGGTGAGTTGCCTACACGTTTATTCTGTTGTTTCAAGAATTCCATGGCAAAATAAACACCTTTCAATTCGCGTCCTGGGATATTTAAGTTGCGAGGAATGGTCGATCCACCGGATAATACTACCGCGTCGTATTGATCCAATTCTGTAGACGGTACATTTTTCCCTACTTCAGCATTTGTGCGAAACTCGATGCCCGATTCTTGCATCACTTCTACACGTCTGTCGATGACTGATTTGTCTAATTTGAAGTCAGGAATACCATAGCGCAATAGCCCGCCGACTTTGTCATCACGTTCGTAGACCACGACATCGTGTCCCGCTTTGTTGAGCTGTGCCGCTGCGGCCAATCCGGCCGGACCAGCACCTACTACAGCAACTTTTTTTCCTGTTTTGATCGCAGATTTATGTGGTTTCACATATCCTTTTTTATAGGCTATTTCGATAATATGTTTTTCGATTTCCTCAATAGCTACCGGGTTTTTGTTGATGCCCAATACACATGCTGATTCGCATGGTGCTGGACAGATACGCCCCGTGAACTCCGGGAAATTATTTGTCGAGGACAATATATTGTATGCTTCTTCCCATTTGCCGTCGTAAACCGCATCGTTGAACTCAGGAATAACATTGCCTAGTGGGCATCCTGAGTGACAGAATGGAATGCCGCAATTCATACAACGTGCTGCTTGATGGTTTAGTTGCTCGTCTGAATACGATTGGACAAATTCTTGGTAATTTTGTTTTCTATTTTCTACAGCCTCTTTTTGAGGAAGTACTCTATCAAATTCTAAAAATCCAGTTGCTTTTCCCATGATTTTATTTCCTCCTTAAATTAAGCTACAACCATTTTTTTCAATAACACATTCTTGTACTCACGTGGAAATACCTTGATGAATCGATGCTTCTCACTTGCCCAATTGTCCAAGATATAGGTTGCCCTTGCACTTTTGGTTAAGTTGATATGACGTTTGAGTAAGGCAATGATTTCATTTTCATCGTCCGTTTCCAAAGGATCCAGATCCACCATTTCTTGGTTGCAATTTTCTTTGAATCTGCCGCTCAAGTCGTAGATCCATGCAATACCACCACTCATACCAGCAGCGAAGTTTCTTCCTGTATCTCCTAAAATTAGTGCGCGCCCACCCGTCATGTATTCACAACCATGATCACCGATGCCTTCTACCACGGCGGTAGCGCCAGAGTTGCGGACAGCGAATCTTTCACCCGCCATTCCATTGATGAATAAGTGACCTGAAGTAGCACCGTATAAGGCTACGTTACCTATAATGATATTGTCGTGTGGTGTTAATGCGCTTTCTTTGGCAGGATAAATCGCTAATTGCGCGCCAGACAAACCTTTACCGACGTAGTCATTTGCTTCGCCTTCGAGTTCAAAAGAGATACCTTTTGTGTTGAACGCGCCGAATGATTGACCTGCGGAGCCTTCAAATTTGAAATTGATGGTATTGTCAGGTAATCCTTCCGAACCGTATAGTTTAGAAATTTCGTTAGAAAGTAGCGTTCCGATTGTACGGTCTGTATTTTTAACCTTAAAGGTTCCGAATACAGGTGTTCTATTTTCTAAGGCTTCTTTTGCTTGCTTTAATAATCCCCAATCCAAGATCATGCTCATGCCGTGGTCTTGCTCTTCGGTATTGTAGAGTGATTGACCTACTTCATTGCGTGCTACATGTAGAATTCCAGAGAAATCTACTTTTTGGGCTTTCCAATGGCCTACGTCTTCACGTTTTTTCAAGAATTGTGCGCGGCCTACCATTTCGTTGATGGTACGGAAACCCAATTGCGCCATAATCTCGCGCATTTCTTCCGCTAAGAAATGGAATAGGTTAACGATATCTTCTGGTTTTCCGGAAAATAATTTACGTAATTCAGGATCTTGTGTTGCCACACCTACAGGACAGGTATTCAGATGGCATTTACGCATCATGATACATCCGCCTGCGATTAGTGCTGCAGTAGCAACACCCCATTCTTCGGCGCCAAGCAGTGTTGCAATAACTAAGTCGCGGCCTGTTTTCATCTGACCGTCCGCTTGCAATACGACGCGGCTTCTTAGTTTATTTTGTACCAAAGTCTGATGCGCTTCTGCCAAACCAAGTTCCCACGGAAGACCCGCGTGCTTAATCGAACTGATTGGCGATGCACCTGTACCACCATCATAACCAGCGATCAAGATGACATCAGAGTGTGCCTTTGCCACACCCGCAGCAATTGTTCCCACGCCGGCTTTAGACACTAATTTCACGTTGATACGCGCATCACGATTAGCATTTTTTAAATCGAATATCAATTGCGCTAAATCCTCAATGGAATAAATATCGTGGTGGGGAGGCGGAGAAATCAACCCTACACCCGGAGTGGAGTGACGAGTTTTAGCAATCCAGTCGTCTACTTTGTGTCCTGGCAATTGTCCACCTTCGCCCGGTTTTGCACCTTGAGCCATTTTGATCTGGATCTCATCGGCTTGCGTCAAGTAGTTTGAGGTCACACCAAAGCGAGCAGATGCGACTTGTTTGATGGCCGAGCGCATAGAGTCCCCGTTAGGTAATTTCTGGTAACGGATCTCATCTTCTCCACCTTCTCCTGTATTGGATTTTCCGCCGATGCGGTTCATTGCGATAGCCAATGTGCTATGTGCTTCATGTGAGATAGAACCAAATGACATGGCGCCAGTGGCAAATCGTTTCATGATTTCACTTGCCGGTTCTACTTCGTCAATAGCAATTGAATTTCTATGTTTTGCAAAATCTAATAATCCGCGCAAGGTAAACATGCGTTCTTTCTGATTATTGATTAGTGCAGAATATTTTTTGAAGGACTCATAATCATTGTTACGACAAGCTTGTTGAAGCAAGTGCACGGTTTGAGGATTCCATAGATGGCCTTCACCACGTCGCTTCCACTGATAAATCCCACCTTCAGGTAGCAAAGGTTTAACATTTCGCGGCGCTTCAAATGATCGCCAATGTTTGGTCAGTGCCTCGCGAGCAATGTCATCCAAAGATAAACCTCCAATGCGTGATACAGCACCACAGAAGTACTTTTCAACTACCGATTGGTCGATGCCCAATACTTCGAATATCTGTGCACCATGGTAAGATTGAAGCGTAGAGATTCCCATTTTAGAGAAAATCTTCAACAAGCCACCGCATACAGCTTTCACATAGTTTTTACGCAAATCTTCCCACTCTAGATCCGTATCTATCAAGCCTTCTGCTTTCAATGTACGGATGCTTGCTAATGCCAAGTATGGATTGATTGCTGTAGCTCCGAAAGCTAACAAACAAGCGAAGTGATGTACTTCCCAAGCGTCACCAGCTTCGACTACCAGGCCTACGGCACCGCGATTTCTGGTTTTGATCAAATGGTGATGTACTGCAGAGACGGCCAAAATAGATGGTATAGCTGCATGCTGTGAGTCAATCGCACGGTCAGAAAGAATAATTACTTCAAATCCATCGCGTACCGCATCGTCTGCATACCGACACAATCTTTCAATACCCGCTTCCAAAGACCCCGGTTTGCCATCTGCACGGAAATAACATTGTAGTGTTTTGGCCTGAAAAATTCCGGTATCTATGGAGCGTAGTTTTTCCAGTTCACTCGAGGTCAGTATAGGATGGTCAAGCGTCACACAGTGACAAGATTTCTTATCTTCTACTAATATATTGCCCGAATTACCAATAAATGTAGCTAAACTCATCACTAACCGCTCACGGATAGGGTCGATCGGTGGATTAGTTACCTGTGCGAAGAATTGTTTGAAATAGCTGGAAAGGTGCTGTGCTTGATCCGATAATACTGCCAATGGCACATCAGTTCCCATCGAACCGATAGGTTCGTAGCCCGTCGTAGCCATAGGTGTTAGGATTGTCTCGATATCTTCACGTGAATAGCCAAATGCTTGTTGGTATTTGAATACGGACTCTTTTGACAAGTAAGTGAATGTGACCCGCGGGTCAGCTAATTCTTCTAATTTTATTTTATAATTATTGATCCATTCGCCATACGGTTGTTGACGGATCAATTCGCCTTTTACTTCTTCGTCTGCACGGATTGTGCCCGCTTCCATGTCGACAACGAAAATTTTGCCTGGCTGTTGACGACCTTTTTTGATGATGATAGACTCATCTATTGGCAATGCACCCGCTTCTGACGCCACTATTACGCGATCATCAGAGGTCACGGCAAAGCGCAATGGACGTAATCCATTTCTGTCCAAGGTCGCGCCAATAATTTTACCATCTGTAAAACATAAAGCTGCAGGACCATCCCACGGCTCCATAAGCGTAGCGTGATATTCGTAGAATGCTTTTTTCAATGGATCCATTTGCGTGTTGCCATCCCAAGCCTCAGGTACCAACATCAACATCACGTGTGGCAAGCTGCGCCCACTGTGCAATAGCAATTCTACGACATTGTCGAGGCAGGCTGAATCCGACTGTCCTTTGTCTACTACGGGAAGCAATATTTCCATCTCTTCTTCCGTGAAATAGGGTGAAGAAAGTGAGCGTACATTCGCATAAAACCAGTTCAAGTTACCCGTCAATGTGTTGATTTCACCATTGTGCGCAATCATGCGGAATGGCTGAGCCAATGACCACGAAGGGAATGTATTGGTAGAGAAACGCGAGTGTACTAATCCAAAAGCGGATACAACGCGTGGATCTCTGAGATCTTTAAAATATGTGCCAACTTGATACGTCGTTAATTGACCTTTATAAATAATTGTTTTGCAAGAAAGAGAGGCAATATAAAGTGGAAGTGGATAAGCTTGGACAGATTTGATTTTTTGAATGATAAGTCTGCGTAATACGTATAATTTCCGTTCAAAATCCTCTGTATTGGTTACGCCTTCGGGTCTCGAAACAAAAAATTGTACGATCTCAGGTTCGGCGCTCAAGGCAGTAAGTCCAATTCCTTCTATATTCACCGGAACAGCTCTGAAGCCTAAAAACTCCATTTTACGTTCAGCCGCGGCATCAAGGATTACCTGTCGGCAAATGGCGTTGAGAGATTCTTCTTTAGGTAAAAATACCATTCCTACGCCATAATATCCCGGTTCCTGAAGTTGAATGCCTAGGTCAATACACTCTTCCCATAAAAATTCGTGAGGTAATTGAATCATTATTCCTGCACCATCGCCACTCTCGGGGTCACATCCACATGCGCCACGATGTTCCATATTCTCAAGCATAATCAGAGCATCTTGTACCTGGCTATGCGACTTCTTACCTTTTATATGTGCTACAAAACCCACACCACAAGCGTCGTGTTCGAATTCGGGGTTGTAAAGACCTTCCTGCTGCATTGTGTTATTTTAATTATGTTAATTTCAATTAGAGTTTGCTAATATAAAAATTATTTCGATTATTGTTTGAAATTATTTCAATAAAAATGTGTTAATGTTGATTAATTGGTAATTGCAATTATAGATGAGTTGAGGAAATTGTATTTATTTCGGTGTTTGATTGATTATTTGAAATTTCATTCGTTTTTTTGTTGTTCTATACAAACGAATCATGATTATTAAAGAAATAGAAATATATCGCTTGAGCATCCCAATGGAACCCTTTGTCATTGCTACCGGTACAATGGATTATGCTCAAAATACATTTGTAAAAATTAACACAGATGCTGGAATATATGGTGTAGGAGAGTGTTCGGCTTTTCCCATGATTGTGGGTGAAACCCAAAACACCTGTCTGGCAGTGGCGCAGGATTTTGCCAAAATATGGAAAGGGAAGAATCCTTTGGATATTCCGGCTCGCCTCGCAGAACTTCATCTTTATATTGCAGGGAATGCCACGATTAAGTCGGCTTTTGATATGGCTTTGTATGATTTGGCTGCTAAAGCGGCTGGATTGCCTTTGTATCAATTCCTAGGCGGTAAGAAAAGAGATATTGTTACCGATATTACGTTAGGAATAGCTTCTCCAGAGGAGATGGCTGCCAAAGCACTCGCACTCAAGGAAAGTGGCGCTTTTGCGTTAAAGGTAAAGCTGGGTAAAAATCCGCAAGATGATATCGCACGTATCAAAGCTATTCGTCAAGCGGTGGGTTTTGATATTCCTATCCGTATTGATGCAAATCAAGGCTGGTCTTTTGAAGGTGCTGTGGAGGCATTACAGGGGTTGGAACCCTACAAGATTCAATTTTGTGAGCAACCTATGCGTACATATAATGATCATTTATTGCCCGAATTGCGTGCACAAAGTATAGTGCCTATCATGGCTGATGAGTCCGTGTATTCACATCATGATGCAGACCGCTTGTGTCGACAGGATGCTTGTGATTATATCAATATTAAGTTTTCAAAATCCTCGGGAATTTATGAAGCATTAAAAATCCAAGCTGTAGCTGGGGAGTACAATATTCCATGTATGATAGGAGGAATGTTGGAATCTCGATTGGCTTTGGCAGCCAAAGTTCATTTTGCCTATGCAGCTCCGAATGTGAAGTTTTATGACCTTGATACCTGTCTAGTGGGACATTTAGAAGATCCTGTTCTTGGAGGTATTACCTATAATGGGTATGAGATTACGGTTACAGATGACTTAGGAATTGGTGCTGATATTCGAAAAGAATTCTTAGATAAATGTGAAAGCTGGGTGATTTAATCACCCATTTTTATTTATATTGCTATGTAAATCATGAATTTGTCATTCGGGATGAGTAAAGTAGATATAAAATCCATAGCCAAGGCTTTGAATCTTTCCAAGTCCACGGTCTCTCGTGCATTTCAGGAGAAAAGTGATATCAATCCAAACACTCGTAATAGAATTTTAGCTTACGCGAATGAATTAAATTACAGACCCAATCATTATGCCAGCAACCTGCGCGAACAGAAAAGCAAAACTATAGCGGTCGTCGTTCCAGAATTGGAGAATAATTATTTTACGCAAATAATCAAAGGAGCAGAGGAGGTTGCAAAAGAAGCAGGCTACCATACGTTGGTGTATGCCACAGACGATGATGTCTACAAGGAACGAGAGTTTGTGACGAGTATTTCAAATGGAAAAGTGGATGGCGTACTCATGTCTGTAGTAGGGGAAGGGCACGACCACAGTTACCTATTCAATATCGATTTGATAAAGATGCCCATCGTATTTTTTGATCGCTTATACGATGATGTAGCGATTCCAGGTATTACGACGGATGATTATCAAAGCAGTTTTGAAGCCACGGAGCATCTTATACAAGAGGGTTGTAAGTCCATCGCATTTTTGGTCATTGACAAAGAGCATTCGATTGGTAAAGAGCGCTGCATGGGCTATACAGATGCGCTAAAGAAACATCAGCTGCCTGTGCGAGAAGAATTGATCTTAAATTGTTCAAACTCGTACGATGAAAATTTTGTGACCATCAAGAATTTATTGACGAAGGATAAGCCGGATGCGGTTTTTGCATCTGTAGAACGCTTAGCATTTTCGACCTATTACGTGTGTAATCACCTTGGTATGTCCATTCCCGATCAGCTGAAAGTCGTAGCGTTTTCTAGTTTACAAATTGCAGAATTGTTATCTCCACCGCTGTCTACTATTGTTCAGCCCGCTGAGCAAATAGGGCGGGAAGCAGCGCGTTTGCTGCTCAAAAATCTCAAAAACCAAATTTCTACTCCCAGTACAGATCAAATCGTTCTGAAATCTGAATTAAAAATTCGAAAATCATCACAAGGATAACGATTTGCGGTATATCAGACTGCTGATAGCGGCTATTACTAAGCAAATTGAAGCTATTATTATAGCATAGATCGCCTCCCCACCAAATAGCTTTTCAATAATCACTCCGCTAAAAAGTCCGATTGCTATCTGCGGAAGCGTGATGAAAAGGTTAAATACACCAAAATATAAGCCTACTTTGGATTGCGGAATCAATCGACTCAGTAATGCAAAAGGCGATGCTAAAATACTTGCCCAGGCTATCCCCAGCAACAACATAGGAAGGTATAACTGATGAATCTCCGTGCATAGAAATACCAATATAAGTCCAAATCCACCAATTAGCAAAGCGATAAAATGTGTCGTAATGATATTGTATTTTCTGTATAGCACAGGTAAGAATAAGGAAAAAATGCTTGCTGATAAGTGGTAACAACCAAATAGCACGCCCGTAATATTTGCGGATTCGGAATAGGAATAGGATTTTGAATCATAATTATACTCCGAAAATATATGTTGTGCGACAGCGGGAGTCATAAATATCCAGATCAGGAAGAAGCCTGCCCAACTAAAAAATTGGATGACACCCAGCTTCCACATATCGTTGGGTATGGAAGGTAAATAGAACGTTTTCTGGCTGGAAGCGATTACTTTGGCTTCTGTTTTTTGTTTCAGTATCGTACGGGAAGTAATAAGTATGGTAATCAAAAGTATGGTAGCGCCGATATAAAAAGACCATTTTACATTTGCAGGAATTCCTTCGTCGCTGCTGATGGTTTCAACAGAAAAAAATTGATGTAAGATATAAGGCAATATGGAGCCTAGGATAGCACCGATGCTAATCAAAAAAGTCTGTATAGCGAAACCCCGAGGCTGCTGATAGATCGGAAGGTAATCAGATATGGCTGCTCGCAGCGGATGCATACTGACATTGAAGGAAATATCTATTATCACCAAAAGTAAGGCTCCTATTAATAAGGGTGACCAGATCTGCAATAGCACATTGGCATTCGGAAGAGCCAAGAGTGCGAGTACACTTAGAATTCCGCCGATGAGGAGAAAAGGGACTCTGGAGGTACCCTTGTTCATTCGGCTGTCACTCCAATAGCCAATGAGCGGTTGTACAACCGCTCCAGATAGCGGGGCTATCAACCAAAATAGGGACACTTCGGTCAGGTCAGCGCCGTAATTTTGAAGAATCCTTGTTACATTTCCTGCTTGCAATGCAAAGCCAATTTGAATTCCCAAAAAACCAGCACACAAGGATGTGATTTGGAATAGTGATTTTGGAGTCTGGTTTTGCATAATTTTGGCCATTTGTGAATCAATATAGAAAACTATTTTTAAAAATATATAGCGGATTAATTCAAATTAATTTTTGAAGTAGTGAAATTTTATTTTTATCTTTAATTCGTGTGTTGGGAACGTTCCCAAACACAGATAACCATTATATTAAACAAAAAAAAATTATAAGATGATTGTACTTTTAGGAGTATAAGCACCTATTTAACTCTTTTTAATAAACCAAAAACTCAAATTATGCACAATTTTACAAATCGTAATTCTTTGCTCTATGGTTTGTTTTGGCTGTTTAGCATTCTTTCAATGGCTAATTTTGCTTTTGCAGCAGACCAAACAAATTCTATCACTGGTAGAATCACCGATGAGCAAGGCGCAGCCGTAGTGGGAGCTACTGTTAGTATTCTCAACTCTTCATCGGCTACATCTACTGATGCAAATGGTAATTATGTTCTTTCTAATCAAACATTAGGAAGTAAGACTGTTGTAGTCAATATGATTGGCTATGAACGATTCCAAACCACACTTACCGTTGCGTCGGGAGAAAATAAGTTAGACATTACGTTGACCGCTGTTTCTGATGAATTGGAAGAAGTGGTCGTAATCGGTTACGGTACGGCTAGACGTAAACAGGTGACAGGCTCCATCTCCAGTGTTACTCCAGAGGAGTTTAACAGAGGGGTGGTGAGTTCTCCAGATCAACTATTAGCTGGTAAAGTTGCTGGTCTGACAGTCAACAGATCGGGTGGTGACCCGACTGCGGGATCTACGATGCAATTGCGTGGTCCTTCTTCATTGACAGCAAGCTCTTCTCCATTGTATGTTATAGATGGAATTGTTGGTGCTAATATCGAATTGATAGCACCGGATGATATCGTGTCGATGGACGTAATGAAAGATGCTTCTTCGACCGCGATCTACGGTTCTAGAGCAGCCAACGGGGTTATTTTTGTTACGACCAAGCGTGGTAAATCTGGAGCACCTGTACTATCTTACAGTGGCTATGCAGCGACCGAAACAGTTTCCAATCGCGTGAATGTCCTTACTGCAGCAGAGCATAAGGCTTTTGTAGAAGAAAATGGACTTACTGTCGCGCCGACTGAAACCGGATACGATACAGATTGGCAAAAGGCCATCACGAGACCTGGCGTATCGCACAACCACAATTTATCCCTTACAGGGGGAAGTGAAGGTACACGATACAATGCTTCATTAAATTATTTCAATAATCAAGGTATTGTGAAGCGTAGCGGTGTTGAAAAAATCGTAGCTCGTGTCGGAGTAGACCAAAATGCCTTTGAAGATCGATTGAAATTATCGTTCAATTTGGCAAATAGTATCAATACTTCGCAGCATATAGATTACGGTATCTTCAATGGTGCTGCCCGTTTTGTACCTACTTCACCTATTATGTCGGACGACCCTCAATATGGACAATATGGTGGGTATTTTCAGGTCGTAGGTCGTACAGGATACATGAATCCTGTAGCGATGCTCAATCAACGTGATGAAACCCGCAGCAACAATACGTTACTAGGTAACTTCAAAGCGGATTTAAAAATCATCGACGGTTTGATCTGGTCAAACATTCTATCTTACCAACGTACGCATTGGGATAGGAATTATTATATGGCACGTACGGATTTTGATTCTTTTGCTTTGGGTAGAGGTTTTGCGGATCGTACAGCATTAAAGCATATTGATAAAATCCTAGAATCATACTTGAACTATAATTTCACTAGAGATTTACACAGTTTCGATGCGATGGCAGGTTATTCATACCAACGCACCAAAAATGATGATGGCTTACGTGGTACGGCTGTAGGGTTCATGTCGGACGATCTTCTTGACAACAACCTTAATTTGGGAGCTTTGCCGGATGGCTATAACCCTTATAGTGATTTCCCTCATATCAAAGAATCTTTATTAATCTCTGCTTATGGCCGTATAGGTTATAATTATGATGAAAAATATTTGTTGAGTGCTTCTATTCGTCGTGACGGATCCTCCAAATTTGGGGTGAATAATCGTTGGGCTACTTTCCCTTCTATTTCTGCTGCGTGGCGCTTGACACGCGAGTCGTTTATGCAAGATCAACAATTGTTCTCCGAATTAAAACTAAGAGCAGGATATGGTGTTTCGGGTAATCAAAATATCGATCCATACCGTAGTATTATCATGTTCGGTCCTCGTGATGGACAATTCTTCTACAACGGTAAATGGGTGAATGCCTATGGTGTGAACCAAAATGAAAATCCTGATTTGAAATGGGAAAGTACTTCCATGTTCAATGTGGGATTAGATTTCGAAATTTTGCGTGGCAGAATTGGCGGTACTATTGAGTACTATAACAAAGAAACCAAAGACTTATTGTATGAGTATGATGTGCCTTCGCCTCCATATCAATTCAATAGATTATTGGCAAATGGTGCAAGCATGAACAATCAAGGGGTAGAAGTAGTGTTGAATGCCAATGTATATAAAAATGACAATTTCCGTTACTCTACTACCGTAAATTTTGCTAGAAACGTCAATGAAGTAGGTTCCCTATCTTCTAACATCGAGAATATCGGTGTATCCCAACGTTATGAAGGAAGTATTGGGCTAGAAGGATGGACGGGCCAAACTGCTTCCATCGTATTACCGGGTCAACCATTAGGTACATTCTATGTAGCGAAATATATTGGTTATGACGACGTAGCCAAACGTACTATCTATCAAAAGCCTTCGGGAGAATTAGTGACGCAAGATCAGATCTCCGCGCCGGATGATTACCAAATCATGGGCTATGCACTTCCGAAATTCACTTACGGTTGGAACAACAATTTTGCATACAAAAACTGGGATTTAAACATCTTCTTGAGAGGCGTATACGGCAATCAAATATTCAACGCTACTCGTGCGGATTTATCCAGATTGCAACAGGCTAATGTGACCAACATTTCGAAAGACGCTTTAGAAGAAGGTATATTCGAAACTCCGCTGATTGCATCAAGTAGATTCTTAGAGGATGGTTCTTTCTTGCGCCTAGATAACATGACATTAGGTTATCGTTTTGACACTAGTGCTACGAAGTATTTCAAGCAAGCAAGAATGTATGTGACAGCGCAAAACTTATTTACCTTGACTGATTATACAGGGGTGGATCCTGAGTTAAGCCTTGGCGGATTATCTCCAGGTATAGATAATAGAAGTTATTATCCTAAGACTAGATCATTTATCCTAGGTGTCAATTTAACATTTTAATACGTAGATAATATGAAAGCGAAAAATAATAAACTATATATATTTCTTCTGGCAGGAGTTACCTTATTTGGAGGTGGTTCGTGTACAAAATTTGACGATAAAGTATATTCCTCTTATACAGAAGAAACATTTCCAAAGACACCTGAACAATTTGTGGCGGTAACAGGTCCCGTGTACACTTCGGCACGCGGCTTTTTTGGAGATTACTTTGATTTACAGACTGCTGGTTCGGATGAAGTAATCATCCCGACACGTGGTGGCGACTGGTTCGACGGTGGTAAATGGCGTGATATGCATTTTCACACTTGGTCTCCTTCGCACGAGGTCGTGCGTAATGCCTGGGATTGGGGCTTTAATGCGATAGGTACATGTAATCGTGTATTAAGCGTATTGGAGAAATCGGAAGAATCAGAACAAAAAAATCAAACATTAGCAGAAATCAAAACCATGCGTGCTTGGTATTATTATCTGATGATGGATGCCTATGGAAATATTCCTTTGGTGACGACCTTTGATACAGGTTCGGAGTTGCCAACTACTACTCCACGCGCACAGGTTTTTGCATTTGTTGTATCTGAATTGGAAGAAAATCTGGCTTTATTGAGTGAAGATAAATCATTAGCGACTTATGGTCGCCCTACAAAATGGTTTGCGCATGCGCTATTGGCAAAAGCTTACCTGAATGCACAGGTATACACCGGTACACCACAATGGAATAAAGTGGTAGAAAATGCGAATGCAGTGATTGCTTCTGGAAAGTATTCTTTAGAAAATGATTTCTTGGCGCAGTTTAAGCCGGATAATGGTGCCGATAGTCCGGAACCTATATTCTCTATTCCATTTGATGCTTCCCGTGCTAAAGGAAATGCGTTATTCAATAAAGTGTTGCATTATGCGCACCGTCAGACATTTGATTTAAATGGTAACCCGTGGAATGGTTGGAGTGCGCAACCGGCGTACTTTAATTTGTTTGAAGACCAAGATAATCGTAAGCAACAATGGTTGTACGGTCAGCAATACAATTCGACAGGACAACCATTGATTTATAACGGTATGAATATCGTTATCAATCCAAATGGCTATAATTTGTTGCCAGGCTCCGACTTTGATATTGGTGGTGCTGATGATGGTGGTCGTCTTGCAGGCGCACGTTGTGTGAAGTATTTCCCAGATAAAAATCATATAGGTAATGATGCGGGCAATGATGTCGTAGTGATGCGATTAGCAGATATGTATCTAATGAAGGCTGAAGCTATCTTACGTGGTGCTACCAATGGAACTGCTGCCGAAGCCTTGACAGCAGCAAATGAAGTCCGCAAAAGAGCTTTCCCTATTAATCCGGAGAAGCACTTTACCACTTCTACGTTGACATTAGATGCTATTTACAAAGAAAGAGGATTGGAATTTACCTTCGAAGTGACAAGACGTACAGATATGATTCGTTTTGGAAAATGGGAAGATGCCATGTTGTTCAAGCCTGCTAATCCTTCGGAAACGCACAAAAGAATTTTCCCTATACCAGCAACAGCGCTTGCTAATAATGGAAATCTAACACCAAATCCTGGATATTAATTAATGATCTCATGAAAACACTACATAAATATATTGCAATTTGTCTGTGTGTCCTCTTTGTGGGCGGACTGAATGCCTGCAAAAAGGTAGAACATACGATTGACGATGAAATTGTATCAATCAATGAATCCACAGCTACATCCTTACAAATTGGTAAGAAACTCAAAGTTGGATTTATCACAAATAATGTGAAGTCTTTTGATTTTGCGATTGAAAAAGATGGAGCAACTCTAATGACAGAAGCTGTAACATTGGAAGGAAATCAAAAAATCACCGAAAGAGAATTTGATATACCATTGGACGAAAGTTATATTGGTGAAGCAAATCTGATTGTGACTTACAAGTCTGGTGGACAGACTATAACCAAGAAGCATCCTATTACTTTCTTAGAAAGCAATCCGGCGATGTTCCTAGTTGGAGGTTCTACCGGAGCGGGATGGGAGCCTACGAATGCCTCATTAATGTCATTGTACGATGCGGAGAGTAAAACAAAGTTCGAAATCTTTGAATATCTGACAGCAGATGGTGGATTCAAATTCTTGCCTACTAATATAGATTGGGCAGGTGGATATGGTAAAGGTGCAACAGCTGGAACCATTGATCAAGACGAAGAAGCAGGAAATCTTACAGTAGACAAAAATGGTTTCTATCGTATCCGTATGGATTCGGAGGCATTAACCTATGAAGTTCTGGAAGTTAAAATGGGTCTTATTGGTGACGCAACACCTACGGGCTGGGATGCAGATACAGATATGACTTTTGCAGGCGGCAAAGGAACGTATATATGGAATATTACTATTAATCTAGTGCCTGGGAAAATCAAGTTCAGAGCAAACGATGATTGGGGAATCAACTTCGGTGGCACACCTAGCGAAATCACCCCTGGAGGTGCTGATTTGGAGATTGCAGCTGCAGGAACATATGATATCACCCTTGATCTCACGCCGGGAGCTTACAAAGCAGTTATTCAGAAAAAATAATTTTTAGGGAAAAAGGGTGATGAAATAAGAGGGCACTGAAAAATTCCTCTTCAAAAATTTGAGCATCAAAAAAAGGGAAAAAGCACATATTTAACCCACTGAGCATCTCTTATTTGAAGAGTTGTTGCTAAATGCATTCAAATAAACAAAGGATAAGGGCTTATGAGTATAAAAATTCATAAGCC
>JBMDWK010000165.1:0-13625 GCA_048595255.1 Sphingobacterium sp. | reverse complement strand
TAAGATTTCGGTGAGTTTTTCATCCGCCAAAGGTTTGCGTTTGTCTTCATTGGCAATACATTCTTCCAGAATCTTTTTGACTTCCTTGTTGGAAACTTCTTCACCTGAATCCGTTTGTATAGCTTCCGAAAAGAAAGACTTCAGCAGGAATGTACCAAATTCTGTCTGCACGTATTTGGAATTGGCTACGCGAGACACCGTAGAGATATCCATCTCGATCTCTTCGGCGATGTCTTTAAGGATCATGGGTTTGAGCATACGGTCATCTCCTGTCAAGAAATATTCGTACTGAAACTTCATGATGGCATTCATGGTTTTTAATAAGGTCTGCTGTCTTTGTTTGATGGCATCGATAAACCATTTGGCAGAGTCCAATTTGGATTTGACAAACTGTACCGCTTCTTTCATCTTTTTGTCCGTTTTTTCTGTTTTCTCGTAGTGATCAAACATTTCCATATAGGTGCGAGAGACGCGCAGTTCGGGAGCGTTGCGTCCATTCAATGTCAGGTGCAATACCCCGTCATTATTGGATATATGGAAATCCGGAATTATATGCAATTGCTTGCCCGCCGCTGAGGTTGAATCGCCTGGTTTGGGGTTGAGCTTTAATATTTCGTTGATTACGTTTTTCAGCTCTTCGGAGTTGACGCCGAGTTGCTTTTCGATTTTGTCGTAATGTTTTTTCGTGAATTCGTCCAGGTAATTTTCCACTACCTGAATGGCTCTTTTGACCTCTAGCGTATCTTGATCTTTTTTCTTGCGTAGCTGTATCAACAGACATTCTTGAAGATCTCGTGCACCGATACCCGCAGGCTCAAATTCTTGAATGATGCTGAGCATTTCTTCCACTTCATCTTCTTCGGCAATTACATTCTGAGAGAATGCCAAGTCATCAATTAATGATAATAGCGGGCGACGCAAGTAACCATCATCATCCAGACTTCCAATAATCTGGTTGCCAATAAGGTATTGCTTGTCGGTCAGGGCTAATAAATCGAGCTGATTTTGCAGTTTCTCGAAGAAAGAATCTTGTATGGCAATAGGGATCTCTTTGTGATCATCATCATCGTCACTATTGAAGTTGCTGCCATAATCCTTATAGTCGTCTTCCTGTATATATTCCTCCAATGAAAATTCTTCTTCAAAAGATTCTTCGCCGTTACTTTCATACTCATCTGGATCTTTGTCCGGATAGTCTTCAAGCGGATCATTCATATTGGCCAGACTTCCATCTTCCAAAGCCGGATTCTCTTCCAACTCTTCCTTGATGCGCGCGTCCAGCGAAGCCGTCGGCACTTGCAGAAGCTTAATAAATTGTATCTGCTGCGGAGATAATTTCTGTAATAATTTTTGCTGTAAAGTCTGTTTTAACATGTCATAAGTTAAAATGCTAGCGTAAAATTAGGCAAAATAAAATGATTTTTAATGCACTCTGCACTCTGTATATGATTTTTAAATATTTGCGCGTATTGAATTATTTGATAGTGTACAATTTAACCTATTATTAGTATTTGTTAAAAATCGTTAATTTTATTATTCAGTTTGTTTTAAATGTAGTTTTGTATACGTTTTTACAAAACATTTTATTCATATTTACCGTATGTTTAGACGCGTAAAAAATCGATTTCTGCGATACATCATCATTGGTCTATATTCCATCGTATTGCTTACTTGTGCAGTTCAGCTTAATTTTTTATGGTTATTTGGATATTCTCCTACCAAAAAAGATATAGTGATGCCTACACTCAATGTAGCTTCAGAGTTGTATACGGCAGATTCGGTACTCATCGGTCGCTATTTTGATGAGGATCGCGACCCGGTTGCTTTCGACAGTATTTCGCCGCATATTATCAATGCGTTGATCGCTACGGAAGATATTCGTTTCTATAAACATAAGGGCGTAGATTTTTTGGGGTTGGCATCGGGCATTGTTTCTACCATCAAAGGTGACCAACGTGGCGGCAGCACGATTACGCAGCAGCTGGCCAAAAATCTTTTCAAAACGCGATACGCCCACTCGCAGGGCTACCTCAGCAAAATCCCCGGTGTACGAATTCTAATTACCAAATACAAAGAGTGGATGACGGCCTATAAATTGGAAGGCAGGTATTCAAAGAAGGAGATTATCACCATGTATCTCAATACTGTGTCATTCAGCAATAATGCCTATGGAATCAAATCCGCGTCATTACGTTATTTTAATAAGTTGCCATCGCAGCTGAGCATGACCGAAAGTGCGCTGCTCGTAGGTATGCTCAAAGGTACTACAATCTATAATCCAATTCGGAATCCTAAAAATGCGGTGCAGCGTCGTAACGTGGTCTTGTCGCAAATGCAAAAAGCAGGATATATTTCGGATGATGAGGTAGCACAACTGTCTCAAGACTCGTTAAGGTTAGACCTCCGTTTTCATGACAATGTAGATGCCAATGATTCGTATATACGCTCGGCGGTCTACCGTTGGTTGGATAAATGGAGTCAGGACAATGAAATCGATATCAATAAAGCAGGGCTAAAAATCTACACGACCATAGACTCGCGCATGCAAAAGATAGCAGAGGATGTCATGGCAATAAAGATGAAAGAATTGCAGCAAAGGCTTAAAAATACTTGGGGGAGTGAAGAGCCCTGGCGTGACAAAGAGGGAAATGTGATACCTGAATTTTTAGAAAATCAGGCCCGCAAGCTCTCGGTATATAAAAATCTGATGGAGCAATTTGAAAACAATGAAGACAGTGTTTTTCAGTTGCTCAACTTGAAGAAGGAGATGGAGGTATTCACCTGGGATGGTATCGAGAAAGTAAATTTCTCGACGATGGATTCCTTAAAACATTACGCGATGATGTTGAATACAGGTATGATGGCTATGGATCCGTACAATGGCGAGATCAAAGTATGGGTGGGTGGTATCAATCATCATTACTATAAGTTTGACCACGTCAACCAAGCCAAACGCCAAGCAGGGTCTACATTCAAACCTTTTGTGTATTTGGCAGCATTGGAGGCGGGGATGACGCCTTGTGATAAGTTTACGGACAAGCCGGTGCGTCTTGAATTTGAAGGCAAGGACGGTCCGGAAGTTTGGGAGCCTAAAAATGCGGATTGGTCTATATCTTATAGCGATATGTCACTGCGCCTTGCCATGGCCAGATCCTTGAATACGATTACGGCACAGGTGACCGAAGCTGTGGGCGCCGATAAAGTAGTTGAGGCAGCTCATAAATGCGGCATCGAAAGCAAATTGCAGGCTGTACCCTCTGTGGGGTTAGGTCCCAATGATGTATCTGTGTATGAAATGGTCAAAGCCTATAGTACATTTATGAATGAAGGGAAAACAACGGATCCTATATTGGTATCAAAGATTGTGGATCAGGATGGTAATGTAATAGCCTCTTTCAAGACGGAGCATAAGCAAGCTATCAGTCCAGAGAATGCCTGGCTGATGACCTATATGTTGCGTGGTACGATCGAAGAACCTCGTGGTACTTCCCAAGCTTTATGGGAATGGGATTTATTCAAAGAAAACAACGAAATAGGAGGTAAGACGGGGACTTCTTCGGATTATGTCGATGCTTGGTATATGGGGGTGACAAAAGACTTAGTAGCAGGGGTATGGGTCGGTTGTGATGAACAAAGCATACACTTCAAAAATTCAGCTACGGGCGAAGGTTCGAAGACAGCACTTCCTATCTATGCCATGTTTATGGAAGAAGTATATAAGCATCCGGAGCTAGGGGTGACATTTGGCAAGTTTGCAGAGCCGACTGTCGAGATTACCAAACAATATAAATGTCCATCACCGCGAATCTACCACAGTGTCCCAAGAGACAGCTCGCAAAACGAAGCTGAGGATTTTGAGGTGGTAGAACCGGTAGAAAGCACGACGACGGAACAAACAGAAAATGAGGAGTTCTAAAAATATTAATTATATTTAATATACTAACTGGGATAACTATGAATTTAATGAATAGGAAATATTTCACGACGATTATATATAGCCTGATTTTGATATGCTTATGTAGTAGTGTGCATGCGCAGTACTTCGGGCAGAATAAAATGCGGTATAAGAAGCTGGATTTCAAAGTATATGACACGCCGCACTTCAATATTTACTACTACCTCAATAATGACTCCATGATGCGCTGGCTCTCCAAAGAGTCCGAAATCTGGTACGACTTGCATCAGCAGGTATTTCAGGATACTTTCTTACGCAAAAACCCAATTATTTTTTACAACAATCACCCAGAATTTCAGCAGACGACAGCTATTTCGGGAGAGATATCCGTAGGAACGGGCGGTGTTACTGAAGCCTTTAAGCAGCGGGTAGTCATGCCTATCATGCAGATTAATCAGCAGACGCGCCATGTGTTGGGGCATGAGCTCGTGCATGCTTTTCAATATCGCGTCATTATGGAAGGAGGGGATTCGACGCGTCTAGAAAATATAGGAAATATTCCCCTTTGGATGATAGAAGGTATGGCCGAATATTTTTCCATCGGTAAGAATGACGCTTTCACTTCGATGTGGATGCGTGATGCCTATCTACACAAAGATATCCCATCACTCAAGCAGATGACGGAGCAATCTTATGATTATTTCCCATATCGCTATGGGCAAGCATTTTGGTCTTTTATCGGATCGACGTATGGCGATACAGTGATCATGCCATTATTTATCGAAACAGCCAAATATGGTTATGAATTTGCGATGCGTCGCGTATTCGGCTATGATTCACAGACCATGTCCACACTATGGAAAAACAGTATGGAGCAGGGGTATCGGAATTTAGGAAAAGATACCACCACGAGACCTATAGGCATGAGCTTAGTGAATACAAGCAATGCTGGAAATATGAACTTATCGCCATCGATATCACCTGATGGCAAATATATAGTATATCTCTCCGAACAGGATTTGTTTAGTATAGATCTGTACTTGGCAGATGCCCAGACAGGAAAACGGATCCGAAAATTGGGTAGTAAGCTGACCAATAGAGATATCGATGAATTCAGTTTCCTCGAGTCAGCGGGCTCATTTTCTCCAGACTCCAAAAAGTTTGCTTTCTCCGTATTCTCGCAGGGTAAAAATAAACTTATGATCGTCGATGTACAATCGGGTAAGCCTATTCTCACCGAGGCTATGGGCGATATTGTCGAATTTGCCAATATAGCGTGGGCTCCAGACGGCGTAACCATTGCATTTTCGGGATTGGTGGATGGTCATTCGGATCTATATACTTACAATACACGGACAAAAGAAGTAACACAGCTGACAGATGATGTCTATTCAGATTATCAGCCCAATTATTCCCGAGATGGTAAATATATCGTATTCAGTACGGACAGATTAGCATTGCAAGGGGATAATCGTTCGG
Source organism: Sphingobacterium sp. (assembly GCA_048595255.1). Lineage (GTDB taxonomy): Bacteria > Bacteroidota > Bacteroidia > Sphingobacteriales > Sphingobacteriaceae > Sphingobacterium. The sequence continues at coordinate 8,251 of JBMDWK010000165.1, read as the reverse complement.
TAAAAATCCCGATGAATCTAGCGATGTATGAAGTCGCTACAGGAAAAATCACCAACGTATCGGTATTTCCAGGGGCAAACAATCTGAACCCTCAGTTTTCGGCCGATGGTACTACCATTTATTTCTTATCGAACAGTGATGGATTCCGAAACCTTTTCCGTTATCATTTGAATTCGGGCTCGGTAGAGCGTATGACTGATTATTTTACGGGTATATCTGGTATTACGGAGTATTCTCCTGCAATATCCGTATCCGCTAACGACGATATCGTTTATTCTTTCTTCAAAAAGAAAAAGTACGAGATATTACGCGCTCATGCCAGTGATTTCAGTCCACAACAAGTGTCGCCTACCGAAATTGATATGACGGCAGCTATCTTGCCTCCGAATGTGGATCGCGGTGTCAATGTCGTCAATCGTAATTTGAGTAACTTCAATGTGTTCAATAGGATTTCGGATAATGAAATTAATAGTATCGCTTATACGCCGAAGTTTAAGTTGGATTATTTAGCCAACTCCGGTGTTGGTATGTCTGTGGGATCGCGATACGGAGCGGGTATCAACTCCGGTGTCCAAGGTATATTTTCTGATATCTTAGGCTACAATCAGATATTTGCAGCATTAAATATAAATGGCGAAATCTATGATTTCGGTGGGCAGGTTGCCTATATTAATCAACGCAGTCGCCTCAACTGGGGTGGTGCTATTTCGCATATACCTTTTATGACTGGTTTTTCATCATATGGGTATGAGAATTTTGGTTATGGAGATGAGCCAGCGATAAATACTTATATAATTCGTACATTCCAGACACAAGCGGAAGCATTTGTCGCACATCCATTCAACCGAAATCATCGATTTGAGGTAGGAGCAGCCATCTCAAGATACGGTTATCGCGTGGACAAATGGAGACAGAGCTATCTCTATGGCTATGGCGACCGCCAAAAAATAACCAACGAAGAAGCTTCAGAAATTGGATTCGGTAATTTGAAACCTTTTGTGATCCAGCAGGTGAATGCAGGCTTTGTAGGTGATAATGCTGTTTTTGGGATTACAGCACCATTGCAAGGATTTAGATATCGTATAGGTGCGGAGCAATATTTTGGTGATTTTAACTTCACGGCAGCCAATATTGATTTAAGAAAATACAATCGCTATAAACCCGTAACGATAGCCGCTCGTTTTTATTCTTATATGCGTATGGGTAAGGATGAACGTGCATTGTATCCGGTGTATATCGGTTATCCGTATTTGATAAGAGGATATGAGAGTGGAAATATAGATGTAACAGGCAATGTAGGTTTTCAAGAACTATCTGGTTCGCGAATGGCAATCGGTAATTTTGAAGTGCGTATTCCATTCACAGGACCTGAGAAGTTAGCTTTGGTTAAATCTGGACTTTTGTTTTCAGATCTAAACTTCTTCATTGATGGTGGTCTGGCTTGGTACGGGGGCAACACGATCAAGATGAGCAGGTCACAAGATGATGTGGTGCCAGCTATGAGCAACGGACAGCAAGTATTAGATCCATCAGGCAATCCTATTATGATTTACGATCCTAATATTCGTGTACCAGTGTTCAGTGCAGGAGTTTCTTTACGTATCAATTTATTTGGCGCAATGATATTAGAACCGTATTATGCTATACCATTCCAAAAGACAAAATCTAAATTTGGAACATTTGGATTAAACTTCGCGCCAGGATGGTAGTCCATATATCCACATAGCGATATGTTAAGGTTGTTAAGGAGCTGTTGTTTATGTCTAGGCATAAACAGCAGCTTTCTTCATTATAGGGGTATCCATATTGTAGATTCCCAACCAATTCGGATTATAGCGGCGTATTAGTTTTTCCTTTTGCATACGTGTGTAGGCATTCAATTCATTTTTTCGACGCTCTGCAGCTTCAAAGCTATCAAACTCCTCCGTGTGGACGATGCGCGAAAATTTTGGTCCACGCGCCATAAATGAACTCGAGGTATTTTGTAGCTCAAACAATTTTAGGGCAATGTCTTGACAATAACCAGCTTCAAGATAAATTCTGTTGGCGTCTGTAGTGATATATACGATGTGCTTTGGCATACTTTTTACTAAAATATTTGGGTTTACAAAATATGTTTACTAATTTTATTGGCACAATATTACTAATAATTTTAGTATTTAAAAATAATTTTGAAAAAATAATATGTCAAATATCGCTTCCAACCTTAAGTTTTTACGTAAGAAAAACAACTTGACACAACAGCAGTTTGCTGATTTAATGGAGATTAAGCGTGCTTCAGTAGGTGCTTACGAAGAAGACCGTGCTGAACCCAAGTATGAGTTGCTAAAAAAAATAGCCGAATATTATGGGCTCAGTATGGATGAATTAGCGAATGATGAGATTAATGAGAAGTGGAAGCCAGTAGCAAAAAGTGATGCTTCAAATCTACGGGTGCTTTCGGTGACTGTCGATGCACAGGATAGAGAAAATATTGAATTGGTCCCGGTGAAAGCTAGCGCGGGTTATTTGAATGGATATGGCGATCCGGAGTATGTCAAAGAATTGCCTAAATTCTCACTACCGATGTTCAATCAGGGTACCTACCGTGCTTTTGAGATAAAAGGGGACTCCATGCTGCCCCTTCCGAGTGGCTCCATCGTGATCGGAGAGTATGTGGAAGATTGGCATGATATTAAGCCAGGGCAAACCTATGTGGTGATTTCTAAGGATGATGGTGTCGTATACAAACGTATTGCTTTCAAATATAAAGATGACAAAGGTTTAAAACTTGTTTCGGACAATAAGGTATACGAACCATATTGGGTACAACCATCCGACATATTAGAAGTATGGAAAGCGAAGGCATATATCTCTACGGAATTTCCAGAGCCGACGGCTGAGCCGACCATCGAGTCCTTGACCACAATGATGGCTCAGATGCAAAAAACAATCAATTCGGTCGTGGAAACAAAAAAATAGCCGTCAAAAAATTCTTGCTTGTGTAAATATTTTGTATATTTGCATTATCTGAAAGGAAAGGGGGCATGGAATGTCCCCTTTTTTAATTCAATTTCGAAATAAATATGCAGATTGAGAAACGCGTTAAAGAATTAGTAGAAGAAAAGATTGCAGACCGCGATGATTTGTTTATAGTAAGCATTACCATGCTCAAAAATGGTGTATTGTCCATTTTGCTGGATGGAGACAATGGAATCGCTATTGCGGACTGTGTGGCTGTAAGTAGACATGTAGGCTTCCATTTGGAAGAAGAAAATGTGATTGAGCATGCCTATCGTTTGGAAGTATCTTCACCGGGTATTGATTCACCACTGACCATGCTACGCCAATTCACGAAGAATATCGGCCGAGATGTGCGCGTGAAATTGGTAGATAATGGGATCAAAGAAGGTAAACTTCTGTCGGCTACGGAATCCGAAATTGTGATAGAAGAAAAAATAAAAGAAAAAGGTAAAAAAGCAGAATCTAAAGAAGCCGCTATACCTACAAATCAAATAAAAGAAACAAGGGTGTTAATTTCATTTAAATAAAAATGAGCAGCAATATTAATTTGATTGACTCTTTTCAGGAGTTTAAAGAGTTCAAAAATATTGACCGTCCAACGGTAATCACAGTACTGGAAGAAGTATTTCGTAGTATGATTCGTAAACGTTTTGGTACTGACGAAAATGTTGACGTAATCGTAAACCCAGATAATGGTGACTTAGAAATTTGGAGAACGCGTGTTGTCATGGAAGATGGTTTCTCAGAAGATGACGATTTGGAAATCGAATTGGCTGAGGCACATCAATACGATCCGGATTTGGAAGTAGGTGATGATTATATTGAGCAGATTACATTAGAGAGCTTTGGACGTCGCGCTATTTTAGCTGCTCGTCAGACTTTAGTTTCTAAAGTTTTAGAACTAGAGAAAGATGAAGTTTTCAAAAAATATAAAGACCGTGAAGGGGAATTGGTAATCGGAGAAGTTTACCAAATCTGGAAAAAAGAAATCTTAGTCTTAGACGAAGATGGTAATGAATTGTTATTACCAAAAACAGAGCAAATACCTGCGGATTATTTCAAAAAAGGTGACAGCATCCGTGCTGTAGTACACAAGGTGGATATGATGAATAGTAATCCTAAGATTATTATTTCACGTACGGCACCAGAATTTTTGCAACGTTTGTTCGAACTGGAAGTGCCGGAGATTTTCGATGGATTGATTACCATCAAGAAAATCGTTCGCGAACCAGGAGAGCGCGCCAAAGTAGCGGTAGAATCTTACGATGACCGTATTGATCCAGTAGGAGCATGTGTGGGTATGAAAGGTTCACGTATACACGGTATTGTTCGCGAATTGCGCAATGAAAATATTGACGTAATCAATTTTACGACAAATTCATCGTTGTACATTACACGTGCATTGAGTCCGGCGCGTATTACTTCCATCAAAATTGATGATGAGAACAAAACGGCAGCTGTATATTTAAAACCTGATCAAGTATCCTTGGCTATTGGTCGTGGTGGTCACAATATAAAATTGGCAGGCAAATTGACAGGGTATGAAATCGATGTATACCGTGAGAATGACGAAGTGGAGGAGGATGTGGATATCGAAGAATTCGCAGACGAAATTGACAGCTGGATCATAGACGAATTGAAACGTGTTGGTCTAGATAGCGCGAAGTCAGTTTTAGCATTGTCACATGAAGAATTAGTGCGCCGTACAGATTTAGAAGACGATACGATTCAAGAAATAGTACGCATTTTAGCATCGGAGTTTGAATAAAACTCTGATGTTAACATTAGTTACATATAAAATGTAAATATTTGTTAAATGCGTGCGAAAAAATCATATTTTTGTAAAGAACAGAATTTTTAGAGGTTAATATTAGATGACAGAAGGTAAAAGCATAAACTTACTTAAAGCAGCGAAAGAGCTTAATATTGGTATTGGTACTGCAGTAGATTATTTAAAAGAAAAAGGGATCGAGGTAGAAGCAAAACCTACGACCAAATTATCTGCAGACATGTACGATGTTCTTTTGCGTAAATTTCAAGGAGACAAAATCGCAAAAGATGAAGCTAAACAAATTGTTATTGGCAAGATTCGTCGTGAAGAAACTCCTTCATCTGGAAGTTCTGCTATAGCCCAAGAATCATCACCTTCTAAAAATGATGATACAGAAAATGAAATCTTAATTAAGAGTCCATTGGCAACACCTTCCTTACCTACTAAGGAAAAAGAAGAAGCCAAAGAGGAATCACAAGGTAGCGCGCTAAAAGTAGTGGGTAAAATCGATTTGGATAGTTTGAATAAGCCTAAATCTAAAAAGGCAGATGAACCCATCGAAGAGAAAAAGCCAGTAGCAGCGCCAGCGCCGCCTGTCGTAGAGAAAAAAGAGGAGCCTAAAGTGGAAGCACCAAAGGCCGAACCTATAAAAGAAGAGGTCAAAGCACAACCTCCAGTAGAGGCTAAGCCTGTACAAAAACCTGTGCAACAAGTACCACAACAAAAGGTAGAAGCTTCTACTCCGGAAGAAGCTAAACCTGCTAAAACAGAACAAACAATAGCAACACCAAAAAAAGTAGAAGAGAAAACAGAGCCCAAAACTCCTGTAACTCCTCCCGCACCAGCCAAACCAGCTCAGCCCGTGGATGATGTAATCCGTGCGCGTTCTGAAAAATTAGAAGGTCCGAAAGTAATCGGTAAAATTGAATTACCGACTTTCAAACCTAAGGATAAGCCTGTGGCTTCATCTTCTAATGCCAATCAAGATAATAAACGTAAGCGTAAGCGTACGAATAAACCGGGTAGCCCCGTATCTCCTAATGATCAAAACAATCAGCAAGGAGGACAAAATAGACCAAATTCAGGCCAACAAGGGCAGGGACAAGGACAAAATAGACCGGGAGGTCAACACCCTGGTGGGCCAAGAGGCAATAACAACAACCGTCCAGGTGGTGGCAATCAACACCCTGGAGCAAATAGAGGACGATTTGATAATAGAAATAAAGGCGGAAGAAATGACGCTCCAAAAGAAGAATTATCAGAAAAAGAAATCCAAGATCAAATCAAAGCAACACTTGCTCGTCTAAGTGGTGCAGGTAAGTCAAGTAAATTTGCTCAACGTGCTAAATTACGTCGTCAAAAACGTGATGATATAGCATTGTCAGCAGAGGAAGCTGCATTAGAACAAGAATTGCAAGCAAAAATTCTTCGTGTGACAGAATTTGTTACGGCGAATGAATTAGCAAACTTGATGGATGTACCGGTGACTCAGATTATAGCAACTTGTATGAGCTTAGGTATGTTTGTATCCATCAATCAACGTTTGGATGCGGAGACTTTGACTATTGTAGCGGATGAATTTGGTTACCAAATTGAATTTATCAAACCTGAGGATGAGGAGACTGCCGAACTCGAAGAAGCAGATACAGAAGCCAACCTAATTCCTCGTGCGCCTATCGTAACAGTAATGGGACACGTTGACCACGGTAAAACTTCTTTATTAGATTATATCCGTAAAGCAAACGTTACTAAAGGTGAAGCCGGTGGTATCACCCAGCATATCGGTGCATATGCCGTGAAATTGGATGATGGCCGTAAGATCACATTCTTAGATACACCAGGTCACGAGGCCTTTACAGCGATGCGTGCACGTGGTGCGAAAGTAACAGATATTGTTATTATCGTGATCGCTGCCGATGACGCGGTGATGCCTCAGACAAAAGAAGCTATCAACCACGCACAAGCTGCTGGTTCGCCGATTGTATTCGCATTCACAAAAGTGGATAAGCCGGGCGCTAATGCAGATCGTATACGTGAGCAATTATCAGCAATGAACATCTTAGTAGAAGATTGGGGTGGTAAATACCAAGCCCAAGAAATTTCGGCTAAGACTGGTGAAAATGTTGATTTATTATTAGAAAAAGTATTATTAGAAGCTGAATTATTAGAATTAAAGGCCGATCCTAAAAAACGTGCTGTAGGTTCAGTAATCGAGTCAGCTTTAGATAAAGGACGTGGTATCGTTACTACAGTATTGGTACAAGGTGGTACCTTGCGTGTAGGAGATCCAATTCTTGCAGGTTCGCATTCAGGTAAAGTAAAAGCCTTGACAAACGAAAGAGGAGAACGTGTGAAAGAAGCTGGTCCTTCTGTTCCGGTTCAGATCTTAGGTATGTCTGGTGCCCCAACTGCCGGTGACAAATTATATGTCATGGAGAGTGAATCCGAAGCTCGTCAAGTAGCAAACAAACGTCTTCAATTGCAACGTGAGCAAGGTATGCGTGCGACTAAGCACATTACGCTGGATGAAATTGGTCGTCGTCTTGCTATCGGTAACTTCAAAGAATTGAATGTAATCGTTAAAGGTGATGTGGATGGTTCTATCGAAGCATTATCCGATTCATTATTGAAGCTGTCTACAGACGAGATCCAAGTGAATATCATTCACAAATCTGTGGGTGCAATCTCCGAATCTGATGTGTTGTTAGCTTCTGCTTCAGACGCTATTATCATCGGTTTCCAAGTGAGACCTACGCAAAATGCACGTAAGTTGGCCGAAGCAGAACAAATTGATGTACGTCTGTACTCGATCATTTATGATGCTATCGATGAGCTTAAGTCAGCGATGGAAGGTATGTTGGCGCCGAAATTTGAAGAGAAAATTGTGGCGGAAGTTGAAATCCGTGAGACATTCAAAATCTCTAAAGTGGGTACAATTGCCGGATGTATGGTGACAAGTGGAAAAATTACACGTAATAATGATATTCGTATCATCCGTGACGGTGTAGTAATTCATACAGGTAAGTTGGCTTCTTTGAAACGTTTCAAAGACGATGTGAAAGAAGTTGCTCAAGGTTACGAATGTGGTTTGAATATTGATCGCTTTAATGACATTCAAGTGGGCGATATTGTAGAAGCTTACGAACAGGTAGAAGTAAAACGTAAGTTGTAATCTTACTCATATAATATTGAAAAAACCTGACACTAGCGGTCAGGTTTTTTTTATGGAGGTCGTTTTTTATTTTTATCTTTAAGGTGTATGTATGACTTCAAAGTATCTGAAATAATAAGGCATCCGAACGAAATTATTTCAATTCGTTTTGTCGATTTGTCTGGTATATTTCCAATATATAAAGCAGGGCAATTTCTTACGTTGGTGTTTGAATTTGGTGAACGTGAAGTTCGTAGGTCGTACTCTTTCAGCAGCGCACCCAATCTCAATGAACCTCTTGAAATTACCATCAAACGTGTAGAAAA
>JBMDWK010000164.1:0-25962 GCA_048595255.1 Sphingobacterium sp. | reverse complement strand
CAGTTCCATCTTTCAATACCATTGCGGAAATCAAAGGTACAGAGAAGCCCAACGAGTATGTGATATTATCGGCTCACTTGGATTCCTGGGAAGGGGGTTCTGGGGCTACAGATAACGGAACAGGTACTATTGCAATGATGGAAGTCGCGCGCGTGCTTAAAAAGTTATTGCCCAACCCAAAACGTACCATTCTCATCGGTCTATGGGGAAGTGAGGAGCAGGGTTTGAATGGCTCGCGTTCATTTGTGCTGGATAATCCAGAAATCGTAGAAAAGACACAAGCGGTATTCAATCTAGACAACGGTACAGGTAGGGTAGAAAATATCAATGGTTCTGGCTTTGTGCATGCCTATGATTATGTTGGCAGATGGATGTCGGCAGTTCCTTATCAAATCACTCGTGAGATTAAAACAGACTTTCCAGGTTCTCCAGGTGGTGGAGGTTCAGACCACGCATCTTTTGTGGCAGCGGGCGTACCGGCATTTATGCTAAGTTCGTTGTCCTGGGGTTACTACAACAGCACATGGCACACCAATTTAGATACATACGATAAATTGGTTTTTGATGATTTGAAAAGTAACGTTATACTTACCGCCATCATGACCTATAAAGCTTCCGAAGAGCCGGAATTAGTGAATAGAGAGAAACGTGTACTGCCATTAGGTAGAGATGGAAAACCTCAGCCTTGGCCTGCAATCAGACAGCCACGCCGTACAGGAGTAGGATATTAATCTGTCTAATGAAAAACAATTTATGGGGCACTATGCCAGTAGTGCTCCATTATTTTTGCTCAATATTTGACCAGCGGTTAAGTTACCTAGATAATTTTTCGAGTATTTGGATTCTCTTGATTAGAAAGAGATCGCTGCGGTGCAATATTGTTCTCAGGAAATTTAATTATATAATATGTACTTTCTTTATTGTGGCTAACGCTGAATACAACTTCTTTGTTATCGCTGAGGATGTGAAGACCAGATTTTACTGAAAACTGTATATGGGAGCCGTCCTGCAGCACGATGCTGTCTCCATGCGCTAACGACTTTTGTTGTTTATTATTTAATGTTATATTATTAACCATCTGAATTTTGGGAAGTGTAGAGCTGCTATAAGAGGTAAATTCTCTTGTCTGGGAATCGTATGCTATAAATATACTTTCTTGCTGAGTGTATATAGCATTTTTCTGTGGTTTACGTATTAAAGATTTCTTTTCATGCATTAATAAGTTCGACTCTTGATCTGAAAGCAGGGGATGAAATTGAGGATTGTTATATATGGGATGAATTTTTAATGTTCCCTGTATAAAGGATATTTTGGCGTGGAGATTTATTATATCATTTCCCCGTTTAATGGCAAGCATAAGTAGATCGGTTTTTTTTCCCTGCAGCAGAGATTGAATGTTTTCTTGTGAGATCTTCCATTCACCATCATTATATAAGCCAATTTGTGCTAAATCAACAGTGGGTAGCGTATTGATGTCAATTTTTTCTTTCATCATGTATTGGGTTATCTTTTTATAGAAATTATTTTGGCCTGATGATCCGGGGGTAGAGCATTTACTTCCGCCTCGTTTTTACCAAGGTGAAAAATATTGTCCTTGTATTTTGCATTGATTAATGACTCAAACAATCTATCATTTTTGGAGACTATAAAACTATTACCTGAATTCAGGTCTTCCACTTTAAGTCTTCCCTTTTTCAATAAACCACAAATTTTATAAGATGAATGATTATAGTTAATAATTTCTCCCATACCCAGATGTTTGTCAGGAAGTTTTGGATTTAAATGCCCGGCATGCGATTGATGCTGTTGCTGATTATGATTTTGCGATCTTTTTATGTCAAATGATAATACATAGTTAAAAATTTTTTCAGCCTCTAAAGCTGCTAGTTGTATTTCATATGGCGTGTTTTTTAATATTTTTATCCAGCTCTCCACATAGGCTATATGTTGAGAAGGGTCATGACCGATATTTAGTTCATGCCCTAAAAGCATAGAAGCAATTTCCGCTCTGAGTTCTTCTCGGGCATAGCCCATGGATCCATACCGGTATAAAATATTCCTGTCCAGCCGAGTTTCATGTGCGGTCCAATGCCCAAGTTCATGTAATAGAGTGGCGTAATATTTATCTGCTGCAGGGAATTGATGACGCAGGGGCATAACAATTTTGTCGCTTGTAATGTTGTAATATGCGCGATCCTCGTGTGTATGACTTATTACCGCCTTGGATGCCTCCACAAGCTTTTCAGCACGATCAATGACAGCCCATTTGTTTTCTGGATTGTTAACCTGAACGATAGGTGCTATACCATTGATCTGCTCAGCATTAAATACCCAAGCATTGGCAATCATAGGTCTATATAGCATATTGAGCTCCTGGACAGGTTTGCCAGACTCATTAAATACAATTTGTCCATGATCATCCTTTAGGGCATTATATTCGTGTGTCTTTATGTATTGGATCAACGAGGCTTTTTCTCCTTTTTTAATTTTCCAGCCTTGCGCTTCTGCTTGTTTAAAGGTGACCCATCTAGGATCTGATCGCTCGGCGGATAAAAGCGATAGAATATTTATGCCTCTATATCTTTTACCGCTTATGGCGTTATAAGGGAGTTCAAATGAAGGCCCATGGCTTTGCCAAGGTATCTGCCAGGGTGCAGTTCCTTGTTCCAATTGCTTAATAATATTTGCTGCTACAAGCTCATATACTGAATTTTTCTTGTTATTCATCCTCTGGCCCTCCCTGGTATTCCTCGAGTGGTAAAATATCCGAATTAGCTATTCCATATATTTCAGCTTCAAAGGGGTTTAATTCTATCTCATCTTGCGTAGTTAACATAGCAAGTTTTTCTATAAGTGAGTTTAAGTGTATATCCATGATCTATTGATTTAATTTTTGTAAGTATCTAAATAATAGCAGAGGATCTATCGTCCTGCCAAGAAGTCTAACTTCTAGATGTAAATGATCGCCGGTTGAGAGTCCGGTGGAACCGGTAATTCCTAGTATGTCGCCGGCTTGTACGAAGGATTTAGGTTTTGCGCTTATGGATGAAAGATGACCATATACTATAGTCAGCTCCCCATGCCCTGTTGCAACAAAATATCCTAATGTTTTACTATACCCCATAGAAATAATTTGGCCTTGGAGAATACTCCTTACCGTATCACTTCTTGCAGCCAGATCAATACCCCTATGGAATTTATATACGCCTAGGATAGGGTGCATGCGTATTCCATAACTTGAGGTTATATGCATACGGGTCAAAGGCTGGCTAAAGGAAAGGCTTTGAGCACGTGTGGGAGTTAGCAGGCAGAGAATGGAGAAGAGCATGATGAGCCTTTGCCATGTACTCGGTGCAGGCAGCTCTGTAAAAATTGGAATCATAGTTGTCGTATTAGAATGTGGGAGGTGAAGCCCGGGAGCTTAAAATTTTAGAAACCATTTGTTTTACCTGATCGGTTATGCGTGTAAAATTTTCTGCGAGGATTTGTTCCTTTTTATCTCCAAAGTCATAATATTGGGGCATGTCCAGGTAGCTGCTTTCTTCTTTAGTAAGCTCCTGCTGATCCAGGTCTACTCTGCAGTGTATTGCTGTTGTCTGAAATTGACCGGTAAATTTGTCTATTCTATCACGTGCTGTAAGGCCTACAATTTCACCCGTAGATAGGGATGCAATTTTCCCTGAAGGAATCAAGTAATCTAATTTTTCATTATAGGAAACGGTGGTTTTGTTTCTGTCAATACTAATACTTTCCCCCTTTTGTTTAACCTTTCCCAGTATTCTTTCAAGCCACTCTAATGTTTCCTTATTACGTACTGCTCCGGATAATATATTACCCATTATGGATATTATAGTGTCGGCGGTTTCCTTACCATATTGCTGGCGCAACATGGGTAGCTCCTGAACGCCGATTACCACGGCGGATAAGTTGGAGCGAGCTTGTGCCAGAAGAATATCTATTTTATGAATGTACACACTGGGCGCTTCGTCCACTATAAGGCCAACAGGAAGATTTCCTTTGGTATTTATTAATTTGGTCACTCTGTTTAATATGGTGGACAAACAGGCAGAATTTATACTCTGTGTGCGGGGATCATTTGCAAGCACAAGTAGGCCGGGAGAGTTTGGAGATGATATATTAAGATTAAAATCATCTCCCGAGAAGACCCAGAATGTCTCTTTGGTTGCCATGCGAGAGATAAATATTTTAAGCGTCCCCACTTGCCCCTCCAATTGATCAAATGCTTTCGCCTTATAGGCAGTCATAAAAGGCGAAAGCAGTGAGGCTAATTCTTGATTTCGGAATAACACGGAAAATATTTCATCATACGATAAGTTCAGAAACGAAAGTATATGTGGCAGGGTTGAAAATTTTCCGTTATCATACTTACTAAAGAAATAGATACAGGCCGCCAGAAAATTTATGGCTGATTGCGTAAAAAATTGATCACTACCGGTGGATTTATCTCCTTTTTTTAAAGCTTCTACCAGTGCTTCGGCTGTTTCCGAAGCGTCCGCCAGGGTATTTATATATTCGCTTTTAAAAGGATTCACACGTCTACTCATGCAGGGGTCATGGAGGTTGATGACGTGAAACTTATAGTTTGAGCATTTACCTTTTCGCTTTAAGGTTAGGTGATGATAGTAGGCTATTTTACCCAGGTCAGGGTATTTAAGATCGTATAGACATAGCGTAAAGGACTGATTGACCATCTGCCTGATGATGGGCATAATAATACCAAAACTTTTGCCACTACCTGGCACCCCACAAAGCAGTAGCCCTCTAAAAAGATTTTCCAGCGTAATATATCCCTTATGAACCTTCCTTTTGTGATAAAAAAGCATGGGTATATTCACCGCATAGGGTTTTTCAACAGGTTTTTGAGGTTGCAAGAACGATTCTTGCTCTATGTTCCACCGGTCTCTTCCCCAGTTAGAACGGATGATTTTAGAAATATTGTCTAAAGCAATATGAACGAGTATAGTACCACATAGCGTACAGGAAATGTACAGTCCTTCAAATATATTGTACTGCCAAAATAGGATAACTTCTTTTTTATGATAAGCAAATACGGAGAAAAAAATCAGATTTATACCCGCCAGAATTGGGAATAGAATATGCCTTTTTGCATTGAGATCAATATTTTTTCTAGAGAGTGTGCCAAGGGAGACTAAGCTAATTAAACAAAGAGTTGTTATTTTACTGTTTATAAGCGTAGAATAAAACGGCAATTTAAAGAACTTCTGATTTATCGGCTGCAGTGCTGCCGTTAAAGAGTTGTTAAGCTGTAAATGAAGGACGAAGTAAAATAAGTAAAGTTCAATACATACAGAAAAATAGATACTAAGCTGTAACAACTTAAATAATTGCTTGTGTTCTTTTGTTTCCTCCATAGGCTAGAAATAATTAAAATGGATAGAAAAGATGAGGCTTTAACTGGTATTAAGTATCAAGCCAAAACTACAGACTTTCGGCACTGAGAATATCTTTGTAGCTCACTTTTAAGTCTATCATTCTTCCCGATATTTGCTTTTCTGTTAGCGTTATCCTTAAGGTTTTGTTCCCAGGGAAAACAGCTTTTTTAATTACATAAATATTCCTTTGCTTATTTTTTATATGCTTGAGCTCATGCAGCGTCCATAAAAGGGTTAGCTCGGTGCTTTGAAAATTATTTGCTTTTATTATTTTCTTGTCTTCAATGAAAAGTCTCAATTCATCTACATTATAAACCAGGTTAGTACTGTTGAAAAAGCTGATATCAAGAAATATGTAGTCACTAAATGTTCCTATATTATTTAGCTGCATAGCTATTCCATGTTCTTTAGATTTTTGGATTGCCTTACGCTCTCTTTTTTTAAGCATATTAAGTGCTATTTCGCGCATACTGCTCATCGAAAGATGATCACCCCAATTATCTATGGATCGTGTGTTCTCGGGCGATATTTCGATGAGTGAAGGAATGTTTGATGGTGTTTGCTTACTGTGAACTAGGCGATACTGGCTAATGAAATCTTCAGCTACAATGGTCAGTGTTCCCAGCTCCCGAGGTAATGTCTGGGAAGTTTCTGATGAGTCCATTAGAAGCTTGATACGCAGTAAATTCTCTACTGGGAGATCCCCCTTTATGCGTTGAGAAGAGATGTCTACATATTTAATAGGCTGTGGAGATAGAAAATGTACGGTATTTTCATTCAACAGGGTGACTGTAGGAAGGTCATTAAGTTTGCTTGCCGTTAAATGCTGCGCCTGAAGAGTAGGGGCAATCAGGCTTAATAAAGATAGGCTTAGTAAAGAACAAAATGTTTTCATATTAAATTATTATTTTTTTAAAGGATGTGTTATCAATTTGGGGTCAAGAAGGTAAATGAGTGAATTGTATTTAATGTGGGCTCTGTTTCTTCTTATATGTTTAGAAAGAGCACTGCTTGAAGACTGAAACATGCGCTGCAGGGTGCTCATAAAAAGCTGGGAATTATTTTCCATTACCGTATTTATATTCATTCCTTGGGCGGTGCTGCTGGCAAGGTCTTTAGAAAATTCTCGAAAAGCAGAATTAGGCACATATAGTCCCAGTTGGCCATCCTGATCATATATTTTCAGCTCTATGGGCAAAATGCTCCCCTTATGCATAATGGAACTTATTGTCAGTTCTATGCGTTGGGTTGAAAAACCAGAAATTTTCGCATAGAGAAAAGTTCCTTTTTCAATGTGGTATCCTGCAATGAGCAGATCTTCAAGAATACGGATGCGGAGCCTGGAGTCTGCATAGACGGTTCTATTTTCATCAATGATGGCTTTTATAAGAAAATCATCTTCCGTGAACTTTAAAGTATTAAATGCGGAATTTTCCTGGTGATATTTTTTTACTGTAAAGGCTTGAATGCTATCTCTTTTTAAAGATTGTTGTCTTTTTATTTCAAGGTTAGCTAGTTGTTGCTGGTATGCCGGATCACTCGCTTTGGCAAAGCTGTCGGCCAACATCATTTGTTTTCTAAATAATTCCATAGGGTCTTCATGACTTGTTAGCGAGGACTGTGTGGGGGAGGTATCTCTATTTTCAAGGTGAGAAAGCCTATTGAGGGTTTTATTTAATTCGGTGGTTTGCTCTTGAGGCAGTCTATCTTCTTGAGGATTTTGGTTAAACTGCTTAAAGGAGTTGAATTGCTGTTTTTTTAGTTCCTTCTCTAAAGAGTCGAGTTGTTGCTTTTCCTTTTCATTATAAAAGTTTTCAAAATTATATTCTTGGTTTTGCTCTTCTTGTATTCTACCAATAGCAGTATATCCATTTCCCTGCCGGTATTGGTTTTTATAAGCTTGAAGTTTATCGGCTAATGCTTGGTTCTTTACCTCTTGAGATACGTCCACAATCTTTTCTTGCAGGTGCTCTGCTTGCTGGGGGCCTGCTGAAGAATCTTTCACTAGGTCTTTATAAATGTAAAAAAATATAAATAGAAAGGGCAGTATAATGAGCGGGATAATGTATTTGGGATGCTTGAAGTTAATGTTCATGGTCCGATGGTTTAAATTTCCTGTTATTTTAACATCATGTTTTCTAAGACATGAATTTTTTGTATGGTTTGATTGATAAGCAGGCTGTCCGTTTGATTCAGACTATCCTTTTGAAGTGTAACATCCACAATTTCTTGCAGTACAAGGATCTCTTTTATCGCCGATAAGCTGGAAAAAAGCCCTGCTATACTACTGCTTAAAGGCCGGGTTATCGGCATGGCGCTTGGTTGTTTTTTAGCGTGTGGATTTTGATAAATGAAAAAGCATCCTATGGATAAAAGGATGCTTATTATCATCAGGGCAAATACTGATTTAGGATGTTTTTGTAGTATAACATTTATTGGTACAATATTTTTACTCTTAGGGAATGTTTTCTTCCATACGCTATGATGGAAGAATTTAAAGATTGGTTTTTTGAACATGGCTTAAATCTTTGTTTTCTAATGTTTTCCATCGTGTTATTAACACACCATGACCATTGTTTTCTGTTCGAATGTTAAGGTCATGTATATACCCTTCAGTGACAATGGAACGTATTACCGTAGTACTCCTTCGATCTATGGTTTGTTTACCATAATAGCGAAAATACTTCCGCTGTGCATCCACCTGAATGGAATCAGTTTGAACTGTAAGTACAGCGCTTGATGATAAGATGGAATTGAAGAATCCTTTTTCTCTCAGGTTATTATACTGCAAAGCTCCGGATTCATCAATTAAGTACATAGCCTTCTGCATTTGATATTCAATGTATTTTTCATCAGGAGCAAGCGTAAAAAATAGCGAATGAAATAGGTTGACATGCGATTTGTATTCCAACGCTCGGTTTACGTTTATATCGGTTTGCTTGGCTTGGTAAGGTGTATTGTTGTGATCGAGTATATAGACAGACTGACGAGATAATGAAATCTGTCTAAAAGCATAATAGCTCACTAGGGCAGAGATAAGGATAGATGTGATAAAACTGAATATGCTAATGAATGAGGCGAGCTTAATTTTTGACTCTATGTTTTTGATTATCATACGGAAATGTTTAAACTTTAGCAATAATTCGAAGTCCGGTGCGCATTAAATTCGATGACCCGCGCGCCAGGGTGCTCACGGCAGAGGTGACGCCACTGGTGGAAATAATCCAAGTGCTTATACTCGGTACAGTGAGTATACATAAGGCGCTTATAATAAAGCTTATGATGACAATCCCAAAACTTAAAAGACCGTTGCTGGCAAACCAGCCAAGTTTTTCTAGCGTATCGCCTGAAGATTCCAAAAGTTGTGTATATCTTGTTATTTCTGCTTCTAAGGCATACTGCTGAAATAAACTCGAGAGATGCATGACCAGGTAGGCTATCCCCGAATACAGGTTTACACTAATAAATCGTGCTATCCATGCCCCAAAGGAATCCCGAAACGCAGGCAAAATACTTATCGATACGGAGAATGGACCTAAAATGATCAGGATGGTGGAATAAATAATCTGTATCATAAATATGATGTAGGTTGCTATGCGCAATATCCATAATGCTACCAACTCCAGTGCATTGGATAATAAAAGCTGCAAGCTAATCTCCATTCTATTTCTGAGCTGTGTTACTGAGTTCCATACATTGGTAAATCCTTCTTTGACCTTCGAGGTTACCGACTCCCAAGCATTACTATACCAAGTATCGGCTTCTTTCACGGCGACATCCGTTTCTGCTTGCAGGGTAGTGAGCTGATCTGCTACGCGTATCATCAGCTCTGCGCGCTGCAGGCGCAGCGCATTAACTTGACTCTGCCCGTTGTTAAAAAGATCTGCTGTTTTTGCTGCTATGATATCTGTTGGATGGGATATGGCCTGGGTGAAAGTTCCCCACCATATTATAATCATTACCAGACCAAAAGGACGAAGCAGGGGCATAACCTCCAATTGCTTATCACCTGAGATCATTTCGTAGGATTTTATTGCAAAGAAAATAAGCATAAATACCGCTGCTAAGGCTTGTGCATCGTTTATGAATACATCATAATGTGACCAAACTGTGTTTTTTAGTCCTTTAAGAAAATGCATTACACCATCTTCATAAACCCCTTCTCCCTGTAGGAAGCTAAAAGTATTCTTAAAAGATTCGGGAATATCAGAAGCGACGAAATGTTTTAGCTCACCGGTATTATTTAGGAATAAGTTTTTCATATAATTGGTTATTGTGAAGAAACTTGCAGATTATAGTAAATCTGCACAGAGTGATTTCTTCGTTAAAAATAATTGGGAACATTAATTAAGGTTTGGCATTCCTTTAGTTATCAGCAGATATTTTCTGGAATATTCGATTTTTGAGTCTAATGTGCTGCTAAGTTTTCTATATTCACCTAAAATACGGTGATAAGACAGGATTCTACTCCCTCTTTCCATGTCCGTTTGCCAAATTAGTTGCAGCCTTTCTTTCAGCACATTGTGTTGTTCAATAAACCAGTCGTATACCCCTTTTTCTTTAAGATGGTTGAGCAGGGTGGGAGTAATTTTCTTAAACGGATCATACTCTTTTTGAGCGTTAATTAGTGGTGCTAGTTGATGTTTATAGTACAGCAGCCACAAAGGGTCAAGCGAGTTTCCCAGGGCTGATATATGAGCGAGTTCGCCTAGGGAAATATTACTTATAGTATCCATATGCAGCTTATTCTTCTCTACGGCGGCTTTCATAGCGAGGGTAAAACCCATTCTTAATGTTTGTGGTCCATAGGCAGAAAGGGGCCTTCTGTCCTGTTTGGGGTAATTGGGATGTAATCCCCACGTTAGCCAGTACTGGTAATTTAGACTAAGGAACCCTTTTGTCGGCGTAAATTTATCACGATCCCATTGTTTGTATACCATGCGCTCTTGCTGGTGCTGAATGTGCTTGTCATTTATGGATCTAATAGACTGGGCATGTGTTTGGCTAGTGGCTACAAATACGAATATTATTAGCCTTTTGAGGATGTTTAATGCCATAATTTGAAATATTATAAAGTTCTACTTCAATAGTCTGGATAGACGAATTATCTCCTGGGCCTTTTGCCGGTCGGTATTAATGAATTGAGAATATGGATTTAAAGATCTGTAAATCCCATTTAACCGAGTCCAATGCATGGATCTGTTGATTGAAAAAATAAGAGCTCGGATGACCTGAAGTTCCAGGGTTACCTTTCGGAGTAAAAAATCTCTTTTTGCATGATCCATGAGAATATTATTCCCTTCCTTAAGGACAAAATCAGATATTTCTAGCGCTACTTTGATGCTTCTATCTTTCAGCGCTCGGGCGATGTCTTCAGCAAATAACAAAAGCCAAGGCTCTTGTTTTGCTTGTTGGAAGGCTTGGTTGCTAAGGTCAAAGATTTCATCTGTAATTCTATAAATATATAAGACCGCTCTGGAGGATTTAAATGCCGCATCCACCTGAGTTAGGGATTTATGAATAATTCCCTGCAGCAACAGCATGCTGGAGAGATTAATAGAAATGTCCTCTACGGATTTTTTGGTATGGGTAAGTAGGGAGAGGTGGTATTGTTCTGAAGAGTAGCGTACAGCTGCATTCTGATTAATTATTTTTAAATGACCTGCATCATATATTAGTGTTACTGGGCTTTGCGCGGCAAGCGTAATGGGAAACAAGAGTATCAGTAGAAAGACTTTATTTTTCATTTTTTATCCCCTCTATTTGATTTAATATGCGTTGTGCAATTTCCTTATCCTGTTGAAAGAAATTTTCAGGTGTGGCATTTAATTTTTTGCGCAAGGAGCTATAGTAAATGCTTTTGTTTAATCCTTTTGATATAGCTAAAATTTCCCTTAGTTCTTTTATGGCATGGTCAAATAATATCCTTCTGTCACTCTGACTCATGTAATTTAAATCCGATGTGCTAAGCATTAATCCAAGTATATACCTTGCTAATAGCTTCGCTTTATCAAAGATTTCATGTTGGGTAGGTATGACTAGGGGAAGATATATAGGGTCAGCCGAAACTAGTCCTATTAAATGCTGTTGCTCCTGAATGATCTGTTGGACTATACTGGCTGACTCCACCGAGGAATTCAAGGCTTGTAGGGCGGTGGAAATTACCATAAACCGCTCGGAGAGATCTATATATCTCTTCTTATATCTAGATGATTGTTCTGTAATAATCTCTTGGTTAGTTGAGTTAATAGCTTGTTTATTTCGGGCAATAACTTGTAGCTCGTACTCGTCCTTGCTATGGCCAACTAGTTGATGCAAAAGCTCCACGTTAAGCTGTGCATTTGTGTATTGCGATATCCCAATAAACAACAGCGCTATGAGGATTTTTTTCATTTTCTTATCAATTTAGAGTTTCTGATAATGTCATCTGCAATATTTCTATCAATATTGATAAAGCCGCTATAGGGATTAAGCGCATGTAATATCCCTCTCTGCTGAGCCCAGAACATACTTCTTTGCATACCAAAGGTAATTCCACGAAGAATGCTTAACTCTGTGCGGATAAGATTGAGGAGTTTTGCCCTTTCTCCAGAGTCCAATAAATTATCTTTGCCGCCTTTTAGTACAAAGGAGCTGACTTCCGTGGCTAGTCTATTTGCTCGGGTTTTAAAATCCCTTACCCCCTGCTCGGCGAATAATAAAAGTAGGGGACTGGCTCTGGCTAATGCCAAGGCTTTGTCTAAATTCTCCAGAATGTCTAAGGAAACATCAGCGATATCTTTTACGGTAAGCAGGGAGTACATTGCCGCGGATACTTCTGTCAGACCTTTATATATATTATCTTGTAGATCGTTGATAAGGGTCAATTTTCCTGTAACGGCCAGTTGTCCCCGCTGAATAAGTGTAAGGTTTTCATTGACATCTTTCATCTGGCTGTTTATGATGCCAGCATGGGTGGCCGTTGCGGTGGCTACTGCAGGATCAAAATATATCTGGCCTGGCGACTGCGGTATACTTAGTATGCCTAAAAATATAATTAAAAGGTATTTCATAACTGGTTAATTAAATGTATAAGGGGCATTGGTTTTGTTGATGTGCTCTACAAATTCATTTAATGGAAGTTTGCTGCTTTCCAGGTGGGTAACGAATTTAGAAAGTGCCTGGGGATAAGACCCAAAGGCGCTGGCATAAATTTCTACGGCAGATTTTTCGGGTTTCTCGGTGGTAAAAGCTAAGTGGTGAATGAGGCTTACCTCCACACCGTAAACTTCACCCGAGCTCCCACGGCGCATATAAAACTCATTAAACCTTGATCTGCCTTTTTTATTATCGAGCTTGTTGATAGTAAATATTTTGCGCTGTTCTACTTCGCTTATGTTGAGTAATTCAGCAACTTTTTTAAAGTCAGCTTCATTCTGCTGCAATAGGATTACGGTATCCGAATTATTGATGATACTATCTTTAATAATAGGATTTCCGATGATATCATTTATTTCTTGGGTAACCTCAATGATTTCACCATAAAACTTCCTTACTGTTTTATTTAAATAAAGTAGGAAATTAGCCATAATAGGCGAAGAGATTGCTCTCCAGGCCTCCTCCAAGATAAGGGTCTTACGTCGGTTTTTCCGATGTCTCATCTTCTGGATAAATAAATCCATGATAATAAGCGTTACAATAGGGAGAAGGATTTTGTTTTGTTGAATATTATCAATTTCATACACGATAAAAGGTTCGTCAAAAAGTGAGCTATCGGCAGCTTCGTTTAATATGGTTTCATATTCACCGCCTAGGTAAAATTTCTTCAGAACAAAACAAAACTCATGGGCATCAAAATTTATCTTTTCCTGCTTTATTACCTGTGGGATTTCTTGTTTTGCATAATCGTAGAAAGCGTTGAAATTCAATGCCGGCTGCTGGTGAGGGGATTGTGAAAAATATACGCTGTAAAAGTCTGTTATAATCTTAGCTATCACATCTCGCTCGAGCGTCGTTGCGGTTCCTTCAGAGCCTTTCCATAACAGACATATAAGAGTAACTAAGAAATCTTTCTTTTCAATGTTGAATTCATCTTTGGAGAGAGCAAAAGGATTCATAGTGATCGGATTCTCTTCACTGTATGTTATATACTTTCCACCGTAGGTGCGACAAAGTCCCCAGTAGGAATGCCCCACATCGACGATCACCACGTCCATATTGTATTGCAGATATTGCTGTACTATTGCATTTATGGCGTAGCTTTTACCTGTGCCGGATGATCCCAATACAAATCGATTTCTATTTTTTATCCGTCCTGTTCGCATGGGTAAATCCGAAGGGTCTATAGATACGGGTAATCCACTTCTATCGGTGAATGTTAACAGAAAATTGGATTTTTCGTCCACCAGTAGCCTTTCTTTAAAAAATAAACATAGTGCAGCATCTATAGTAGTCAGGAATTTATCATACTTCTTGAGTTCTGAGCTGTTGCCTGGTAGCGCGCAGCGGAATAATTCCAGCTGATTAAAAGCATTACGAGAAGGAATTATGCCCTGCTGGAAGAGTGCTGATTCAATAAAGTTGGCCGATCTTTCCATACTTTGAGGCTCACAACATAACACTATACAATAATGCGCATGGACAAGAAGTTGGTTCTCACGTGCCACATCGATTAATAATCTGTCTATATCTTCAACGCATAAGGAGTTGGCTGGATCGGGAATGCCGGAATGCCTATTTCTTTTAATCTCCAGATGATTCAGGAGCTTGCGCTGGGAAGGTATTTCAATGATCTGATTGTAAATAAAGCAATGGTACTCCGGAATGTTGTATAGAAAAAAGAAGTTGTCTACTGGAAAGTTTTGTATGCCGTTACTTTCTGTCTTGAGGAGGTATGAACCAACTTTTTCAGGTAAATCTATTCGCTCAGTGTCAATTAATGATATACTTCTTACTGCTTTATTTCCAATGTGAACTTCCATGTTGCCCGCCTGGATGTTATCATGGGCAATATGCCTGTTGGTGAAGTCCATGGAAAGGACACGCCTTACATAATGGTCGGTCTGCTGTTTGTTAAGATATTCCGGCTCGAGGCTGGCCTGCACTAAGAGATCATAAATTTTATTTATGTTTAATAGAAAATTATTAAGCGCATGCTGGTCGTAGGTATAAAAAGCGCCTTTTTGCACTTGATGGGTAAAGATGATATAGGTTTGAATCTCGGTATATTTTCTTCCTTTAAAATGCGCTTGGTATTGCTGTTCTAAAAATTCTTTTCGCGGCTTTTCTTGGTATCTTTTCCGTATGAATATATCTTGTTTCTGAACGACATGATTCTCCCCTAATATTTTGCTGGCATTTAACAGTACGTGCTGATAATTGAAATATTGCTGAGGGTCAGCACAGTACTGTAGTACAGAATTGGAAATTTTCATGACAATGGAATAGTCGCCATTCAACGTATAAAGGACATTATGCCCGTTGATTGTATCAATCCCTGCGTATGGCAGTTCAAATGATTTTTTATTGTTCTTCATAAGCCAGAAACATTTTATTGGGGTAGATATATAACCCCAGGTTTTGCGTTTTTGCAGACATTCCCGATCGTTGCTTATACAGGGTGAATGTTATTCCTGATGTCATGGTTCCTACAGCTGTTAATCCAGATAATATCGTGTTGGTTACAGCGCCCAGAATACAACCTACAATCACCCCTAGAAATATCGAAGCAAGACCCCAGTATATATACTTTCCTTTAAAGCCCTTATATTGAAGAGGCTTCTGTAGACCCTTATAAATAGGGTGGCCTGCCGGATTCATACGCCAAAAAAAGCTTTGATGACCACACTTACCAGCACCAAGAATAAACAGGAGCCACCCCAACTCATAAGTTCTTTGTTTATATCTTGATCTCCACTATTCCATTTGATGAATACCCGAACACCCCCAATTAATCCTACAACTGCACCTATGGCCAGAATAAGGGTTGACATAGGGTCAACATAGCTTGTCAGTGAGGAGGTCGCTGCATTTATGCCAACTTGCGCTCCTTGAGCAAATAATTGATGGATGGAAAGTACGGCCATAGCGAGAGCCAGGCTAAATTTTTTGTTTAATTTTTTCATGAGTTTGTGGGTTTAATGATAAAATATCGATGACTATCTACAGCTCTTTTGCGGGTTTACAAGCCGAACAGGGCGGCGGTAGATAAGAATTGTATATCGTGAGGGGTCAGTATCCTGGCAGGTGTAACTGATCATACCCCAATAATTTCAACCAGTATATTCGTAGATAAAGAGAATTATAAAAGAATTTATGTGCCAGAGGCACCTCCATGGCAGCTAATAAGGAATAGCTTTGCTATATTCAATAGCTTCTTTGTTGATCAATTCTAGTAAATCCTGAAAATTTACGCCCCCGGTTGAATCAACTAGGGGCAGGGGAAAGATTACCGAAAGGTCCTGGGGTGTTATCTCTTTTAAATTTAATTGGTTATTTGGAATGCTCTGGCTTATTAAAGTAACTTTTTCGGGGGGAGGCTCTTTGGGCGGCACTATGTCGAAAGGTTCTTTGTGGCTTCTGCTTTTATTTCTAGTATTGAAATAAGCATCTTTTAGGAAATTAAATACATAGTAAAGCGTGTACACCACTGAAAGGGATGATAAGAAATTAATCCAGGTCATAACGATAGGTTTTAAGGGTTCATTTTTTTTTACGCATGAAGGTCTCGTATAGATGGTCTAAAACGGGTAATAGAGTTGATAGAAGTGTTACAGGTGTATGAACGTTGCTGATTCGCTGGAAGTCTATTTTATCGTAAAGCGTCGGGCTAATCCTTCCAAAACCGCTCAATACTTTTTCAATCTCTTGTTTCGACTCGATAAAAGTGTTTTTTTTTATCCTGTTGGGAATGAATACAATGGGTGCTAATGGGTTGATTTTTACGGTCAGCAAGGCAAATAAAAGCGTGGCTTTGATTGTGAATTCATCATAGGCAAAGGGACAACAGATCAAATCTGCCGAGCGCAGGAAGCTGTAATGTACTTTCGCATCCAGATAGCAGGGTAAGTCCACAATAATATCGTCAGTGGATTTTGCTTCGGATGCTTTAAGTAATTCAGATGGAATGGTATCTTTTGCTTGGATGGGGTATAGGGGGCTGATTTCTAGTATTTTTGTTTTATCAGCAATATCAACTAGGGATTGCTTGAAGTCCAGGTCCAAAACACGAAGCTTTTTTCTATGTTCTTGCGTTAGGTAATTGGCCAGGGCGAGTGATAAAGTGCTTTTTCCTACACCACCTTTAGTACTTCCAAATACTATAATCATATACACAGAAATTTATTAAGGATGTTAAGCGGATCTTTTCTTAACAAGTTTATGTCGCAAAAGCAATCTATCATCCGGATCAGGGGTGATTTCAAAATTTAGATTGCTTAATTCTAATAGGGTTTCCTGGAGTAGCTGTCGGCTGAGTGGTAAGCTATAGTTTTCACAAAGATCTTCTTTTAGCCTATATTCTTCTGGTCCCATCGTTTTCTCGGGTCTAATCAAGCTCGCTATAGGCATAATATCTTTCCCATAAAATATTTGCTTTGTCGGGTGGTCTATTACCGCATAATCTTTTGGAAGCCGATTGTTTGTATAGGAAAATACAATATCTATTTGATGCATTTCTTTTAAGGCATTGATGAAATCCGAGGTGTACTTCAGGGGTGAGAAAAAGGGATTTTTAATCAGGAATGGTACTCTTTTAATCCCGGTGCTATACTGATTTTTTAATTCATAAAATAGATCGCGCAACACATCTCGGCGTGCTAAATCCATGGAATGGGCACTGAGTTTATTATATATCCTATTGAGATTTATTTGCGCCTGAACTTTACCGTAACGAATCATAAGCAAGTTATTTCCTTTAAACCTTAAAATGTATTTCTTTGCATGTAAAAGCATAAGGAATTCTCTTCGAGAGGAAAAGTTGTAGTTTGATGCCTCCTGAAAATCGTCTAACGCTTTCCTTTTAGTATCTAAACCAATAATGTCAAAAAGATGCTCATATGCTCTCAATCCTTCATAAAAAGTGGGGAGATAGTTACCTTGAGCGTTGACTCTTGAAGATACGATATGAACATGATTTCGAAGGGTATCGAAATGGAAAAATATCAAGTAGGGCTGCTCTTTGTATCCCATCTTTTCCATCCACTTGTGCGCTATTTCCGTCAGCTCAAATTTGTTTTTTTCTCTGCCCTTACAGAGGATTGTTGCATGGAGCTGGATTTTTTTTACGCGGTCAGAGCTTGATTTAATAAGTAGGTAGTCTAAGAAGTCTTTGGCTTTTATGGTTTTCAAAATTTGAAGCGCCTGAAAATTATAAGAAGCCATGAGTTCGGCACGGTTATTAGCTATCTTGTGGAAATTATACAACACGCCGTTGAAAGAGCTTTGTGAGTTAAAGATTATTACCTTCATGCTATTTTTTTAAGTAATGCAATTATTTCACGAAAGGAGCTTTCCAGATAATCATACTTGTGACAGTTTTGAAGTATATGCATGGAAATTTTTTGCATAGGGCAGCTTTGTATAGTATCATCCTGCTGCAGGTGTTGAAGTAAAATTGCCATCTGCCGGTTTTCTTCTGCAAGTTGAGCGCCTATAATATCTAATTTTCTCAAGACTTCAGGAGCATTACACAGTATTATATCGGCTTGATCCATTACTAGTTTTCTAATGAGCTTGGCTTTAGACATATTTAAAGTTTGCGAGAGTTTGGTTATTTTTTGATTTAACTCTTGGGATACTTGTATGTGTAAATTATAGCGCTGAGCTTGGGGCTGTTTTATTTCTAACATAGTTTGTCACCTTTTGTTACCAATTTTCGTGTTTTGGAATTGATCCATCAGCATCTCATTATAATCTTTGTAGCCCTGATAAAGAAAAGACCTATCTAGGGCATGGGGATATTTCTCAAGAATCATTCTTGTAGTTTGTTTCCCGGGTATATCATTATCCAAAAAAAGTTCAATTCTGTCCATAGAATCAATCCTATCTATTATTTTTTTTAGATGTACTATAGAATTCAAGACATATGCGGTAGGCAGGGGCTGTTGCGAAGGATTTAATTTTAGCCAGCTTAAATAATCCATATATCCTTCGAAGAGTACCACATGGCTTTTTAGGTTACCCTCGATGATGGATATACCTTTTTGTCCAATACTACTTTTGAACCCCCAAGGCGTGCTGAACTCCCAATTGTTATGTTCATTTTTCCACCCCAGGGCCGGGTATATTGTGTTTTTGCTGCTATTATTATTTTTATAGTATATTTCTTTTAGATGGCCAGGTGCCATATCAGATATTCCACGGGATTTGAGGTAGGCTGTTAATCTGCTATTTGTTCCCAAAGGTTCGGTTTTAAAAAGTTTAAAAGCATAGTTGTGCGTAAGATCAGCAGGGTTGTCCTGTAAATAAATAGGTTTAACTGCGTCAAAATGCATAATATTTAAGGTGTGGTCTATATTTTTTAAGACCTCAGAAAGCGGCAGGTTTTTCCAATAGGCTTTAGCAAGTTGTATGATGCCTCCTCCGTATATGCCACTTTCATTGGGTCCCCCTCGATCTATCCATTTTCCACCCTGATCCCACACACTAAGTGAAGGGGTAATTCTTGGGGTATCTCTTAGCATACTGTGATAGAAGAGCTCTTTCCCAGATTTTTTGACTGGGTGATAGCCTAGTTTAGCTAAGAATTCGGCTATACTGATATCCTGGTAATTATTAAAGCGTATATTTTGTGACATAATAACTGGTTTTATCTAAGTAAGGAATGATCAGTGTGATGGAAGGATAGGCTAAAGGTTAGCAATTCGTTTTTCCTCTTAATAAGCAGTAGTGGAGAAGTAACTTTTCCGACTACTGCTATGATATAATAGTTAATGTAGATTGGTTATTGATTTGTTGTTTTGGAATTACTCACGTCAGCCCTTACGGACCGGGTATTTCAACCTGCCAATGCGCTTTCAGAATATTGGATAAATATTACCCTCACTTTCGCAAAATTCCCCTTGAATGGGGTAATGCTTCATTCCTGTATGTCAAAGAACATGTTTCAACTCAGCCATATTTAATTATGTTGAATCATTTACCTCACTTTTACATCTATATGCTTAAAGTTTATCTGCAATATTTATAATTCTAAGGTTGAATGACCTAACAAAAAACATTTCGTTCTAATTGTCTGTAAAACAAGTCATTAAATGTGTTAATTGACAGTGTCAAAGGGTGAAATTAGTGTTTCGTTTTATAAGAAACATGAATCTAAGTGGCTGATTAGTAGCTGATAGTTAGATTGCTATTATTTTGTTTTTTTACGGAATTTTATGATTAGTTGACCCTTAAAGGAGGTTTTATTTCATTATAATTATTTCAATAGCTGTATTCCGGATTCTAATCATTAATTTATAATGGGTAAAAAATTGTAATTATTGCAATAAATAACGTGTTTATTGTGTCAATTTTATAAAAATTGAAAATATATGTGTTAAAAATTGGTAAATACATAAGATGTGGTTCGCTGGGTTTATAAATTGATATACCTTTGGGTAAGATTAAATCAGTATTGCCTAAAATGATAACGGAACAGTTAGTACAAATTAGAAATAAGCAACAAGAGTGTCTTACTATTAACCTATTAGCCAGTATATTGTGGAAGGATAGGAATGTCCTCACTTTATATCACGAGCATAGCTTAGTAGAAGTAAATAATTGCACATTACTGCGGCTACATAAAAATGTGTCCAATATAGCTGCTCTTGAGTCTTTCCGTATGATAACAGGCATTCTGCAAGAATTACTGCTATTACCCGAGTTGCCTGCCGTTATTGATGTGGGCATCTTAAAGGATAGTTTCGAAGATGTTCATCGTATTACCAAAGAATCATTAATAGCTAAGCTATGGTACGGACATCTTAGTAATACCCCAGAGCAAAAAGACGTTGTTCTGTGTGGCTTCGGCCCAACTGCCCGCTTTCTGGCTCTTGAGATGTGTGAAGATAAAGCTACGCGAGTTAAATTAAACCTGCGGGCTATTGTTATTAAAGAGCATGTTGGAGTGGAGGAGTTCAATAAAATGGCTTCATTAATAGACAACACAGGCGATGGCAGGCAAGGATCCATTGTTGAAATAGATGAAAATCATCAGGGGCTTATAATTAACGGCCATTTTGTATATGTTATTCATACAAAGGATACGGGTGAGGTGAATTATAGAAATTATGGTATAGATGGCGCAATACTGATTGACACTTGGGTAAGGTATAGCGGCAAACAAAGCTTAGAGCAGCATTTAAATTGCCCGGGAATAGCCAAGGTCATCCTTGCGGGGTCGTGCCGCGATATCCCGCATATTATATTTGGTGTTAATCACGATTTGGCATCAAGCATAGATAGTAATTTATATGCTGCGTCATCATCATCATCAAATGCGATAGCTCCAGTAATAAATATACTGGAAAATAAATATGGCATTATAAAAGGACATATTCAGTATATCTGCCATGCAAATGATCAAGATCATTTAACTGATGTATACCAGCATTCTGAAAAAAGATATAATCTTAAAGATTTGAATGATATAATAACCGAAGAAAAGGATGCTGGCATCCCTGCTGAGATATTCCCTTCTTTATCAGGCCGGCTAACCAGCAATGCTATACGTGTGCCTATATTCAAAGGGTCTCTCGCGATACTGGTACTAGAAATGAAAAAAAAAATTACACTAGAAAATATTAACGAATTTTTTAGGATGAGTACAGCGGCTCATAACAAATCTAAATTATTGGATATATCCTATGATAATAATTTCGATTCTCATTATTTCCTTCGTGGTAACTCTGCGGTGGCTGTAATAGAAGGGCGCTCGACTAAAGTTTCATTTGATGGAAGCATGCTGACCTTATATGTATGGTATGATAAGGATTATAGCTATAGTAGGCAAATAATAAATTTAGCAAGTACCTTAGAAACAAAGGTACGCTCTAAGCTAAAAAATAGGGAAGATGCTTTTTGTTATAACTAATACTTATAAGGAATGAAATTACAATCACTGCCTCAGTTTTTATGGGATAGGTTGCAGGCCGAAACTATTTCTGTCGATCTTATAAAAATTATGTTTGACCTGGTATTAGCTGCTAAGCTGATAGGTTATAATATTTCAAGGAACAAGTTCTTTGAGGTCACAAGTGGTCATTTGCATAGCAATCACAGCAGTACGGAGTTGCACCCCTTAAATATATTAGCTCATGATATATTTAGAAGTTACCTAGAAAAAAGTGGTAAAGTTGCATGCCATTTGTCTTCTGAAATTACCGGTAAGGCCATAATGGAGGACAAAAGTCAACATACTAGTTATATAGCTTTTATAAATCCATTGGATTATTCTAACTCATTGGATACCCTAGAATCCTCTGGTTCTATATTTAGTGTGTATCCTCGCCTTGAAAATCGTGGTGCTGTTAAAACAGGTAGATTACAAAAGCTTGTGGGATATTTTTTATATGGTAATAGCATCACGCTGGTACTGAGTTTGGGGGAAGGTGTACAGGTTTTTAGCTATGATCACCATATAGGAGAGTTTTTGTTAACCCATCCGAATTTGAAAATTAGTAAGGAGTCTACTACATATTTTACTAAAGAAGAGAGTCAACAGGAGTTTCCCGCAGAGATTCAAAGCTATTTAAAAACCTTAAAATCCAGTAAAGCAGGAAATGCTCCCAAATATATTAATATAACGAATCAATCATTGATCAGCAATATGCATCAATGTCTTACCGGGGGTGGATTAGTTCTTTATCCACAGACAATAAAAAATACCCGAGGTTCTCTAAAGTTGATGTATGTATGTAATCCGATGGCATATCTTATTGAACAGGCAGGAGGGCTAGCCATTGACGGGATGCATCCCATATTAGATAAGTCCGCTAAAAATAGTAATCAATATGTGCCTTTTATTGCGGGAAGTTACCAAATGGTCAAAAGGGTCTTGGAGTTTTATAAAAATAAAAGTTTAAGTATTCATAGTATTTATTGTTGTTAGTTTTTTCTTAGTAAATGTTAGTAAGGGCCCATGAGAATGGGCCTTGCTTTATGGTGTTATAAAGTGATAAAAGAAACGATTGTACAATATGTGCTTGACTAAGGAAAGGAGAAATACATAATCCGCTATTTCCCCCCTTGGTGCACTATGAAATTCCTTTTTCTAGCAGTAATTATTCGAATAATAATATTTACCAGCAGTATAAAAGCCAAAAGAACTGATATAGCTAATAGGATGTTATTTCCTCGATTGGCTACCGCAATGGCCGAAAAAGCCCAAACGGCTACCAGAGCTGTAAAATAAAGCCTGAACTTCCATATCAAATAGGTATTAAGAAGTGCAGCTACAGCAATTAATAAAATTGTCCAATCCTGCTGGGCTATTCCAAAACCTCCCCAATCTGCTTTCTTTAGATATATCGCTACGTTGGCAATTAACGCGACACATATCCAGCCTAAATAAATGGAAAATGGTGTTACAAAAAACAGATGCATATACCGATGCTCGACATCATGATTATGTAAATAGACAGATATTATTTTAATAAGGGAGAGCAGGATTATAACCATTAATAATACTGAAATGAGTAGAAGTTCATTTGTCCAGGCAAATACCCAGAGTGAATTTGCCAGGCAGGATATAATGAACCATACACCTGTTTTGCGGATAATTATTTCTTTTTTATCGTTGGCATTTACTAAGGGGCCGTAAAAAATAACAAATGCAATCAATAGTATATAGATTAATCCCCAGATACTAAAAGCATAGCCTGCTGGGGTAAATAGTGTATCGTACTTCTGTGATATATCCGATATTGAATTACCTCTGAATACCCCTAAATTCGATAAATAATTGATGAGTATGGTTGCAACAAGGGCAACTGCATTTGTAATTTGAAGCGTACGTACCATAGAGTTTTTCTAGATTGCCAAGTGTTCTAATAAGTATGTTAGATGCCCAATGCTGATTTACAAGTCATAACAAACTATTCAATTTAAAGTTTACGGGGACGCTAAGCGGAATGGCATTAATTTCAATGCAAGAAAAAAAGTATAATTAATTCTTATTATAATGGCTAAAGCGACTACTATCTTTTAACGGTGTCCTCTCATTAGGTTGAGATGAATGCTTAATAGGAAAAATAACTGTAAAAAGAGTTCCTAAATCCTGGTTGCTGGAAATCGTCAAACTACCCTGGTTAAGTTCAATGAGTTCCTTACATAACATGAGCCCTAAGCCTGCCCCAGGTTCATTATTGGTGCCCGAAGATCGTTTCTGTATTTTTTTAGATATAGCATTAATTTTGGAAGGGGGAATTCCCACCCCATAATCTTGTATGGTTATGTGAACGTAATCTTTTGCCACCCGACTGAATATATTTATCTGACCTTCAGGGTAGCTGAATTTAATAGCATTACTTAAAATATTTCTGAATATTATTTTTATATGTTCTGGATCTGCGGTGATGGATATGTTAGCGGGAATAGCACAAATCACTTCTATTCTTTTATTGTTTAGAGGTACTTCAAAGTCATCAAGGAGTGATGTTATCACGTTATTAATGCCTATTTCAGTGGATATACTACTTTCACCCATCATCTTCCTGCTACTCCATTCCAAGATGTTTTCTAAAACTCTATTTTGGTCGTCAATCTGCTGTTTGATGGAGTTAATAAAATTATTTAATTGCTCGCGCGATAAGTTAGTGGATTGAAAAGCTTCTAATAAGCTGGAGGCATTATTCAAAGGAGTACGTAAATCGTGGGCTATAATAGAAAATATTTTTTCTTTCTCTATATTCAATATGTCGAGCCTTTGACGTTGATGTTCTATAAGTTTTTTATCATGATAGATGACATACTTAAAAAATACCAGGGCAATGATACTTAATATTAAAGCACATACGATGTTATACAGTCCTCTGTTATAGGGAACTGCGGGCAAAAGATTCAAATCAGGAAAAGCATATATTACTAGAATAGCGATTACCAGTATAACGCCCCATATCACTAATTTTATGGAATTATCAAATAGCAGCATCGATATGATGATAATACCGATTAAAAAATATTCACCTGCATTTCGAAATATTAAAGCGCTTGTAAAAAAGAGTAAAAAATTAAAACCTACCAATAAGATTTTGGCAGAGTTGGGTCTTTTGTGATATTGCAGGAATATGACTAGCATATAACTTAGCGAAGTCAAAAAGTTTATGAAAGCTAATAATAGCCTGCCATCATGGAAGTTTATAAGAGAAAATATCAATGGAGGTATAATACATATTATGGCTATGATATTTACCATTTGCACTTGCTTTACCTCTATATAACTCGCATTATCTTTGATGCCGGTTTTTGAAAGGCGAATTAAGTATGGGAAAATGTTTTTCATTAATTTTGGCAGATAGAACCTAACGGCTTGAATCCAAAGATAAAACAATATTACTAGCTTTTAGTGGAATAAACATTCATATAATTTACTTAAGCCTTGTTAAATAGTACAGTAAGTTTCCAATATCCCTAACTGTGTGACCAAAAATCCAAAATATTTTATATAATATGATTATATATTAATTAGCAATTCAAGTACGATGAATGTTGACCGAATAGAAAATATAGAGTCTACACTAGAAAGCTAACCGATAGCACAACTGCTTATTTGTCGATCCTATTAGATTCAAATTCTATCAACCCTACTTGTTTTATTATTAAGGGGTTGGTATATACGCTTATTTAGAGTTGTGGGATCGTATATTTGTGCGTAGAAATGTAGTCCTTAGTATTAGGGTGTCCCCAGGAAATATAATCAACGGGTCTCTGCGTATTATATTATTGTAATCTCATCAGCCGCCTATTACGTGTGCACATCTCTTCATTTATAGCTATTATTGGTGCGGCATAGGGTCACAGATAATTTTTTCTTTGTATAGCTGTAATGGCCTGTTGATCCTCGTAATATGAAAATTACCTTGCCTGCCGCTTCCAATTACGATTTCAAAAATAATATTTCTGTTGGTTGTCTTTTTATTCTGTAGTATCTCAATCTGTTTTATAAACTGAAAGGGGTAGCAAATTAAATTGTTACCCCCCCTAGCTTATTTCATTTCAGGATTTATTCTGTTATTTCCATCCTTAATTCCTCTTGCATAAGTTTTTTTGTAGAACCAATTTGGTACTCATAACATAGCTTAAATACATTAAATTTTCGACCGAAAGATTCTTCAACCTTAAATTCATTGGGGTAGCGTGAGTCATTATCTATTTGACGTACCACAAGATCTTTATATGGCTTTATAGTAACCTTGTTATCCATGCCAACTTCTAGTATGATGGATGTTTTTGCTATACTTTGCTCATTGCTAGCAAACGATTCAATACCGGCTATAACGCGTACACTATTTTTCGAAAGGGGAAATAACTGTTTGTTGGCCGCGGTAATAGCTCCATCTTGAAGGCCCGTCATGCTGTAGAATGAGTTCTT
>JBMDWK010000163.1:0-18081 GCA_048595255.1 Sphingobacterium sp. | reverse complement strand
ATTCCCGATTTACCGATGTACGAATACGAAGAATTGTACAAAACAGTTTTCGAAGAAAATGGAATCAGTAATATCTTCTTAGTAACTCCTCAAACATCAGAAGCCCGCATTCGCAAAATTGATGATTTGACGACCAACTTTATCTATTTGCTATCTTCAAATGCGACTACAGGTAAAAATCTAGAAGTTAAAGATCAAGCACAAGCCTATTTCAAACGTATCAAAGAGATGGATTTGAAAAATCCATTTGTCATTGGTTTTGGAATTTCGAATCAAGAAACTTTCCAAAAAGCGACAACATATGCTAATGGTGCTATTGTGGGAACTGCTTTTGTAAAATTGCTAGCGGAGGAAAACTACTTAGATAAAATTCCTGCTTTTATTAAAAGCATTAAAGGATAAATAAAAAAATAGCCGAGTGAAAACTCGGCCTTTTTATGCTTCCCTATTATCACTTTTTTCTTCTTTACCTTCATCGATTAGCTCTTCGACTTCCTCGTCTTCTTCTCTGTCTAGATGCCTTACGTCTTTCTCCTGCTCATGATTAGCTTTATCAATATAGAATGTACAGCACATCGGAAAATGATCTGAACCTATAGAAGGCAGAATTTTCAAATCTTCTACAAACACGTCAGTGCTATGGTACAACAAATCCAACGGGATGCGAAAGAACCAATAATTGGCATGAAAAGTTGCCAAATACCCACGACCATAGCGCGCATCTATCAATTCACTCGCTTTTTTGAACAACCTTGAAACGCGCGACCAAGCTACTGTATTAAAATCTCCGGTAATCACTACCGGCAATTTCTGCTTTTTCGCAAGCTTTGCTACACTCAACAGATCCCCATCGCGCTCTTTTGACGTGTCTTCTTCCGTCGGACTCGGTGGAGGCGGATGTACACCAAAAAACACAAAACGATAGCCATCATCCGTCTCCAATTCGGCTTCGATACTCGGTAAATCATCCGCTACGAA
The DNA here is from genome assembly GCA_048595255.1 of Sphingobacterium sp. Taxonomy (GTDB): domain Bacteria; phylum Bacteroidota; class Bacteroidia; order Sphingobacteriales; family Sphingobacteriaceae; genus Sphingobacterium. The sequence continues at coordinate 17,103 of JBMDWK010000163.1, read as the reverse complement.
ATAATGTACGTGCAACTTATGCACTTTCAACTTCGTATAAAGATGCATGCCATATGTATTTTCTAAAGCGACCTCCTCATAATGTGGATAAATATCTTTGAGCTCTTGTAAAGCATTTTCCCAATCTTGATTGCTTTCCATGGTCAACAGAATGTCGGGTTGCTCCTCGCGTACCAATTTGATTAACCGATGATAGTCGGTATTGAATTGATAGACATTCACAGAAATTATTTTAACTATTTCAGAATGTTCATCTGAAACTCCGTGCTTCGTACTTCTCCAAAATTTGGTAAATCGCACGAATATATAGCAATTGTAAGCTACGCATCCCAATACAATCAACAACATCCAGATACGAAAATCCAATGCTGACCAATTAAAAAATATAAAAATTAATGCCAGCAACTGCAAAAAAAGTAATTGCGGACGTATAAAATCAGGAACACGAAAAATCCAATGCTGATTTCTTACGAAAGGTAGCACATGAAGTATAAAAAGAAGAATAGTACAAACCCAAAGTGTTGTAACCATATAGTGATTTAGTAAAAAAATGATAGTATGCATTGTCGTAACAATTCTTAAAGCATTAAGTTTTATTATTTTTTAATAAATGAGACATAAGATTTGTGACGATGGACTTTATCTGCTAATTTCATAGGTCATGAAATACTATTTTCAATTATTAACATTTCGGTATCAACGTATAATACGGCAAACTGGATTACCATTATTGCTATTTGTCGTGTTTGCATTGGTCGTTTATTATTTTGCATATCACGCTGTAAAAAAGTTTTCATACGCGTCCTATGTGTTGATAATCATAGTAATTTTTATATTGGAAAGAGCGAACAAACGGGATAGGGTCGAGAATTTAAAAATACTTTTTGTTGATCGAAAAAAATACTTGCAAGTGAGAACACTTGAAAATGTAATTTTCATATTTCCTATTTTACTGTTAGCCACTATATCGGGAATCTATTGGACACTTCCAATTATGATAGCTATCAGCATTTTTTACGCCGTAATTAAATCAACATTCCTTTTCACTTCCAATACAGCTATACCAACTCCTTTCGGAAAATATCCATTCGAAATGATTCGCTATTTCCGCATATACTTATTAGCAAATTGTATTGCCATTTTTCTATTTGGGATCGGAATTATAGTTAGCAATGAGAATCTGGCTATTTTTGGAATAGCATTAATACCTTTTTTCACAATTAATCATTTAGAAAATGTGGAACCACTAGAAGTTTTATGGAATTATAGCATGAAACCAAGTCGGTTCTTCTTCCATAAGATCAAAAGAATTACCTTGCAAACCTATGTTATGATAAGTCCCCTGAGTGCGGTATTGGTAATACGCGAATATTCCAATCAAGTTTTACTTCTAGTAGGCGCTATTTACCTACTTACCTTTCTACTTATCATGTTATATCAGTTTATGAAGTATAGCGTCTTTCCTCGCAAAATAGGCCTTTTCGAGGGAATTATTTTTGCTTTGAGTGGATTATTTCCACCAATAATACTAGGACTATTTCCATACTTCTACACGAAAGCTATCAAAAATCTAAACGAATATTTATGATTACAATCAATAATTTAACTAAAAAGTTTGGAACAATCACCGTTTTAGACGACATAAGTATTCATTTTGGAAAAGGCAAAGTTTATGGCATCGTCGGAGAGAATGGTTCGGGCAAAACGACATTATTTCGTTGCATCGCTGAATTAGAAAAATTTGAAGGAACAATTGTCAGTGAATTAATTCCTTTCAGACAGCGGTTGGGCTACATTATGGCGGAGCAGTTTTTTATAAGCAAAATAACAGGAAAAGAATATATTCGATTATTACTGGAAGCTCGAGGTAAAAAAGGTATCGATATTAAGTCAAAGAATATTTTCGACTTACCTCTAGATAGATATATAGAAAGCTATTCGACGGGTATGAAGAAAAAATTAGCCATTACAGCCAGCATATTACAAAACAATGAATTTATTATCATGGACGAACCTTTCAATGGTTTGGATCTATCGAGTTGTATAATCTTGACTGAATTAATCAAAATCTTAAAAAACAAAGATAAAACGATTATTTTATCATCCCACATATTTGCCTCATTAACAGAGTGTTGTGATGAAATCATCAAATTAGAAAATGGAAAATTATCCAATACTATTCATCGAGAAGATTTTAAATTATTGGAGGAAGAGTTGAAATCGAAGATATTACCGCAAAATATTGCTGATTTTATATAGCTGTAAATTTTAGGATGAAAAGCCTGAAAATTAGCTTTTATAACACAATTTAATAGCGTATTTTTGTACCTCAAAATAAGCAATATAAATTCCTAACAGACAAAATGGAACATACACGAATAAAAGAATTATTAAAGTCCGAAGAATTTGGAAAAGAGGTAATTGTAAAAGGATGGGTTAGAACTTTTCGTAATAATCAATTTATAGCGATCAATGATGGTTCTTCAATTAATAATATCCAAGCTGTAGTTGATTTTGAAAATACGCCTGAGGATATTTTAAAAAGAATCACTACGGGTGCTGCTGTTCGTGTAAAAGGAAATTTGGTGGAGTCGCAAGGTAAAGGCCAACGTGTAGAAGTAAAAGCTACGGAGGTATCAATTATCGGCGATTCAGATCCTGAAAAATATCCATTGCAACCCAAAAAACACAGCTTAGAATTTTTGCGTGAGATAGCACATCTTCGTGTTCGCACAGGAACTTTCAATGCCATATTCAAAGTACGAAATGCATTATCATTTGCTATACACAAGTTTTTCCAAGAGCGTGATTTCGTATATTTCCACTCCCCTATTATCACTGGATCAGATGCAGAGGGCGCAGGTGAAATGTTCAGAGTGACGACTTTGGACCCTATCAATCCACCATTGACGGAAGATGGTAAAGTAGATTTCAAAGAAGATTTCTTCGGAAAATCAACAAACTTGACTGTTTCGGGTCAATTAGAAGGTGAATTGGCAGCTCTAGCATTTGGAAACATCTATACGTTCGGACCTACTTTCCGTGCCGAGAATTCAAATACGACTCGCCACTTAGCAGAGTTCTGGATGATCGAACCAGAGATGGCATTCTACGAATTGGAAGACAACATGGATTTGGCGGAAGATTTGTTGAAATATGTTATTAAGTACGCTTTAGATACTTGTCCGGAAGAAATTGAATTCTTGAAAAACCGTCTATTAGAAGAAGAAAAATCAAAACCGCAAGCTGAACGTTCGGAATTGAACTTAGTGGATAAATTGAATTTCGTATTAGAAAACAACTTCGAGCGCTTGACATATACCGAGGCTATCGATATTTTGAAAGCTTCAAAACCAAATCAAAAGAAACAATTTAAGTACTTAATCGAAGGCTGGGGCGCTGACTTGCAGTCCGAGCACGAAAGATATTTGGTAGAGAAACACTTCAAGAAACCTGTTATCTTGACCGATTATCCGCGTGAGATTAAGTCATTCTACATGAAACAGAATGAAGTAGATGCACAAGGCCACCACACAGTACGTGCTATGGACATTTTGTTCCCAGGTATCGGCGAGATGGTCGGTGGTTCTCAACGTGAAGAAAACTTGGAAAAACTGTTGGCTCGTATGGCTGAAGTAGGCATCCCTGAAGAAGAAATGGATTGGTTCTTAGATACACGCCGTTTTGGGTCGGTACCTCACTCCGGATTTGGTGTAGGATTCGAACGATTGGTATTGTTCACAACAGGAATGACAAATATCAGAGATGTAATTCCTTTCCCACGTACACCGAAAAACGCAGAGTTTTAACAAAGAGAACAAATAAAGCAAAAGAGTTGTTATTCATTAAACAGCTCTTTTTTTGTAGTTCAAATTGTAGTTTTGATTTTCACATTTTACTTCTTTAACTATGCTTATTAAAATATATAACGACAATCCAAATCCCAAAGCTATTGATCAAGCTGTGGATGTATTGAAAAAGGGAGGTGTGATCATTTATCCAACGGATACCGTTTATGGTATTGGTTGTGATATTACCAACCAAAAGGCCATAGAGAAAGTATGTCAGATACGTGGGCTGAAACCAGATAAGGCGAACCTATCATTTATATGCTACGATTTGACGGACATAGCGCAATATACCAAACCTTTTGATACAACAGTATTTCGAGTTTTGAAAAAAGCATTGCCTGGGCCATTCACTTTTATTTTTAATGCAAGTAATCAAGTGCCCAAACTATTAAGCTCTAAAAAGAAAACTGTAGGTATTCGTGTGCCAGATAATGCTATCGTGCGTGAAATCGTCAGACAATTAGGAAATCCTATTGTAACTACCTCCATTCGCGACGAAGATGAAATCATCGAATATTCGACCGATCCGGAATTGATATATGAAAAATATCAAGATCAGGTTGACTTGGTCATCGATGGCGGATATGGTGACAATGTTGCTTCTACTGTTATCGACCTGACGAATGGCGAATTTGAAGTCATCCGTGAAGGAAAAGGCGATTTGGATTTATATTTGTAAGAAGATACACAGTACTAAAATATAGTGTAAAGTAGCAAACGTCATTTCGACCGTAGGGAGAAATCTATAAGTAACAGATTTCTCCCTACGGTCGAAATGACGAGAAAGGGCTTGTATATGAATTACAAGCCCTTTCTTTTAAATATGATAGCTTTGGTTTTGAAATTCCATAGCTGCATAATATTCATACTTTTTCTTATCCAATGGATAATCCCAACAGCCCATTCTGTGAAATATCTGTCCTCCGAATCCCGATTTGAAACGATAAAGTCCATACATCGGATGGGCGCTGTCTGCATCAGGAGATATACCAAAGAAATCATATTCAGAACAGCCCTTTTCCCGCGCCAGTTGCATCGCTCTCCACTGCAAAGCATAAGTACCCATATAATTTCTATTTTCCGTAGATGAGGCTCCATACAAATATGTTGCTCTATGCGCCGAGATTACCAAAAATATGGCCGCTAATGGTTTGTCATCGACATATGCTACCAACATATACACGTCCGCTGGGGAATCTGAATTATTTGCACGAGCCGATAATACTATTCGGAAATAATTGATATCATGCAAAAAGAAGTTGTTGCGCTTCGCTGTCTGACGGTACAGATCATACCATATTTCTAAACTTTCAAGTCCTAATGATTCAATACGGACACCCTTTCGCTTCGCAAGATTGATGTTGTACCGGGTTTTAGGTTTCATCTGCCCTAATAGCATATCATCACTGTTCTTTAGATTCATGAAGATGGTATTGGACGGCAAAATATCGGTATTTGCTTTTCGCAAGTTACCATATTCCGAATTAAAATTGACGCGTAATTCTTGGATACGCTTGGAAGGTAAACCAATCCAAGTACCGTGCAGGTCATAACAATCATCTTCATTGGCCCACTGTGACTGCCAAGACAAATCATAACGAATCAGGATACAAGTCGGTGGCAAATATTGCCTCAAAGCTTCAGATAGCTGCTCCAAAAAATAACCCTGCTGCTCCGGAGAAGGTTCTATCTCTGGACCATACGGTACATAGGCAATACAATGGTCTGCATCTAGGTATTGAAGCATAATCAGAAAATCCCCTATCACATAGATTTCCTCCGATTCGCTGCAAAAAAGATCCGCTGACTTCGTTTTAAAATTATACGCCAATGTATCAATTCCCTGAAGTTTTTTTACGGTCGACCAATACGCCGTCTGTTGAATTATTCCTGTTTTATAAAGGTGACTGTTGTCTTTCTGTTCTAAATTCGCAATCATTATAAATGATTTATTATCAATTATTTATTAAATGTACAAATGGCACAAACTTAGCCAAAATAGCATAATCAAAACAGACCGATTTGTCATAATCGGGTAACAAGAAAATATTGGAATGATTCTAAAGAGGGTTGAAAAAGTTATTTTTTGAGATATGAAATATTAAAGACGACAACAGCAACAAAGATTAATCCATAAGCCATACCTTGTAGTGTAGTGATACTTTCATTAAAATAGAATACGGCCAATAGAAATGCAATGATAGGATTAATATAGAGCAGGACACCTACTACAGAAGAATCTAACCCTTTGAGTGCATACATATTGAGGAATAATGGAATGATCGTAAATAATACAGCAATTAATAATACATACTGAAAAAATAAATCCGAATGCATCACTTCACTACTCGAGCTTAATCCCATCGGAATCAATAACACTGCACTGATTAAGATGTGCAAGGTTAGTGTGAAAAATCTGTCCAATTGCGTATTAGCCTTTTGCAGCACCAAATATATAGCATAGGACAAAGCGATGATGACACTGTAGAGCATATCTATAAAGTGTCCGTACGACAAAAGCACACAGCTCAAGATGCTCATCCCTACTGCGACCCATTGCCCCGTATTCAATCGTTCTTTTAAAAATATCCCAGCTAATACGGTGGTTAATATCGGACAAATCAAATACGCCAATGAAGTAGCATTTACACTGACAGTATTCATCACATAGATATATAAATACCAATTCACTGCCAGCATGATAGCACTAAAAATGGTCGTGCCAATTATTTTATTACGTGCCGGAAGAGTTAATGAGCGAATATAGGACAGATTGGCTTTGGTCACTTTATAGCGTACAGTTGAGCTAACTATTACAATAATTATGGCGGCGAAGGCGACGCGGTAGGTTAATATATCTAAGGCAGCGTAATCACTGAGCGGTTTCAGAACAAGACTAAACATGCCCCACACCACAAATGAAAAAAGTGCAGCAGCGTAATACTTGAGTTGCATGGAATAATGAATATTTTTTTAGAGAATCACAAACTCCTCGACAATAACGTGACCGACGTGCTCATTGACACGACCGATAATTTGTCGGCGATTAATAGCCAATTCATGCTTGACAACAGCAGACTCCACTTTGACATAGAGTTTTTTGTCTTTGATGTAGATGTGCTGTGTGCGTTTGGCAATATAGGGACCGATGATTTCTTCCCAAAAGCTAACAACCGAGGACTCCTCATATTTGCGTCGCAATCTATATACTTCCAACCACTTCTCCACAGCTTGCTTCATGCTGATGTCATCACGGGTCGGTATTTCATCCACTTTCTTCTTATAGAGCATGAGCTTGTCCTCCTTCGATATCAAATATACGGATAGGTTGTTGTATTTCGTCAAATATTCGTTGGATTCTTAAAGCATCGGTATCCGTAATGAAAATCTGCCCGAATTCGTCATTCGACACCATCTGCATGAGTTTTCTGGTGCGCTGATCATCTAATTTATCGAAGATATCATCCAATAACAGCAAGGGTTTGAATTTATTTTGCTCTTGCAGATAGGTATACTGCGCCAGCTTCAGGGCGATCAAAAATGACTTCTGCTGACCTTGCGAACCAAATTTTTTAAGTGGCATCTCGCTGTGAATGGTAAACAACAGATCGTCCTTATGAATACCTTTGGTGGTTCGTTCGAGGATACGGTCTTTGTCTAACGATGATTCCAACAAGTGGGTGAAATCGGCGCCGTGCAATTGGGAATCATACACCAAAGAGACTTGCTCCGCACTATCACTCAGGTATTGGTAATGACGCTGAAAAGAAGGCGTAAATTTTTCCATGAAAGCTTTACGCTTGTGGTATATCACCTCGCCTACTTCCACGAGCTGCATATTCAAGACTTCCAACAGTCCGACATCAAACACACCCTTCTCCTTGATGTTTTTTAATAGGACGTTGCGTTGCAGCAAAACTTTATTGTACGCAATTAATGTATCCAGATAGCGGTTGTCTGTCTGAGAAATAACATTGTCCACAAACTTGCGGCGCTCTTCAGATCCTTCCAAAATAATAAGTGTATCATTCGGCGATATCATCACCAAAGGAAATTGACCGATATGATCAGCCAGACGGGGATAATCCTTTTTATTGCGCTTGAACTGCTTTTTCTGGTTTCTTTTTAAGCTGCAAGATATTAAATCCGGTCTTTCGTTTCTTTCAAATTCACCCTGAACCATGAAATACTCCTCCCCACTTTTGATATGCTGCGAATCAATAGGATTGAAATAAGATTTGCAGAGCGAAAGGTAGTGAATAGCATCCAGCAGGTTCGTCTTACCTGCACCATTTGAACCTGTAAAAGCATTCACTTCAGGCAAAAAATGCAAGTTAGAATCTGTATAATTCTTAAAATTTAAAACGGAAAGCTGCTTCAACCACATAGTACAAAGTAAAAACTAAAAAAGAACAAGTCAAAAAAATAGGTTGATTAGTTTTGAACACCAATCAACCTATCCTAACAATGAATATGAAAATCTACTTTACCTCTTCAAAATCAATAAATTCACCTGCACTTGCACCTACCTTGCGCTTTTCCTGACGTGGTGGTACATAATCAATCTCTATTTCGCCTTTTGAAGTATTTTCTTGTTGATTATAATCACGGTATGTGGATTGCTGACCAAATGGATTGCCTGAAGTGTAGGTATAGGTAAAACCACCTCTTCCCTGTTGAGCGCGCTTGATCATGCGTTCAGTTAATTTTTTCATCGCATAAGGCAATAGCAAACGCATTGAAAATTTTAAAGCATAATAAGCGGCAATAACAAATAAAATAAAATATAAAGCTGTCATGTAGTATGTTCTATTTATTCAAATATATCAAAATCGCTAAAAAATAAAGTCAAGTAAATGTCAGACTGAAACGACTTAACAATTTTTAAGATTTCGACTTGAGAATCGCATTATAGAGTTCCTCTTGACGATGTGTACCGATAATATAGACTAATCCATCTTTGTCTGTGAGCCACACAGCATCTTTTCCTCCAGAATAAAATCGAATTTTTCCATTCTTATGCAGATTATAGACGGGGTTGTTAAACACATACGTGCTATAGGGCTTCTTCTCTATTTTGGTGATGGAAGCCAAGTCGATTTTGACCAAGCGCGTAGACCACAATCCGCTCAATACCACATTTCCATTGTATACATCAGTCTTATAATGTACCAGATACATCATGATAATAGAAACCAAAATAATACAACTACCCACGATAAAGAACAATTGTCTCGAAGGCAGGTGATCTACATTGAGATAATATACTATGAAACAAAAGAGCGCTAAAGTCATGCGGACACTGATCCAAGACTTATCTCTACCTAAATATTGTCTCTCGACAAAATGCTTTTCTTGACTCATATTACTTTAAATTGCAAACTAATTTAAGCACTTTTTGTGTATTATCCCTAATCTTAAATCTTTCATCCAAATGGTAATTAACCACCCAGATGATTTTGCCGTCACCATTTACCAATATCGGTACTCTTTTTTTATCCAGGATATTGATCTTTTTTTGGATGAAATAGTCACTTAGTTTCTTTTTACCATTCATCCCTAATGGTTGAAAACTATCTCCCTCCTCCCATTGGCGAATAGTCAAAGGATAGACGAGAGACACCGTGTCAATTTTGGCTATTCCTGTTCCATTCTCTATACCAAGATCCGAATTACCTGTGATTTCAATCTGAAACCCGCCCCACTCCACGCGTGTGGTGGACAGGTCGATGTACACAGGCTCCAGGTCCATATTCTTTTTTGATAATATTACATCTTCTCGATCGGTGATGATAATATACGTATCCGAAGCAAATTGTTTACCGGAATCTTTATGCAAGCTTTCCAGCAAATCCTGCAATACAGTTTTACTAAAACCAAAAGGTTCAAACATAAAATACAGCTCACTCAGCTGCAAGCGCTCCAATTCTTCTTTGGCGATACGCCAAGCATGATCACTGCGCGCAATTATAATCTGGGATCGTAACTCCTGCATATGTTTGTTTATGACCTCCTGCGCATCGCGAAATCGTGCTATATTATCCGCCATGACTCGGATAAAATGTGGATTCAACTGCTCGAATTCGGGTATAATATCCAACCGGATTTTATTGCGGGCATATTTATTGGAAAAATTAGAAGAATCATCGCGAAAAGGAATTCCTTGATTGTGCACAAATACAGTGATTTCTTCGCTTTGTAGAAACAAGAATGGACGTACAACATGGGAATCATCACGCAACGGTAGAATGCCTTGCAGCCCCTGCAAACCTGTTCCACGTGACAGATTAAGCAGAACAGTTTCTACTGAATCATTCATATGTTGAGCGACAGCAATGACTTTACAGCCGCGCTCCATACGTAATCTTTCGAACCAAGCATAACGCATTTCGCGCGCAGCAATTTGTATAGAAAGTTTATGGGCAGCAGCATATCCTGCCGTATCAAAGCGCTGGACATGGATCGGGATTCCATTATCCACAGCAAATCCATGCACCAACTGCTCATCGGCATCGGACTCTTCACCTCGCAATTGAAAATTACAGTGTGCTATTTCGATGGGATAAGAGAGCTGATGAAGCAACCACAAAAGCATCATCGAATCCCTCCCACCACTGACGGCTACAAGAATTTTTTCGTCCTTGCTAAACAGCTTATTTTCTTCCACATAGCGTTCAAATCGCTTAAGAATCTCCATAATTCAAAAGTAATCATTAAAAATTGATTTTATTTAACACGAAAAATCATCCCTTAACATTTTTTTGCTATTTAATTATCTATTTTTGCCAACGTGAAGCAGTATTGTTTTTTATTACTATTTATCCTTTGCGGACATTTTTTGTTTGGCCAGGTAACTCCTCCGGTCAACGAATCCGCGCGTATGAATTTGGTGTCTTCCAATTCGGGGAGAATCAATGCCAAAACCGGACACATGACATTCTACCATCCTGTATACGAGCACAAAGGAAATACATTATCCGCTGATAGTGGATATATCTACGAAAATGAAATTAAACAACAGTTTTTTGAGGCTTTTGGGAATGTAGTAATTACGCAACCATCAGGAACTGTGATATACTCCGATTATCTGCATTATGATGCGTCATCACAACAAGCTCGCCTACGCGGCAATGTGAAGATGGTGGATAGAAATTCAGTACTTACGACCAATTTTCTGACCTACAACATGCGGTCTAAGGTTGGAACCTATACGGGAGGTGGCCGCATTATCACGCAAACGGATACCATTACTTCCAGAAATGCTTATTATTTCGAAAACACGGGCGATGCTTATTTTAGGCACAAAGTCATTGTGCGCAACCCCTCTGTGAAAGTATACACAGACACGATGCGCTACAATAGTCTATCCAAAAACACTTATTTCTTTGGACCCACAAATATAAAAGGCAATAGCCAAGAAAATTTATACACCGAAAGAGGCGTCTACAATACCGCGACGGGTGTTGCCAACTTCAATAAACAAAATTTGTACACCGAAGGAAGTAGACTATTAAAAGGGGATAGCCTGCATTATGATCGTGATTCTGGCATTGGCAAAGCATTCCGCAATGTAATATTTGTAGACACGGTGGACAAGTTTTATGCTTTTGGCGGTAAAGGTGAATACCGACAAAGTGAGGAATCCATCTTGATGACTGAAAAGCCGTATATCATCACGGTGGTCCAAAATGATTCAGATTCGACACAAGCGGATTCTGCCGCAATCAGCCCACCGGTCGCAGCCCCCATTGAAGAAAAAAAGACGAAAAAGGAAGTCACAAAAACAGTTGATCAAAGTTCGTCCGTAGCAAATACCGTGCAAAATCCTGATGTAGTAAACAAGCCACTTCTTGTCAACAGCAAGCCAGAGCCGAAAGTAGATTCTGTATACATGACAGCGGACACCTTATTTTCGAGAATGATTTTAGCAAAAGAATATGTCCCTTTGAATCTGAATCTGGATAGAAATGGTGGACAATTGATAGAAGAGGCTGAAGAGGATTATGGGGATGATGATGAAGATACCACACTAGCTGAAGGGACTGAAGGAGCAAACCGAGAAGAAGGTTTCCAAGTATTGGGAAAAACAAATGAAAAAGTCCTTCAAAAGCCTAATGAGACCACAAAAAAAACAGCTGCTCCAAAAATTACAAGCAATAATACGAGCAGTAATAGGCACGGTGAAGGAAGAAAAGAAATTGATAATACGCTGAAAGCAGATTCTATCCTGCGGCAGCGCGCGATCATTCCAGAAGCAGGACACGCAGATAGCGCCATTAATAAAGCGTTGAAAATTGCGCAACAGCCTAACAGCAACGATTCCAGCACAACAGCTGTTTCGGACACATCACGTACCCGTATTGTCAAAGCCTATTATAATGTTCGCTTATACAAATCGGATTTGCAGGCTGTAGCGGATTCTGTATATTATGGCATGCAAGACTCTATGTTTAGATTTATGGGGAGACCGATGATCTGGGCCGAAAATTCACAGATATCTGCAGACACCATTTATATGCAGATTCTGAATCAGAAAATGGACAATGCGCTGCTGAAAGAAAATGCTTTTATGGTTAATGCATTGACTGACTCCACCAAGTTCAATCAACTCAAAGGAAGAAAGATTACCGCTTTCTTTGCGAATAATAGTATAGAAAGGCTATTCGTCGATGGTAATGCTGAAAACCTTGTTTTCTCAGTAAATGACAAGAATAATCTTGTTACGGAGATGTTTCACGACCGCGGTGGACGGATAAAAGTCTTCATGGAGAACAAAAAAATCAAAGATTATTTTACCATTAAAAAAGTAGATCAAAAGGTTTACCCTTTCAACCTTGTGACCCAAGAGAATGAAATATTGCCTGGTTTTATTTGGCGACCTCAAGACCGACCAAAATCCAAAGAAGATTTGTTAAATCGAAAACGCGAACTACCGAAGGATACGGAGGAGAAGGATGAAAAGGGAAATTCCAATGAAGATAACAGTACAGGCAAACCAATAGTAAAGAAAGTGGAAGAAACAATAGAATCAGCTGAAGAAAAATAATTAATAAAAAAAGGAGCTCGATAATGAGTTCCTTTTTTTATTAATTATCTCTTTTTAATATCCTTTTAAGAATTCAGCCAATTTGCCAACAGCTATAGCACGATGGCTAATCGCATTTTTCTCCTCGGCAGACATTTCTGCAAAAGTCTTGTCGTAACCATTGGGGATAAAAATAGGATCATACCCAAAGCCCTTTTCTCCTCTTCTTTCTTTAATGATTTGACCTTCGATAGTACCTTCGAAAAAATGTTGTTGCTCATTTAGATAAAGCGAAATAACAGTTTTGAAGCGTGCATTTCGGTTAGGGTTGTCCCCTAATTTTTCCAACAGCAAATCAATGTTTTTCTCCATATCGCGAGAACCAGAATAGCGCGCAGAATATACCCCCGGTTCGCCATTCAAAGCATCCACCTCAAGGCCAGAATCATCTCCAAAACAGTATAAACCATATTTATTCACCAGATAATCGGTCTTCTGCTGTGCATTCTTCTGGAAGGTAACACCTGTCTCGGGAATATCATCCTGGCAATCAATATCGCTCAGTGATTTCAATATAAATTTATCGCCTACAATAGCCTGTACTTCTTCAAGCTTATGCGCATTATTCGTCGCAAATACTAATTCTAATTTTTTCAATGTTTAATTGTTAATGGTTAATTATAATAAACAACAAATTTTACTTCTCATCCAAAATATTAGATTTTGTAGTTTTTATTATTGAAGTTATTAACTTGATTATTTCAACCGCATCCTTTTCTAAACTTTGGAATTCTTCATTTGTTAGATATTCAGTTTCTTTAAGCAATTCTAACCAATAAATAGTTTCATTTATTTCCTTTTGAGCAATACTCATTTTATGTTTAAAATCAACTTTTGATTCTGCATGTTCTGCTTCCCTTATCATAGCCCCTACACTTGTTCCCGATTGCAATAATTGTCTGCTCAGAACAAATTCGCCGTTATTTTAACGCAAATACTTATTTAAGTTTACAATCCTAAAGGAAAAACTAAAACTTAATTTTTTAACGATATTTTCCTTCATAAAAAGGTATTTGAACACCTAGCACTGATTAACTGATTAACTGATAATTAATCATTCACCATTATTAATGAAGGTTTTAAACTCTCCCCAGAAAAGTTTCTTTTTGCTGATATCAGCAAACATTTCTTCGAATGAGAAGGTATTGAAAACTGTCGCTGCGCGACCTTTAAAATAGGAATTGTGTGGAATTTCGGGAAGTACTAACGATTTAGGCTCTACGCCAAGCAATGTAATTTTCGTCGGCCTGAAGAAGTCTCTTATGCGGCTGAATACATTGGGATTTTGGGGGTTTGCCAGATTGACTACAGCCACATTTTCTAGCGTCAATCCTAATGCAGCAATCGTCTTGACAAAAGCCTCTTCCGCTTCGGGTGAGAAATAAGGATAATCTGGATAACGCAGAATAAACAATATACCTGCAGACTTGTCTCCCTTGTACACGAACTCTTCCGTAGAAGAATCCCAATTTACTGCGGACGTATTCTCTAAAGAAAAATTTTGAGCGTTATCCGTAACAAAACCAGCTGAAAACAAAGTTTCATTCATCAGTGCTTGTAAGGCTATTGGATTATCTGTTAATAGATTGCTCATAGAAAGGTGATAAATGAGCAAAGAGAAGGATAAGACCTCGCTCTTTGCTCTTTATTTACAATATTATTGTCCTAAAATCCAAGCGAATACCAATGGCGCAACAATAGTCGCATCAGATTCGATCATGAATTTAGGTGTATCGATATCTAATTTACCCCAAGTGATTTTTTCATTTGGAACGGCACCAGAATACGAACCGTATGAAGTCGTAGAATCTGAGATTTGGCAGAAGTATGACCAGAAAGGCACATCTTCCCACTCTAAATCTTGGTACATCATGGGCACGACACAGATTGGGAAATCACCAGAGATACCACCAGCAATTTGGAAGAAACCTACTCCTTTACCACCAGAATTTTCACGGTACCATTCTGTCAAGTAAATCATGTACTCAATACCTGATTTCACAGTTGAAGCTTTTAAGTTGCCTTTGATAACGTTAGAAGCAAAGATATTACCCGTAGTTGAATCTTCCCATCCTGGACATACGATTGGTAAATTTTTCTCTGCCGCAGCAACAATCCATGAATCCTTAGGATCAATTTCATAGTATTGCTCCAACACACCTGAATTCACCACTTGGTATAAAAATTCATGTGGCAAATAACGCTCACCTTTCGCTTCAGCTGCATGCCAAACGTCTTCTAAGTGTTTTTGCAAACGACGGAAAGCCTCCTCTTCAGGGATACAAGTATCTGTCACACGGTTGAAATGTGTATCTAACAATTCACGCTCCTGCTCTGGCGTTAGATCTCTCCAATTTGGAATACGTTTGTAGTGTGAATGGGCTACTAAATTCATCACATCCTCTTCCAAGTTTGCACCTGTACAAGAGATAATATGCACTTTATCTTGACGGATCATCTCCGCTAAAGAAACACCTAATTCTGCTGTTGACATCGCACCACCTAATGATATCAACATTTTACCACCTTCTAGTAAATGTTGCTCATATCCTTTAGCTGCATCAACTAAAGCTGCTGCATTAAAGTGACGGTAATTGTGCTCAATAAATTGACTAATTGGACCTTTTTGTGTACTCATCTTTATCTATTTTTAATAAGTAGAACAAAGGTACTGAATTAAATTTATTTTAGGCTTTTAAGGGACAAGATGCTTGGGGGTAAAAGGATTTTTTTAACAAATGATAAAAAGTTATTTACGCTTATAAATAGCTTTTTCTTTTTTTGCAGTTCTTTCTGTCTTCGTGAATTTCACTCCATTATGATCAATATAGTCCATATCTGCACTTCTATCATAATCTGTTTGGTACAGTTCAAAACTATCATTTACATAAGTAAATTTGTATTTAAAGATAGTAGTAGATAAATAATCTGCAGGTAATATATTTTTTGCGTCCAGGTCTACATAAAGGTTATCGGAATACACTTGCTTTACCCCATCAAAATAAACTTCTTGAACAGCGAAAAATATACTATCGCTCTTTAGAGAATACGAGCCTCTCCATTCCTCATCTTTTGACTTATGATTTGGATAATTCAACAACAATCGAACCTCACCCTTATTATTAAGCATCACCTTCTTGAATATTATACCCGAATTAGATATATCATTAGAAGTTTTAGCATATTCTTCTGGTTTTGCTGGACATGAAGAACAATAATAATATTCGTAAAAAGAGATTGCTTCCCAATCACCTATGATTGAGTTTTGTATGGAATCTTCTCTTTTACAACTTAACATAAACATTACGAACCCGAAAACTAACAATTTAACCCTCATATTATACAGCAATTATATCTAACCAAAAGATTACCAAATGTGAATATAAATTAAACCAAAGTCAAATTTTATATTTTATGACAGCTATTTATTCCATATCATGACAAAATAAAATTATTTTTGCATATTATATTATTAACCAAATTAAAAAATGAAAAATCCTAAACTTGTTGATAAAATCACCATTGGAACTGTTGAGTTTGCCGCTTACATCGTAGAAGACGAAAATAATCTCGAAGCCTTTGCGATTTATTACCAGCATGAAAAAGAACCTCTGTTGATGTTTCAGCAGATTGGCAATGGTGATAATGAAGTTGAAATAAAGATAAACAAAGAAATGGTCGAGAAGCTACAGCTTTTAAAATCCAAAGACTTACAGCAGCGTAAAGCGCATTATATAGCATTTCGCGAATTTGCTTTGAATGCGGAGCAAAAAGCTAAAGAAATAGCGCTAAAAGACAAAAAATTGTACTATCTCACTGACGTACAATTGATCAAATGCCTGGAACAAGCTTATTTGGTGGATTAAAAATTAATGGATTATTTCCTTTTCAATAGTTTTGAAAAGAATAAATAGGACGCGATCAAAAAAGTGAAGAGAACAATAAGGACAACAATTTCCTCCTTACCGATTCCCCAAGACATTGTATTCATACCAACAAAGTAAATAAAAAAGGGTGATTATTTCAGAGGGCACTGAAAAACTATCCACTAAAAAAGGGCTTATGAATTTTTATACTCATAAGCCCTTATCCTTTGTTTATTTGAATGCATTTAGCAACAACTCTTCAAATAAGAGATGCTCAGTGGGTTAAATATGTGCTTTTTCC
>JBMDWK010000162.1:0-4629 GCA_048595255.1 Sphingobacterium sp. | reverse complement strand
ATCCTCGAGGTACTCGAGGACATAAAATATAATTTTTCAGAATTAGCCGTTTAGAATGAACGGCTAATTCTGTATGAATTAAAAGGCGAAGCCAACACCAATCATACCTTTTCCGGTTACCTGGGTATCGTTACTGAATTCGCCTATAAACTGTCTACCGATACCCAGATTCAGCTCAAATACAAACTTCTTCTTAGCTACCCATTTACCACCAAGTCCAAAACCTAAGCCTACAGAAGTGTTTTTAGAGGAACTCGTGGTTTGCATACCATTGCTCCACTCTGTATTCTCCACCACAGCAAAAGGCACAAATCCTTCAATAAAAAAACCTGATGCATACTTTGCACCAAAATAAGCCCGGTAATAAGGAGAAATTTGCACAAAATTGTCCAAATCACTTCCAATACCAAAAATAGCATTGGCACCCACACCAGAATCTTCATTAAGGATACGTTCGTATGTAGCATTGACCGCAAGGCCTCCAATGAGCCAGAATGGGTCGATTAGGATATCGCTTTTGCGATAATTTACCACTTCATCCGATTGGCCATAAGAACTATTAACACTAAAAAGTATTAAAAGTAAGATAAATAGATTTCTCATAACTGCGATTTATCTGTCTAAGATAAAATAAATTTAGAATTTAGAGACGACTGTATTAATGAATTTTCGTTCTGAATAAATTAATCCCAGCATCAACAACACAAATAGTCCATTATTCAGCCAAATATTACTATCAAAAATATAATACATGACCACGGTGGCCACTGAACCCACTAGTAAATAGCTTACACATTTTAGCGTATTGTAAGGAATGGGATAATTTCTCTGACCTAAAAAATAGGAAATACCGACCATAAATAAGTACGTAATCGTGGTGGACACCGCCGCGCCGAAATACGAAAAGGAAGGTATCAAACTCAAATTCAATAGCACGGTAATAATCGCACCAATACCCGAGATATAAAGACCATATCGCGTCTGATCAGACAGTCGGTACCATACGGATAGATTCATATAGATTCCGAGCAATACATTATTGAATAATAATATGGGAACGATATATAATCCAGACCAATACACATCCTGCTGCAATTCGCCTCCTTTGATAAAATATTTTATCCAATCTAAATTTGCACACAAGCCAACCATCACCACAACCATTGCAATGACAAAATACTCCATTATTTTGGCATAGACCTGTCTTGCATTCTCATTCTTCGCATAAGAAAAGAAAAATGGCTCTGCTCCCAGCCGGAATGCCGTAACGAATAGATTTAAGAAAATAGCCAGTTTGGCCACAGCACCATATATACCCAGATCTGTCTCTCCTTGCGCTGTAGGTATCAATTTTGGGAACATCATCTTATCCAAATGTTCATTGATAATGAATGATATATTGGCTATCAATATCGGAAAACTATAGCTCAACATACTTTTGAGAAGAGCGGGATCTACGTGGAACGAGAATTTAGCTATTTGAGGAAATAGAAGTATTAAGGTAACTACGCTGGCAATGAGATTGGAAATAAATACATTGCCCAACCACCCTTCTCTGTACCATCCCGAAGCTAACGACTGCCAAAAAGAAGAACTTTCCATCAGTGCCGGCAGCCAGTACAATAAGAATAAATTACAAAATACGAGAATAAAGATATTAATAAGCTTTATGGCACCGTAGCGTATAGGTCTTCCTTCCGCACGCAGGCGCGCAAAAGGTACGACAGCCAATGCATCTGCACCCAATATCACCGCAAAAAACTTAACAAAAGTAATGTATTCTTCTTTCGCCAAATCCACAGACTGAATCCATGAGGCTATAGGATCCGAAAAAATAAACATGCTGACCACAAAAAGCACTGTCGCAAAAAGCGTAATGACGAAGCTATTGTTGAATACCTTTTCTTTATCCTTCGACTCCACCTTCTGGAGATAACGAAAATACGTCGTCTCCATACCGAATGCTAAGAACGCATTGATAAGAGCTGCATACGAATATAAATAAGTGAATACACCATATAAGGAGGCTTCAAATTTTTTGACAAAGAAGGGTGTCAAAAGAAAATTTAAGACACGTGCTATAATTGTCGTCATACCGTAGATCACGGTATCGCTTAGAAATTTCTTAATGGCAGACACAATCCGAATTATTTAAGACGTTTGAGAACCTCAAAATTTTTGAAACCTTTAATTTCGTCCGATTTTTCGACCTCCACCTGTTCGACCTCTGCTCTGTCCGGTCCTTCATGACAAAATTCCAATAAAGAATCCAGCGCAAAATTATCTCCTTCAGCTTCGATGTATACGGACCCATCCTTTTGATTAAGGACGAACCCTTTAATACCAAGCTGATCCGCTACCGCTTTGGTAGTCGCTCTGAAATATACGCCTTGTACTTTACCTGTTACTTTGATATTTAAATGCTTCATCAAAGCAAAAGTAATCAATTAAATAATTCTTTGTAAAGTAACTTGATCAGTCATCTTCAAATTGGTAATATTTTTAAGCAGCACTAATCCGGGTTGCTTACCTACTTCTAAAGATCCAATTTGTTTCTCCATACCTAATGCCTTCGCGCCATTGATTGTAGCCCATTGCAGCGACTCCAACAAGCTCAGGTCACGATGCGCACGATGCAAAGTTTTCAGTTCGTCCAATATACTCAATGTATTGTTGGAGGCTAAGCTATCCGTTCCGAGCGCGATATCATATTTATGATCAGCAAACAACTGAACTTTTGGTAAGGTATTTTCGATATACAGATTCGCATTTGGACACAAACATAAGGTAACTTTGCGGTCCATACGCGAAATAAAGTCCAAATCCTTGATCGACGTATACGTATTGTGAACCAGCACTGTACGATTTGCCGATGGCAAAAAATTGAGGTATGATTGAATAGAATTACGTGCTTGCGCCTTGAAATCTTCAATATTTACTCCAATCATCTCATAGAATCGAAGAAAATCGCCTGTGCGATAACGGAATAATTTATTTTCTTCTTCACTTTCTTGATTGTGAATCGAGATAATATTGCTATCGCTTATGGATTTTTTGTAGGCTTTAAAAAGTGCTTTTGAACAAGAATAGGGAGCATGCGGAGTGATGGATGCATGATTAGGATCAAAATAAAATTCGATGTCGCGGGCTTCATCAATTTTGTTAACTACCTCCTCATCTCTAAGACCAATAATCTCCACAAAAGTATGATATTTTATTTTGCTCTGCGATTTTATATTAGCTGATACAGAAGTATTTACATGATCACCCACTGCCTGGATACCATTCTCAAACATCATCTTATCCGCCTCCTGCATGGCTCGTTCAATTTTTTCGGAATCACTCCCTCTCTTTCCAATAACCTGAGTAATAAAATTTACTAATCCCATTCCACGAGGAATTTCGTCCAACATATGAGAAAGCTCCAGATGACAATGTGTATTTACAAACCCTGGGATCAAAACTCCTGATAATATTTGAACATTATCCATACCCTCTTTAACTCCCTTGTGAATCCCCACAATAACCCCATCTTCAATAGCAATCACTCCATTACGTATAGGCTCGGAAGTAATCGGAATAATATAATCCGCCGAAAAGTATTGTATCATTATTTTAGTCTGTGTGATTTAGCAAAAATAGAATAAATCTATCTTTTGAAGATACAATTTTTCAAGTTAATTCTCATTATATTTTTATAATTTCAAGATATTATATACTTTTGACACATCGAATAGGGGTGCCTTGTTGGTTAACACGAATACAGGCTGAGATTATACCCGGTTTACTCTTTTACAAAAAAGAATAAACACACCTGATCTGGATAATGCCAGCGTAGGGAATGGGCGGTTAAATTATACGTTACTGTAACCCCTTGCAGTAATAACGTTTAACTAATTTTTACTTTTTTTTACTTATGACTAAGCATGTTATTGCTTTATGGGCTTTGAGCCTCGTTGCGTTTGTATGTCTTGCGCAACAAAAAACAACTATTAAGGTGATCAATGAGCGGTCCTCGCCTATCACCAATGCCACTGTTACTGTGAATAATTCCTCCAAAAAGACAAATGAACGAGGGGAAGCAGAATTCACCGTAAAAGATAATTCCACCGTACATGTGAGCCACCTGGGATACAACGATTACAAGACCAATCTGTCGGCAGGAACACCTTTCTTGACAGTAGAACTGACGCTAAGAGTCATCCAATCCGAGGAAGTATTTGTGTATGCTACACGAGCAAAAGAAAATGCTGCAACCACATTTAAGAATATCAGCAAAGAAGAAATCAAAAAAAACAACTTAGGGCAGGACATTCCGTATTTACTAGACCAGACTCCTGGAGTCATTATTGGATCCGACGCTGGGGCAGGCATTGGCTATACCAATATGACCATCCGGGGTTCCGACAATCAGCGTATCAATGTCACTATCAATGGTATCCCGTTGAATGATGCAGAAAGTCAGGGCTCGTTTTTCATCAATCTGCCTGATTTTGCCTCCAGCACGGAGAGTATTCAGATTCAACGTGGCATCGGTACCTCGACTAATGGCGCAGGAGCGTTTGGCGCATCTCTGAATTTGCAAACAGATGCTTTGGAAACCAAGCCATACGCCGAACTCAACAATTC
>JBMDWK010000161.1:0-3496 GCA_048595255.1 Sphingobacterium sp. | reverse complement strand
AGCACATCACTTCACTGGCATGGTGTGTTCCTGCCCAATAAAGAAGACGGTGTGCCCTGGCTTACACAAAAACCCATCGCACCGGGCACAACCTACACCTACCGTTTTCCGATTATCCAGCATGGTACGCACTGGTACCATTCCCACTCAGGATTGCAGGAGCAGATTGGCATGTACGGAAGTTTTATCATGAAGAAAAGAAGCGATGATAAGACATTCAGAAAAGGAATTGACGATTTGCCGACCGTTCCAATTATATTAAGTGAGTGGACAAATCTTAACCCCGATAATATCAACCGTATGCTACACAATGCAAATGATTGGGCGGCCATTAAGAAAGGCGCAACACAATCATATGTTGAAGCTATTAAGGAGGGAAAATTAGGGGTAAAGGTAAAAAACGAGTGGAAGCGGATGCTGGCGATGGATGTCAGTGACGTTTACTATGATAAAATCCTAATAAATGGTAGCCATAGCACCGATTTGAAAACAATTGATGGTAAAAAGCTAAAAGCAGGCGACAAAGTCAGATTGCGTGTTTCCAATGGAGGGGCGTCTTCATATTTCTGGCTACGGTATGCTGGAGGAAAAATTACAGTAGTAGCGAATGATGGGAATGATGTTGAGCCTGTAGAGGTGGACAGGTTAATCATTGCCGTTTCTGAAACTTACGATATTGTAGTGACTATCCCTCAAGATGGTTTGGCTTACGAGTTCTTAGCAACAACCGAAGACAGGACACAATCTGCGAGTTACTTTATAGGTGATGGGGTCAAACAGCTTATTTCTCCACTCCCACGATTGAAGTATTTCGAGGGGATGAAGATGATGAACGATATGATGAAAATGAATGGCGATTTGGACGATATGGGCATGAAGATGAGCCTTAACCAAATGGACATGAATGTAGTGATGTATCCCGAAATTACCGGAGATGCAACAAAAAAAGCAGACCACAGTAAGCATCAGGGTATGGATATGGATAACGACGCTAACCGTTACAACGCTAATGCCTTGGGAGACATCAAAACATTAAATTATGCTATGTTGCAATCACCTTATAACACCTCTCTTCCAAATGATGCGCCTGTAAAAGAGTTGAAATTCACACTTACTGGCAACATGAACCGCTATGTATGGAGCATGGATAATAAAATACTTTCGGAAACTGACAAAATACCTGTAAAAAAAGGAGAAATTCTACGGATTACCATTTATAATAATTCAATGATGCGGCATCCAATGCATCTTCACGGATTTGATTTCAGGGTGATAAACGGAAAAGGCGAAAAATCGCCGCTTAAAAATGTGTTGGATATCATGCCTATGGAAACAGATACCATTGAGTTTTTAGCAAATGAGGAAGGTGATTGGTTCTTTCATTGCCATATATTATATCACATGATGGCGGGAATGAACAGGGTCTTTGAAGTTGGAGACTACAATAACCCCTATCTACCCGACAAGGCAAAAGCCTATAAAGAATTGCAAAGAGAAAGTAATATGCCTCATTTTATGGCACAAAACGATTTTGCAACCAATGGTAATGATGGAGAAGCTATGCTAATGAATGCACGCTACCAATTAGGAACAGAATGGCGTTTAGGCTATAATAGTATGCACGGTTATGAAGTAGAAACCCATTTAGGTAGATACATTGGAAAGATGCAATGGTTCATGCCCTTTGTAGGTTTTGATTACCGCTACCGTAAAATGGGAGAAGATGAACACGAAAAGAACATATTTGGACAAACCAACAAGAAAGACACCCGCAGGGCGTTCAGTTTAGGGTTTATGTATACGTTACCTATGCTGGTCAATTTTCAGGCAGAAGTATATCATGATGGAATTGTGAGATTGCAGTTAATGCGTGAAGATATACCAATTTCAAAAAGACTAAGAGGTGGTTTTATGGTGAATACCGACTTAGAGTATATGGGAGAACTTAGGTATATCATTAATAAGAATATAGGTATACGTACCCACTATGATAGCGATATGGGCTTTGGTGTGGGGCTGGCATTGACTTATTAAAATTAAATAACTAAGGGTTGTAAACTGCATAACCGTAAAAAAATATCGGTAAAAAAAAGGAGGTGATGCAGGTGTAATTCGCAAAGACTAACCTGCATCATACTACAACCCTTTAAAGTATGCAACAAAAATCTATCTATCGTTCCATCATCAATACGTTAGAGGTTGAATTTTTTTAAGCAGTAATTGCATCATAAGCTAATACGAACAGTGTTAGCTTTTCTGTATTAACCAATAATATATTACATCAAAATGAAGCGAATGGATAAATTTTACAATGAAACATATCTTAAATTGGAAACTGCAATCCAGGAACTGGAGATTGAAACCGACTGCCCCATAAAAAGAATTGAAGCCGTTATACACCATATCATACAAAGCCTTGCCGACTTAAAGGACTTTGTACTGAAAAATGACTTTAAGAATATGGAAGAAGAAATCCATTTTTTCAAGTATCAGAAACCTGTTATTGTTTCAAAGCTCATCTACTACAATGCCATCTATAAAATCGAAACAAGAAGACCCTACGGGAACAAGCGTACCAAGAAATATTTTACCAAAGAACTGAAAAAGCTAAAAAGGTTCTTTGAAAACAACCTTGATTTTTACAAGTATTACCGCAGCAATAATTCTTTCGTTGACGAAAAATTCTTTGTGCGTGGCAAGCACGATATAAGGCTGTGGTTAGACACATTTTATTTTGAAGCAGACCATCGTTTTTCTACTTCACACGATTATAAGGTTGCCAAGATTATTGCCAATGACCTGATACAAGTTTATTTGGAAGACAGGCTCAATAACATCAATGTGAAAAGGGGTTCGGACAATTCATTGAAATGGACGGCAAGTAAAACGGCACTGACGGAACTCATATATGCACTGTACTCCCACGGTGTATTTAACAATGGGAATACAGACATAAAATTGATAGCTAAAACTTTTGAAGAAGCCTTTAATATTGAGTTAGGCGATTTTTACCACACGTTTATGGAACTGAAAGCCCGTAAGATAAACCGAACCAAATTCCTTGACAGCCTGTGTGAAGCCCTAAAAAAAAAAATGGACGAAAAGGACGAAAAGTAACGACTATTATAATACGCCACGAGGTGAATGAACGCCTTTTGTCCGTATAATGCTTTCCTGCACCTTTGGGGCTTCATTCTGCTTTTCTGCCTGCTCCGAAGCATCTTGTTTGGTTTCCGGCGTAATAGATAGCTGTATCTTTCTTTCTACGGCAGCCAGTTCCGTTTTAAGCTCACTCAATCGACTTTCCTTAGCCCAAGTACCGTTAACCACTTCCTGAAGTATCGGCAGGTCTTTTTGTATTTCAGCGATTTTCTCCTGCTCCTGCTTCACAAAGCCCGGCAGTTTTTCCAAAGCCCTTAAAAAATTCATTGCGGCGGTTTCGGGGTCTTTTGCCATCAGACCGTTATTGTAGGTGTACTTGATATTGCCCTCGCCA
>JBMDWK010000160.1:0-19583 GCA_048595255.1 Sphingobacterium sp. | reverse complement strand
ATCCGTCCATATCTGTACTTCTTCGGCTTTCAAAGCAGCACCGATCAATGAAGCCGTATAGTCCGATCCACCGCGACGCAGATTGTCAATCTCTCCGAAAGAATTTCGGCAGATGTAACCTTGTGTAATGAATAAAGCATTGTCAGGATATTGATCCAAATAGGGGGTAAGTTTCTCCGTGATATAATCTACTACGGGTTCATTATCCTCATCAATTTTCATGAAATCCAAGGCCGGTAATAGGACAGAGGGTACATTAATCTCGCTGAGGTGCAAATGCCATAGCGTCGTAGATAGCAATTCGCCTTGGGCAAGAATTACTTTCTCTTCTGTCGGAGTGAATAAATCATGATTGCCCAATTCAGCAATCAAATTGAAATGATAATCAATTAATTCTTTACCTTTTTGTAGTCCCTCAGGTGTGGTGAAAAGTTCTTGGATCAGATCCTCATACTTACTCTTATGTGCCTTGATTATATCTAAAGCTTTGTCCTTATCTCTATCGGAAAAAGCTTGGGAAATTTCAACTAATGTATTGGTTGTCCCGGATACGGCGGACAACACTACAATTTGGCGCTCCTGAGGATTTACTATATCTAATAATCCTTTGATGCGCGCTGCACTTCCAACGGATGTGCCACCAAATTTTAAAATTTTCATATTATAATTAGTAAGTAATTTTATTCTATGTTAAAAGTTCAAATATACATATACAAAAATGCGGCACAAAATGCATATAAGCTCTTGTGCCGCATAAATTTATATGCGGAAGAATTACTTCTTCAGATTAGCAATAAGCAATTGCGCTAATTCAGCGCCTATACGCTCTTGAGCTTCATTTGTAGCAGCGCCAATATGAGGTGTTAATGATACTTTTGGATGCTTCAACAAGTCAATACGAGGATTAGGTTCGTCTTCAAATACGTCCAATCCTGCAAAAGCGACTTTACCTGAGTTCAAAGCATTAATGAGTTCCAATTCATCGATTACACCACCACGAGAGGCATTCACCAATCCAACACCATCTTTCAACAGTTCAAACTCTTCTTTACCAATCACTGGTTTGTCCAAGAAAGGAACATGAAGGGAAATGAAATCGGATGTCGACAACAACTCGTTAAGCTCTACCTGCTTAACCGGAACTACAGCTGATACGCCAGCAGAAAAATCTAAAGTCAGCGCGGTAGGTCCTTCGTATAAGTCGAAGTAGACAACATCCATACCCATACCCAAACCGATTTTAGCTGTTTCTCTACCAATACGTCCAAAACCAACTACACCTAGTGTTTTGCCTTTAAGCTCTACACCAGCAGCATATAGTTTTTTTAAACCACCGAAGTTTACATTACCATCAACAGGCATTTTGCGGTTTGAATCGTGTAAGAAACGCACGCCCGTCAAAAGATGAGCGAATACCAATTCAGCTACCGAATGCGAAGATGCAGCAGGCGTATTTACTACGGCAACACCTTTCGAACGCGCGTACTCTACGTCAATATTGTCCATACCTACACCACCGCGGCCGATCGCTTTAATGTTTGGACATGCGTCTATAAGCTCTTTGCGCACTTTCGTAGCACTGCGAACAGTAATGGCATCATATTCATTCAGACGGTCTATCAATTCAGCCTGAGCAATATGTTCTGTATCTACCGTGAATCCTGCGTCTTCTAATATTTTTTTACCGATGGGATCGATACCATCATTGGCTAATATTTTCATTTTGCTGTTATTATTATTTGTGACTTTCTTCAAATTCTTTCATCGCATCTACCAAAGCATTGATGGACGTAATTGTCAATGCATTGTATATGGAAGCTCTAAATCCACCTACCGAACGGTGACCTTTGATACCGATTAAGTTACGCTCTTTGGCTAAGGCCAAAAATTCCGCTTCCAACTCCGGTGTGTCCATGACGAATGTCACATTCATACGGGAGCGGTCTTCTACAGCCGCTGTTCCTTTGAAGAAAGGATTTCTTTCAATTTCATCGTATAATGTACGAGCTTTAATGATATTTTCCTGCTCGATAGCTTTTACACCACCTTTGGCTTTCAACCAACGTAAGTTCAACATAGAAACATAAATCGAATACACAGGAGGGGTATTATACATTGATCCTGCTTTGATATGCTCTTGGTAATTGAAGATTGAAGGAATAGTTTTTCCGGTTTTACCCAATAGATCATTCTTAATGATGACCAAAGTAACACCCGCAGGTCCCATGTTTTTCTGTGCACCGGCATAGATCAAATCATATTCTTCGATGTTGATTTCTCTACTTAAGATATCCGATGACATGTCTACTACTTTAGGCACTGTGGTGTTTGGCGTAGCAAATACCTCTGTACCGTAGATGGTATTATTGGACGTGAAGTGGAAATATGCAGCATCCAAAGGGACGTTAAAATCTTTAGGGATATAGGTGTAGTTGCTGTCTTTTGAAGAAGCGACTGTCACTACTTCACCGAAGTTTTTAGCTTCTTTAGCAGCTTTCGTAGCCCATACGCCTGTATCCAAATAAGCGGCTTTGCCACCTTCTGGCAATAGGTTCATAGGCACCATAGCAAACTGCTGGCTCGCACCACCTTGCAAAAACAGCACCGAATAATTTTCTGGAACATGTAACAATTCGCGAACTAAGCTTTCTGTCTCTTTCACAACCTCTTCAAACTCTTTTGAGCGGTGGGAGATTTCTAATATTGATAGACCGGTATTATTAAAATCGAGAACGGCTTTTGAGGCCTCTAGAAATACCTCTTGAGGTAAAATACATGGTCCTGCTCCAAAATTATGTTTCATTACTGTTGTTGTTTGTTTTAATTTTTAGTGCAAATATACGAGGTTTTTTATTTAATTATCAAAATTGTATACTATTCTTTGTAAAATATTCATCATTTATGCCAATTTTGTATAATAAAATTATAGATAGCCCTATTTTATTCAAACTCTTATCCAACATTAACAAGCTAATTTACACACTTTTAAAGCGGCTTGTAGCCCGATTTCTACCCCTGCAGAATGCTAAGTTTTATTCGGTTTTAAGACCTTTTTTTCGATAAAAAATTGTAACTTCGCAAGGTATCGTATTATAGTAATTCGTATCAAAAAATTAGTTTTACTGATTCCTATTTAAAATATGGCTGAAGAAACAGAAAATGACAATAATTTAGTTCCTGCAAACGACAGGGTCGTAAAAATTAATATTGAAGACCAAATGAAATCAGCGTACATCGATTACTCGATGTCCGTGATTGTATCCCGTGCATTACCTGATGCGCGTGATGGTTTGAAGCCGGTACATAGACGTGTACTCTATGGTATGGATGGCTTGGGTGTATCTTCCGGAAAGCCTTATAAAAAATCCGCACGTATCGTGGGGGAGGTCTTGGGTAAATATCACCCACATGGTGACTCCTCAGTGTATGACACAATGGTCCGCATGGCTCAAAGCTGGTCTATGCGCTACCCGATGGTCGATGGTCAGGGTAACTACGGTTCCCTCGATGGCGATCCACCAGCGGCAATGCGTTATACCGAAGCGCGTCTTCGCAAGATCGCTGAGGAAATGTTGGCCGATTTGAAAAAAGACACCGTAGATTTCCAACTCAACTTTGATGACTCGGAGCAAGAGCCTACCGTATTGCCGACACGTATTCCCAATTTATTGGTGAATGGTGCCTCCGGTATCGCTGTAGGTATGGCGACCAATATGGCGCCTCACAACTTGACTGAAGTTATCGACGGTACGATTGCCTATATCGATAATAGAGATATTGAAATCTCCGAACTGATGCAATACATCAAGGCGCCAGATTTCCCTACGGGAGGTGTGATCTATGGCCACCATGGTGTTCGTGAAGCATTCGAAACGGGGCGTGGACGTATTGTGATGCGCGCCAAAGCGGAGATCGAGACCACCAAATCCGGTCGTGAAATCATTGTCGTAACCGAAATCCCTTATTTGATTAATAAAGCAGAAATGATCAAACGTACTGCCGAATTAGTCAATGAGAAAAAATTAGAAGGAATTTCTGAGATACGCGATGAGTCAGCTAAAGATGTTCGTATTATCTACGAAGTAAAACGTGACGCAAATGCGAATGTTGTCTTAAATAACTTGTATAAACATACATCGCTACAATCTTCATTTTCAGTAAACAACATTGCCTTAGTAAAAGGAAGGCCGATGATGATGAATTTGAAAGATATGATTCAGGTTTTTGTCGAGCATAGACATGATGTCGTAGTAAGACGTACAAAATTTGAATTAGCGGAAGCCGAAAAACGTGCGCATATCTTAGAAGGATATCTGATAGCGCTGGATCATTTGGATGAAGTAATCAAATTGATTCGTAGTTCTGATACGCCAGAAGATGCACGCCTAGGCTTAATGGAAAAATTCAGCTTATCTGATATTCAAGCACGCGCCATCCTCGATATGACTTTACGTCGTCTGACAGGACTAGAACGTGATAAGATCAAAGAAGAATATGCTGAATTGATGAAAACCATTGAATACTTAAAACAAGTATTGGCAGACGAAACTCTTCGTTACCAAATCATCAAAGAAGAGCTTGTCGAAGTAAAAGAGAAATTCGGTGACGAACGTCGTTCGCTGATCGTTCACTCGGCAGAAGACATGACGATGGAAGATTTTATTGACGATGAAGAAGTCGTAATCACCATCTCACACAATAGCTATGTAAAACGTACACCATTGACCGAATACAAACGTCAAGGTCGCGGAGGTAAAGGTTCTATCGGTTCGAATACCAGAGAAGAAGACTTTACCGAACATATTATCACGGCTACGGCACACAACTATATGTTGTTGTTTACCGAGTCTGGACGCTGTTTCTGGTTGCGTGCTTTCGAGATTCCTGAAGGAAGCCGTACATCGAGAGGCCGTGCATTGCAGAATATTATTAATATTCCGAAAGAAGAGAAGATCAAAGCATACATATTAGTGAAGAACTTGAAAGACAAGGAATACTTGGAAAACAATTTCATCATTATGTGTACTAAACAAGGTACGATCAAGAAAACGTCTCTGGAAGCTTATTCTAGACCACGTG
The DNA here is from genome assembly GCA_048595255.1 of Sphingobacterium sp. GTDB lineage: Bacteria > Bacteroidota > Bacteroidia > Sphingobacteriales > Sphingobacteriaceae > Sphingobacterium. Next base: position 14,504 of record JBMDWK010000160.1, on the reverse strand, counting down.
CGAATGGTATCAACGCGATAAATATCAACGAAGGTGACCAATTAATCGAGGCTTGTTTAACGAGCGGCACGAGCGAGATCGTAATGGCCTTACGCTCGGGTAGAGCTATTCGTTTCAACGAATCTAATGTTCGTCCTATGGGCCGTACAGCAACAGGTGTACGCGGTATTACATTAGCACACGCCAAAGATGAAGTAGTTGGCATGATTAGTGTTGATAGTCCTGAAGTATCTGTATTGGTTGTTTCCGAAAAAGGATATGGTAAACGTACCGATATTGACGACTACCGTATCACCAACCGCGGAGGTAAAGGTGTGAAGACAATCAATGTGACAGATAAAACAGGTGAATTAGTCGCTATAAAAGGTGTAACCGACAACGATGATTTAATGATCATCAACAAATCGGGAATTGTGATTCGTATAGGCGTGGACAGTCTTCGTGTGATGGGACGTGCTACACAAGGAGTCCGATTGATTACACTAAAAGGTAACGACGAAATCGCTTCTATTACTAAAGTAGCGCGTGAAGAGGAGGTAGAAGAGGAAATAGTAGAAGATGGCGTTGAAAATTCAGCTGGAGATTTAGAAGAAAACACAGATTCAGAGGAATAATAACAACATGAAAGCATTAACAGCTTCAATTTTATTTGCATGCATAAGTACAACTGTTGTAGCTCAATCCAATTATAAGGAGAGCTCCAACAGTTTTGCTCGTTATACCAAATCGGGTGAAATCAAAGAATTAGAAAACGCAAAAAAATTCATTGATGCCGCCTATAAGACAAAGAGGGATTCTTCCAATTCCAAAAATAATATTTTGCGTGCGATGGTTTACAGCTCGCTAGCCTATGCCGATTCCACACGCAAGATTAAAACGGACAAGGACCCCATCGAGATTTCGTTGAATGCTGTTAAGTTACTCAAACAACGTGATTTAAGCAATTACCCCAACGAAATCAATTACGTAAACCAAAACTTGGTTGCGGCTTATATCTATAAAGCCAATAAGCATATCGAGAAGAAGGAATACGAGCAAGCGTACAACAGCTTTTTAGAAGTAGAAAAATTAGGATCGCAGTCTATCGACGTATTGCGTAACTTAGCTTATCTATCGGCAGAAGCGGGCAAGACGCAAGAAGCTATTGCTTACTACAAAAAATTGATTGAGCTTACGGATGTAGATGCCGTCACTTACATTTCCTTGGCCAGACTTTATAAGTCTACGGATAATACGCACGAGTATCTAAATACCTTGAAGACTGCACGTGAGAAGTTTCCGCAGGACAAAGCAATATTATTTTTGTTGGTAGAAGCTTATGCAGAAAATAAAGCATATGCAGCTGTAACACCTATTATTGCGGAAGCCTTAAAGCATGAACCCGAGAATATTGAATTATCTTATTTGGCGGGCTACGCCAATGAGAATGTAGGCAATATTCCAGAGGCTAAAAAGTATTACGAAAAAGTACTAGATTTGGATGATAACAATTACGATGCTAACTTAGCTTTAGGATTGATACACCTAAACGACTTTTTGAAAAACAACAGTAATTTAGAAGCGCAATATTCAGCTCAAGATTATTTGCTCAAAGCAAACGGTATTAAACCTTATGCCGTCAATGCACTCAAAGGTCTGGCCTTATTTTATGAGACGGCCGATGATCAGGAGCAATTGGATAGAGTAAATACGCTTTTGAATCAATTATCAAATAATTAATACTTATACATATGAACATTAAAAAAGGGATTATTTTTGCAGCCATATTCGTTTCGGCAGGTTCATTATTTGCTCAGACTAGCAATATTAAGAAAGCCCAAACGAACTTCCAAAAGTACTATGAGTTTAAGCAAACAGGTACGGCTAAACTTGGTGAATCATTTTTAAATACAGCCAAAGAAGCTATTGATGCAGCTGTAGTTCATGACAAAACGAAGGACAATGCAGAAGCTTGGACTTATTATTCTTTGATCTACGGTAATCTAGGTGTCGATAATTCGAATGCTGATGATATCGCTAAAGCACAAGAGGCGATTTCCAAAGCCAAACAATTGGATACAGATAAGAAGCAAGAGGAAAATATTAAAAATAGTGAGTACAACCTATATGCTTTCAACTTCAACCAAGGTGTAGCAGCATGGGAAAAGCAAGATTTTCCTGGTGCATATAATGCTTTCAATAGTGCATTGACATATATGCCTGGTGACACTACATTAACTTATTACGCAGGTATCGCAGCCATCCAAAACAATGATTTGAAAAACGGTTTGGAAAAATATTTAGCTTTGGCTGAAAGAAAGGACTATTCAGAACATAAAAAAATCGTTAAGGATATTCCAAACTTATACCTTACGTTGGCGGATACTACCAATGCATTAAAATATGCAGAAATGGCATCTAAAATGTATCCAGAAGATAGCGAGATCGTAAATCAGCACATCAATTACAATATTGCTTTGGGAAATACCTCTGGCATTATGAATGATTTGAAAGCGCAAATCGCTAAAGAACCTACTAATAAAACTTTATACTTTTATTTAGGAATTGCGGAGTCTTCTTTGGGTAATAACGACAATGCTTACCAAGCTTACAAAAAAGCACTTGAAATCGATCCAAACTATTTGGATGCGAATATCAATGCAGGGGTAAGTCTTATCAACGGCATCAAAGATGAATTGCAAGGAATCAACAACGACAAGACATTATCGAATGCACAATATAATGCAAAAGTAGAAGCTCTTAAAGAAAAAGTTAAACCGGCAGAGCAATACTTCTCCAAGGTAGTAGAAGCAGAGCCGAACAACGAAAGTGGATTAAGAGGTTTGAAGAGCGTTTATGATTTCTTACAAAACGAAGAAAAAGCGAAAGAAGTTCAAGCAAGAATCGAAGCTTTGAATTAATATCCAAGCTGATTAAATAAAAAAGGTTTCACCATTGGTGAAGCCTTTTTTATTTATTGGTGTATAGTTTTTCTTAGTTTAAAATTACAACTTCCACACGTCTATTTTTTTGACGTCCGTCAGCAGTCTTGTTGTCAGCTACTGGTTGACTAGGTCCCAATCCTTTGGTTGCTAATCGAGAAGCAGAGATACCTTTGTCTTGCAAATATTTCTTAACTGATTCTGCTCTTTTTTCAGAAAGCCATACATTATATTTTTCTTCGCCTGTAGCATCGGTATGTCCATCGATACGTATTTTCTTGTCTTTTTGCTGTACAAGAATTTTTGCCAACTTATCTAATTCAACTTTTGCTTTATCAGTGAGGTAAGAGGAGTTTGTAGGAAATAATACATCTGAAGATAACGAAAATCTAATGCCTTCATCTGTACGTGTAGCATCCTTAAATTCACTTTTTACATTTTTTAGTCCATCATCTGTACCATCTCGCGAAACCACCGCCCCTGGAAGCACTGTGATTTGCTGTTGCTTACACGATTGTACAAATAATACACCTGCAAATAGGGGAAGAATGAATAATTTTTTCATATAAAGTCCTGTGTTATATAAGTCACTAATATAATTATTTTTACAAGTTATCGGGACTTATTTCCAAATAAGATTTGCCGACTTTGTAGTAATTCAGGTATGCTTTCGTACAATTGCCAGATTAAACCAGTGCGTGCATTCTCGATCATGATCGCAATAGCGGCTTGATTCGTCGAAATATACTCGTCAGACACATCATCATTCCGTAAATCCAACCATCCGCGGAAGCCAAATTCTGTAAACAAAATAGGACCATATTGCTGATACAAACTCAATAATGCTTTTAATCCTATATTTTTATCTACAATAATGGAAGCGGGTCCAATAGCGGGATTGATACGATAGGAAGCTTCACTGCCGTCGCGTTGCTGGTAATATCCCCAGATGTTACTGCTATTTGCTCCTACACCCAATTCATTGTCTCTACGCTTCACAAAATGCATATAATTATGTAATACCTCCTCCCAATTGACCAAAGAATCCGAAATTAATGTTGGGCGAACAGTGAGGAAAGGACGATACAGTTTGAGTAAGCTGGTTTGCCATTCGCCAAATGGCAATTCCATTCCGTAGCGATAGACAGTATCAAAAACAGAAAGGTTTACGAGCGTATCTTTTGCGGCCGTGCTCTTCAAGTCTCTAAAGTCATCAATTTGTATCGTCTCATCATAGTAATAAGGATTGATGGTTACGGATGTATCTTGTTTTATTTTTTTGAACTGATGATACACTGCATCAAAATATGCGGACGATGGAAGTGCGTATTTGGGATGACCCGACGCCAATAGATAGGTGTTAATGGCTTCATCCAAATTGCTTAACGGTGCATTATTGTAATCATTCTCATCCAGCAGAGCCAATTTTGAACGCAGTAAATTATCGCTGCTAGCTATTGCTTGCCAGTTTACACGGTCGTATACTTGCGTGATGCGTGCGCGTAAATCTTTCTCTGCCTCATTGTCTTCTTTAAAATATTGCCGCGCTATTAGGAGAGCTTCGAGAATAGCAGCAGTAGCTTGCACATCGTAGATGGCTAGTTCGTTACGGTACTCCGGAATACTTTTTCGGGCATCGTAGTATGCAGCAAATATTCCGTGCCTATGCTGCGATTTGAGCAGGAAGAACGTAATCTTTGAAATTCGGTTTAAGGCCGTCGACCGATTTACGTATTCATTATGCACGCCGACTATCAGGGAGAGTATGGCGCCTGCTGTTTCTTTTGTCGATACAATAACTTTATTTTTAGATCGATAGGGTAAATACATGCCACTATTGATATCGAAATTTTCAACAAAATAATTGACATTAGCTCGCTGTACTAATTTGAGTATTTCGTCGTCCGGCAGGGGCGAGGTCTGCACTTCACGTACTGCCGAGGCAGGTGATTCGTTGTAATTATAATCTACCCAGGTGATTTTATAATAATATTTCGCTCCGATTAGCGGTACGATATCGAGACAAGACTGCATGTGGATGGGACGTATCCCCACAGGCTTAAATTCTTTACCGTCTGTGGAACGGTATATCTTGATGTAGCGAATACTTGGCGTGAGTGGCAATTGCCACGATAGATTTACGGTCTTATCATAGGCTTTGGCTTCGCTCAGCACGGCAGCTGACCGTAATGGGATTTCTGAATATTTGAGTGGAAGAAACTCGATCTGGTCGATAAAAAGTTGGTGATATTTATTCGAGGCCGCATTTTGAGCAAATCCAATTCCTATAATAGGCGCCTGTTTGCTTAATTTTTTGAATTGCCTAATCGGAATTTTAATCTGAATCCATTTTTTATGTTCCAGTTTCGAAATATACGGCGCTAGCGATAAGGTATCTGACACATAGCGGTGCTGCTGCACGAATATTTTGGGTAAATCCTGCATCAGGGTATGAGCAGAATGTATGTACATGCGAATGCTCAGGAAATCCCCTTCGTCGAGGGTATAATTGAACTTTTGACGGCTATAGTTTACGGTCGTTTCCCAATGTCCATGAGCTTGCGATAGGTATTTCATGGAAAGAGAATTTCCCGGAGTAAAAAATAGGGTATCCGATATGAGCAAATGCTTATTGACATTTTCTACCCAGCTTTTGCCCTGATAGCTCACTCTACTTTTGGCATATGCTCCGTTGACGATACTATTGTCAAAAACCACCTCAGGATATGTATCAGCAAATAAAAGGGTGGGTAGCAGCGCTATAACTAAAGTAAAAATTCTAAATAGATGCATATTTATTTAAGTCATACTTGATTACAAAAATACGTAAAACAATAATACCCGATTGTAACTACCTTGTTAGTTTTAAGTAATAATGTTTAAACAAGATATACCTACAAAAGGTTGCTTAATTATGTTTTGAACTTGTAGAACTTATTTTTTATTAAATAGTTAAGTGTATTTAACTAAGAAAAGAGTAAAAAGATAGCGAGTAAATAATAGGAGATATTTTTCTTTAAAAATACACGACGGAGAGTAGTAATGGCTTTCGAGCGAGCAAAGTATACAGTACTGGCTGTTGTTTGCAACTCCTTACATACTTCGGCAGTGGTTTTGCCTTCTAGGATGGTAAGGCGAAAGATTTTAGCTTGTTGCAAAGGTAGTTTGTCCAAAGCTTCTCCAAGCAAAGCGATGAGTTCGGTATGAATTATCTTTGTCAAGATATCGGTGTCTGCATTCGGTACAAGGTGAGCTTCCTCCATTTGCTCATGTGCATAGCGCTCACGCCCCTTTTTTGCTTGGTCCAAACAGCTGTTGCGGACTACGATGTATAGAAAACTCTTCAATTCTTCAATGCTAAAAAATTGTGTCCGATGCATCCATAGCTTCACAAATGATTCAGAAATTACTTCAGGAATGATGTCTTTATCTCGGACAAGTTTGTAGGCAAAAAAATGAAGATTATGACTGTACATATCCATAAAAAAGGATAGCGCAGATTCGCTACCTAATCTTAGATTAGTCAATTGTTCTTCGATCATTACCATCGGTAGGATTTAAATTGGTTATTATAAATATAATGTTAATTAGCTGCTTATGCAAGTTATATATTTATTTTCTTAAGATTTATCAAAGCTATAGTGTCTGAATAGGTAATCCGTAGAAATATAATGGTGAGGCCCATTAATTGCAGTTAATGGGTCTCACCGTTAAGCGTTGAAAACACGATTTCTATTGGGCTTTAAAAGCCCAAAACCAAGCTGTTCCCCATGCACCGGTTCCTGGAGGCGCATATGATAGCATCATTTCTCTTCCATTTAATACCATTATATCATATTCGTAGACAGGACTACCGCCTTCATCGGGAGATTTACCACATAGTACGGTCACGCCTTTGGTCGTAAGTTTGCCCTTAGCCCACACCGATCCGTCATCAAGAAGTACTTGCTTGTCCATTTCAAATTTGTAGGATCCCTTTTCGATCGTGCCGTTAGATTTTACTTTGTGCAGTTCCGCGTTTTGGAGGTAGAATATCATTTTGGCGCCGACGCCTTCATTTGCCGCTTGACCATTGATATCAGCTTCTTGTAAAGTCCACCATGCAGGTGCTACGTTTCCTTTATATCCACCATTGCCCCATACTGCAGGCTTATTGGTATCCCATACCCATGTTTTCTCGGATCCACCTGTGAGGTAGCCCCATTCTAATGGAACCTCGAAAGTGAGGTCTTCGATGTCTACTGTAAGTGTTTTGCTAATTGTTGTGCCGTCAGGATTACGTCCGGTGAATACGATTTCACTTTGCCCTGTAGCAACCATTAGCACCGTATCTGTCATTTTTTGTGTGACACCAACACCAAAGTTCCATGAAGATAAAACAGGACTGTTATTTACCAAGACCACTTTGTTACTCTTTTTACCATTCACCACTATGGGTGTGGCGCTAATTTTTAGTTCCTCAGCGGTAATAGCCGAACCTAAATTCATACGGTCTTCTAAGGGATCACATGCCAGCACCAATAGCGCAAGTAAACTATAGAGAAAATATATTTTACGATTTTTCATATTTCAAATGTTTAATTTACCAACCAGTATATTCATGAGCAGCTTCGCCCCATCCTTTATTTTGTGTCAACACACCATTCGAAAGTGCAATTTGCGATGTTGGGATAGCCCAAAAACCTCCAGTAGCTTCGTATCTCGCTCTGTATCCACCTCCAAAACCTCTCATTTGTGTATCGACATTTTTGTTTTTGATCGCGACACCTTCTTGACTTGCCAACGCATCGGCTGCATCATGCCAACGCATCAAATCAAAATAACGTAACCCTTCAAAGGACAATTCCCAACGTCTTTCACGTTTTAGCGCAGCTAATGAATAGTTAATTGCCGGCAAGCCTGCTCGTGCACGTACTCGATTGAGGTTGGTAGCAGTTTCCGTTAACTCCGCATGCATCAATAAGACATCTGCAAAACGAATCAGCACCAAGTCTTGTGTGTGTGCCAATTGGTAGTCGGCTTGTGCACCATCGGCTAGAATCGCATAAGAGGGGATAAGCGCTCCGTTGTCATAGGCAGTGATGGCAATATATTTTTTCTGCCAAAATCCAGTTTCCTCCATTTGGCTATCTGCGCCGTAAATATAATCTGTTAAATCTGTATCTGCATTGATAATAGATCCTTCACGGCGTACATCATTAGGCTCTGCCGCTCGCCAGTCGTTCCATAATTTGGAGTTCACTGGGCCGGCGCCCCATCCTTGTCCAAAAGGAAAAGTATTGGCTTGTCCATTGTTTGATCGTAGCCCAGAGTGTAGATTCAGTTGATTCGTGTAGCCCAAGATGTATGTATCACCCCAGTCTGCCAAGGTTCCAAATTTTACAGCAAACACAGTTTCTTTGTGACCTTCACCAGCGTACTGCAGATTATTTGCCGTTGCATACGGATAGTTAGGTTTTGTAAATCTATTGGAATACGGCCACAGATTACGGAAGTCATCGATAAGACCATGTCCACTGTTGGCGATACAATCTTCCAGCCACTGCGTAACTTGTGCTTTGCTTACACTTCCGCCTTCAGTAAGGGGCAATTCGGATTTATTATAATAGCCCGTATAGAATAAGAATACACGTGCCATCAAAGCTTGCGCAGCCCATTTTGTCGCGTGACCAGAAACTACCGAAGTATATGGCGTATTGGGCATGATCTCAATAGCAGTCTTTAGATCCTGCGCTATCACAGCATAAGTTTCCTCGCTAGGGGCTTTTGGTACATTGGTAACTGTAGAGCTCGTTACCAAGGGTACTTCACCAAACATCTGGGATAATTCGAAATAGTATAGTGCACGCAAAAAATGTACTTCACCCAATGTTTGATTGAACTCCGCATCCGAAGTCCAGCCGGACACTTGATTTAAGGTTTCCAAGGCCGTATTGGCACGAAAGATACCTTGGTAGCGTGCTGTCCAAAAGGACAAAAAGCGATCAGGTTGTGTATTCATTAAGTGATCCAATCCTTGCATATCACGGTCATTCTCTCCGCCGCCACCGAATCTGTCATCAGAAGCTAGTTCTGCCATATAGAAATGGCTGTGTTGTACATTTGATATGGCCGCATTCAAGCTATTGTATATGCCCGTGAGCATAACCTGTGCATCCGCTACAGTTACGGGGAAATTACCTGTATTCTTTTTATCAAAACTTTCTGTATCGAGGAAGTTATCGCAAGAGCTTAAGCTTCCCGCGAGTAACATAAGTATAAATGCTCTTTTCATCTTCTTTAAAATTTAAGGTTAAGACCAAACATCACCGTACGTGGCTGCGGGTAGAAACCCAAGTCAATGCCAGACACCCATGAGGCATCGTAACCATACCCAATTTCAGGATCCATACCGCTATAGTTTGTGAATGTGACCAAATTTTGAACTGTAGCATAAAATCTTGCTTGTGCAAAAGGAGCCTTATTCCAAAGGCGCTTGAAATCATAGCCCAATGTTATGTTTTGAATTTTGACAAAGTCACCATCTTCGATATAGATATCCGATATATTTAAGGTATTCGGATGCGCGCCATTGGTCAATCGTGGATAACGATTACTGGTCCCTTCGCCATGCCAGCGTTGGAAAATCTCAGTTGTATAATTTTGTAGTGGACTATCAGCGAATGATCTGTAAGATTTAGCAATTTGATGACCAAAAGATCCTATAGCAGTCACATTCAGATCAAAGCCTTTGTACCCGAAATTTAAATTCATACCTCCACTGAAATCGGGATGCGGGTTACCGATCATGGTCTTATCCAAATCCGTAATCTGTCCGTCACCATTGTAATCTACAAATATGACGTCCCCAGGCTGAGAAGATGCCAAGACGCCATGTCCTTGGGCACGTAGCTCATCAATCTGTTGCTGGTTTTGGAAAATACCTGCGGTCTTGTAGCCATAGAAATACCCAATAGGGTAGTTTACCTGCGCACGATACATTTCTGTGGTGGACTGACTCAAGACGTTCGGTTCACCATGGATGATACCTTCGGTGTTGGCAATGCGCAATACCTTATTTTTGTTGAATGCTCCGTTGATTCCTACACCGTAAGTGAATTCGCCAGCATTGTCATTCCAATTTAGTCCGAACTCAATACCTTTGTTTTCTACGTCTCCACCATTGATAAACGGAGCACTCGTGCCGAATATTGCCAGTACCGGAGCTTGAACCAACCAGTCTTTTGTGGTTTTTTTATACCAATCAAATACTACATTTAATCGATTATTGACAAAACGTGCATCAAATCCAATATTTATTTGCTCTGAAGTCTCCCATGTGATATCTGGATTAGGCAAAATATCCGGGTATGCTCCACGGATAAGGGAGGATTTATTATCTCCAAAGTAATAGCCATTCTTTTGATTGATCGCAATTGTAGCTAAGTATTGAAAAGGGGAGATGCTTGCGTTACCATTTTGTCCCCAAGACGCTCTTAATTTAAAGAAATCAATGGTACTATTGTCTTGGAGGAAGGATTCATTAGAAACGATCCAGCCTGCAGAAGCGGAAGGGAAATATCCCCAACGGTTGCCTCTTGCAAAATTTGATGAGCCGTCCGCGCGTAAAGTAAAGGATGCCATATAGGTCTCCTTTACATTGTAATTTGCCCTACCAAAAAAGGAGGACAGTCTGCCTGCTGGCCACTGTATACCGCCCACTGCTGGAATAAAGTTTTCATAGCCTTGGCCATTGCCCACGAAAGCTTTGTCCCATTGTCCGGGGAACGATGAGTTGGCAGTGGTTACACTTAAACCTTCACCTAATCCACCTTTTTCCACGGATTGTCCGATCACCATATCAAGCTGGTGCTCTTGAACAGGTTGAAAGCCGTAGCTCAGTGTATTTTCCAACACCCAATTATACCCTAAACTTTGATTTTGAGATATGTCATCAATAGGATTAGTGAGCGTCGTGGAAAGTTGATATGTAGGTGTGTATTGACGATACGAAGAAGCACTCATTCGGTAGCCAAAATTGGTACGCCATTTTAATCCCTCAATAGGTTGTACTTCCAAATAAGCATTGGCCGAAAGGTTGTGGTTTTTAGACAGATTTTGCCCACGTCTGTAATACATTTCTGCTGCAGGGTTGGCTGTAGCACCATCCAATATCCATCCATCAGCCACTTTGTCCAATTGGTCATAAAAATTACCTTCACTATCGTAAATTGGAAGTAATGGATTGCCCACAAGCATATTGTGCACATCATTCCAATATATATTACCAATACCAATACCCGAGCGGTTGCTATAGCTGTAGTTTACATTTTCTCCAAACTTAATTATATCAAAACGGTCGTTTTTATAAAGGACATGTTCAGAATTAATGCGTGCGGTGTGACGTTGAAAATCAGGTTCTACGGGCGCACCCATTATACCATCCCGATTGGATAAGGAATAGCCTATGGAAAACTTAGATTGTTCGTTGCCACCCATCATATTAAGCGATAAATTCTGCAAAAGCGCATCTTTATTGCTTATTTCTTTCAGCCAGTTGGTTCCATTCCATGTACCATCTTCGATTTGTTGGTATTGCTTTGGAATAAGCGTGGCCCAGTCATACGGTGCAGCGCCTTCATTGAATCTACGCTCATCTTGAATAATCATGTATTCTTTCGCTGTCAAGAGTGAAGGAAGTTTATAGGCATTCTGAAATCCCACGTAATTGTCGAGATGTACTTGCGTGCGTCCCGATTTACCTTGTTTGGTTGTCACTAGGACTACACCGTTGGCCGCACGTGATCCATAAATTGCTGCCGAGGCTGCATCTTTGAGGATATCAATACTTTCGATGTCCGAAGGATTGAGCATGTCAATACTTCCTCCCGGAATACCATCAATGACATACAGCGGTGAGGAGTTGCCAATAGTTCCCAATCCACGGATAGTTACTTTAAAACTTTCTCCCGGCATCCCTGAATTTTGCGTGATTTGCACACCCGGAGCCTGGCTTTGTAAACTTTCTAGAATATTGGGCGTACTGAGTTTGGTTAAGTCGTCTCCTTTCACCTGAATCGTAGATCCCGTCGTCAATTTCTTTTTCAATGTACCATAACCAACGACCACCACTTCTTCCATACTATCATTCGCCGGTGTCAATGTAATTTGTACCGTTGTTTGGTTATTGATAGTCATTTCAGCTGTTTCGTAACCGATATACCGGACTTGTAAACGCGCGGGTGTGTTGCGCACTTCAATGCTAAAATTTCCTTGTCCATCCGAAGTAGCCCCAGCAGTAGTACCAACGATTACAACAGTAGCCCCAGCTATTGGATTGCCTTGTGGATCGGTCACTCGGCCCTGCAGGGTGCGGGATTGTTGTACTGCATTGGAAGTTGTGCTATTCGAGACTTTGTTTTTTGCTGTTGAGCGCCTTAAAATAAGGGTGCCATCCACCATTTCCCAATCGATGGATTTGGGTGTTAGGAGTTGATCTAGTGCTTTGTCTAGCGGTATATTTACAATTTCAGCGCTTAGCGTGGTCTTTGATATATCCTTCCCATTGAGTAAGAAGGGAATACCGTGTTGTGCTTGGATCGATTGCATCACTTTAATAAGCGGTGTATTTTTGGCTCGAATAGTGATGTTTTGAGCGTATCCATGGAAAGCTGATACCTGAAAGCAGCAGAGTAAGGTGAACACTATGGTCATCTTAACAGAGAGCATCCAAGTCGATAAAGATTCGGGAAAACCTTTATCCTTAAGTTTCTGATTAATAGGTGTCATCATCTTAGGTTCTCATTTTTTTGTTTACATTGTTTAGTAATTTCTCAAGTGATTGTGTGCATGAGTAGATAGGGCATTCCCTTTTCTATCGGCGCCGGTAATAGTGGGTTGTGATTGTTGATATCATAGTTTGTTATTTAATTACATATAGGTAGTGTTGTGCGCCCTGCTTCTTAATTTGGAATTTTACCCCGCTTTTTTCCAGTAGAAGCAATACTTCGCTTAATTTTTTATGGCGTGCTATTTCCCCATAAAAATGCATATCATCACGGTTTCTTAGGTCTTGAATCTTAATATCATACCAACGCCCGATATCGCCCAATACTTCTGCCAATTCAGTCTCATGGAAAAGGAATTTGTCTTTTGTCCACGCAATATAGGCTGTCGCATCAACAGTTTGTTTTTTGATATTGCCCGCCGTGGATGTGCTCGCTTGCTCATTAGGCAGCAGATGAACTTGCTGCTTTCCATTGCTAACCGATATGCCGCCCTCTAAGAGTGTACTGATTGTTGAGGCCTCATCTGTATAGGCACGAATATTAAATTGGGTACCCGTTACTGTGACTTGCTGATGGGCCGTGTGTACAATAAAAGGAATTCTTTTGCCGGCTTGCGTTTTTTTCGCTATTTCAAAATATCCTTCTCCAGAAAGTGTTACCTCTCTTGCATCCTGACCAAATATTAGGGGGTAGGTGAAGGTAGACATCGCATTAAGCACAACACGGCTACCGTCCGCTAATACCACGCGATACGTACTGCCCTTTGGCACATGTATGGTGGCATTGAGTTTTCGGAGTTCACTCTCCGCTAAGTTAGCGACCGAAGAGCCATCGGTGTAGCTAAGGCCTTCACTGAGCATAATACCTTGCTTGTCATTGCGTAACTCTATCTTTTGACCATTGGATAAGGTTAATGTGGTCTTGTTTATAGCAGGAGCCAGATGCACTTGGCTAACTGGAATGTTACTTTCGCTGAATGATTGCTGGTAAATAAACCATAATCCCACAAAGAGCGCAAGAGCTGCAGCCGTACTTGCTACAATCCGAAGTAATCGGATATTTAATTTTTTTGAAGAAACATTTTGATCAATAGGCGGGTCCGATGGACTTGGCTGTATACGTTTTAAAGTTTGGTTTTTGATACTTTCAAGCACTTCATTGTCCATCAATTTACGGGATGCTAACCAATCTTCATAATCAGTTATTAAGGCATCACCCTGCAATAGATGTTCAACATATTCTTTAAGCAAAACATCATCGGCTAGACATTTTTCTAGCTGTTGTTGCTCGATCGGTAGAATTGATCCATCAATATATTTTTTTAGCAATACTGCTAATTCAGAAGAAGTCAACATTTCGTTTATAATGGTTATACAGTATTAACGAATATTGTAAATAAACCTTAGCAGAAAAATTAAATTCTTTTTTGAGCCAATGCCTATAGGCCATTATTTTACTCAATCCCTATTGTATCATTATTATTTAGCGTCCTTTATTACAAATAGGGCTTCTTCGAATAAATTTCTACAGCCTTTAAAATTTCATAACTTTGTGCCATGTCAGTAAGTATATCCAATACGCAAGATACAATTGTAGCATTAGCTACTTCACCCGGCACACAAGGCGCCATTGCCGTGATTCGGGTTTCAGGAGCAGATGCAATTTCGATAGTAAATTCAGTTTTCAAAGGAAAAAACCTTTCAAAGCAGGAATCGCATACTATTCATTTTGGAACTATCCGTGAAGGTGAAGAAATCATTGATGAAGTTTTGGTTTCATTGTTTGTAGGTCCTAATTCCTATACAAAAGAAAATTC
>JBMDWK010000159.1:0-11806 GCA_048595255.1 Sphingobacterium sp. | reverse complement strand
ACCATGCCAGTGCAGTGATGTGCTTTCTTTCAATTGGTTGTGCACCACTATTTCGGCAGTGTCGCCCTCGGTAAAGGTAAGGGTGGGCATGGGGATTTGCCCGTTTACGGCAATTGCCCTTTTTTGCTTACCTGCATAGTTGACAAGCGTATCTTTTACATACAGCTCGTAATGCACCACTCTCTGTGCAAACAGCGTTTGCGTGCAAAGCAGTATCAGCACTGTTTGTAAAATTCTTATAGGTATTTTATTATATCTGTTCATGATTTGAAAAATTTTATTTAATGCTGTCTTCCATTGTGCTAAACCACGCTATCAAAACCTGCTTATCCTCCGGTGACAATACTGCATTGCGATGAATTAGTGTGTATGATGACAACGGCATTTCCCCGTCCTTAACCTGCCCGGCCATAGCCCTGAACTTGTTTCGCTGCCTGCGGACAGAATAGTCGCCAAATTCGCTAAAGTTGAGTTCCTCTTTCCCCTTTTTTATATGCTCTGCCATGTACCATGCGCCGGGCTGGATACGGCTGTACCACGGATAATGGGTATTGTTGCTATGGCAGTCATAACAGGACTGAACAAGGATAGCCTTTACATTTTGGGGTACGGCGTACACACTTTCGATATGTGTGTCTGTCACTTCAACCGCCTGGTTCCGTAAGTGCTGAAAGAACTGTATGGCAATCAGGACGACAGCCAGCCCCAATATGATTTTCTTCTTTATGGTCATAATTATTTTATTGTGGCTTCATCTTTTTGTGTCTACTGTTTTTTCACATACTTGGCATAATTCTCCTTGTTTTCAAAATAAGAAACTTCACCGTTATTTCCTGTCACAGCAATCACCGCATTAGCTTTGTCTACCTGCTTATGGGAATAGGGGTCTATCGCCATCCGCACGGTGGCATCTTTTGGAATACGTTCCTTACACATTTCGCAACATCCGTAATAGGTTTTACCATCAAATTTTACTTCAAACTGCTTTTTGCCGATATAGGCATCGTTGACCATGCAGACTTCATCCGATGGAACCAATTCACCTATTTGGGTAGTATGTCCGTTGCTTTCCGGAGTTGCCTGCGAATGCTGCTGTTCCGCTTCATCCTTATTTGACCCCGCCTGACCGCAAGCGGTGAATAGCAGGGTTAATAAGGAAATAAAGCCAATTATTATTTTGTTCATGTCCAAACTTGTTTTTTTAAATTTTATTATTTACTTTCTTCAAACTCTTTTAGCTTGCGCTTCATTAGTTCAATTTCTTCCGCTTGGGTTTTAAGTATATTTTTTTGCAGCTCTATCAGTTCCGGGTCGGTCAGGTGTGCCTTTTCGGACATCAATATGGCTGCTGCGTGATGGGGTATCATACCCTTTGCAAACTGCTTGTCCCCGACATTGATTTGTTCCCTGATACCAAACCATGAAAAGATGCCAACAGCAACCGAGATGATGGCTATCGCCCAATTCATCTTCCTGTTGGGGTACATTACTTTCATTATCGCTAATTCGATAAGCAGCATTGCCGAGGTCATCAGCAGGGTCATGTACAAATTGTTGATATTGGGTATCAGGTTCTGCCACCTGTCAATCATGGCGTACATGATAAAATACATCACTGCGAACATTGCGACAGCCATCACCGCAAAGCGTTTGTACATGGCCGAAGCATGTTTTGTATTGTGCGTGCCATGCTCCGAGGAATGACCCGCATGGTGACTGTTTTGCATATTTTCCATAACCCTGAATTTTATTTGCTGTTAATTGTTTTTTCCACCTTACCGCAGGTCAGCATTTTAGAGCCGTAGTAAGGGTTTTTGATTTCCTTGTTTTCGCTAAACCAAACAGCACCCTTACCGTCATTGAACATCGGGCAATGGTCTTGATACAATGTTTGCGATGTACCGAACAAATCAATTAGGTCTTTCAAATCTTCGCCAAGCGAGGCTAAATGTTCCCGCTGGTGGTGAATGTTGCCAACATTTTCCCCGATATGTTCTGCGTGTTCTTTAGCATCGTCCGCTATGTCCATGTACTTTTTGTGCTTATCAGCAGGAACGGCTTTCATGTCCACTTTATTCAGGGTAGCTAACAGCTTTTTCCCTGAACTGGCGGCAGCTTTGTCATCGTCCGAAACAAGGGCGTTCTTTAAGGACAGATAATCGGTAACTATGGGCGCAATAGAAAAGTTTTTTGCTTCTTCTTTTCCTATTGCTTTTGCTTCCTGACCGCTCGGAGTTTCACTCACAACGGGCGCAGCTACCGTATCATCCTCTTTTGGTTGGGAAGCTGACTGTTCTTGTGATACAACAGCAGTATCACTTGAAGACTGCTCGTTTTTGTTGGATGCCTGATTGCATGATACTGTTACAAATGCCATGATAACAGCAATGATTGATAATGTTAGATTTTTCATTTTATTTATTTTTTGATTTTTAAAAAACTTGCGTTAATAGCCACTACAATGGTGCTTACACTCATCAGCACAGCACCCATAGCGGGACTTAAAACAAAATTCGGATAGAGTACGCCTGCCGCAAGCGGTATTGCCACCACGTTGTAGCCAACCGCCCATATCAGGTTCTGTACCATCTTTTTGTAGGTAAGTTTGCCGAAGTCAATCAGTTTGACCACATCCCTCGGGTCGCTGTCTACCAATATGATATCCGCTGTTTCGGCAGCCACGTCCGTACCGGAACCCACGGCAATTCCAACATCTGCCTGTGCCAGTGCAGGTGCATCATTTACACCATCACCAGTCATTGCTACGATTTCGCCTTTTGCCTGAAACTCCTTTACTTTCTCCTGCTTGTTATGCGGAAGCACATTGGCCAAATACCCGTCCATACCCAATTTTCCGGCTACGGCAGCAGCAATCCTGTCGTTATCCCCCGTGAGCAGAAAGGACTTGATGCCCATTTTTTTGAGTTCCTCAATCGCCTGTGCCGACCCCTCACGGATGCTGTCTGCCAAAGTAATGAGGCCGATTACCCGGTCATCAATGAGAACAAAGTTTACTGTTTCGGCTTCCTGATTAATTTCGGTTGGAATTTCCGGCAAAGAAAGGTGGTTTTCGGTGAAGTAATTCGGGCCACCAGCTACAACACTCTTTCCGTTTACAACACCTTTTACACCTATACCCTGCATATAGCTAAAGTTTTCAGACTTCCATAACGCAAGCCTCTTTTCCTTCAATGTAGCCATAATGCCTTTCGCGATATGGTGTTCCGAATTTTGCTGTACTGCGGCAGCATACTGGATAACTGCATCGGCATTGTATTCGTCCGTAAAGGGAATAACCTTTTCCACGGCATGGGAACCTTTGGTGAGCGTTCCGGTTTTGTCAAAAATGATGGTAGATAGCTTACGGGTGGTTTCAAATGCTGTGCGGTTGCGGATGAGCAGACCATTGGTCGCCGATAGCGTTGTGGAAATGGCGACCACCAACGGGATAGCCACGCCCAATGCGTGCGGGCAGGCCGTTACCATTACCGTCACCATTCTTTCAAGCGCAAAGGCAATATCTCCACTGCTTGCATACCAATAGGCAAATGTGCCTATGCCCACGGCAATGGCAATAAAGGTGAGCCATTTGGCAACTTTGTCCGCAAGGTTTTGCGTATTGGACTTAGTAGCTTGTGCCTCCTGCACAAGATTGATAACCCTGTTCAGGTAGCTGTCTTTTCCAACGGCTGTTACCTTAACTTTCAGCGCACCATCGCCATTGATAGAGCCTGCGATGACCTTTCCGTCCTTTTCCTTTTTTACGGGAATACTTTCTCCGGTAAGCATACTCTCGTTGATATATGAAAGCCCATCCAGAACCAATCCGTCGGCTGGAATTTTTTCACCCGGTTTTATGATAGCCGTTTCACCGCTTTGCAGGTCTTCGAGCTTTATCTTTACAGCTTCTCCGCCTCGTTCCACGGTAACATCGTTGGGCAGTAACGCTACCAATGACTGTAATGCCCGTGAAGCAGCCATTTGGGAACGCATTTCCAGCCAATGCCCTAACAGCATGATGTCAATTAGGGTTGCCAGTTCCCAAAAGAAATCCATACCCTGCAAGCCAAATACAACGGCTACGGAATAGACATAGGCTACGGATATGGCGATAGCAACAAGTGTCATCATCCCTATGGCTTTGGCTTTCACCTCGCCAATCATTCCCTTTAGGAATGGTAAGCCTCCATAGCAATAAATCACCGTACCCAATGCCAGCAACACATATTTATCGCCATTGAAAGCAAGCGAGAAACCTAACCATTGCTGTATCATGTGCGACAGGAGCAGTATAGGGATTGTAATGACAAGGCTTATCCAAAAACGAGTGAGGAAATCACCTGTATGATGTCCCTCATGTTTATTAAAGTTTTCGTCAGCATGGCCATGTTGAGAATGCCCGGAATGCCCATGTTCTGATGTGTGTTCATGAGAAACTGACGCACCGCCAACGGGAACCAATGCCATGCCACAGAGCGGGCATTTGCCCGGTTCGTCTTTTAGCACCTGTGGGTGCATAGGACAAGTATATTTTTTCATAACAAGGGGTTTTAAAAGTTATGTTGCACTTAATTTTTTTGCCATCTCATGGGTCATTTCTTCGGCATAAGTACCATAGGCATCAACAAGTACGCCTTTATTCTTACTATCATTAGACGATATGGCATAAATTACGGCATTGTTATCAGGACTGCTGTCGAGGCTTTCAAACCTATGAGTTTCCGTAACCGTAAAATCCTCCGGTTTTAGTTTCAGGCTCCTTGACGTACAGTACAGACAGTCCGGCAACAGACTAAAGTCCATACTGTACCCACGTTGTCTTAGGTCTTTAAGCGCCTGCACCATGTCATTGTACTGTACCATAGCTTTCAGACCTGTTATTTAATGGTTTCGACCGTACTTCCGCAGGTGAGCATCTGTGAGCCGTAATATGGATTTTTAACCGCATTCTCTTTACTTAGCCAATTGGCTCCCTTACTTCCGTTGTACATAGGGCAGTGCTGGTAATAAATGGGGGTGTCCTGTTTAGAAACTTTGGCAAGTGTGTAGATGCTTTCCGAAAGTGCCGCAAAAGCACTTCTTTGTTTTGCAACATCTTTTGATTTTGAAATGCTTTCCGCATTGGCCGTCAAGTCCTGCATCACTTTCATCCAAGCCGTATGTTCCTCTGCCGATAGCTTGTTCATATCGACTGCTTTAAGGGATGCGGCCAATTCAGCGGCATTGGCAGATGCGGTCGCCGCATCGGTTTTTATCAAAGCGTCTTTCACTGAAAAGTAGTTGTCAAATACAGCTTTTAGCTGTGATTGGTTTTGGGCTGCATCTTTGTTAGCGGATGCTGCCATTTGGCCATGGTCGTGATTGCCATGTCCGGCATTCATGTCCATTCCCGCCTCTTTGTTTTTGGCAACCGTCTTCACGGGTCTATCATACTGGCAGCAACCAGCCAGTTTAGCATATACGTCATCCGGCGCACGGAACTTCTCACTGTCATAACCAGCCAAAGCAATACGTTTCAGGATTTCATCCTGATTTGTTTTGTCGCCGTCATAGGTGAGCGTAGCCATCTTGGTATCTTTGTTCCAGTCCACGCTGGCTACCTTTTTTACGTTACCTGCTTTTTCGATGGTGGTTTTGCACATACCACAATTGCCGTAAATCTTTACGGTTTCTGTTTTCGCATTCTTGATTTGTGCGAAGCCGTTTATTGATGATAGTAACACGGCGATTACCATCACTATTTTTGATAATGATTTCATAATAATTACATTTTGAGAAACGGGGGATTGATAAACCCGTTTCTGTTTTAAATTTTAAGTAAATGATACAAATAGGGGATTTGCAAAAGCCGGAACAGCTTCTGACAGGACACACCTATGGCTATCAGGCCATAGTTTTAGCTTATTTTAGGCGGTAGCCAAATGGAGAAAAAGCCCGAAGAATAGTAGGCTTCTTTGAAACCGAATTTTTGCTTTTTAGCTGCTGCTAAGTGATTTTTTGCCTTTAATTCGATTATGGTTGGGACATTTAGGGAAGTGGTTGAAGCACCGCACCTGCAAGAGCTGTGTGAACAGCCGCCCCCGCATTTGTCACTTTTGCATTTTTTACAGGATTTGCCCTTGCAACCTTTTTTATGTTCTGATTTTTTGGATTTCTCCTTTGAGCAGGAAGACTGCTCGGTCTTTGTTGAATTTTTGGAACAGGCATAGCTCTGACTTGGCATCATAAAGAAAACCAAACAGAACAATGTCAAAATGCCTATATGTATTCTATAATTTTTCAACGCAACAAAGTTACAAATTAGATTGGTTTTTTATATCGTTTTACGTTTTTTTTTGCTATATGGACAAAAAAATGCCATATACGCAATAACACTATTATATTTCGAATTTACCTAAATTTGAGAAGGCTAGATCTGGAAGGTAATAATCTTCAAAGTTTGGATGTGTCAAAAAATAAAGAACTCCGATATATTAGCGTCACATGGAATTCAATAAAACAACCAGCGATGAATAAGATTTTAGAAGATTTACCAATACGTACCGCAGCAGATAATGCATCGATATGGATTGTTGATAGAACATCAGGCCCCTTAGGCAACATGGTAGAAAGAAATGAAAAACCAAATGCTGAGGCTATAGCTAAAGGTAAATCCAAAAATTGGAATCTGTACAGTTCGACAGGTGTATTATAATATAGGGTATTTCAATCAATCTCTTCTCAAGAATTCTCGATCTTCATCCGACAAGTTCTGCGTGGGCTTATAGGGCGAATCTATATAATTGTCTTCTTGTGTAGCGACAGGGGGTTGATATACGGGATTATTGATGCCATATTCTGTAGGATGCTTCTTTCGGCGTCTAAATAGTACTCCCCCTGTAATGACACCGATTAAGAAAAATATGCCCAGAATAAGCAATTTTGAAGTACGAATATCGCCAAATAACCAGAATGAACTCTCTTCTTTGTTGTTGAATAAAATGATAACCACGAAAGCTAAAAGTACAGCGATAATAATCGTTTTTGGTTTCATATTGTAATAGCCTTATGCATTGATAAAACACAAACATAACAAAAAAGGAGATAACCATGGGTTATCTCCTTTATATTTTGAGTGAATAAATAATTATTCAGCTACAACTTCGAAAGGAACTTGAACTTTCACTTCTTTGTGTAAGTTTAAGTTTGCTAGGTATTCACCTACAGTTTTAGGTTCAGTTTCGAAAGTAATACGGCGACGATCTACATCATAACCTTGAGCTTTCAACGCTTCAGCAATTTGAATGCTATTTACTTTACCGAAAATCTTACCAGACTCACCAGCTTTAGCACCGATAGACAACTTAACGTTCTCTAATTTAGTAGCTAATTCAGTAGCATCCTTCTTGATTTTATCTTGTTTGAACTGAGCTTGTTTGATATTCTCAGCCAACACTTTTTTAGCTGATGCAGTAGCTAATACTGCAAATCCTTGAGGAATTAAGTAGTTACGGCCGTAACCTGGTTTTACTACTACGATATCGTCTTTCTCTCCAAGGTGCTTAACATCTTGTTTTAATATAATTTCCATTTATCGTATCCTCCTTATTTTAATGAATCAGCTACATAAGGTAATAGACCGATGATACGCGCACGTTTCACGGCTTGAGCTACTTTACGTTGGAATTTCAATGATGTACCAGTAATACGACGAGGTAAAATTTTACCTTGCTCGTTTACGAATTTCAATAAGAAGTTAGCATCTTTATAATCGATGTATTTGATACCATTCTTTTTGAAACGACAGTATTTTTTACGGTTGTCCTCTACTTTAGGAGCAGTCACGTATTGGATGTTTTCCTTTGACATTAGTTTGCTACCTCCTCAGTTTTAGTTTCTGCTTTCTTGTTGAATGCACCGCTACGTTTTTTCTCGCTGTAAGCAACTGCATGCTTATCTAAAGCGATAGTCATAAAACGCATAACACGCTCATCACGCTTGTATTCAAGCTCTAATTTTTTAATTAATTCACCTGGAGCCTTGAATTCAGTTAAGTGATAAAATCCAGTAGTTTTTTTCTGGATTGGATACGCTAATTTTTTCAAACCCCAATTATCTTCAGCGATAATTTCGGCTCCGCCTTCTGTCAAGATGTTTTTGAATTTGGCAATAGCCTCTTTCGCAGCATCTTCTGAAAGCAACGGGGTAAGAATGATTACAGATTCGTACTGTTGCATTGTGTTTAAATAATTATGTTAATTTAAATTTTCCGTACTTACGGAAGTGCAAAGGTAGCTAAAAATTGTGGATTGTCAAATAGTTTATGCAAAAAATAATCGGACATCTTTGCTTGCCCGATTATTTAAAATTAAGGTTGATTTATGATTTCTTTAGGAGTCGTCCGCTGGATGAGGTTTTGTTCTCCACAATCTTCGCCGGTTCTTTGCTGTAAGCCAGAGTAGCAGAAGAAGATAATTTGCTTTTTAGTGTTTTCGCTGTATTAATCTGCAATCGGGCTGATGAGCTACCATCACAAGACAGGTTACTTATAGTTAGATTATCCAAATCCAACTTAGCCGATGAGCTCATGTTTACATTGGCCGATACAGCTTCGCCTTTCAATATTCCTTTACCCGAGCTACTCGCAGCGATGTTCAAAGTTTTAGTGGCAATGGCAGCTTCCAGCTGTCCGGACGAAGATAGATCCAAGTTGATGGTATTGGCTTTGATTCTATCGGCGTAGAATTTTCCGGATGAGTTAGTCGTAATATTAACGGTATTGGCGTTGACCGCAGACTCTAGCCTAAGTTTGCTACTCGACGAAACTTTTACCGTATGTATTTTGTAATTGGAATAAACGATGACTTTATTTTGCTTCGATGATTTGACCGATGAATTGGGTTTGTATTGGATCTGCAAGTTACCATTTTTGACATCCGTCAGGATTAGCTGAAGGTGATCTCGATTGGCGCAATCAAGAACGATTTCATTCCGATCCGAAGGAACATACAGCACATCCAGACTGGTAGCAACAGAGATGCTTTGATGTGAACTAAGTTTTCTGACTTCCTTATGCTGACCATAAATTGGAAATATAAAAGAAGCTATGCATAATAATGCAATTAAATTTTTCATAATTAAGGGTTTATTATTGTAATGTACTAATTTAACGATTTTAAACTATCAATTTCTGCTGCTAAGGTCATTAATTTTTGCTTTAGCAAATAAATCTGCGATTCAAGCTGATCGTACATATCTGCCCGGTTGTTCAATTCATCTGCTGTATACACGCCGCCGTCGCCAAAGTAAAGCGAAGATATATGCAAAGCATCCTCATCAATCTGATCAAATTGCGACCATTTGTCTATGATATCTTTTCGCAATGCAGGTTGATTTTTGTCTTCATAATTGAGATAATACCAAATAAAGGAAGGGAATAGCGAAGACACAGCTGGATCTTCGTATATATCCCGTAGGATATTGCGCTGATGGTAAAACTCTATTTTACGCTTATTGAATAGCATGGCCAATCCGAGTCCTGCTTCTCCAATACCTGTGCTAATACCCACAGCATTGCTCGCTTTATCATTCTTGATGACACCTCCGGTCAATATCGCGCCAGATGCACCTAGGACAATAGCCCCAATCGTCAATTTGGATTCTAGACTGCCTTGCTTTTCGGTCAGATAATGTGCAATCTGACTGATACGCTCTTCCTCACAGTCGAGCTCCGAAGAGACTGCGGAGATGACGAGTGAAGCATTATTTATCTGATGATCTATGGCTTGCTCGAGCTCGAGAATACGCATGCGCTTATCCATAGTAAGGGGAGTGGTCTCCTTGTTGAGCAGTGCACTGTATTCATTTAGATAATTAATAATCCCAATGGTATTGGCAATATGCAGACTTCCGGCAGATAGTTTGTGGCGTAGTGCGGTGTCTACTGCTATATCGTCGAGCGCAGTAGGAAGGTCAGCTACGGTATAGCGATATTGATTTTGTTGGTTGCATTTGCTGGCTATAATCTGATTGTGCAACGTAGCGTCTTTTATAGGAGCACAAGCTCCCAACAAACTTATCGTGATTAAGCATCCTACAACAGACTTTCTCATATATTCATTTCGTTTAAGTAAATATAATTAATAATACCAATTGTTGATTATTCCTTTATTATATTTGTTTCATGACTTTAATTGAGCATTTCAAAACTTTATACCATGTAGATGATGAGCTGGAATTATTCTTTGAATCAATAAGCGAAACCAGAGAATATGCAAAAGGAGATTTGATTTTTGAGCCCAATAGTTATTTAAAACATATATACTTTATAGAATCAGGCTTTACACGAGTGTATTACTATAAGAATCGAAAAGATATCACTCATTATTTTTTCGGTGAAAATAGCTTCAGTACAGGAATAGAAAGTGTGTTTTACCAAAAGCCGAGTCTATTTGGTTTTCAGGCCTTAGCGCCATCTCGGATTACGTTGTTACCTTTTGGGCCAATCCGCGAACTCTCTAACCAGAGCATCACGATGAACCATATCATCGAAAAGATTCTCCTGGACAATCTCATTGATTTTTCCAAAAGATTCTACAATAGCCAATTTGAAACTGCCCACGAAAGGTACGAATCCTTGCTAAAAGAAAACCCGACACTACTACAAAATGCTTCTTTGGGACACATTGCGTCATTTCTCGGGGTATCACAGCAAACGCTATCCGTGATTAGAGGCATGAAATAATTTCGTTTTTTAAGATATCTGAAAAGATATCGTTGGATCTTGCTCCATCTTTGTGTTTTTATGCAGATAATTAATAACAATATGAAAAAGTATTATCTAATATGTGCTTCATTGATCTTTTCCAATGTGTTTTTTGTAGGCACAGTTGATGGGCAAGAACAGCTAAAGCAATTTACTCCACCTGTAGAAGCTGCCATCAAAAACAATAAAGCTATCCAGAATGCCCATTTGGAAAGCGATAAAGTGGCGCTCGACCGAGAAGATGTAAAAGGTAAATTGTTGCCGAAAGTTTCTTTGAATGGGCTTTATGGCTATGTTCATTCGGATTTAGATATTGACCTACCTACGCAGTCGTTGCCCATTCCAGGAATTAATTTATTCGAAGGAACTACCAAAGCGAATGCTTCATCGCAATTATTTGCGACAGGCGTTACAGCTACACAAGTTCTATTTAGCGGATTGCAGATTACCAATGGACAAAAAGCATTAGAGCAAAAACATATAGCACAACATTTACTGACCGAAGCGAGCTATGATCAGATAGCGCAGGAAATTATCACATCCTTTGATCAGCTTATGCTACTCACGGAAGTGGATATACTTATCAGTGACTCCGAAAAAAGACTGAACAAAGAACATTTGAAAGTCGTGAAAGCGATTGAAAATGGTGTTGCGATTCCTTATGACAGAGACAAAATAAAATTAGCGATGCTCGAACTCAGCAGCAAACAAGCGGAAGTACAAAGCAATCGCGAACTATTGTATTATAAATTGCAAGAGTTAACTGGTCTTTCTTTGGAGGAATTAAAACAAGTCTCGTATCCTTTGGAAGAACTTATGCTTACGGATGCGGCTACAGAAATGAATCGCAAAGAGTTATTGGCTTTGGAAGCTTCTCAGAAAGCTTACGAATATGCATTGAAGAAAGAAAAAGGAGCGAAGCTGCCGATGGTCTTTGCTTTTGGGAATGTGTCCTATTTAAATGCATTTAATTCCAATGTAACCCTTAAAGATATTCCACAATTAGGTAATGTAGCTCTACATGCCAATCACTTTCAGCTTGCGCCCAATTACGCTGTGGGT
>JBMDWK010000158.1:0-22082 GCA_048595255.1 Sphingobacterium sp. | reverse complement strand
TTCAAAGAAAGACAATTTAAGGCTTAGTAATTAAATTTGAAATATTAGGCATAGTAGGAGAGGAGTCCTCCTTCAATAGCCCCGTATCTGATCTACTAAATAGAGACTGTAGGATGATTTTTCGTTCTTCTTTATCAATAGCACCCCTCTCTATCATAGATAGATATAGATAGGTAAGCTTTTCTCTTTCTTCTGCATCTCTTGCCAGGTGATAGTTGCTGAACATAAATTTTAAAAGAGCTCTAGCCACAATAAAAAAAATAGAAACAAATATCACGAAGACTAATGACCAGCGAATTGCAGCACCTCGATCACCGTCGAATACTGACTCCATTAGATCCTTGGGTGTATGCCATAGTAATAGGTATACCGCAATTGCAAACAATATTGATACACTGACAATGCCACCTAATAATCTATTTCCCTTTGTTCTTAACTCTTCTGCACGTTTGGACCAATATTTTATCGGTTCATCTAGTTCAACCTTACTGCGATAGCTAGACTGAATGTTAGTTATATCATCTTGCGATTTTTTTCTAAACTCCTCTACAGCCCCTTTTTCATTAATGAACCAATCCGTAACAGTTTTCTCTTTTGTGCTTTTAAACTCTACGAGTTGGTCGGTATGAGTTTTAAAATCTTGTTTCAATTTGGAAATATGATTTGTTAATTCATTCTCATAATCACTTGATAGCTCTTCAAATCTAGAACGCAATCTATCAAAGGACGTTTTCTCCTTGACGCGTCGATTAAAGATGTGTGAGGTGTCCTGATTTCGAAATTCGTAAGCCATGATCACCCCTTCTAATGCATGAACCGAATTTATAGATTGATTATCCCCAATTAAGTAACTATACGCCGGATCAACAAGATTCGGACTCTTAGAATTAAGCGCTATCAGAAAATCAATTTCTGGTGAATCAAATGGGAAAGGTTTTGTGTCTCTGTTATTATTTATATTTGCTAATATATTTCTTTCAAAGAAAATTCTAATAGAATTTTCTGTTTGATTTTCTTGTAGGATCTCTTGCTGAATAAATTTTTGTAAAGATATTAGCGTATTACTAAAGAATCTATGACTATTGTTAAAGAGGTTGCTGGGAATTTGTGTCTTTAATTTTTCCCAGCCGACAAATTGATTGTAGTAGTACTTGTATATATTGTACAGGCCTTTTAGCTCAAACTTCGTGTTCAAATATGGATAAGAAATTGTACAGGTAAACTCATTTAATTTAGCTACAAAAACAGAGCGACTAATTAAATCTCGAGCTTCATCAAGAGGTAAGGCCATAGTTAAGTTCTTTGGAATAATATTGTTTGGTGTTTGTTCATAAATTTAATGAAATGCGGTATCTATTACAAACTTTACTTGACTGTTCTGAAAATATCTATCAATAAAAATGTATATTATTTTTACGTCATCAAGCTAAATTGGAAATTTGATGGTCTTGATTAGTCTCAAAACGTTATCATTTTTGAACTGTTTGGAAAAATAGTGGAGTCTACTCCTGACCAATACCCTCTATATTTAAAATGTAGTAAATCTTTCGCGCTATATGTAGTAAATCTTTCGCAAGTCTTATTGCACCTGTACCCAATGCCAATAGCGTGAAAAAATACAAATCCTAAGGCTATATGATCATTTTATTTTAGATATTTTTCTGAACATGAGCTTCAATGTTGTATCTACTGCTTTTAATAAATCCAAATATTGCCCTATAAAAACACGGAAATGATTCCCAGATGAATATTTAACTCTTTCAAATCATTTGTATACTCTAATCTATTTGAAATGATAGCTTCTTTTAATGCTAATTTTTTCAAATAATCTGTGGTTGAAAGCTTATCTATATTAGCATATTTTTTTATCAACTCCTTTTCTTCTGGAGTAACTCTGATATAAATTCTCTGCGAAGCGGTATTGTCTTTTCCTCTAGCCATAATAAAAATAATAAGTTCCGAATTATTTGTACCAACCTCAGTTGGCAAGAGTTTTTGTACGCACAAAAACACATCTTGCAAATAAAGAAAAAAGAAGCCATAGGGAAGCTATGATTTGTTTTTTTCTATTCAGATTATATCAAATTTAGCATAGAATTTAAGCCACTTAAAAGGGCGTTTAAATGAACTAAAAAGTAGCAAAGTATCAAAGTATCAAAGTAACAAAGTAGCAAAGTAGCAAAGTAACAAAGTATCAAAGTATCAAAGTATCAAAGTAACAAAGTAGCAAAGTAGCAAAGTATCCTACTTAAGATTTCATAACTTTATGATATGGAAAAAGACAAATTTTTAAAAGCATTATTCGACAAAATAGCAGCTATGAAAAAACGTTCTGCAGAAATTTTGGGCGATGCCAAAATAAGCGGAAAGTTGCATTATTACTTTGATCAAATAAGATGTAATGCAAATGAAATTATTAAACTTGAAAACGGGGTAGAAACAATAGTTAAAAAATAATCCCTCTCTCCTTTGTAGCTTATCGGCTTTGGTCGATGACATTCGTTGAATGGTGGTTTAGGAGAAAAAAGTATACTTGTATTTAAAGTGATAGCATTATGAATACAAAATATTTAAAAAAATCACATCATTACCTCTGGATAGGGAATTGTACTACATGGAGAAATTGGCCCAAAAGAAGAATAAGAGCGTAGACAATTTTATAGAAACAGTGCTTGCTGATGCTACAAATTTGTATGAGCCTAATAAGGAAAAAAAGAAAGCTATTGAAGATTTGCAGTCCGATCGCCCTAATTTAAAGCGATACAGGGCCGCTAAGGACTTATTTAAAATTTGCTAGCTGATTGGGAATATATGCATTAAGTGTTTCTGGTAGCTTTAAAATGATTTTTAAAACATTCTATGAACTGTCCCCTAGAGAAGAGATTAAAAAAACTATTTATCGTCGTAGTGACCATAAGCCGAAAGAATAAGTACAGTTATGCCTTCTTCTTCGATAAGATAAATTAAACGATGCTTATCGGTGATTTTACGTGACCATTGATTCACCCGATTTTCTCCTAATGGTTTGGGATGACCTGTGCCAAATTCTAATATGGACTTAAATAATAGTTTGTTAAATACAATGTCTTTAAAGTAAAAGATCTTGGGGTAGACATCACCTTTTTACTACATTGGTTGCTACATTGTTATAACAATATAACAATATAGCAATGTAACAATATAACAATATAACAAAGTATCAATTTTTCAAACTAACAATGAAGAATTATTTACAATCTTCATTTGTGACCTTTGGGTCACAATCTAATATCACTTTTAAAAAACATAATCTGTAATTATAATATATTAAAGCATTTAAATTATATCATTCTCTAAACAACGAAAATTTGTGACCCAAAGGTCACATAAATTATATTAATTTCAATTTTTAATGAGTTATTAAGAAAACCCAACTTTCGCTTTTTCATTATTGATTCTAAAATATCAAAGATTTGATTTTACTGAAAATCAATAAAAATACCACTTTTACAATGCGAAATTCACACTAAACAGCTGTCATATTTTACTTGATAATATATTTGTTAATCTATTGATATATTGTAGGAAGATTTTTTAGTCTTATAAAGTGCTATTATTCAATTATTTATCTTTAAATTTTCTGGCGTAATTATTAAGAAAACCCAACTTTTCTATTAAGAAAACCCAACTTTGTATTAAAGAAACCCAACATTTACGTGTAAGAAAACCCAACTTATAACTCCTTCTGTTAAATAAACCCAACATTTTTTACTTGAATTCATTGATTAATGCTTTTTTTACGTATTCTGCCTTATTATGAACACCTTTTAGGTTATCATTTATATATATTATTTTTTCTGACAACGCTTTAGTAGAGGTAGATGATATAATGTCACTAATGTCTGATATGTCTTTTTCATTTAAATTGAAATGCAACTTCATCATATTGATTATGTTGTTTTTCTTCAATGCCTCATTTTCTGCATTCTCTTTAGTGTAAATTTTACATTCTAGTATGTATTCATTCTTGTTATTCTTAGATATTTTTGTATCCTCTAATTCATACCATACATCACCAAATTTTTTTAAAACGGGATAGGCTACCTCAATTATGTGCTTCTTAAAATTATTGGGATTATAATAGGATTTAGGTAACCCTAAAGTATCACAAATTTCTACAAAATTCTTTCTAAGAAAATTTACATTTCTCCAGAGACATAAATAAATATAAAGTTTGATGGTATTTTTGCTTTTTGTAATAAGCCTGATATTTGTATTGATTTTTGAATAATATATTGGTTCACGTTTTTCATTCCTGCAGAAATTTATGAAAAGTCTTGCAACTACGACATTCATGTTGATTTTTACTATTGAGGAATTATTTGGTTTATCAGAAATACTAACAGAAAATAGACTACCATACCATACTTTATACTCACAAAATTCTTTGTATTTAATTTTACAAATAATTTTAGCCATCTTAATTATTGCTTCTTTTACATCTCCGTATTCAGATGGATTACAAATTTGTGACATAGGAATATTTATTATTAGTGCTTCCTGATCATTAATTACTTTTAGACCCGCTTGATAATTTATAAATTCTTTGTGCCATAGATCTTGTAGATACTTTATAAGTAACAAAAAAATTTTTAGTTGATATAAAGTATTAAAAAATGCAATGAGTTCCAAAACGTGGTTAGGGGTTTTGGTTTGATCTACGTTTGCTATTATATATTCTACTTTTCGCATAGTTTTATTTTAATTTAGAAGGGGTATATTCTAAGGCTTTTATTACTTTTTCTAAATCATAGCGGTGTACATTTCCAAGTTTAATAAAAGGAATCAATCCGCGTTTTTTATAGCGATTTAATGTAGCAGGAGATATGGCTAATACTTCTAATAGCTCATGTGTATCAATGAAATGTTTGCTCATAATATATCGTTTTAGATTACGATAGCAAACATAGGATAGGTTTAGAAAATTAAAGAAGTTCTAAAGATTCTGGAAACTTTAGAAAGTCATTATTGTTAATTACTGGATTTAAAAATGGGAACATTAGGCTTGCCATCTAGCCAATCTTCAAATTTTCTACGCCCATTATTTTTAAAATAATTGAAAGAAATTTGTCTTTTAGTCCGATCTATTGTGACTTTGTGAAGTTGTTCAATATCTAATTCTATAATAAAATAACCCTTTTTGTTCATTAATTTGAAGTATAAAATAACATCAAGTTTATCTATTTCTGGATCATCAATACAAAATGTTTTATACCATTTTTCAAAATCATCTTTAGCCTTTGGTTTAATAACATTGTCGAAGCAAAAATTATCATTCAAAATGTTAAGACTATAAAAAGTATCATTGTGAATTATTCTATTTTGAGAAATACCTAGCCATTCGCTAATTTTTAAGTTTTCGATTTCAGAAAGTTTAGATGTTATTTGAAATATTTCAAAACTATTAGCTACTTCTAAAATAGTTTTTTTTGATCGTAAATATGGCTTAGCTTCATAATTAAGGTTTTGAAGAATAGTTATACGTTGTATAATTTCATATATTAAATCACTTATTAGATAGTAACTTAAATAATAACCTTTTTCAATAGGTAAATTGAAATCAATGTTTGTCTTTTTAGCGCTACTTCGAATATTTTTAAAATGTCTAACAATTACGTTTACCTTTTTATTCTTTTCATCTAAGAAGAATTTTTCTTCTTTGAAGATTGTTCTCACATCTCTATCAAAATTGTTTAATAATTTTAAATAAAGCTTGATAAAAGGTGCAATTTCCAATTCAAATTTATTTATAGGCTTATTTTTAAAAATGTTATAATTAAAAGTGATAGGTTCTAATGTTAGATAATCCAAACCCTTATAATTAACTTTTTTAAAATTAAAACACTTAAATTTTTCGAATTCTTTATTTATTGTTTCCATGCAGAGTTTATAAAGTTTTTTAAAGTGTCTTCTTCAATTTTGATGTATCGTTGAAAAGATTTAAAATCAGACCATCCACCAAGTGCCATTATAACTTGATAGGGAACTTGCTTAGCGATTAACATTGATGCAAATGATTTCCTCGATGTATGAGCAGTAACTAGCTGCCATTTCGGATAGACATTAACAATTTTTTCAGCTCCCTTAAATCGAATAATTTCAATTTCTTCGTGCAAACATGCTAATTGGCATACTTCTGTTAAGTATTTGTTGTATTTCTGATTTGATATAATAGGTAATGGCTTTTTTCTATTACCATACTTGTTTATGATATTTAACGCAATATCATTTAATGGAGTAATGATTGGAGTTTTTGTTTTCTCTGTAGTAAGGTAAATGGTGTCACCTTTTATGTGATATCTACTTAATTGTTTTAAATCCGAATATCTATATCCGACCATACAACCAAAGACGAATACATCCCTAACTTGATCCAATCTTTTACTATGAGATAGGTCTAAATTGACAATTTTATAAAACTCTTCCTCTGTAAGGGCTACTACCTCTAATTTCTGACGTTTAATTACGAAATCCTTGTATCCATCGCTAACTTTTATTCCACTTCGTTTAGCGTAGTTTAAAAACGTTTTAAGCGTGCTTAATTGTTTGGCAATGGTTATGTTGTTTAAAGTCTTTCCCTGTTCTGTGACATGTTCTATTAGGAAGTTTTGGAAAGAACTAAAGAACTCGTAGGTCATTCTTTCAAAACGTATCTTAGTGTTCTTTTTCTTTTCGTAAGATTGCAGATGGTTTTTTAATGCTTTATAAACAGATAAGCTTCCTTTTGCCCTGGTATAAGTGTTTTCTTCAATGTACCTGTCAATATAATCAAATACGTGTTTTTCAGATTCTTCTTTCTTTCCCTTATTTAAGTATAAGCGTTTGTAATTTTCAATTATCTCCGTTGATGAAAAAGGGATGTTGTCCAAATTAAAACGTTGGGCTATTTTTTCAATATTAGATACAATTGCCTTAAGGTTTGTGTTTCTTGTTTTGGTGTCTTCCAAAGTGGGTAGAAGGTCAAAATCTAAGTGTGGGAGTAGCTCTTTGGACGTTTTTCTATTCAAATATTTAATTTCTTTCGAATTAGCATCCCATTGTTCAGGAAATAGCGATATTCCAGTAGATAACTTCTTCAGCTGATTTGCTACAGATACGGTAACAATTATAGGATGTCTACCATCGGTGTTTCGCTTATCGGTTCTTAGGATTATATTGATTGTACACTTCGCCATTCTTATTGATTATACAATCAAATATATAAAATAAATATAAAAGGGGGGAATGTTTAGGGGTGTGTTTTTGTGAAATAATATGTAACAACTGATAATTGTAGATAGATTGTGATATGCTTTAATGTGTTGATAATTAGATTTTATTGTGTCTTTTGTTGTCATTCGCTATCTGTCGATATCATTAGGTTCGAATCCCTTCCTCTCTGCATCCTATTAAAAAATTCCAATAGCAATTTGTTATTGGAATTTTTTTGATCCTAGTGCTTTAAAAAATTTAAAACCTTTAGATGATCGGATTCGATTTAGTGATTCTAAATTCTTTAAATTATCTAGGTAGTCATCATAAAATAACGGAAATTCTTGTTTTAAAAATTCTTGTCTATCCTGCTGAATATTCATTTGATTAGCTGGGTCTGAGCTCATTCCATCAGTGTCGAATACGGATATGATTTGATTTACATGTTTCGTACTGCAATGATGTTTTGCAATTACTTTACAAAAAAACACCCAGTCGGCAATGATTTTATATTTTGTTTCGTGAAATCCATGGTCTTCAAATAATTTTCTTTTGATAAAAGTCGCTGGATGAGGTAAGGAATATTTAAAAAGAAAACTAAAATTAAGTTGTTCCGGATAATTGTATACTTCTCGATTCTTGTGATTATCAAAAATCAAATCCCCGTATATAATATCTTCGGTAATTAAATGACTATAAACCTTTTCAATTGAATGAGCCTCGTATATGTAATCACCGCTATTTAAAAAAAGAATATATTCACCAGAAGCTATTTTTATACCCTTATTCATTGCATCATACACACCAGTATCTTTTTCAGCGACCCTATGATTAATTCTTTCATTTTTTTGGATAAGATCTAAACTTCCATCCGTGGATTGACCATCAATCACAATATATTCAAAATCTTGAAAAG
Organism: Sphingobacterium sp.; assembly: GCA_048595255.1. GTDB lineage: Bacteria > Bacteroidota > Bacteroidia > Sphingobacteriales > Sphingobacteriaceae > Sphingobacterium. The sequence goes on along the minus strand of JBMDWK010000158.1, from coordinate 13,936 downwards.
TTTGATACTGAATAGATTGGAAAGTTTTCGCTAAACCTTCTTTATTGTTTAAATTAATAGTTATTATTGATAGCCTCATGAATGTTTTATTGAATATATTTTAATAATTTGTATTAAAATCTCGTGTAAGTACTATGTTAGACAAAAATCCGTTAGTAAGCATTGTTACACCATGTTTTAATGTGCAAAATACCATCTTAGATACGCTAGACTCTATTGATCAACAAACATATCCATTTTATGAAATTATCCTTATAAATGATGGGTCCGTTGATGATACAGAACGTATGCTACTAGAATATGCCACAGGTAAAGATAATATTATAGTTTTATCTCAAGCCAATAATGGTCAGGCTAGTGCGCGCAATAGGGGGCTTGCTATGGCTAAAGGGGAATTTATTGTGTTTGTAGATGCTGATGACAAGCTGCATCCAGACTTTTTAGCAGAATGTATTGCGGTGTTTTCAAATGATCCCTCTGTTAGTATGGTCTATACGGAAATGCAAACATTTGAACGGGAAAATTATATTTATAATTTAAGCGAGTTTAAAGTTGAAGAGTTTTTAATAACAAATTGTATTCCTGTTTATTGTATGGTGAGATGTAGTCATTTAAAGTCAATTGGAGGCTTTGATATGAATATGACAAACAATGAGGATTGGGAATGTTGGATTAGATTTTATAAAACATTCAAAGGAAAAGTCGTAAAAATAAATAAAGTACTTTATTATTACCGTAAGCGAATAGATGAAGACTCCGTGTCAGATTTAAGTGTGAAAAACAAACAAGTGGAGGAATCTTTTCGTTATATTTATATTAAAAACTACGCTTTTTATTTAGAGAATAAATTAGGAATTAGGGATTTGTTTAACACTGTAATTGAACGAGGCGGGTATAAAAGTAAATATTATAACATATGGTATAGACGTTACTTCTATAAATTTTTATTCCCTAAGAAGTATAAAGAAATCGGTAATTCCCTATCATTTTTTAAATGGAAAGAATAAGTTTATTTCCAGCAAAGGTCTATAACTCCTTACAATGCAGCCATTGCTTAGAGAATTAAAAACTAAGCTAATGCGTACACTTCTTTTTTCTTGTTTTTAACGGGTAATGTAATTTCGGTATGCCCTTTCATATCCAGAACATATTTAATCCAATTGGCAAAACTATATTTTTCAATTAACTCTGCCGGTAAAGGCACTAAATCTGTCATTAAAAACTGTCTTAACTCGGATTGATTATTACCTTTCCAAATAAATATATTGTCCGGATGGTAAAAGTCGTAGTCTTTAACCGCTTGGTTTGTCGTAATCAATTTTTTTCCATAACAGAGGGCTTCAAAAATCCGGAAAGACAGTCCATTATGAATAGGAGCATGAATATCGATTAGAACATTGTATTTCTGTACCTCCGAGAGGTTTTCTTCGTAATCCAAAGCTTTCCCTACTAATAATCCTGCATGAAGTAACCTTTCAGTCTGATTTTGATTCCAAGTTACTACAGAAAAATGATGGGGATATTCAATTTTTTCAAATTCAGCTTTTAGTTGACGGATTAGAGGAAATCTATAATCATCAAATGTTGCTATCAAATAAGCTTTATCCTTTGCTTGTAGGCTAGATATCTTGGGAATGAAAAAATTTGTAAGCGGGAGTAAATTAGGATGTTTATTTAAATCCTTATTATCAAAAACAAAGAATCTATCAAACAAGTCAATATAATTGTACACTGCAGGGAATCTGTCTAAGCCATCCCATTGGTAGGCAACAGTCTTAAGGGCTTTAGACTTGATGGCTTCAACGAATTCCATGGGATATAAGTCCGGACGAATGAAAAGCGCATAATCAGCGATTTCATCAAATGATCTTAATTTTTCGTAGAGCTTGTCGTACTGCGCTTCATGTTTCAATTTTTCTTTATAACTGTAGTCATTGAAGAAAACTTTTCTATAGCAATTATAGAGACGATCGGTAAGTCGCTTGTATTTGAAAGGTTCTCGAGAAATAGGAAATGCATAGACGATAAAACCTTGATCAAGCAATGCTTTTCTTATTGTTTCGGCAAATCCGTAATCGGTAGGGGCACATAGAATAATTGTTTTTTGCTGGATCATCTTAGAAGTATTTACAAATATAACGTAATACGTCTTAAGAATGTTACAATATTGCTTAAAAAAAATCTTTCTATACGAATTGAAGCCTATATGTAGCTAATCTATGTGATTATACGTATTTATATTAGTAATTTTGGTTTATTGTTTATGAAAATAGCCCTTTTAATTTCGACTTATAATAGGCCCGACGCATTGGATTTATGTCTTAAAAGTATAGTAAATCAAGTCATCATGCCCCATGAAATTCTTATCGCTGATGATGGATCGGATGAGCGTACGAAATTGCTCATAGAGAGTTATAGCCAAAATTCATCCCTTCCTTTGATACATATATGGCATGAAGATAGTGGATTTGAATTGGCAAAAATTCGTAATAAGGCTATTGCGGTGTCAAAATCGGATTATATAGTCCAAATTGATGGGGACTTAATATTGCACCCCTATTTCATAAAAGATCATATTGACTTTGCGAAGCCCAACTCATTCGTGCGTGCAAGTAGAATATACCTGGACCCCGATCTCACGCAGCTAAAAATCCGTAATAGAGATGTCAAGGTCAACTTGCTCGAGAAAGGGGTTTCGAATACGACTAGTGCCCTACGAATTCCTTTTCTGCGATCATTTTTTGAGTACAATTATAAGATTAAAGGCAATGAACGCTGGGAGATCCATGGCTGTAACATGGCTTTTTGGCGCAAGGACGCCATTCAGGTGAATGGATATAATGAGGATTTTATAGGATGGGGCCCAGAGGACAAAGAATTTGTGGCGAGGTTACTGAATTTGGGACTGAAGAAGCGGTTTTTAAAATTTGGGGGTATCGTTTTTCATCTTTGGCATCAGATCAATTCTAAGGCCAATCTATCTCAAAATGAAGCCGTTTTTGAGGAAGCCAAATCGAGTAACAAATCCTACTGTGAAAATGGTATTGATAAATATCTGAATCTGCAATTGATATGAAAGCAGACCTGATAATCACCACATACAACCGGCCGGATGCATTAGCCTGCGTTTTAAACTCGGTCAAATATCAGACAACGTTACCACAGCAAGTGATTGTCGCGGACGATGGCTCCGGAGCGGAAACCAAAAACTTAATAGAACAGTATCAACAACATTATCCCGTGCCCTTGATCCACTCTTGGCAGGAGGATAGGGGGTTTAGGGCTGCGGAGTCCCGTAATTTGGCTTTATCCAAAGTGCAGTCTGATTACGTCATCATTATTGATGGCGATATTGTCTTAGAAAAACATTTTGTCGAAGATCATCTGCAATATGCCGAAGAAGGCTATTTCATTCAAGGAGGGAGGGTGCTGATGACCGCTGCCAAAACCAATGAAGTGCTTCAAGAACCCGACAAACAACTTCGTATAAGTCTGTGGGATTCGAAAATAGAAAGTCGCTGGGAGAAACGCCTGACGGCTTTTCGATCGACTTTCCTAGGTAAGTTATTTGCCAAAGCGCTTAAAAATAAAAATAAAATCAGGTCCTGTAATATGTCTTTTTTCTACAAGGATATAGTGGCGGTCAATGGTTTTAATAATAAAATACAAGGTTGGGGTAGAGAGGACAGTGAGTTTGCGGAGCGATTATTCAATCAAGGTATTAAAGGGAAAATTATTAAATTTGTTGCTATTGGGTACCATTTATTTCATCCTGAAGAGTCTAAAACTTCCTTAGCCGCGAATGATGAAATTCTAAAGAATACCATAGCTAATGACTTACGTCGATGTGAAGATGGTCTACAGCGCTTTTTATAACATTTGGACGTATCTTTATGATCAATTTTAAACGGATTCTTCTTAAGAATAAAAATAATAAGCTTTACTATTACGTCAAGACATTTCTGAAATCTGTGGTTCCCAATGCGTACTGTAGAGCGCAGAGAAATTCACTTTTGCAAAATCTCCCCTTATCCGGGAGGGAGTATGTGCAATCTCGTGTAGATTATTACAATAAATTAGTGGATTCACAGCCCTTATCACCTTCAGCCATTGCTATCAAGGACTATCACATTCCCGACAAGATCCGTGTTTATTATTTTGACAGTATGGAATACTTACGTTATTTTGATGGGCAGCATAGATTTGAACTGATTCCTGGAGATGTCACGCAGGTGCCTGCTTACCCGGCTATCGTAAAGAGCAGACCTGTGGATGGAGATAATTCCAATTCCGTGCTTTTGAATCTGGATAAAGCGAGGCATTTTAATTTTATAAAAGATGATATTTCTTTTGAACAAAAAAAGGATCAGTTGGTGGGAAGAAGTGGTTTTCAACAAGCACACCGTGCGCGATTCTATGCTATGTATGCGGATCATCCCTTATGCAATTTGAAAAAGGCTAAACGAAAATCGGATCCGGATTATCTTTCTATCGCTGGGCATTTAGATTATAAGTTTATTCTCGCCTTAGAAGGGAATGATGTGGCAACCAATCTAAAATGGATCATGTCTTCCAATTCTATTGCTGTCATGCCTAAGCCGACTTATGAGACGTGGTATATGGAAGGTACATTAGAGCCGGATCATCACTATATCTGTATAAAGGATGATTATTCTGACTTGGAAGAAAAGTTAAATTATTATAGCCAAAATACAAATAAGGCATTGGAAATAATCGCCAATGCGCATGCATATGTCAATCAGTTTAAAAATTCAAAACGTGAGGATGTAATTTCGTTAATGGTTTTGGATAAATATTTTAGATTGACCCATTAAGATTTGTATAAATACCATTCCATTGCGCTGCAATCTTATCGTCATTAAACTGCTGTACAAATTCCAACCCTTTGGTTATCATCTCCTGGCGCATGGTGCTGCTGTCCAAGACCGATTGAATGGCATAACTTAATTCTTCCGTATTTTGTGGGTCAATATAATAGGAGAATGGACCACCAGCTTCGGGGAAAACACCCGAATTGGTTGTGATAACGGGCGTGCCGCTATACAAAGCTTCGATAATCGGGATGCCAAAGCCTTCGTATTTGGAAGGATAAATAAATAGCTCAGCCATTGCATATATAGTCGATAGTTCCTCCATGTTAAAGCCCTGGAGAATATGTATTTTATGCTGGAGACCGTTGGCGTGGATATATTCTTTTATTCCTTTGGAATAGTTTGTTTCCTTACCAATAATCAGCAAGGGGATGTCCAGTTGTTCTACGGCCTTGACAATTTGAAAGGCATTCTTTCGTGGTTCGATAGAACCTACATTAAGCACAAAATTTTGCGGCAACTTATATTTCGCACGCAGCAATTCTTTTTGTTCTGCTGTTTTTTTGATTTTGAAGGCAGGATGGCAGCCTTGATAGATGACATCAATTCGATTTGAATCAATGCCATAAAATTCCATAATGTCTCTTTTCGTCTGTTGGCTGATCGCTACTATTTTGTCAGCTTCCTGCGTCGCGCGTTTGAATTTGCGGTTGTAGATGTATCGGTCAATAGGTTTGTAGAGTTCGGGGAATTTCAAGAATATCAAATCGTGTACCGTCACAACCGATTTGATTCCATTTTTTGCTAATCCCATTGGGATTTCTCCCGATAAGCCGTGATAAATATCGATATCATCTTTTTTAAGATCGTCAACAATCCACTGGTTGCGCCAAATACTAGGCAAAAAGGTGTTAAGTCTGCCACGCGGTAGTTTAATGCTGACATCACTAAAACCTTTACCATTGATTTTTGGGGTGTACTTTATATAGTCATTTTCGGAATAATACTGTTCCATCACCCGAACCAAATCCCGGCTGTAATTGCCCAGACCTGATTTGTTTAGAAAATATCTTTTAGCATCATATCCTATGCGCATATTTGTGTGATTCGATTAACAACCATATCCGAAGTTACTAAATCTATAGCTTCCATCCCATCACAATCACAAGGCTTGTTACCGTATGCTGAAGATGGTCTATTGGGATGCTCGACCTGTATGCAATCCGCCATGGACTGTCCATAACCCAAAAAGCCTGCAAAAGGATGTGTCGCTCCCCAAATGGAAAGACATCGCGTGCCCATCAGCGAGGCCATATGCATTCCTGAGCTGTCCATGCTAATCATCAAGTCCAAGTGTGCGATTATATCTAATTCTTGCGAAACAGTAAATTGTCCAATCGTATTTCTTACAGCAGGATAATTGCGACTCCAATTTTCGGCGATGGATTTTTCCTTTTCTCCGCCTCCAAAAATGAATATTTCGTAATTGTTGCTAGACAAAAATTGAATAACTTCTTCCATCTTATGCAGCGGAAACACTTTATAGCTATGCTGCGCAAAAGGAGCAATACCAACTTTCTTTTTATCAGAAGCTAATATTCCAAGATATGGAGTTGGAATCAGTCGATGTTCTTTAACAAGCAGATGCGGCAGTTGAATCGAAAAACCGAGCTTTCTGAATACATCCGCATATCTTTCTGTGGTCAGTTTGAGCTGTTTCTTGATTTTATTTGTTGTTCGTGTCAACTCTGCCTTTTCCTTACGCCCTTTATCTAATATCTCAACTTTATAACCTAACATCTTAAAAAGGAAGCCTAAAGCACGGCTGCGCAGGTTGTTGTGTAGGTCGGCGACAAAGTCTGCGTTATGGGTCTTTAATTCCCTAAAAAGGCTAAATATTCCGCCGAGACCTTTATGTTTGTGCTTTGGGTCGAACGTATGAAATTTGACCCGAGGGATATGCTCAAAAAATGCGGAAAACAGTTTTCGGGATACTAAAATAATTTCGGTGTCCTGATGTTGTTGTTGAAATTCTTTGAGAACGGAAGCGACCATAGCAACATCTCCCATTGCAGAAAAACGAGTGACAATGATACGCTTCATAGAGTATTATTTTTGTGCTCCGTAAAGTACAGGGTTCAAGTTTGGATCGTTGTACATTTTCATTTGTCTGTACACTTTCATATATTTTTTACCGGCTTCGATGTCCGCTAGTAGTTCATCGATACTTTGTGACAAATCTTGGCGCTGTTCCAACAGCACATTCAATTTTTGCTGACAAGCCTCTATATGTGCTTGATCTACATCCATACGATGCGTTTCTTGCTCCATATGGTAGATTTTCAAAGCAAGGATGGATAACCTATCGATTGCCCATGCAGGACTCTCGGTATTGATCTTGGCATCGGCCATAGGAGCGACATCCGCATATTTCTGTAAGTAATAGCTATCGATATATTCTACCGTATCCGTACGCACTTGATTTTGTTTATCAATACGTCTTTTCCAATACAAACCATCTTTAGGATCAATTTCGGGATTACGAACTACATCTTCCATATGCCATTGCGCCGTGTCAATCCAGCATTTCAAATACAATAAATGCTCCAATGAATCCAAATCATAAGGATTCGAGATGGGATGATCAATTGCATCAGTGACGTGATAATCTGCTATAGCACGTTGAAAAATAGAGTTTGCAGTAGTACTAATCATAATACAAATATACAAATTAAGATAACCCGAAAGATTCTATTTGAACAGAGACAATAAAATTGAAGGAAAAATTCCTAACACTAAAGTAGAAATTCCAAGCAAAATAGAAATAATATAAACCAATTGTGCTGATTTGCTGTACGCTACCTTCACCTCCTCGCCTTTGCGCAGAAAAGCGAATAAAGGAATCTTAAAATAATAAAACAGTGATATGACAGAAGTCAGTGCACCGACTATTAAAAGAATCAAGTAATATTTATTATTGTTGAATTGGAATAAATCAAAAACAGAACTGAACACAAACAGCTTCCCTATAAAACCTGCGGTAGGCGGTAACCCCACCAAGGATATACCTAATAAAGTAAAAACAGTGAATAATATAGGGAATTGTCTACCTAACCCTTGGTAGCTTTCCAACTGTGCCGAACCAGTTCTTTGTTCTAAGACATCAATTAATCCAAATACCGCCAAATTCATAATGGTATAAACGGCAATATAGAACAGCAACACCTGGGGCTCTGACGCCAAATTGGCAATCAAGGCCATCAACAAGAATCCCGTATGACCGATTGAAGAGTACGCCATCATGCGTTTGATATTGGTCTGCCGCAATGCCACAAGATTACCGACCAACATAGTCACGATAGCAGCTACACTAACCAGCACTAAGACTAATTCGGAGAAATAGAAAGAGGAAGAAGTCCATTCTTCGAATAATCGAGCGAGAAGGACTAAAGCGCCAATTTTGGGTACTGTCGATAAAAATGCCGTCACGGGTGTCGGTGCGCCTTCGTACACGTCCGGTGCCCATACGTGAAAAGGCACAAAACTTAGTTTGAAGCCAATCCCCGCAAACATGAATAGTAGGGAAAGGGAAAGTAGAATTTTGGGTGCTTCAATGAGGCCTTGTATATGCTCGAAAGAGGTGAAGTCAAGATTTCCGGTGAATCCGTACAACAGGGAAAGCCCATACAACATGACCGCGGCTGATACCGAACCAAAGAGTACATATTTCATGGAAGCTTCTGCCTGCTTTTTGTTTTCGGAGAAAAAGCCCACTAAAATATATGAGCTAATGGACACCGTTTCTATCGCAATAAATGCCAATAGCCAATTACTGGTTATGGTCAGAATATTTAATCCAAGGCCTGCTGTTAATAATATACTGTAGATATCACCAAGATTTTTGCTGAATTTTTTGTTTCTGAAGTGTTGTTGAATAAAGACCACACATAAGAGTAATGCTAAAAGCAAAATACCCCGCGCATATACCGAGAAATTATCCACGATGAGCATGCCGAAAAAGCCGTTCTGTGGCTCGCCCAGTTGTTGGGTAGAAAGTATAAAAGAGATAATGATGCCTGTCAGTGTAATGACAAATGAACCATGTTTCCACCATTTATCCACAAACAACGTCGCTAGAATACTTCCCAGAAAAGCAAATATCAATGCTAGTTCCGCTTTGAAGTACGGAATAGATTGTATGACTTGATCAATTAAGTTCGGTAATTGTACGTTGATATCTTGCATTATAGATACTGTGAAACCAATGAAACCAAATTAAGTACAGTTGCGTTCATTTTGTCAAACACCAATGAAGGCATGATACCTAATAATAAAGCTAAGGCTAACGTAGGAAATAATATTATACGTTCTCGGGTATTGATATCTGTCAATGCAGAAGCCCAAGCTTCTCCACCTTTGAAGCGGGTCTGACCGAAAAACATGCGCTGCAGAGTCCAAAGTAAATATGCGGCACTCAACAGAATACCTACTGAACCCGCTATTGCCATCCATCTTGGAATACCCGTACCTACGGATTCTGCATTGAATGTCCCAATAATAACGAATGCCTCGCCGATGAATGCGGAGAATCCAGGTAAACCCAAGGAAGCAAAGAATGCCACTGCCACAAATCCTGTATAAGTGGGCATATGGGAAGCTAATCCACGGAAGTTATAGATATACCTATCGTGTACACGGTCGTAAATCACGCCGACCAAAAAGAACAAGGCTGCGGACAAGAATCCATGTGATAGCATCTGGAATAAAGCACCTGATATCCCTTCCGCCGTCAATGACGCTACGCCCAACAGGACAAAACCCATGTGCGATACCGATGAATAGGCGATAAGGCGTTTTAAATCTTTCTGTGCTAAAGCATTCAAGGCACCATACAATATGGAAATCACACCTATAAGTCCCAGCCACCAGTTGGCATCTACCGCAGCATCTGGAAAAATACTGTAGCACACGCGAATGATTCCGTAGCCACCGATTTTCAGCAATATTCCTGCAAGGATAATAGATACCGGTGTAGGAGCTTCGACGTGGGCGTCTGGAAGCCAAGTGTGCAAGGGTACAATAGGCACTTTGATGGCAAAAGCCACAAACAAGACGATAAAACCTAACATCCGTGCCGGGATACCCAGCACTTCATAATAATTGTTTAAATAAGCAAAGAATGAACCATCTACGTAATTGTTGGGATTCATCATATGCAGCATGTTGAACGTATGCGCGCCTGTGTCCGGATTTACAACCGAGAAATATAATCCCACAATAATCAGCAACATAAATACCGAACCGAATAGGGTATAGATAAAAAATTTGATCGCTGCATATTCTCGGTTTGCGCCACCCCAGATTCCTATTAGAAAATAAAGTGGAAGCAACATCACCTCATAAAATATGTAAAAAAGGAAGAAGTCTAATGCACAGAATATGCCCATCACCGCCATATTAAGCAACATGAGTAAGGAGAAATAACCTTTTGTACTTTTAGTAATATTCCACGAAGCACCTATTGCCATGAGCATGACAAAAGCACTCAATACCAACAAGGGCATCGAGACGCCATCCACGCCCAAGAAATAATCGATCTCCAGCTCGCCTAAGCTGCCCAGATCCAATCGTATCCAAGGTAGCTGTTCGAGGTATTGAAATCCGCTAATCTGATTAATTCCACTTGCGCTATTATCGAACTGCGCATACAGCCAACCTGCCAATGCAAATTGTATCACTGTAAAGCCTAGTGCAATGTACTTGTAGTTGGATTGCATACGGTTTGGCAACAGCAAAATTAAGGCTGTAGCGACCAAAGGCAAAAATATGAGTAGTGAGAGTAATCCCATTTTAACGTAATATCAAATAAATAATTCCAATCAAAACTGCTGTCAGCGTGAAGCCGAGATAATTTTGTAACCTTCCGTTCTGTACAAAACGAAAAGCATTTCCTAATTCGTAGGCTATTTGGGCTACGGCGTTGACGATTCCGTCTACGATGTGTTTGTCAATCCAAGTGATAATTTCACTTATTTTGCGAATCACATAGGATGCGCCATTGACTAGGCCATCTACGAGGTATTTGTCGAACCAATAACTTGCCTTTCCTAGTATAAGGGTAGGGGCTACAAATGTTTTCTCCATCCATTCATTCATGCCAAATTGTTTCTGTGCGAGACGCATCCAGGAGCTATTTGCCTGCAATGGATATGTTCCTTTTACGTACCAATTATATCCCAGCCACCAACTGAGTAGTGCTGTCAATGTTAAAGTAATAGGAATAATAGTATGCAAAGCATGGATTTCGGCAAAGCTGTACTGCACGGCAAGACCATTCAATATGCCGCTGTTAGCATACGAAAATGGATTGAACGAGAATACTAAAAACAATGAACATAGGGCCAAAAATGCCATAGGAAGTAACATGGTTTTTGGCGCTTCGTGTAAGGCAGGAGCTTCTAAATTGGCCACCCGCAATTTTCCGAAAAACGCCTTAAAGATCAGACGTCCTATGTAGAAAGCTGTTAATATACTCACCAATACCAATAGAATAGGAATTACTAGGTGTACTCCACCTTTGTGCATGGCCCATTCGAAAGCCGAAATGACGATAGCATCCTTACTCAGAAAACCAGATGTCAAAGGGAAGCCCGCCAAGGCTAGTGAAGCTACAGTCATCAGGACAAAAGTCTTTGGCATGTACTGTCGTAATCCACCCATATTTCGTAAATCCTGTGGATCAAAATCCGCGTTATTATGTGCTTTCAAGTGCGCCATTTCATGAATTACGGCACCCGCAGACAAGAATAACAAACATTTGAAAAAGGCGTGGGTAGCTAAATGAAACATACCCGCGTCCCAAGCTCCAATGCCTACGGCCACCATCATATAACCAAGTTGGGATATGGTAGAAAAAGCCAATACTTTTTTGATATCATATTGCGCCAGCGCAAAAATCGCTGCGGTAAATGCTGTGATTGTTCCTATAATGGCGATGATGAGTAATACAGCGCCATTGAATAATGGAAATATGGAGCTCAGCAAGAACACGCCGGCAGCAACCATTGTGGCAGCATGGATCAAGGATGAAACAGATGTTGGTCCCTCCATGGCATCAGGCAACCACAGATGTAAGGGAAATTGTGCGGATTTGGCCATTGCTCCTAAGAAAAAGCAAATGCCCGCTGCAGTCATAAACCCAGAATTTTGGTCGACAATACCTTGATACAATAAACCATCTTTGCCGAGTATATCTACTATATCTAAAGTGCCAAAGGTGCTGAAAAGAATAGCTATGCCTATTAAAAAGCCCAAATCCCCAATACGGTTCATCAAAAAAGCTTTTTTATTGGCTTGCACAGCAGTTTCTTTGGTGTACCAAAACCCGATCAGTAAGTACGAAGCAAATCCAACCAATTCCCAAAAAATATACATGAGCAGTAAATTTTTAGAAATCGTCAACCCGAGCATCGCAAAGCAGAATAAGCTTAAATACATCCAATATCGATGTATCCCGGCATCACCTTTCATATAAGCTTTCGAATAAATATGCACAGGGAGGGCTATGATGCATACAATAAATTGCATCAGAACGGTTAGATTATTCAATAGAATGCCAACGTTGAATGTTTTTTCACCTATCGTGAACCACGAGTAATCCACCTGCAAGGCTGTGCCGTTCCATACTTGCGCGAAGACGAAAATTCCAGAGAGTAGGGTGCTGATGCTTATAGCTGTGAGAGACCAGATTCCGGAAGTAGATTTTTTGCCCAATACAGCCTGTATGATGAAGGCAAGCAAAGGCAATAGTACAACTAATATACTAGCTCCGATAGGCGATATAGTCAATAGGCTATTCATTAATCTCTCAAATCTGTTATATTATCGGGGTTAATGGTTTTGTAATGTCTGTACACATTCAAAATAATCGCTAATCCTACAGCTACAGATGCTGCAGCCAAGACGATCGCAAATAAAGCGAATATCTGTCCACTATAATTAAGTTTATCGTATTTGCCAAAGGCAACTAAATTCAAAATAGACGCATTAATCATTAATTCTATTCCAACCAGAATCATGATGGCATTGCGCTTAGCAATAACGGTATACAATCCGATACAGAAGATACAGGCGCTGACGACCAGAAAATGTGTAAGCGTGATCATTGACTTTCCTCCTTTCGGGATAGATGTGCTGCACCAATTAAAGCCATCAACAAGAAAATCGATATCACTTCAAAAGGTAATACATATTGCGTCATAAACTTGATGCCCAGCTGTTGAATATTGTTGTCATGAGGAGTAATCACCATGCCTTCTTGTATATTGCTCAACATCCATTCGGGCATATCATTATTCCATTCTCGAATTCCTAAAATGAACACCGCAAAAAATCCTAATGCCAAAAGTATGGATTGCCAGCTCGGTAAACTCAAAAATGATCCGGAAATGTGCTGTATATCCGCCAACAATTCCTTATTGGAAAGCATAAAAGCAAATATCATTAATATCAGCACGCCGCCTACATACACCATGATCTGGGTAATGGCTACAAAATCTGCTAAGGCAAACAAGAACAATCCCGCCATAGCAAACAAAGTGATAAAGAACAGAAATAGTGCCCGGGCTGTATTCTTCAGGCTTACTACCAGAAGGGATGAGCCGATGGCTAACGCTGCAAATGCATAAAAAAGAAATAGTTCTAGATTCATTATTTCTTTTTAGCTGCCTCCTTATCAGCTTGGAACTTTGTCCATTCTTCTTTTCGTTGTGCTATTTCTTCATCCGTCATTTCACCAAAATCGTAGATCAGGTCCGTCAATTTTGTGGTGCTGCGGTCGTATTGATTGGTCATAGTGATGCATTCTGTCGGGCATACCACGGTACATAATCCACAGTACATACACTTCGCCATATCAATATCAAACTGCGCGGCGTAGAGACGCTTCACACTGCCATCAGAGGTTTTGCCAATGACTTCGGGTGATTTTACCGCTTCGATAGCAATACAATCTACCGGACAGGCTTTTGCACAGAGGTCGCAGACAATACAATCGTCAATTTCCACATGCAATTGATACCTGCCGATTTCGGGGATAGGCATTT
>JBMDWK010000157.1:0-19669 GCA_048595255.1 Sphingobacterium sp. | reverse complement strand
CAGAATTTTACAGAGCGGTTAAAACAACATATCCGTGAGCAATCTTCATTGAGTCAAGTAAATGATGATGGAGATGCTATATTCGAGGGTACGATTACAGGTTATTCCATTACTCCATCCTCTGTGGGTGCAGGCAACAATGATAGAGCACAAAATAGTAGGTTGACCATTACAGTCAAAGTGAAATATACCAATAGACTAGACGATACCGGAGAGAGCAATTTTGAAGAAACTTTTTCTCAATTTAAGGAATTTCCTGGATCCGACGTTACGGCTTATGAAGCTAATCTGAATACTGAAATTGTGAAAATGTTGGCAGAGGATATTTACAACCGAGCATTTGCAAACTGGTAATAGATGGATATGGCGACACTGAATAATTCTAATCATTTATTATACAAGCAGGCGTTAATTGACCCAACTCAATTGGCCGAGAGCGATATACTCGGGCTGTTGATTAAGTATCCCTATTCGCAGCCGCTTGTATTTGCTTATGAAAGACGTAAAAAGTTAATCAGCCAGGAATCTGTGAATAAGGAGTTGGCATTGCTATATGCCATCAATGAAAATTGGCTGAGGAATTATGTCAACAAGCCCATTCAACCCGTAGTGGACATCCATTCTGAGGATGATCACAGCATAAAAAAAGAGGATGTAGCTATTCTGGAAACGGAAAATAATCTTGTGGATTCTGATAATGTGGAAGCAGTCGAAGTTCACGATTTTGTGAAGGATGATACTGACGAGACTTCTGCTTTAACGGAGGATGTTCAGATTTCAGAGCCAACGACTGAATTATCGGGAGAGCCTACTATCGAAGAAAGTGTCGGAGAGCAGGAAGAAGAATTAGATCGTCTTGTGCATGAAGGTAGTATAGGGAACTATTTTGCTTTTGATACTTTTGAAAAAATTGAGCAAGCTACAGAAGCGCCATTGGTTCCTATAATGTCCCCCGCGATAGAGCAGGAGAATATCAGCTTGTATAATGATGAACTGATGCCATATAGCTTCCGCTGGTGGCTGCACAAAACACGTCTTGAACATGCAGAGACGTATCAACCTTATGCTGTTCCGAATTATTTTCTGACGGCTTCGCGTCCTATGGTCGACGTCAGCAAGGTCGAAGACTCTATTCTGGACCAGCAAATCAAAGAGAATATCATCCACTTTCAAGATCCGGAAGAAAAGCTGAGCGAAGAGGTTAAGAAAAAGCCGGTTCAAACAGTAGCTCCTAAGAAAGGTTCGGAGATCATTGAAAAGTTTATCCAAAAGGATCCAATCATACAGCCGCCTTCGCCCGAAAGCATTAATAATGAGAATATGGCGCGACAAAGTGCTGAGGACAATTATGTGCTCGTGACCGAAACGTTGGCCAACATTTATGTAGACCAAGGATTGTATCCCAAAGCCATTGAGGTTTTCAAAAAATTAATTTTGAAATATCCAGAAAAAAAATCGTATTTTGCGACCCGAATTGAAGAATTAGAAAAGAACTTATAATTAAAAGCATACAAAGAAATGACTACATTATTCATCGTCTTAATTATTATCGTTAGTGTCTTACTAGCATTAATCGTGTTGATCCAAAATCCAAAAGGAGGGGGTCTATCATCAGGTTTTGCTGGTGGAAGTAACTTAATGGGCGTAAAACGTACAGGCGATTTTTTAGAAAAAGGTACTTGGACACTAATCATATTATTGATGGTATTCAGTTTAGGTATTAATATTATGGGACCATCAGTAGGTACTAAAGGAGGTTTGTCAGACCAAATTGAAGCCCCTGCAACTACGCCTAGATTAAACTTAGGTAATCCAGCGGCTACACAAGAAACAGCTCCTGCAACTGCTACTCCAGATTCAAGCAAATAAGTTTTATTACACAACATAATTTAAAGCCTTGCAACCAACTTGCAAGGCTTTACTATTTGTATTGGACTAGATTTTCTGTCATCTGTGACAGACTGTCAGCGCAAAATGCTGTCATAAATCATTTGTGCGTGAAAAAATGGCAAGTAAAAGTGCCAAAATCCATTTGGCATAGTTGATGATGTATCATAAGCGAAAAAGTAATTAATAATAAAACTAAAAACTATATAAGATTATGGCGTTAAATATTAAACCTATCGGAGACAGAATTGTAATTGAAGCTGCACCTGCAGAAGAAAAAACGGCTTCTGGACTTTATATTCCAGATACGGCTAAAGAAAAACCATCTCAAGGTACTGTAGTAGCTGTAGGTTCGGGCAAACCTGAAGAACCTCTTACTGTAAAAGTGGGTGACAAAGTATTATATGGCAAGTATGCAGGTACTGAAATCACTTACGAAGGGAAAGAATATTTAATTATGCGTGAATCTGACGTTTACGCTATTCTTTAATCCACCTAATTATTAAACTAACACTAAGGATGAGATTTTAATCGTTAAGGTTTTTTTTATTCTTAAAACTATAATTCAAACATGGCAAAGCAAGTAAAATATAATGTTGAGGCGCGTGAGGCACTTAAAAAAGGTGTTGACACATTAGCTAATGCGGTAAAAGTAACTTTAGGTCCTAAAGGTCGTAACGTTATTATTGAGAAAAAGTTCGGTTCACCAGCCATCACTAAAGATGGTGTGACAGTAGCAAAGGAAATCGAATTGAAAGATGCTATTGAAAACATGGGAGCACAAATGGTGAAAGAAGTAGCGTCTAAAACTGCTGATCAAGCAGGTGATGGTACGACTACAGCTACAGTATTGGCTCAAGCTATCGTCGCTCCAGGTATCAAATCTGTAGCTGCTGGTGCTAATCCAATGGATCTTAAACGTGGTATTGACAAAGCGGTTTCTGCAGTAGTAGCTAACTTGAAGACTCAATCTCAAACAGTAGGTCAAGACAACAACAAAATCAAACAAGTAGCTTCAATCTCTGCTAACAATGACGAAATAATCGGTTCATTAATCGCAGAGGCGATGCAAAAAGTAGGTAACGACGGTGTAATCACTGTAGAGGAAGCAAAAGGTACTGAAACAGAAGTGAAAACTGTAGAGGGTATGCAATTCGACCGTGGTTATTTATCACCATACTTCGTTACAAACTCTGACAAAATGGAAGCGGAATTAGAAAGTCCTTACATTTTGATCTATGACAAAAAAATCAGCAACATGAAAGAATTGTTGCCGATCTTAGAAAAACAAGTTCAAACTGGTAAACCATTGTTGATCATTGCTGAGGACTTAGACGGTGAAGCTTTAGCTACATTAGTAGTTAACAAAATCCGTGGTTCATTGAAAGTGGCAGCTGTTAAAGCGCCAGGTTTCGGTGACCGTCGTAAAGCAATGTTAGAAGATATCGCAATCTTAACTGGTGGTACGGTTATCTCAGAAGAAAGAGGTTACAAATTAGAAAACGCTACTTTAGAAGACTTAGGTCAAGCTGAAAAAGTAGTTGTTGATAAAGATAATACTACAGTGATCAACGGTGCGGGTAACGCAGAAGATATCAAAGCTCGTGTTGCTCAAATCCGTTCACAAATTGAAACTACAACTTCTGACTACGATCGTGAGAAATTACAAGAGCGTTTAGCGAAATTGTCAGGTGGTGTTGCTGTTCTTTATGTAGGTGCTACTACTGAGGTTGAGATGAAAGAGAAAAAAGACCGTGTAGACGATGCTTTACATGCTACACGTGCTGCAGTTGAAGAAGGTATCGTAGCTGGTGGTGGTGTTGCTTTCATCCGTGCTACTGAGGCTTTAAAAGACTTACGTGGTGCTAACGAAGACGAGAACATCGGTATAGATATTATCAAACGTGCTATCGAAGAGCCTTTGCGTCAAATTTGTTTCAACGCGGGTATCGAAGGTGCTGTTATCGTTCAGAAAGTGAAAGAAGGTACTGCTGACTTCGGTTATAATGCACGTACTGATGTATTTGAAAACTTAATTGGTGCTGGTGTTATCGACCCTACTAAAGTTTCTCGTGTAGCTTTAGAAAATGCAGCTTCAGTGGCGTCAATGTTATTGACAACTGAATGTGTATTGGCTGATGAAATAGAAGAGAATGCTGGTGCTGGTGCTCCTCCAATGGGCGGTGGCATGGGCGGAATGATGTAATAATCATTCTAATAATATAATAAAAAGGGGCTTCATAATTTGAAGCCCTTTCGTATTATTAGATATTTCGACAAATCGTAAAGATTATAACTATTCCTACCACCACTGAGAGCGTTTTATTTCCATATAGAATGTTATAGAGTTTCAATTCCTTTTCCGTAGGGTTTCTAATTACTCGGAAATATACCCACAGAAGAATGTAAGGGGATATAATAAAAATGAGGGGGTTTTGATGAAATGCTGCTTTATATTCACCATTTAAAAAAAGATGGGCAGCGCGCTGTGTGCCACATGTAGGGCAATCAAATCCTGTAACATGTTTTATCGGACATGCAGGAAAGAAATTATATATTAGTGGATTATACCATTTGTAGATAAGGGCTAAAACTCCTGTAATTGCAAATAAGCTTGTTCCTATGAGAATTCGTTTTAGCACAATTTTATTTTCCATATCCAAATCCTAAAATAAATAATTGGTTTAACATCACACATGTCAAAGATATTTTTTTTATTTCATTAAACTGATATAATATAATGTAATATAGTGGCCATTTACGCAGTATTTATCGGAGTTCTTTGATGATTGTCCTCCTTGTCAGTCTACCTGCCTATAACATCACTAAGCTAAATACAGATCAATATCTAGACATTTGCCCCCCGGAAAAAAATGTTGCTGACAACACTTCCCAGAACGGTTGCCTTTTTGTCTTCTCAATTATTAAGGTTAAAGAAACGGGAATTTTCCTCATATTCTGACGAGGATACATATAAAATAAATATGCGAAAAAATGCGTTTTAGTTTATTTTTCTGCCGTTGTTATCTTAACCTACGGTTGGTATTACTACTAATAAACATTTCATTTCGTTCTTCAGAAATAATCTCTATAAACCGCTCATAATGTTTAAGTACATCAGAAATCAATTCGTTTTTTGTAAAAAAACGTACATCATATCCCTCGCGGTCGTCGCCAAAATAGGATTTAGGAAAAAAAGTTTCATTTCCTTCTATATCCGGCAAGTTTTCTTCATTCAGCATGTAATCGGATACAATTCTTGATTCCAGTTTAACTCCGTATAAAAAATTATTTACGACATCGTATTTGATCTCTATCTCTATTTTATGTGGGTTTTCGTATAGGTTAATTTTAGCCTCGACATCATTTCTAGAAAACTCCTCCTGCAATTCCACAAAGGCTTCTTTAACTTTTGTATCAACAAAATCAACAACAGACTTCTTATCACTAAAGGAGACGATTTGTTTCAGACGCTCCTTCCAAAATTCTCCTGACCAAGGTATCGTCGTTGCTGAAATATCACGTTCGTAATAGCTTCTATCAATCGATAATGCCTTTATCAGGCTGACGATGAATAGCAGCATAATAAACGAAAACGGCAGTGCTGTAATCAATGTCATACTTTGCAGAGCCGACAGTCCGCCAGCGTTCAATAGCATCAGTGCTAATACGGCAAGCAGAACACCCCAACCTATGGTCTGCCATTTCGGAGATATCGGGGCGTTTTTCGTCGCTATACTGTTCATGACAAAAATTCCGGAATCGGCAGACGTTACAAAGAAGATAATGATGATAGCAATAGTCAAAAAACTGGCTATTTCGGTTAATGGCAGATATTCCAAGAAACGGAACATCAGGGCATCGGGATTGCCAGCGAGCTGACTCAACGCCCCTTGGGCAACGTTGGCATCAAACCATATCGCACTGTTTCCAAAGACAGTCATCCATATAAAATTAAACAAAGTTGGGATAATTAAAACTGCAGCGACAAACTCTCGTATAGTTCGTCCCTTCGAAATTTTAGCGATAAATAGCCCGACGTAAGGCGACCACGAAATCCACCATGCCCAATACAGTATAGTCCAATCGTAAAACCACTGTTGCGTGTTATCTTCGTACACATGTGTGTTGAATGTCAAACTAAAAAATTCGTTAATATATGTCCCGATACCTTCCGTGAAACTTCCTATGAGATATACCGTGGGTCCGAAGGTCAAAACAAAAAGTAGGAGTATGACAACACTTACAATATTGATATTGCTCAATATTCTAACTCCTTTATCCACTCCGCTCACAGCAGATATAATAGAAAGTGAGACTAGAATAACGATAATTAATACTTGGTAAATAAAGCTGGTTCCTGGTAAAATATTTAGTGTTTCCAGACCGGAATTAATCTGCATCACACCAAATCCCAGTGTGGTGGTAATTCCAAAAAAAGTACTGCAAAGTGCAAACACATCTATGGTGTTGCCCCATTTACCTTTGATCTTATCCTTCAAAAGAGGATAAAAACAGCTTCGCAAGGAAAGGGGTAAATGATATCGATAGGCAAAATAGGCTAAAGACAATCCGACAATCCCGTAAATACCCCAAGCGTGGATACCCCAATGAAAGAAAGTATAAAGTTGTGCTTCTTTGGCTCGATGAACTGCCGTATTTCCCGAAAAAACTTCATTTGAATAGTGCTGCATCGGCTCTGATACACTGAAATACATTAATCCGATACCCATCCCAGCAGCGAAAAGCATAGAAATCCACGAAAAGAAAGAATAGATGGGTTTACTGTCATTTCTTCCCAGCCGAATATTACCATATTTACTGACCATCAGATAAACTAAGAAAAGGACGAAGATGGTTACTGACCAGACATAAACATAATTAAGGTTTATAAAAATAAAATTCTTAACCGTGCTAAGCAAGTTATTGGTAAGAGTTGGGTAAATAGCAGATAATAGACAGATACCCAAGATGAAGATCATACTGGGGACGACTACACCTTTGTTGAGTGTTGTTCTTATTCTTACAGTTTTTTTCATATGCTACTTTAAAATATTTAGCCTTTTGGTAAAAAAATAATCACAGAAGTTCCTATCGTACCTAAATACTATGTTTTAGAGTAAGGAAACGACTAGACAAACCAATGAAACCAGCTTTATAGAAACTTTTATAAAAAATTATTACTCGTATCGAAACAATTATTTTAACTATAACAAAGCAAAGTCGTGCAGAACTCCTTACATGTTCTGGCATAAAATGGCAAGCACAAAGCCCACTGCGGTAATTTTATCATGCCCATGTCTGCACAACTTTCGCATTCTACACATCATTTGCAGATATTTACAAATATTATATATTACTTTATACTTAACCGTCTATCTTTACTCACGCTTTTACTTCATTATCACAGATTGGATACCTTTTTAAGTTGTTCTAAATCTTTTTCATTTAAACAGACAGATGTACATGGGCTAAAAAAAATATGGCACATTCTCCATATGCTTCAATATAGTCCTATAATTTTTTCTGTACCATAAAGTTATAGTTTTTGCTGTATATGAGAAGAACAGATGAGATAATTACTTGTTTGACTTAATTTATCCTTGGTACTGAAGCATATCTTTTTAAATAATTTAGATATCTAGTGTATTAAAAATGAGAGTGTAAATAACAGAGGCGATATAGTAAACCTATTGCAGAAAGATACAATATAGCATCCGGTGGGAGTGTAAAATAAACTCCCGGCGGTAATTCAACCATTGATACAGTTTATTTTACACTCCCCATTAAGCCCGATCTTACTTCTTTACTCAATTTGTGGACTTCAAAACTATCGGATCTAGAGGTTATATGATAAAGTAGTTTTTCTTTCTATTATTTTCCAAGCTAGCCATATGAAAAGTAAGCTCTTTGTGTATACAACATAAATCTGCTATTTCTTTTAGATAACTGTTCGTTTTTTGATTGCTGAGTACAGGAAATGCAAGGTTCTTTACTATGCATGGATAATCCTTATAACGTTTTAATATAGAAATAGCTTTATCCAGTTAAGGAGTATTAAAAGGAGTCTCGGTTTTTTTCTATTAGACCTTATCCAAAGTTTAACATCTATACCTTTTGAAATATTGTTGTATGTCCGTTTTTTTACTTCGGCATAAGATAACCCTGTATAGCAACAGAATACAAAAATATCACGCACATCAGCAAGTCGAGGTATAGATAAACTTTTTTGTTCGATTTTAATTAGCTCATTAGCTGTTAGGAATGTTTTCTCTTTTAGTTTAGCTTTATTCTGATAGTATGTTAAAAGATCTTCTACAATCCATTCATGTGCTATACATATCTTAATAATCTTTCGTAGGTGTTTGATGTATGTACTTAGCTGAAGAAATAGCAGTACAATTTAAGGATGATCGTGTAAATTTCGTGTCCTGATACAAAAGCTTAATCAATCTTCCTTCCCTCAATATCCTTCGAAGAGTAACTACTTTTAATATAACTCTCGATATGAGAAAGAGAAGTTTTGTATCCTTTGAGGGTATTAGGTTTGATGCCTTTGGCATGGTTTGCTCTAGGGTTCCATTTGATAGGATCGAACTGTTTTCATGTAGATACTTCTTTTGGGATACCGTCCACGGTGATGCGCATGAAGATCTGTTTACAACCAGAGGTGTAGTTTTTTGGTTTCTTCAGGTAGAAGAGCAAGGAATAATTTTTACTCATGATCTAATCATTTAAGTGTAACAAAATTAGCCTTTCAGCAAAACGGAATATAGATGTTTAATGATTGAACGTATTGAAAACTAAAAAGTTAAATTTGATCTAGCGAGTAAACTGGTGTAAAAAAATGAGTCATTGATTGACTCACTTTTTTATTGAGAAAGGTTGTAAATCTTGTAGATACTGAAAAACAAAAAAGCTTGCAATCATTTGATTTGCAAGCTTTGGTATGTTTTAATCTGGAGGTCTGTAGAGTGCGGGCTAAGCTTGTCGACCCTAATCGATGCTGTAAAGCATTATGAATGCACAGTGTCTCCTCGAATAATACAAAACATATTAACTCTGACTAAATTGCCTTTTTCACTCCCCGAAGCAGGATATTTTATGTATTTATAAATAAAGTCATGATATAAATATTGAGTCAACAATAATAGGCTAAAACTCTTCTCTAATGTACTTTTAGAGAATATCGATTTAACTAAAATATCGAAATCTAAGCAAGATTGTTTCGCAGGCTTTTCTGTTTTGCGTATCGAATCTGTCCATACGTCGGCATAAATCTTTCGACTATGTCTTCTATTGTACAAAGGTGTGTTCTAGAAGATTTTGTTAAAAACATAAACTAATTCTATTTTTCTCTCACTGCTTCTTTTAATAACTGTCCTATACAGCATTTCCATAGATCAATTTACTACTATTTTCTTTTCAGGCTTTGAGATTCTTATAGTCTGTTCAGTTTTCCTCTCCATTACAGTTTTCCATTTTGTTGGTTAATATTCACATTTCTTTCTAAAAAAATTTAATAGCAACATTGTTGCTTTTGCGTTTAATATGTACATTTGCATCTTTGTTGCGTTTATGATTGAAATTACGAAGTATCTTTATATAGTGAGGACTTAATTATTAACGTATACTGAACCTTGAGCTTAAAAAGCAATAGTTTGGAAAGCGGGAATATCATTCATTAAGTATAGATCAATATTTAACCACTTTGGCTAAAGTTGGCAAGAGGTACTTGAAGCTTGTCATAAAACGACTATAAGTAAAAATAATTTTAACAACAAATCAAAATCAAAATAAAAATGAAAACAAAAATTACAAACAAATTTGGTGTTTTAGGATTAATGGTAGCTGTGGCTCTTGGTTTTTCTTCCTGTAGTAAAGATGAAGACCCGGTCGTTATAAAAGAGGGTATCCAGAAGTCTACGCTTACGTTGACGGAAGTTACAGGAGAATCTGTACACGCACACGGGGATCACTTTCATGGGTTGGCTGAAGGTGTAGAAGGAGAATCTATTGTGATCGAATTCAATGAGAACGGTTTGGCTACTAAAAATGGACATTTGCATTTGGAAGCGGATGCCGTTTACAAGATTGAGCTGAAAGCATGGGATTATGATGGAAAAGAGGTTCAGAATGACTTTATAGCAAACAAGACAGTTGCAGATAATTACAAAGCATTCTTGATAGGAGGAAACTTTAAATTGAATACGGAGTCCAATACAGAAGAGGGGGCTATCTTTCAGCCACGTGAACAAAAGTATGTTGACGGTGTAGCGGTAGATGGTAAATACGAGACTACCGGTATCCTAAGTTATTTTACCGTTGGTCATGAAAATGAAGGTCCGACCAAAGAGGTTTCCTATGTACTGAGAAAGCTGAATTCAGGAGTGAAAGCAAAGGTCGAGCGTACAGACTGGAACCGTACAGATTACAATACCGTGTTTGCAGGAGAGAATGTACTTGAGTTAAAGTTTGAAATCCATGCAGAGCATGGTCATGGGCATTAATCCTCTGTCATAACATAAATAGCACATCCCCGTATTGGAGACGAGTTTTCGGCTTGAATACGGGGATGTGATGTTAAAACAAAAAATCTGATAAAGGAGTATCTAAATGTATTTTGCCACTGTCTTTTTTATTTTGAATGGATTTAGCAAAAACAGAGGCTTCGCTAGGAGAAAGAAAAACCTGGACAACAAAGTGGAAGTAAGTATACAAAAGTGTTCTTTATCCAGTTTTTGGAAGAGGGTAGAGCCTTATTCATCAATTCTTCTGAAACCAATCTGGTTGGTACATATAGCGTGAAGGAAGATGAAAAAATAATTAGGACTAACAGGAGTTATTTGCCATTTTAACATACGTTTCCGGAAAGCGTACGCATAAGTTTAGGAACGTTGAATTAATAGCTGAGGATTAAGCATTATCAATCCAGATTTCTACAGGGCTTCTGTCTTTTCCGTTGAGTACTGTTTTCCCTTTGATCCCCACTGGCTTTTCCGAAGCTCTGGTCTTTTTATCTTCTGAAAGAGTTACCTCTACCATCGCAGGAATTCCATTCTGTCCACAGAATGTGCACTGATCGATGGGAAGGACCGAAAGTAAAAACCTGTTTTGCCTGAAGCCCGCTTTCATGGGGATTATATATCCCTGTAGCGTTACGGTTTTACCGTCCATAGTGGCCAGCTGGGGAGGAAAATGTAGTGTTTAGATGGTTTTGCCATTCTCTTTGGTGAATTTGAACATCAGCATATCGAATGTCTCCCACACATTGTTCATCAAGGGTTTATGGTCCGTTAGATGTTGCGCTTCGTTAATTTTCTGCTGCGCAGAAGCCGTCTTGATGGCAGTAATCATACAGACCAATAAAATGCTTCTAGTGATACTCCTGTCATATTTTGATCACTTACAGTGTTTAAATATATATAAACAAACTTCGTATTGCAACAATGTTGCGTTTATAAAAAAATATTTTTACTTTTGGACAAAGACCATCTATATGAGTGCTATACCCAAAAGTTTTGAAGAATGGAGAATCTGTATCGAGCAGAAATGTGGAATTCCGCTGACACTGGAATTTGCAGAAAAACGCCTGTCCACTTATATGAATGAAAATCTACCGGAGACACAACATTTTGTGAAACTATATGGTGATGATCATCTTACCAACATCAAGGAATGGCTTTCCCGGGCCATTGCAGAGAAACGAAAACTAGGAATTTAATAAAGAAAGAGAGATAATGAAGAAAAAATTACCCGTAACTGTGTTAAGTGGCTTTTTGGGAGCTGGGAAGACCACACTATTGAACCATGTGCTGCATAATAAGGAAAATCTTCGGGTCGCTGTCATCGTCAACGATATGAGCGAGGTCAATATCGATGCACAGACGGTAGAGCGTGAACAGGTGCTCTCGCGCACCGAGGAAAAACTTGTCGAGATGAGCAACGGCTGTATCTGCTGTACTCTCCGTGAAGATCTGATGGTCGAAGTAGAGCGTTTGGCAAAAGAGGACAGATTTGACTACTTGCTGATAGAGAGTACGGGCATCTCCGAACCTATTCCGGTAGCGCAGACGTTTAGCTATGTGGACGAAAACAATGGCATTGACCTATCATCCTTTACTTACATTGATACGATGGTGACCGTAGTGGACTGCTATAGCTTTTTCAACGATTTTGGCAGTGCTGAAACACTGACCGACAGGGATCTGACAGATAACGATCTGGATAACAGGACCATTGTTAACCTGCTGACCGATCAGATCGAGTTTGCCAATGTGATCATCCTCAACAAATCCGATCTGGTGTCTGAGGAAACATTGGGTATCCTTGAAGCTGCCATCCATAAACTGAACCTAGGTGCAAGAACGATCCGTACCCAATTTGGCAAAGTTCCTCCGAAGGACATTATCGGAACGGGATCATTCGATTTCGATGAAGCCTCTTCATCCGCCGGTTGGATCAAAGAAATGGAAACTGAACATACGCCCGAGACGGAAGAATACGGCATTTCTTCTTTTGTATTCCGCTCACAGAAACCATTCCACCCCCAACGTTGGGGAAGTTACCTTAATGAAGGCTATCCGCATAACATGATCCGGGCAAAAGGACTGTTCTGGCTGGCATCCCGTCCCGATGCTGCGATCAGCTTCAGTCAGGCCGGCGGCAGTTTACGACTTGAAAATGCGGGTTCGTGGTGGAGCAGTATGCCCGCAGAAATGCGCTATCAATATCCAGGATATGCAGATATACGTAATGACCTGCTGAAACGTTGGCACCCGGAGTGGGAAGATCGCAAGAACGAACTGGTATTCATCGGGCAGAACCTCGATAAAGAAAAGTGTCTATCAGAACTTGAAGCTTGTCTTCTTACAGAAGATGAAGCCGAAGACTGGCGATTTACCTGGTGGAAGGATGAATTTCCAAAGAACCTCTAATCGCTATCGTTGCTATGAAAAGACGGGATTGGATCATTAAAGCTGGGATTGGTCTGGCCATCTGGAAGCTTCCCTTAAATGTTTATTCAAAAAAGTATGCTATGAAAGAACAAACGAATTTTGATGTGATTATTATCGGTGGCAGCTATGCGGGACTGTCTGCCGCGATGTCCTTGGGTCGATCGCTCCGTGGGGTGCTTATCGTTGATAGCGGTCTACCCTGCAATCGGTATACGCCACATTCACACAATTTCATTACACACGACGGTGCCGTACCCAGGGAGATTGCAGCGAAAGCTAAAAGCCAGGTCTTGAAGTACAAGACCGTGACCTATCATCAGGATATTGCTCTGAGCGGACAAAAAATCAACAACGGATATCAAATCAATACCCGATCTGGCAAAACATTTCAAGGAAAAAAACTTGTGTTCGCAACGGGTGTAAGGGATGTCTTTCCAGCCATTAAGGGTTTTGAAGAATGTTGGGGAAAATCGGTCATCCACTGCCCGTACTGCCACGGTTACGAGTTTAAGGGGCAGAAGACCGCTATTCTGGCCAATGGAGAAAGGGCTATACATATAGCCGGTCTCGTTCATAACCTTACAGAGGATCTTTCGATTGTAACGAGAGGGAAAGCAGATTTTTCTGAAGAGCAATGGAAAACGTTGGAAAGAAACAATATCCGGGTCATCGAACGTGAGGTGGTCGAGATTAGTCATCATAACGGACAGATAAATGCTGTAATATTTGATGACGGTACACATGAAAATTACGATGTGGCCTATGCAGCTATTCCCTTTGAGCAGCATTGTGCCATACCGGTATCACTTGGCTGTGAGCTAACCGAGATGGGACATCTGAAAGTTGATCAGTTTCAGCAGACCACGATAGAGGGGATCTTTGCATCAGGAGACTGTTCTGCAATGCTCCGAACAGTAGCGTATGCCGTTTCTACCGGCAATTTAGCTGGCGCCATGGTCAATCACCAGCTTGTTCAGGACGGTTTTTAACTAAACAACAGGAGATGAAACGTCTATTTATACTGCCGATCAAAGGGTATCAGTACCTGATTTCACCGATGTTGGGAAACAATTGCCGTCATGTTCCGAGCTGTTTGCAGTACATGATCGAGGCGATACAGCTGTGGGGAATCCTTCGCGGAACATGGCTGGGGACAAAACGCCTTTTGCGCTGCCATCCATGGGGTACATCGGGCTATGATCCAGTCCCCCTCAAAATACAGGCGCACGACCATGTACTGCAGGAAGTACGTCTGCAAGAAGGAATTGAGCCGGCTCTTCAGTTTGAAAAACGTGGAAGTATTATTCCTGTTGTGGTGCAGGAAACCTCAACGGGACAGATTCTGATGATGGCCAATGCCAACATCGCTGCCCTGGAACTGACTATTAAAATTTTTTGCGGAATATCACGCCCAAGAAATTTTAGCTTGATTGCCTCTGCTGTGACCTTGGTTCTATTCCTTACCATGGTGGATTCCGAGACCTTTTGGATGAGGGTGTCTAGGTAAGCGTTCAGCGTTCGCGCTTCTTCTCTAGTGACTTTGGCTCTGTTAGCTCCCGAATTCCATCGGGAAGGTTCACAGTCGCGGCCTACAGAGATTTCTCTCTGCTCTTTATACACGGTAATACGCATGTAAACTGGACGAGGTTGACCCAATCTCATGAGACCTACTTAACAAGGGCAAGAGCACACTCTCCAGAGTTCCTTGAGCTTATCGAGGCTCTTTTTGAACGTGCGCGTTATCCAGAACAGCTGTTCCGTACCTGTGATGGGCTTTTCAGGTTAAAACGGGACTTTCCGGTAGAAAAGTTTGATAAAGCATGTAAGTTCGTGTTAAAAAACAAGCTATACACCTACTACTTTTTTAGAAATGTGCTCGAAAATGGCACAGCGAACCATCAGGAAGAAGACCTCGGGCAGCACTCCTTACCAGAGCATGCTAATATCAGAGGTAAAGCATATTACGCAAGTAGTCAGCCCACACTCTTTGATCAGCCAAGCGATGGGGCACGAATATAAACAGGTACGGCCTGAATAGAATAACAAAAACAATAATAAAAAATGAACATTGAAACACAAATGAGATCGTTGTGCTTACATGGTATGGAGCGCAATTGGAAAGCACTGAGTGAAACACGTCGTAGTACAGAACTCACTCTTTCCGAAGGATTAGCCCTATTGCTTCAGGCAGAAGCAGATGAGCGTGATGAAAAACGGTTTGAACGACTTAAACAGAATGCGGGGTTCCGTTATCAGGCTTCGATACAAGAGATAAACATGGTAGCCACCAGAGGGCTGGACAAAGGAATGATCACTAGCCAGGCTACTGGTGAGTACATCAAAAAATGAGATCCGATACTGATCAGCGGTGCTACTGGGTGCGGAAAGAGCTTTCTTTCCTCAGCCTTAGGCCACCAGGCCTGTGCACAAGGGTATAAAGTTCTGTACTTTAATCTGCAAAAACTACTTTTGAAGACGAAAATGGCACGTTTGGAAGGAACACTTCATAAGTTAATGGATAGAATCTCCAAATCAGAACTGCTGATTGTTGACGACTTCGGACTGGTAAATCTAGATCAGCAACAAAGGTTAGATCTCATGGAAATAATTGAAGATAGACACGCTAAGGCATCGACAATAATTGCTAGCCAGTTACCTGTTGCCAGTTGGTATGATGTAATCGGAGAAAATACAATTGCGGATGCCATACTCGATAGGCTAATTCATGGCTCATATCGAATTGAACTGAAAGGCGAAAGTCTGAGAAAAAAGAAGTAATATTGTCAGGTCATCAGTTGGACTGAAAAAAATCCTCGACAGAGGGGTCAGTATGTCCAGCGGAGGGGGCAACATCACCATTATATCCACATGGATATACTGGAACATACTGACCCCTCAGAATTGAATTAGTTTTAGGGAGGCATATTGCGTTTAAAGCCCATATTCAACTGCCATACTGGCTCATGTTGACCCCCTAAATACATTTAATTTTCATTGCGCTGGAGCATGCTGACCCCTTTGCGAGTAGTTTTTGTTACTTAGTGATCAAACAATTGGTATCACTGATGGCTGGAATGGTCCGGAATATTCACTTGGTACTGTTAGAATCATAATATATTAAAAAATAATTAAAAAACTATATTTAAGCTAGATAACTTATATTTGAGGTATAGCCTCACAAAAAGTTTTGTTGAATACCCTATTTCTCATTTTTATTTTGTTTTTGAAGTGCCTTGAAATATTTTGAGTTAGCTCATTGAAGTTGTCAATCCCATTTTTTTCGTAATAAAAAATCTTTATCCCCGCGCAGTTATCATGCTCGAAGAGCATATTGAGCAGGGTACGATCAGATAAACCACAGGAATGCCCCCAAATATAAATTACGTAAGGTTCATTAGTAATGAAGTTTACCAAGCGAGAATAATTATTCGTACGAAAATAACCAAAAGACTTGATGTGTTCTAGATATTCATTGACATTGGTTTTCTCCATCTCTATATAAGATTCGTCGATCTCATCACCATATCCAAAAATCAACGGGTTATTGTTATTATTGAGTGTACCATGGATATGGATATATCCACAATCTCCTTTTACCTCTAGTTTATTAATTAGAGAAGTATAATTAAAATCAAGAAATTTTATAGACTTTGGAATGATAGATTTCCTTCCTCTATCTATATCATCAACTATATCTTCTTTTTTAATAAAGTGTTTTTCTAATATAGCATTGGGATTGATACCCTCTTCAACAAAATTTCTAAAATCATTATTTACGACAGCTTTACTAGAAACCTCAACAAGATATTCCGAAAGCTGAGCTTTTATATCTTCTAATTCTTGATTTAATTTATACAATTTCTCTCGAGTATCTCCAAGTGACGACTTTCCTTTAAGTACCTGTTTCAATCTTTCATAAAAATGATTTTCTATGTCTACCCAATTATATTTTCGCCTATCATTTAGGAGACCGTTCAACAAAGAAGATGTTACTTCTCCTCTCACACTACAGATCAAATGGTCAAGATGAACCGTAGTCCCATGTTGCTTTAAGACAAAATCTCCCTTTAAGAACATTTCTACGAGATTCTCAGCCCGAGATACAATTAGTGGATTGTCCATATCCAAAGGGCGTCCTACTTTGATGTTCAAGAGATGATTGGAAATCGGTTCTCTGTCAGATGCTTGTCTAAAGCATTTGGTGACGAACCATTTTATAAATGAGTTATAATCGGTTTTGAGACCGTGTGCGAGATCGAAGCCATTGCCGATAATAATTAATTTATTCATATTTCCCTTTAAATTAAATAATTGATCAATTGTTGAATTAGAATTGAGGTAGCAATCTAGCAAAATATAGATTAATTTCACATTAAATCAAGCGTTTTCACTCTTGACTTTTATAACAAGATAGTCGACCCTATATATTTGGAGCAGAAAGCGAATCACCTTGCATTTCAGGAGACTCGTGAAATAGGGGGACATAAATATCTATAGGTATTGTTTTGCAATTCGCGATTTGCAAATTGCAAAACAAAGTGTTATCTTTATACCATGAGGCGTAAACATAATGGTATGAGACCACAGGACATCGTTATCCTGCTCAAGATCACAACAATGTATAATGATGATTGGCATTTAAAAGATTTAGCCAATTCGCTATATATCAGCAATTCAGAGGTTTCTGAATCATTGGAAAGAAGTGTGTATGCCAATTTGGTTGATTTCGAGAAGCGCAATGTTCATCGTGGGAACCTGTTGGATTTTCTTATCCACGGAATGAAATACGTGTTTCCAGCGCAAGCGGGAATATTGACAAGAGGTGTGCCTACAGCACATTCGCACCCGTTTATGCAGTCATTTATCAGTAGCGAACAGGCTTATGTCTGGGCGTCTTCTTCTGGCTCAATCTTGGGGCAATCCATAGAACCTTTCTACGCCAATCAAGTCAAAGCCATAGCGGAAGATGAAGAACTATATCGATTGCTCGCCCTCTTGGACGTGATCAGAGTAGGCAAACTTCGTGAAAAAGCTGTTGCAGAGAAAGAATTAAAAGAACTATTAGCCCATGTCAAATCATACTAATATCGTACGGATCAAGGCCGTAAACAACGCCCTACAAGAGTTACGTGACCATGTGGTCTTTGTAGGGGGAGCAACAATATCTTTATATGCCGACCGACCTGTCCTTGAGGTGAGGCCGACTGATGATATTGATGTGATCGTCGAAATCCTTAATTACAAACAGCGACAGCAATTGGAAGAACGACTGAGAGAGATCGGTTTTACAAACGATGTGGAATCGGGTGTAATCTGTCGCTTCAAGATAAAGGGAATTATCGTAGACATCATGCCGACTGACGATCCATCGATAGGATTCAGCAACAAATGGTACCCAAAAGGCTATGAGCATGCTGAAAATTATACGCTTGATGACGGTCAGACAATTCGGATTCTGACTGCACCCTATTTTCTCGCGACAAAACTGGAAGCTTTCAAAGGGAGAGGAGGTGGAGACGGCCGATTGAGCCATGATTTTGAAGACATTATCTTTGTATTGGAAAATAGAGAAAGATTGTGGCATGAAATAATGATCTGTGATGATGAGGTTAAAGCTTATTTGGTAGCTGAATTTTCAGCACTTATGGATAATCCCCACATCTACGAATGGATTGACTGCCATGTAGAGCGCGGAAATATTCCTCCGCAAACCGCAACAATTATCGGGAATATAAAAAACTGGCTAGCCGAAGCCAAGGGAGAATAATACATGAACAGAATTGAGAATGCAGTATTTTTATAGAATGCAAAAGGATCCTCAGTAACCCATTTATGCGCTATGCAAAGTTTGACGATCTTCCGTAGGTGTTTGATGTACTTGGCAGTAGACACCTCCGAACAGCCGAGTGCCGAG
This sequence comes from Sphingobacterium sp., assembly GCA_048595255.1. Classification (GTDB taxonomy): domain Bacteria; phylum Bacteroidota; class Bacteroidia; order Sphingobacteriales; family Sphingobacteriaceae; genus Sphingobacterium. Next base: position 910 of record JBMDWK010000157.1, on the reverse strand, counting down.
CGGAGGAAAAATTCATAACCGGCAACAAAACCATGATCCATCTTTCGTACCTAAATATCCTTTAGGTTAAGGCTTCCGTTCAGATACCTTTCAATATGGGAAAAGGAAGTGTTATATCCCTTTAGTGTATTGGGCCTAAAGCCTTTCCCCAATAGTGCTTTCATCTGCTGATTGTGTTCAAGGAAAACAGTCAGTAGTGTTTTTCTCTGGATATCCTTTCCGAGATATTTCATTTTAATGGATTCTGCGGTAATATCCTCTCCGTTTTTGGTCATCTGGAAATGAATATCCGCTACCTTGTGTTCGAGGGTGTCCAGATAGGTGTTCAGCGTTTTGACATCTTCTTTAGTTCCCTTAGCACGGTTTGCCTTTGATATCCACTTTGCAGGATCGCACTCACGTCCGGTGGAAACCTCTTTAGGTATCCCCTCCACAGTAATGCGCATGTAGATTGGCTTGGGGCCATTTACGTAATTTTTTGGTTTCTTCAAGTAGAAGAGCAAGGAATAATTTGTACTCATGAAAGTATCATTTAAGTGAAACAAACTTAGCCTTGCAGCCAATTGAAATCAAGATGTTCATTTTTTGAACAAGCTGTAAAACAACAAGTTAAATACTATACAGTGAGTAATCTGAGTTTAAAAAAGGACTCACCGAATGACTCACTTTTTTATTGGGAAAAATTGAAAGATTTGTAGATACCGATAAAACAAAAAAGCCTGCAAACATTTGATTTGCAAGCTTTTGGTATGTTTTGACTTTTAAGTGTGTAGCCCGTAGGGGAATCGAACCCCTGTTTCAAGAATGAAAATCTTGCGTCCTAACCCCTAGACGAACGGGCCTTTATTTGTTTCGGTGTGCAAATATAGTTTTAATTTTTTATCAAGCAAAAAAAAGTAAATAATTTTTA
>JBMDWK010000156.1:0-12543 GCA_048595255.1 Sphingobacterium sp. | reverse complement strand
GCGACTTGGTGTTGATATGTCCTTCTAAATATAATTCCAGAAAACGACCGGGAGTAGCGACGATAATATCACAACCTTTTTCAAGTTGCTCCTTTTGTGTTTTTGGTCCTAGACCACCAAAAAGCAACACCGTACGAATATCCAAATACGTGGTGAATTGCTTGATATTCTCATCGATCTGCATAGCCAGTTCGCGCGTCGGAGTAATGATCAATGCACGTGGATCTGTGCCTTGGGCATACTTAAGCTTCATCAGCATTGGAAGTACAAATGCCGCCGTCTTTCCTGTACCTGTCTGCGCGATACCCATTACATCTTGGCCAGCAAGGATTGGAGTAATGGCTTTTTGCTGAATTTCAGTAGGTACTTCATACCCTGCTTCGGTTATGGCATTTAGTATCTGTTTATTGAATTTGAAGTCTTCGAATGATGCTTGCATTTGACAAAGATAGGCAAAACCTCGGACTATCTTTCCTAAAGAAAATCCGTGAAAAGTAAATATTCATATAACAAATTTTGTTTTACGCTGGATTAAAACCAATTTTGTTTTAATAAATAAAAAATACGATGAAAAAAATAGTATTATTAGTAGTGCTATGTGTGAGTACGCTGGCGACAATGGCAGACGAAGGCATGTGGTTCTTAATGCATTTAAAACGGCTCAATGAGGCTGATATGCAGAAAAAAGGTCTAAAATTGACCGCAGAAGAAATATATAGTATCAATAACTCTAGCCTGAAAGATGCTATTGTACAATTCAATGGCGGATGTACAGCCGAAATCGTTTCTTCTTCAGGGCTGGTATTCACCAACCATCACTGCGGATATGGCGCTATCGCTGAACTTTCTACAAAAGAAAATGATTACTTAACTCATGGTTTCTGGGCAAAGAATCATGCCGAGGAGTTAAAACCAAAATCGTTGTATGTTCGTTTTTTCGTACGTATGGACGATGTATCGAAACGCATCTTAAATTTGGTGAATGATAAAATGTCTGAAAAAGAACGTAACACCATCATTCAACAGGAGATTGCAAAAATTGAGAAAGAAAACTCTGAAAACGGAAAGTATGTGGTGAATGTACGCTCTTTCTACAATGGCAATGAATACTACTATTTCGTATACCAAGACTATCATGATGTACGTTTAGTAGGTACCCCTCCAAATAGTATTGGCAAATTTGGCGGTGACACGGACAACTGGGAGTGGCCACGTCATACAGGAGACTTTGCTATCTTCCGTGTATACGCAGATACCCAAGGTAATCCGGCAGCATACTCAAAAGCTAACGTGCCTTTGAAACCAAAATACCATTTGCCAATCAGCCTAAAAGGTATAAAAGAAGGTGACTTCTCGATGATCTTGGGTTATCCGGGACGTACAAACCGCTGGATGCCTGCTGCCGGTATCGATCAAAATGTGCAGTATGCTTACCCAGCATGGGTGGAAGCTTCCAAGGTAGGTATGGATGCTATGAAACGCCATATGGATAAAGACCAAGCTGTAAACATCAATTATGCATCCAAATACTCTGGCGTAGCCAATTACTGGAAAAACCGTCAAGGTATGATAGATGCGCTTACCAAGCACAAAACTTCTGCAACTAAACGTAAAGCAGAAACAAAATTCAACAAATGGGCGAATAAGGCGGCAAATAAAGAACAATATGGTAATGTAATCAAAACCATCAACGACTATTATGCAGCGACTAACCTGAAAGCAAGACACGACAATTACCTTACTGGTATGCTTCGCTCCTCTACTTTTGCGATGCTACCCTATTCTTTAGGCAATGGTTTGTTACAATATGCGCAAGCCAACGAAGCCAAGCGTCAGGAACTTAAGCCACGGTTGGAAGCTTTCATCGCTGAGAATTACGAAAAAATCTACATCCCATTGGAGATTGATGTATTAGCTGAGGAATTAAATCTGTATGTGAATAAAGCAGGGGACAATATTGCTCCATATATCGCTGAATTAGCCAAACAAAACAATAATCAGTTCGCTGGTACAATTAAATCGGCATTCGAAACAAGTGTATATGGATCTAAAGAAAAATTAGCAGCATTCTTAGCAAATCCAAATGCAGATAAGATTCAGAATGATCCCTTATTTAAAATTTCTAAATCTATAGCTGACAAATATCGTGAAAAATCAGAAGCTGATCAGTTAGCCGATGACAATTTCCAAGCGGCACACCGTAAATACATCGCTGGATTCTTAGCGCAAAATCCAAAGGCTAAATATTATCCAGATGCTAACAGCACATTGAGATTGACGTATGGTACCATCCGTGCATTACCAAAAGATCCGCGTAATGACGCTAAAATCAACAATTACACAACTTTAGACGGTACCATTGCGAAGTACAAACCGAATGATGAGGAATTCGATCTACCGAAAAAATTAATGGAACTGCATGAAAAGAAAGACTATGGTCGATATGCAGACAAAGCTGGCTATATGCCCGTAAATTTCCTTTCGGATCAAGATATCACAGGAGGTAACTCAGGATCACCCGTATTGAATGCAAATGGAGAGCTAATAGGTCTTGCTTTTGATGGAAATATCGAAGCAATGGCAGGTGATGTCATCTTCGATCCGAAATTACAACGTACTATTTCGGTAGACATTCGCTACGTGCTTTTTGTCATTGACAAGTTCGCAGGCGCTCAAAATATTATAAACGAGTTGACAATTAGAGATTAAAACACTACAAAATCACCTTTTTTTTGCTAAAAAGTGTGATTTTGTTGTTTTTATGTTTTTTTGTTTTGTATATTTATTACATCTTAGTAACACAAAATAGAAAACTAAATTATATTTAATAAAAATGGAAAACTACACTAAACTAAAAGATCTAGTAGCTTCAATCGAAGGTGATGCTGAAAAATTCTTTAACAACGGTAACTCTGCTGCAGGTACACGTGTACGTAAAGGTTTACAAGAAATTAAAACTTTAGCACAAGAAATCCGTAACGAAATTACAGCTACGAAAAACTCAGCTAAATAAGCTGCGTATACAGTAGAAACAATAAAGGCTCACCAATTGGTGAGCCTTTATCATGATGTGGCACTTCACTATAGAAGTGCCAATTTCATTATATACTGTACAGTTTCTGTATTCATAAAATTCCCCATCGCTTCGACAAACTGTTTTTCCATTTCCAGACGAGTCATTCGCTTTATCTTTTGATTGTCTAGTAATTTTTTGTCCAATACTACCGCATTGCTGATCTCCACTTTGGTCGCAAAATAAGATACGTGCTGACTCGGTACGACTAGGCCCAAGATCAATCCTGGCAAGCCATTGATTGACTCAGGACCGCCATCAATAGGGATCTCTACCGCATAGTAGCCTACCACATAAATCGAATCTGGCGTGATACCATTTGCTCTACGACAGTTGTATCCTGCTATTTCACGGTACTCGTCTGTGATTTTCCACTTGATATTCTTCACGCTATCCTTTATGATAATTTTTTGACCGACAATATCATTATAACGCTGAAACTCTTTAGTTTTCAAATTTGAAAAGGTAGTGGCTTCAAAATCTAACGCTAACTGCATGATCGTCTGTTTCAATTTCATGTCCATATCTTGCTTCACAGGACCAAATACAGTCTCATCACCTTTGAATTTTAATTCCTTTTTCAATACGGCATTCTCCGGTAGATTCGGAATCATAGATTGGAAAAATGGTCTAGAGCGCTCATCAGCTTTCTCCACATACTGTTTGCGGACAATATTCTTCATGTACATGGTCTTATCATAACTCACAACACCTGATTCTGCAAACATTGCATATTGTGCTTCAGCTTTGAAAAAGCCGCCCACTACCAATGCTACTACGATATATAAATATTTCATTTTGTTATTCTCCTTATAAATTATTTTACAAACATCTTGTTAAAGTCCCATGATAGTTTCAACATATAATAACGTTGAATAGTATCAAATCTACGTTGTACAAAGACTGAATTACTTTGTGCTCTCGAGTACCCAATATTTTCGTTTAGTAAATCATTGATAGTAAAGTCTAGCATCAAAGACTCATTTTTGAAAAACTTCTTACTAATACCAGGGTGAATCAAGAATCGAGACAAATCTTCGCTAAATGCTTCTGTAGCTGCTTCGAATGAATAATCGTAATTCGTATACAGTTTGAAGGTTTTAGTGATAAAATATTCTAGCGATCCATTTGAGCCAAACACAAAACCATTATTATTCTGATCTGGTCTTAGGTTAGAAGTCATTTTTCTATACTGCGGACTGAAATTCAGATTAAAGTTCAAACCTGTTTTGGTATCACGAGTTATTTGATAAGTAAAACTATAGTTGGATGTTTTAACAACATTTTCTTGACCGTCAAAGAAATTATTATTTTCTGAAAGGTTGATACCCACCTGCGGTGAATTCGTTAATCCCAAGTCCTTATTTAGTTTGAAATGATTACCACCCCATAAGCCAAAGGATTTATTCGTCTTCCCATCAATATTTGCCCAGCGATATATATTTCTGCCACCTGTCTGTGTAATGTTTTGTGCAATAGGATCTTTTGTCAAGGATGCGTTTACGCCTACATACATATAGTTGCCCGATAATACCTGGAAAGAATTATAACCAATATTCGCACTATTAATGAAAGATGGTTCTAGATTCTCATTACCCTCATATTGATTCAGCTCATCGGTATTATTTCTTAATGGTTGTATCTGAGACAAAGAAGGCAATTGGTTGCGTCCATTGTAGTTGAACCACAAATGTTTATTTTTTGCGATACTGTATGAACCGTTAAACCTTGGGTTGTATGTGAAGAATGAACGTTTCAAAGTATTTGACGTATAATTATTCTTTTGCTCCAGCGCATCATCATTCAGATTGTTGACAAAACTACCGCGAAGCTTTTCAGTCACATAGCTTAATGTCACATTGAAATTGTTGCTTAGACGATTAAAATCGTAATTGTTACTGAAATTTTCATCCAATATATCATAATTACCAGATACATTCTTATTGAATGATTCTAATAATGAAGCATTGTCGCGACGGTCAATATTATATCCCAAAGATAAATTCAATACACTAGTCAAAGGCTCCGTATAGCTGACCCCTGCTTTTACATTGGTCATATTTTGGTCTCTATTTTTAAATTGATCCGTAATCGTATCCGGTAGACTCATGAAAGATTTTGTCGAATACAAAGTACCAAATCCGTACGTTCTTTCTTTCTCTGCAGCTGCACTGAGGGATAGAGAACGTCCTTTTTTCATGAATTTCTTCGTAAACAACATATTCATGTTATAGTTTTCGACATCATTGTCTTCTATCTGTCTACTTCTATTTGCGGCAATTAGATCGGCATTCTCATTATAGTTTGCAGAATTTAAGTTGTTGTCACTCCAAAGCTTTTTGCGTGTAACACCTCCGCGTACTAATAAGGAGTTTAAAGAATCTAATTTCAGATCGTAACGTAAATTGACACGGTGCTGTTCATTTTTAGTGTCCACAATTTTGTTGGAATTGCTATTGATTACACCAGACATGATAGTTTCTTCTGATCCATCAGCCTTTAAATTTCCATATTTGTAACTCAGATTAATGGTATGCTTATCGCCTCCCAATTTATCATTGAAGTTGACACCTGAATTAATAGCTCTTGGGATACCAACTACACCTTGTCCTGAGAATGGATCTTGGAATGAGCCATCCACAAACATACCACCCTCGTCATTATAAGTAACTCCAGAATCTCCACCAAATTTTTGTGCATCTTCCCAATTCATACTCGTCGTACCATTGTTACCAAATAGACCGTATGCCGAAATCTTTTGTGAACCTTTGAATTTGTTGAACATCAACTGTCCCATATAATATTTGTCTGTGCCAGCCCCCGCCAGCGCCTTACCAAAGATTCCATTTTTAGCGTCTTCTTTCAGTTGTACATTGATCGTCTGTTCGCGCACCCCATCATCTACACCTGTACGTTCGGCTTGGTCAGATCTTTTCTCATACACTTGTACTTTATCGACCATATCTGAGCGTAGATTACGTGTCACAAGCGTAGGATCATCCCCAAAAAACTCTTCCCCATCCACCAATACTTTTTTCACAGTTTTACCTTGGGCAGTAATATTACCTGCAGCATCTACCGTGATCCCAGGAAGTACTTTCAGTAAGTCCTCTACCTTGGCATTTTTCTCTACGGTAAATTGCGAGGCGTCATATTCAGTGGTATCCCCTTTGATCGTGATAGCTGCTCGCCCGCGAACCACTACTTCCTCAATCAGATGAGCGACGCTCGTCAATAATATTTCCCCTAAGTCATTTTGGCTATCAGCAGCCTTTACTTCCTTGTAGAAATCCGCATATTTGGGATAGGTGACAACTACTAAATGATCTCCCGAAGCTGGTTTTTGAAATTCGAAATATCCATTTTCGTCTGCACGCGTGTAATCGATCAAAATCGAATCCTGCGCCTGCAATAACATAATGGAAGCATTTTTTAGTTTTAATTTGTCCGATATGTCTAACACCTTACCGGAAATCTTACTCTGAGCAAAAGTATTTGATAATAAACCAAATAATGTAAGTAACAAGAGGAAAGAACCCTTCATATGAATTTTAAGTTAAATATTTTAGTTTTATTGGAGCTATTGGCAATAGCCTTTCCATAATTTGACACAAAGAAAAGATTCTTTGGCCATTAATCCATAAAAAAAATGTTAATCCATACAAAACCTCGGTAAAACCTTGTTTTTTGTCGGCAAAATGATAATTGTAATTTAAGTGGATAAGGCTAGCAAATGCCATAAAAGCAAAATTTAATGTAGTCGCTACATTAAACCTGCTATTTAGACAAATATTCCCTATTTTTGTTAAAAACAGTTTTAAAATGCAAAACATCAAAGAATATGTAGAAGCGAACAAAGATCGCTTCTTAGATGAATTATTTGAATTATTGCGCTTTCCATCAGTAAGTGCTGACCCTCAATATAAAGAAGGCGTATTAAATACTGCAGAGTTCGTCGCTCAAAAATTAAAAGATGCTGGTGCGGATAATGTAGAAATATGTCCAACTGCAGGCTATCCAATCGTATACGGAGAGAAGATTTTTGATGCTTCACTACCTACCGTATTGGTATATGGTCACTATGATGTACAGCCAGCAGACCCACTAGAGCTGTGGCATACTCCTCCATTCGAACCTACAGTGCGTGATGGCAAAATCTATGCGCGTGGTGCTGCAGATGACAAAGGTCAATTCTACATGCATGTGAAAGCCTTTGAATACATGGTTCGCGAAAACCAATTGGCTTGTAATGTTAAATTCATGATAGAAGGTGAAGAAGAAGTAGGTTCAGAAAACCTAGGTATCTTCGTTGCTGCGAATAAAGAGCGTTTGAAAGCAGATGTCATCGTGATTTCGGATACATCTATGATTAGCCTGGAACACCCATCTTTAGAGACTGGTTTGCGTGGTTTGTCATATGTAGAAGTAGAGGTTACTGGTCCTAACCGGGACTTGCACTCTGGTGTATATGGTGGTGCTGTAGCAAACCCTGCTACTATCCTTTCAAAAATGATTGCATCTCTTCACGACGAGAACAACCACATCACAATCCCAGGATTCTATGATGATGTCTTGGAGTTGTCGCCAGAAGAAAGAAAAGCTTTGAATGAAGCTCCTTTTGATATCGAAGAATATAAAACAGATCTAGGCGTGCAAGATGTATGGGGCGAAGAGGGATATTCTTCTATCGAACGTACAGGCATCCGTCCTACATTAGAGGTCAACGGTATTTGGGGTGGTTATATCGGCGAGGGTGCCAAAACAGTATTACCTTCAAAGGCATACGCTAAAATCTCTATGCGTTTAGTACCGAACCAAAATTCGGAACGTATTACGCAATTATTCAAAAACCACTTCGAAGGCATAGCACCCAAATCTGTAAAAGTAGAGGTGAAACCCCACCACGGTGGCGAGCCTGTCGTTACACCTACAGATAGCATCGCTTATCGTGCTGCCGAAAAAGCGTTAGAAGTAGCTTTCGGTAAAAAACCTATTCCTACACGCGGCGGTGGTTCTATTCCAATTGTAGCCTTGTTCGAAAAAGAATTGGGCATCAAAACCGTATTAATGGGCTTCGGTCTGGATAGCGATAATCTTCACTCTCCTAACGAAAAATATGGTATCGAAAACTACTTGAAAGGTATCGAAACAATTCCATTGTTTCACAAATACTATGCGGAGTTAAGTAAATAATATGCTACTTCAGTATTAAGAATAATAGGTCTAGTTGTGCTAGACCTATTATTTTTTCTATATATTCGTCCTTATTAATCTAAGCTTGGAATTGATTTATGATAAGGATATTAAGAAGAACACACACCATTCTCTATCTAGGAGCTGTTCTGCTCTTTTTCATCCCTTTCTACCCCTTTCTATATTTTTTCACGAGAAATCCCCACAAATATTACAATCAGATAGTTTTCTGCCGCAAGTGGATTAGTCTGCTAGCCACTAGTATCGTGGGAATCCGTTTCAAAGTCGAATACCAGAGTAACATAGACTGGTCAGAACCTTATGTAATATGTCCTAATCACACTTCCATTCTAGATATTACCGCACTCACCTATCTTTGCCCACAGCCGTTTTCGTTTATGGGCAAGATCGAATTATTAAAAAACCCCGTGACAAGGGTCTTTTTCAAAAGTATTGATATTGCAGTGGATCGAAAAAGTAAAATTTCAGCATTCAGGGCGTTCAAAAAAGCCGACGAAATGCTGAAAGAGGGAAAATCTATTGTCATATTTCCCGAAGGAAAGATTGACGACGAATATCCTCCCCGCTTGCATGAATTCAAATCGGGCTCCTTTCGATTAGCCATTGATAATAAAGTTAAGATTCTTCCTGTGGTCATCCAAGATGTGTGGCGAGTCTTGTGGGACGACGGTAGCACCTACGGGTCAAAGCCTGGAGTCGTGCACATCAAAGTGCTTGAACCTATAGATACACAGACACTTACCCAAAAAGAATTTGATGAATTACAGCACTACGTGTACCAAAAAATGAATCAACATTGGCTACAAGGGAATATATCATATTTTAATAAAAGTGACCATATGTGACATTAATGTAATTTCGATGAAATTAAACTTGCTTTTATTAAATATTATATTATTTTTGCGAAAAGTGAAATTTAAATTGTTAGACTATGTATTGGACTCTAGAATTAGCATCACATTTAGAAGATGCACCATGGCCTGCAACTAAAGATGAATTAATCGACTATGCAATTCGTTCTGGTGCTCCTGTAGAAGTAATAGAAAATCTTCAAGCTTTGGAAGATGACGGCGAGCCTTACGAAAATATCGAAGAGATTTGGCCAGATTACCCAACAAAAGATGATTTCTTTTTTAATGAAGACGAGTATTAATCTAGAATAAAAATCGCACTTAATAAGTGCGATTTTTATTTTTAACCTATTCCAGTTTATTCTTATTTCGGTTAAACGATTTTCCGTTACCTTTGTCTTTACTACAAAACAAATGGTATGAATAAATTACTTTTCCTTGGCTTATCTTTCTTTTGGGCAAATTTCTGTTTTGCACAATACCCTAATTCCATCAATGAGCCAGACGTAACATCGATTACCATTCAACCCAAAATCGGCTATTCTATCTCCAAATCCTCTTTCAATATAGCGGGAAATGAATTAGGACAAAACCCCACGGTACTCTCGGAGCTGATTTGGGATCCGACGAACGCGCTGGAATACGGTATCGAAGCCACTCTATCGCACAAAAAACTATTTCTTCGCACGGATATTGCACTGCAAAGCACCCTATACGGCAATGTTTCTGATATTGATTATAACGGAGACAACCGCACCTCACCTTACAGCACATTATATCTAAGCAATCATAAAGGCCTGGGATATTCCCTAAAAATCCAACCCGGATACTATTGGACACGAACGAATAAAACCTCATTCGCGACCTATGCGAGTTTTGATTATTCGGGCCGTAAACTGTATTTACTCAATGATAAAGACTGGCAAACCAACAATACCAATTACATTCCCGGTCTAAATTCTTATTACAACTATAGATTCCCTAGCTATGGTGTAGGTGCCCTACTGGATCATCGACTCTCCAATACGTTGTCTACACAGATCGCTTTGGAAGGATACGTATCGCAATATGCAGCTTATGGCAACTGGAATCTTATCGACGATTTTGAAAAGCCCAAAAGCTATGAGCACAAAGGCACAGGCAAAAAAATCAATGCGCGACTGGGACTCTCCTATCACCTAAATGCGCGCACGAGCCTAGGGATAGTATACAACCTCAATCACTTTGGAGTGAGCAATGGTAAAGATTACCTGTACAGCAAATCGTCGGGCTTATTGAAAGCTAGATTGAACGATGCCAACGAAACTCGACACGCTTTCTTATTAAATTTACGCTATTCGCTGCCATTTGTCCATAGCAATTAATCTTTTGCCTTAATTTAAAGTCAAAATTCAAAAATTATAACTATGCGATTTATTTTCTCTTTTATCATTCTTATACAAAGCTGGACTGTATTTGGTCAAAATGACATTTCTACTTCCAAAGATGATTTACAAATCATCCGCAACTTTGTAAATGATATGGTCAATGAGGATATCAAAACAGATGTTATCCTCAGTCAATATATTATCGTAGAGAATCCCAATGACGAACTTTACGATTACTTACAAGTCAGTCTGGATGAAGTGCGCATCAACCTATGGAGCAAAAAAATAGACGATATACGGTACACGGCATATGCTAATATGCCACGCAAAGATGTACGCGATATTGATATAGAAAATATCGACCCAAACCGTGTGTATTTCTTACATTATAAAAATCGTCAAGTATTAGCGGTATATCTAGAACAGGACAAAATCGCATCCTTCACCTTAGTTTCCAAAGGAGACAACAAAGCACATTTTGTATTGTATTAAAAGTCACTAATATGTTGGAAAATTGGTAAACCAATAATTTTTCACAAAAAATCTTGACATTATTAAAAAGATAATTGATATTTGTTTACAACAATAAAGAAATGAATCAATTTGTATCAAATAACGCATGGTGGTGGCACAACAGTTAACGTTGTGGCAGTCCTCTATTGCATAAATTTGTATACAATCAAAAATATAATGGGCTTGCCAATAAGGTAAGCCTTTTTATTTGGCATCAACCTAAAGACTGAATTATTAATTTTTTACATTGACACAGCAAAATGAAAGATATATTAAGGCATTTATTTGAGTACAAATCGTTCACGCGCCAAGAAGCGTATGAGATCCTGACAAATATTGCGACCGGAAAATACGACACTCACCAGATTGCGGCTTTTATGACGGCCTATGGTATGCGCAGTATTCGTGTCGAAGAGCTGGGCGGATTTCGCGATGCAATGTATGATTTATGTCTTAAAATGGATTTCAAAGGCTATGATCTCATCGATATGTGTGGCACGGGTGGTGATGGCAAGAATACATTTAATATTTCAACGTTGGCGTCTTTTGTTGTGGCAGGTGCGGGCTACAAAGTGGCCAAACACGGTAACGTAGGTGTATCTTCAGGTTGTGGGTCATCGAATGTGATGGAACATTTAGGGTATCAGTTTACCAACGATAAAGATACCTTACAAAAGCAGTTGGATGAAGCCAATATCTGCTTCCTACATGCTCCCCTATTTCATCCTGCGATGAAAACCGTAGCACCTATCCGTCGTGCCTTAGGAATCAAAACGTTCTTCAATATGTTGGGCCCATTGACGAATCCTGCGAATCCCAAATTCCAATCTGTGGGCGTATTTTCTTTGGAATTAGGGAGATTGTATGGTTATTTATATCAAAATACAGAAAAACAATATAGCATTATTCACGCTTTAGATGGATATGATGAAATTTCATTGACAGGAGATTTTAAAGTCATCAACAATGAAGGAGAAAGTTACTATGCTGTTGATGAATTGGGGTTTGAAGCTGTAGAGGCAGAGGCACTGGCCGGAGGTGACAACGTAGAAGAAGCTGCTCAGATTTTCAGAAACATCATCGAAGGAAAAGGAAATTCCGTTCAAAATAATGTAGTGTTGACGAATGCAGCATTTGCTATCAAGACTTTCCATCCCGAAAAATCTTTTGGTGACTGTTACTATGAAGCTGAAGAGTCCTTATTGGGATTAAAAGCTTTGGATAGTTTGAAGAAATTGACAAATGACTAGACAATGACATCATAAAATGTCATTCTGACGATAGGAAGAATCAAAAGATAGAATGCTCGTAACCGCTGAACGACCAACTGTCATATTGAGCAAAGCGAAATATCTTTCGATAGTTGGATAGATTCCTCCTTACGTCGGAATGACAAGAGAATAAAAGAGATGAACAAAGCATTAAAAATAAAAGTTTGTGGAATGCGAGAAGCTGAAAATATTCAGCAGCTTACGCAGCTTCCTATAGATTATATGGGGTTCATTTTCTATGAAAAATCAGCTCG
>JBMDWK010000155.1:0-16782 GCA_048595255.1 Sphingobacterium sp. | reverse complement strand
ACCGTCGACAGGAAAGAAAGTCAATACCGTAAGCAAGCGCAATGCGGACTTGCAGATCACGCGATTCAACAGCAATTCGCAGCCGTTATATGCTTTATTGGATAGCGATGGCGAATTATTGGTCCCAACAAGTGGTGCCGTATATGATATAGACAAATACGAAGCTTTCCTGCGATCGGGACTAGAAAAATTTAAATCAAAGCAATCAACCAAATAATATAATTTCAATAAAATAAGGCATATATTGATATATTTGTAAGATATGGGTAAAATTAAAAATATTGGAGTTTTAACCTCAGGAGGAGATTCACCCGGTATGAATGCCGGTATTCGAGCGGTTGTCCGTGCTGGAATTTACCATGGACTTAATATGTATGGCATCAAAAGAGGCTATGACGGTCTGGTGAATGGGGATATTATGCCTATGGATGCCAAATCCGTAGCAAACATTATTCAGCGTGGAGGCACGATATTAAAAACTGCACGCAGCGATGAATTCAGAACCTACGAAGGACGAAAGAAAGCCTTCGAAAACATTCAGAAATTAGGTATTGATGCCTTAGTAGTTATCGGCGGTGATGGCACTTTCACGGGAGCTTCCAAATTCATTGAGGAATTCGACATTCCCATTATTGGGATGCCTGGCACTATCGACAATGACCTTGCAGGAACAGACTTTACTATAGGATATGATACAGCGATTAATACTGTTGTTGACGCGGTAGATAAAATACGTGATACAGCAGAGTCTCACGACCGACTTTTTGTAATTGAAGTTATGGGCCGAGACTCTGGATTGATTGCACTACGCTCGGGAATAAGCACAGGTGCAGAAGCCGTGTTGATTCCTGAATTGGAGGTTGACTACAATGCGATTATGAAACGTCTGGACAGCACGCGTAAAAACAAATCTTCACGCATTATTATTGTTGCTGAAGGAGATGACGAAGGGGGTCTGGTTGTAGCAGACAAAATCAAAGAAAATTTCCCACATTACGATGTACGTGTATCGATCTTAGGACATATCCAACGAGGAGGCAAGCCTTCATGTATGGACCGTGTATTAGCGAGTCGCCTAGGTGTGGCCGCGGTGGAAGGTTTATTAGAAGGGCGCAGAGGAGAAATGGCCGGGCTTATATGTGGCGAAATCCGTTATACATCATTTAACAAGGCAATAAAACACATTGATAAAATCAATACGAACTTGACACGAATAGTAGAGATACTATCTTTATAATAAAAACAAATCCTCTTAAAATACTAAGAGGATTTTGTTTTTTATGTAATTCAACGGTGAATTCTAATCATTTAGCTCGCAACCAATTCGAAGACTGTGATCTCTGGAAGAATACCCACGCGACCTGGATATCCTAAGAATCCAAACCCTACGTTGACATATAATTGTTTTTGTTGTTCCGTATATAGACCAGCCCACTCTTTGTAGATGTATTTAGCTGGACTCCATTGGAAATGCTCACCACGAACACCAAATTGCATACCATGGGTATGTCCTGCAAACATAGCGTCTACGTTGGTATCCAGCACTTGCGCACGCCAATGCGACGGGTCATGAGACAGCAGCAATCTTACAGGTTTGTCCTCTGTACCCATTAAGGCTTTCTGTAGGTCTCCTTTTTTAGGAAAACGGCCGGTGCCCCAATTTTGCACCCCCACTATAGACAGTTCCTCGCCAGCAACTTTAATCGTACGATTCTCATCTAATAATAAATCCCATCCCATAACTTTCTGTGCATCGATTATATCCTTAAGATTTTTACTTTTGGCTGCACTTTCTTCTTTCCCATAGTAATAATCGCCATAATCATGATTACCTAATACCGAGTATACCCCCAAATCTGCTTTAAGCTTGGAAAAGATATCTTGATAATTACGTAATTCACTGGAAACATTATTCACCAAGTCCCCTGTAAAGAAAATCATATCCGGCTTCTCTCCTAAGATCATCTCTATACCGCCCAATACAGCCTTCTTATTATAAAAAGATCCTGTATGCACATCTGAAATTTGAGCTAGTTTCAATCCATGAAAAGCTTTGGGTAGATTTGGTAACACCAATTTCTGTCTTCGGACTTGATAATCGTATGCCCCCGAGATGATACCCCAAGTGAGCGGAAATATGGGCAGCGAGGCCACTACAATACCTGATTTCAGTAAAAACTCTGATCTAGAGATACCGTGCGTAGGCACTTCAGGTAAAGGTTTTTCTAACTCTTCAATACGTTTTTTAATATTTGGCGATGGCTTGCGCGTAAAAATTCTTGCTAGCCAGATTCCCCCTCGACGCAGATCATCTAACAATAAAATAAATGTATAGATGAACTTACTGATAGCGGTCAGAAAAAAAGCAACCAAAATAATAGATCGGTATGCTAGGGGAATACTGTATTTAAAAGAAATAAATAGACCGATGAAAAGCAGGATTGAATATCCCCACCAGAGATAGGTAAACCATTTTTTCCTAGCAAAACCAATTTTAGTAGAACGAAGGGCAAAAAATATATAAAAATCTAATAGGAATAAAATTACAGCGTTAATTACAAGCATCGATTTATGTTTAATTAGCTAATACCAGGCTCTTAAGCGATTGTATCCATTTTGGATCGTCATTTAGACTCTCTACCATAACGACCTCTTCTCCACCCAGCTCTTTGAATTCTTCGGCATACTCAACTTGTATCTCATCCAATGTTTCAATACAATCGGCAACAAATGCGGGACTAAACACTAATAAACGTTTTACTCCCTGGCTAGCCAGAGTATGCAAAGCATCTGAAGTATAGGGCTGAATCCATGGCGTCTTGCCGAGTCGAGACTGAAAACAAACCGTATATTTATCTTCCGAAAGCCCTATTTTTTGAGCTATTGCTCGAGTTGTGGCATAGCATTGAGATAGGTAACAAAATGGATTTGTAGACTCTTTACAGCTTTCACATCCATGATCAGGACATTTCAGCTCTCCTGTAGGATCAACTTTACCCAGCTGGCGCACAGGCAAGCCGTGGTAACTAAACAATACATGATCAAAAGAGTGAATATCGTGACGTCTGCCATGATCAGCAAAGGTCTCAATCATCAATCGATCTTCACAAAAACTATTTACGAACGAAACCTGAGGAATATATTGCCAACTGCGCATTATCTCCATCACTTTATCGATTACCGATCCTGAAGTCGCCGAAGCATATTGAGGAAAAAGCGGAATTACCTTGATACTTTCCAGCAGCATACTTTCCATCCTTTTCAATGCAGATTCAATTGATGGATTCTGATACCTCATCGCCAATTCCACATGGTACTCATCACCCAGCTCTTGTTGCAACATTTGCTGTTGCAATTTTGAATAATACATCAAAGGTGATCCTTTTTCCTCGTCCCAAATAGTTGCATATGTTGCTGCAGATTGCGCTGCACGCTTTGGCACAATTACTCCTTTTACCAATAGGTTTCTACCCAGCACTGGAATATCAATGACCCGACCATCCATCAAAAACTCTGTAAGATATCGTCTAACCTCAGGAGTAGAGGGAGCATTTGGCGTGCCCAATTGGACCAATAAAACACCTTTTTTTCTTTGATTATTCATTGGAACAAAAATAAACAATATTTATAATGCGCTTGACTCAGCAATAGAAAATGATAATATAATGACTAGCCTAGAGCTGTTCTAAAGCCATTTTTACCTCCTTCATCAACCACATCGGAGTAGATGTGGCCCCGCAAATTCCTATGGTCTCTCCCTCGTTAAAAAGAGCGTCCTGCAACTCTTCAGGTCCGGAAATAAAGTACGATTGCGGATTGGCAGCTTTACACACCTCATAAAGGACTTTACCATTAGACGATTTTTTGCCCGACACAAATACAATCTTATCATATTGTCTCGCAAAATCGCCTAGGTCTTCGTAGCGATTAGATACTTGCCGGCAAATGGTATCATTTGCTTTGACTTCATAACCCCGCTTGAGTAATTCGTCTTTGATTGCATAAAATTTGTCAACGCTCTTGGTGGTTTGACTATATAGGGTGAATGAACCTGGTAATTCCACATTATCAAGCTCATCGATATCTTGGAATACCAGAGCCTCATTATTGGTCTGCCCCTGCAAGCCAATAACTTCTGCGTGTCCATGTTTGCCAAAAATCAAAATTTTCTCATCCTCGTCATACGAAGTTTTAATTCTATTCTGCAATTTCAACACGACAGGGCAAGAGGCATCGATAAGTGTGATGTTATTCTCTAATGCCACTTTATAAGTTTCTGGAGCTTCGCCATGTGCACGGATCAGCACTTTCTCATTTTGTAATGTCGGCAATACATCATGATCAATGATTCGTAGACCTTTAGCTTTCAAGCGAGCCACCTCTTCATCATTGTGCACGATATCTCCCAGACAATATAGATAGCCATCTTGCTCCAAAATTTCTTCGGCCATATCAATAGCATAGACTACACCAAAGCAGAAGCCAGAATCCTTATCAATAGTAACTTGCAGATTTTTTGACATACTACAAAGTTAGTAAATAAGAATTGCTACGTGAAATATGTTCGGCAAATTCCTTATAAAAGAAAGACTTGAATATTTCTTTATATTTTTTCGTTTTTCTGTACCTTTGCAAAAAAAATATTGTAATAAGGATATGGCAACTAACAGAACTTTCACGATGATCAAACCCGATGCAGTAGCAAATGGTCACATCGGAGCTATTTTAAACGACATTATTGCGGGTGGTTTCAAAATCGTAGCAATGAAATATATTCAACTTTCTCCAGAGACTGCAGGTAACTTTTATGCAGTACACAAAGAAAGACCTTTCTATGGTGAGTTAGTAAGCTTCATGACTTCAGGTCCTATCGTGGCTGCTATCTTAGAAAAAGATAACGCAGTAGAAGATTTCCGTACATTGATCGGTGCTACTAATCCTGCTGATGCTGCTGAAGGTACTATCCGTAACAAATACGCTAAATCTATCGATGCTAACGCTATTCACGGTTCAGATTCAGACGAAAATGCTCAAATTGAAGGAAACTTCTTTTTTTCTCAATTTGAAAGATTTTAATCGTTTAAAACATTTATAAAAAAGGACAATCTCTGGTTGTCCTTTTTTTGTGAGCATTAATTCCAATTCATCTTATGGTGAAAAGATAATAGGATATGATTTGTTCCTGCACTCTTTCCTACATGTTGTCTCATATAGCCCAACTGCAGACCAATATTTTGTCGAACTTTATATCCTAATCCAGCATACGCTCTATTTCGATCAAAAGTATCTAAAGTGGGTTGATCTGAAATATTCAGAAACACCTCGTCATACAGCGAAAGGTAAACACCATTTTTATCAAACTGCGCAGCATTCAAGGGAATATCTATAAACATGCAGTAGCGCAGTCGACCTCGGAAATCTTGATTTTCGATAAAGCGTTCTTCTAAGCGGACACGATGACGCCATTTGGAATTCTTCACAGCGTGAGAAAAAACCCCTTCTTGATAGATTCTATGTTCGGCAAATGGACGATTTGGAGACCCTTCTAACTCGGTATGGATAAATCCATAGCCTAAGGTGGATTGTAGCCACGGTTTGAATTGGTATTGACCGCCTACGCGAATCAAAGTCTGATTATGATCCCCTAAAAGTTTATAGTCCCTCAACTGCAGTTCGTGATGAATACTAAATTTTGAATCCTTGATTTGGGTATTTCCAAAATAAATTAACCAACCTTGTGGCGACTGTGCATTAACATTAAAAAATAGGATAAAGCTAAAACCAAACAGCGCTGTTATTATTTTCATAGCTCTAAAATAAGAGGTTGATAATAACATTGCTAAGGCTCGCTGTAACAATATTAAAACAAAAAAGTGAGCCTTAAAACTCACTTTCTTTTTACTTAAAAAACTCTTTTGGATAAATACTCGTTTTCCTTAGCCGTCATAAGTTCTTTGTCTTCTTTTTTCTTGTCATAATATCCACATAGGTGTAAGACGCCATGAATGATGACGCGATGTAATTCTTCCCGTTCGGTCACACCAAATTTGGCTGCATTCTCGCGGACTCTTTCAATAGAAATAAAAATATCTCCAGCTATTACATCTTCCTCATCAGATGAGTCAAAAGTCACGATGTCGGTATAGGTATCATGATTGAGATACTGTTTATTAATCGCTAACAGGTAATCGTCGGAACAAAAAACGAAGCTTAACTCACTTACTCGTTTGAAACCTTCCGATTTTATTGTATCCCCTATCCAACTTCTAACTTTAGCCTTATCCTTTAATGTGAAATCTATATCTTCCGAAAAAAATGAAATATCCTTTAATGCCATTTCTTAAAAACCTTTTGTGTCCATATATGTCTGCAAGATAAGGGTCGCCGACACCGTGTCGACCAAACCCTTATTCTGTCTTTTATTTTTTTTCATACCTGACTGTGCGATAGCGGAAGATGCCATCTTAGAGGTAAATCGTTCGTCTACTTCTACTACCTGAATAGTTGGATAATCACGTTTCAGGCGGCGGACGAATCCTATGACATGCTGTGCCGACTCGGAATCCGTTCCGTCCATCTGAAGAGGCTTGCCAACTACAAATGTCTCGACCTGCTCGCTTTGTAAATAATCTTTGAGATACGTCCAAATATCTTCTGGATGCACCGTTGTCAATGCCGTCGCAATGATCTGTAAGGGATCGGTAACTGCTATTCCTATCCGTTTTGTACCGTAATCAAATGCCATTATACGCATAATCTCAAAATTTTAACAAAGGTACAATTCATAATTGAGGATAAAAATCTATAACTTTGGTAGAATATATTCATGACTATGCGACTTATTATAATTATCCTGCTAAGCTTTGCAACTTTTAGTGTAAATGCTCAATCCTATGAGCAAGGGATTGAGGATTACCGATTCACATTGAAGGCATCATACGCTAAGGATGAATACGGTCCTTTGCGAAAAGAAAATATCCAGTACTTGGAATACTACGCAGCTTCTTCCGACTACCGAATAGAAGCAGAAGTAGAAATGCTCATAGGGGAAAAAACATTTCGAATGCCTACTTATGATGGCACCAGCAATGAATATAAACGATATGCATTATTACATTTTGAAGTAAGGGGTCAAAAACACACACTAACGGCTTATCAAAGTGTAGCTTTATTCCAGAATCCGCAATATAAAGATTATTTATTCTTACCTTTCCTTGACCAGAGCAATGGCGTCGAAACGTATACGGGAGGCAGATACATCGAATTGGATGCCTCACAGATTCGCTCTGGTAAAATTTTTATAGACTTTAACAAAGCATATAATCCTTATTGTGCATATAGTTCGGGATACCGATGCCCGCAACCACCTGCAGAAAACACACTGATGACATCCATTTTGGCGGGTGAAAAAGCATATAAAGGACCTAAAAATGAACGACCAGTCAATAAATCTATGGCAAAAAATTTCACTGAAAAAGAAAAATCAATCATATTAAATGGAGACAGCAGCACCAAGTTGCATGTTTTCCAAATTACAAATGAAAAAGAACTGGCGGTGCTCAAAGCGCAGTCGCAAGACATCAAATACGATGACCCGTTATTAGAAACTTTAGAAAAGAGAATGTACCTAACGGTGCAGGACCCACAGCATTCGGGAGTGGGGATAGCGGCTCCACAGGTGGGAATCAATAAAAACCTTATATGGGTACAGCGTTTTGATAAACCCGGGGAGCCCTTTGAATTTTATATAAATCCAAAAATCATTTGGCGCTCACAGTTAACGAGGTCGGGCCAGGAAGGTTGCCTGTCTATTCCCGAGAAAAGGGAAGAAATAGAGCGTAATTACGTTATTAGACTGCAATATTGGGATAAAAAGGGCGATATTAAGGAAGAAAATATCGAAGGATTTACTGCGGTGATTTTTCAGCATGAGGTGGACCACCTCTATGGCATACTATTTACCGATAGAATCCAGGAGCAACAGACAAGTAATTAAGGTTTTAAATCAAGCTTAACAATAATTTCCCAATATCCTTTAATGCGTGATTAGAGTTTTGTTTGACCCGAAATTATACTTTTGTAGCGCTGCGTTTTACATGCCGATTTCTGGGGGGGGGGGGTAAAGCAACAATATATAATACCTTAGCTTGGAGTGAAAATAACCTTTATATAAATTTACAAACTACCTACTCGTATGCAGTATAAAATGTAATTCTATTTTTCAAAAAGGATGAAGACAGCAAGAAGATTTACTGCGGCTTAATTAAATGATTATCGTGCGATCAGATAACACGAAGAAAACTATAGTTGTTTAACCTCACTGATATCCAATATTATAAAATCACACTTTCTTCGTAAGATTTCCACAGGCAGGATATTTTTTCGGATTTTTTCGTTATGACTTTTAATCATGATTTGAACCAGTAACTCTTCCTTAACAGTATAGGGCTTAAAGACCGCATGCTCCTCTAGATAATCCTGTTCGGTGAAAAGCATATTTACGTTATGAGCTTTACAATAGTCTAAAGCTAATTCCAGAGAAAAAATTTTATTCATATTAATACTTTTATATAAATAAAAAGTTCTTTTTTGCACTAATTTGGTGTAAAATTAAACATTAAAATCTAAAATATGTACAACTAATACACTTCTTTTAAGCATTAACAATAAGGTATCTGGTTTGTTCTTAATGGCTTTAAAAAATATTTTGCAAGTAAATATGGAACCTGTATAGAAAATCTCCCTGTTACAAAATCCACGGAAAATGTCCGACACCTCTTTTAGCTGGAAAGATTCTAAAATCAGTACCATCCAATGGCTAATAATTACATAAGGGATTGTTTATGCCTACCAATGAGCCCTAATAGGCGGTAGTAGTAATTAATAACTACCCAAAGTATATTTTTGTTCAGGTTAGTGTTTGCTAACGTAGTTTTTAAGGTTGGTCTATCGATCTGTAGTTAAAAGTATGTCTGATAGCTTAAAACAACAAAAAGCTTTTTCCAATATTTCTGCGCTCATCACTAGTGTTAACGCTTGCGCTGGCAATTCTATGTATTCCAGCATTTGTCTCTTTTTTCAAATCCGAGCAAATAATTTATAAGAATTCGCAATTACCTGCTTTTATAGCTTTTATCTCGGTAATGCAGGTTGAACTATACAGATTAAAAAGAAAAAATAATGATGATTAATGGTTTTCAGCGCAGCCAAAAGGAAAAGCTGAAATAAACTGCAAAATAGAGATTTAACAATAACTTGGCTTTGTAAGCAATACCATGTATAGCCTAGTAGGAAAGTTTTTATTGCGCATTTTATTGACCAAATATTTATTTGAATATCAAGAATTTATTGTTTCTCAACTTCTTATGTGTAGTGACTTCCGTCAACAAAAACCGCAATAGTTTGTAATAATTGTAGAGTTGTATAATATATATACACAATTGTATATATTTATAAAAGAAAAACAAGTCCCGACTCTACATTTGCTTATGAAGTCTTACATTATTTCGCTTATTTTAAGCGTTCTTACATTAACTACGCTCTACGGACAAACCGAAAGTTTGTCATCCGATGATTTATTTATGCGCGCTCGTCATGCTGCTTTCGAATCCAAAAATTATCCACAAGCTATTGAGCTAATAAAATCGGCCATACAAAAGTCTCCCGATTACACGGATTTGCAAATTTTCCTTGGCAGGCTATACACATGGAGTGATAAAATAGATTCTGCCCAAATGGTTTTTGATAATCTACATAGCAAAAAAGTAAAGGATGAAGATTTTTACCTAGCCTATGGTTATTTGCTTTATTGGAATAATATCAATCAAAAAGCGGAAAAAATCATTAATGAAGGACTTGCTGAGCACCCCTCTTCAGAGGATTTACTGCTTCTTCATAGCAAATTTAATTATAGCATCAAGTCATATGAGCAGGCAGAGAAATCCGTTGAGCGCTTACTATCTATAAATTCAAAAAATACGGAAGCTAATTCTTTAGCGCAAAACTTAAAATCCTATACAGCAAAAAATGCTATAAGTATCAACTATGACTTTACACATTTTGATAAGCAATTTGCTGACAATTGGCATATAGTGGGTCTCAGCTATAAAAGAGCTACTTCCTTGGGCTCCATTCTATTTAAGACAAATTATGCAAATAAGTTTGCAGACAATGGAGTACAGTTTGAGCTAGAGGCCTATCCTCGCATCAGTAAGATATTTTATTTGTATGTAGGTGGTGGATATTCAGAAAATGTAGGAATATTCCCTAAATATAGAACAGGAGTTTCTCTTTATGCCAATTTACCAAAAAGCTTTGAAGGAGAAGTAGGATACCGACAATTGTACTTTTCCAGGAGCATTTGGCTTTATACGGTGTCTATAGGAAAATATTATCAAAACTTCTGGTTTAATTTAAG
This sequence comes from Sphingobacterium sp., assembly GCA_048595255.1. Lineage (GTDB taxonomy): Bacteria > Bacteroidota > Bacteroidia > Sphingobacteriales > Sphingobacteriaceae > Sphingobacterium. The sequence continues at coordinate 6,365 of JBMDWK010000155.1, read as the reverse complement.
AACCTACCTTTCACCAGATCAAACTAACATATCACACTCCTATACGGGAACAGTACGTTACTACCTAAAAGGGGCAAATGATTATTTGGGATTCCAGCTAGGGACCGGTATTAGCCCTGAAGAAAACAGAAATAATCTTTTAGTAGAAGATACTTTTAAATTAAAAACATATAAAATAGGGGCTAATTATAATTTTTCTATTCAAAAGAAAAATCTAATAAATATTTCTGCTACCTATTTCAATCAAGAATTTAAGCCTGGACAAAACGGCAATCAATATGATCTGAGTATTGGTTACAGCAGAGTTTTTTAAGAAAAGTTCTTTGGATTTATATTATCTAAATGCTGCATTATGAAGAAGATTTTCCCTATACCTACCAATGAAATTCAAAGAATTAGCAGGCTTCGTGAGTATGATCTCTTGGGACTAGGTAAAGATCCTGAATTTGATATCTTCGCACAATCAGCTACCTTAATTACCGGATGCGCAGCCTCTTTAATAGCTATAATGGAGGACGATATTCAGCGTATTCAGAGTTGTATTGGCTTAGAGCTTGATACGGTAGATAGACAGCAGACAGTTTGCCAATATACCATAATGAGTAAAGAACCGCTTGTTATACCTGATACCCGAAAGGATCCAAGAACATCCAGCAACTCAATCATAAAACAAGGGGGTATATTATTTTATGCGGGGGTTCCAATAGTTGACGAGGGTGATATTGTGCTAGGAACTATATGCGTCATAGATTATAAAACAAATAACCTAACAAAAGAACAAATCCATTCCTTACAGCTTTTAGCAAAAGCTGTAAGCCAGTTATATAGTCGTAAGAAAAAAGAGTTAGAATCGGGTTATTATAAAAATATATATGAGCAAACGCAAAATATGATTTGCGTTCTAGATTTTGATCTCACAATTAAACAAGCAAATCCTAGATTTCAAAAACTTTATTTACAGAGCAAAGCCCCTATATCGTATGTAAATTTTATAGATGTTGTAAATTGTGAAAAAGAGAAGTTAATAAAGTATATTTCTAAAAGTATCAAGTACGGTAAAAGCAATTGCCAAACAATCTGCGTAATTGACCATAAAGAATTACATATAGACTGGACTTTTAAGTATAACTTGAAATTTAAAGAGATTTTTGTTTTTGGTAGAGATATAACCATTGAAAACATCGAAAGAAAAAAATTGGAGATCTCTGAGCGTAAATTCAGAAACTTCTTTGAAAATAGTATTGGTCTGACCTGCCTGCATGATCTTCAGGGTAATATAATGGAGATTAATGAAAAGGGATGTCAAATGTTGGGCTATAGTATGGAGGAGGTTGTGGGGCGCAACATCATCGATTTTATTCCTCAGGATAGAAAAAAATATTTTCCCGCCTATTTAGCGGAATTCACGAAAAACAATGAGACTAAAGGTATCATTACATTAATTTCTAAATCAGGGGAAACACTCTATTTCCTTTATCACAATATAGTCGAAAAAGAGACCCAAAGTACCCCTTATGTGGCCAGCACTTCGTTAAATATTACCGTACACAGAAAGCTGGAACTTGATTTAAGACACACTAAAGAGTTATTGGAACAAGTAAATGCCGTAGCTCAAGTTGGTGGCTGGGAAATAAATACAGCTAATCAAACCATTAAATTCTCAGCATCTGCCAAGTCCATTTTTAATCTCTCCAAGACGTCGGTAACCACCATGGCGGGATGGATAGATCTTTTTGAAGATGATTTTAAAGCATCCCTGCAGCAGGCCTTACAGCAGGCTAAAGAAAATATAAAAGGGTTTGATATACAGCTAAAACTAAAACAAAAGAATGCAGATTCAATTTGGGTGCGTGTGAAAGGTATACCAGAATGTCATGATGGCAAATGTTCACGTATATATGGAATTATCCAAAACATTAATAAAGGCAAAAAGCTTTATTTAGAGGTCGAAAAAAAGGAAGCTATGCTACGCACCTTTGTAGATTTCGTTCCCGCATCTGTCGCTATGTTCAATCACAACTTTGACTTTCTATTCTATAGCAAGCAGTGGTATGAGGAGTTTGGTATAAATTTAAAGCGTATCAAAAACAAGAATCTTTTTTCCCTTTTCCCAAATTTACCTGAAGAACGAAAAGAAATATATTTAAATGCATTAAAGGGCATTACCTATAAAAATAATAATGAGCGTATTCAATTTCGAGAGGACGAAGAGCCTAAACATTTAAATTGGGAGGTAAGGCCTTGGTATATTTCCAAAGATGTCGTTGGGGGAATCATCATCTTCGCTCAAAACATCTCTTCTTACGTAAAGATCAATCAGGAATTAGTGGCCGCTAGGAAAGCCGCGGAACTGGCCAATAATGCCAAATCTGAATTCCTTGCAAATATGAGTCACGAAATACGAACACCGCTTAACGGTGTGATCGGTTTTTCAGAGCTGCTGATGCATACAGCTATTAATCACAATCAGTTGCAATATCTGAAGTATATTCATGAATCAGGCAATAGCTTGTTACATATTATTAATGATATTTTGGATTTCTCGAAAATTGAAGCCGGAAAATTAGAGCTGTTTTTGACGGAAAACAATATTTACGATTTAGTTACCCAAGTGATTGGTGTGGTGGTTCTGCAGGCAGAGCAGAAAGGGCTGGAGCTAATAATCGACCTGGATCCCTTAATACCTAAATACATGGTTTACGATCATGACAGGCTTAAGCAAGTACTGGTTAACCTGATTGGAAATGCCGTAAAATTCACCAAAAAGGGGGAAATAAGACTTAGATTGTCACTTCTTAAGAAATCAAAAACTAGAAGCAAGGTACGCTTCTGCGTAGAGGATACAGGTATAGGTATCCCCAAAAATAGACAAGCCACAATTTTTCAGGCCTTTTCTCAGGCGGATAATTCTATTAATAAAACCTATGGGGGTACAGGCCTTGGTTTGACTATTTCGAATAATTTACTAAAGCATATGAAAAGTAATCTTGTCCTAGAAAGCGATACAGGTGTAGGTAGCACGTTCTATTTCGATATGGAGATGGACCATAAAGAGTTTGCAGACGCCTTAGTAATATCCTCACATATTAAAAAAGTGCTGTTGGTAGAAACAAACCAAACCATAAGTAAAATAATTGAAAATCTTCTTAGTTATAGGGGTATTGAAACTATTATGTATGAGGATTTCATCTCAGCAAGCGCTTTATTGGAAAAAGAAAAATCTTTTGATCTGCTAATAGTTGATTACAACCAACTCAGTAATATAGAGAAAGGTCGACTGGGCGAGCTAAGTATTTCAACCCCAATCATACTCATGCATTCGGTTTCCAAAAACGAAAACGAGTTAATGGAATTTGAGAAGCATACATCCGTAAATAGATTGTTGAAGCCATTTACGCCGGAGTCTTTATTTCACACCATCTCAGAATTGGATCAAAATGTCGGTAAGAAGAAATCATCAGATATCATTTATACAGAAAAATTAGATATTAAAGATTTCAAGAATTTTGCACCTGTTATTTTAACGGCGGATGACAATGAAATTAATATAGAATTAAATTATAAGTTTATATCTCAGTTTCTTCCCCACGCTAAGATATTGAAAGCCTATGATGGGGGCCAAGTAATTGATCTATGCCGGGAGCACAAGATTGACCTGATATTAATGGATATTCAGATGCCCGTGATAGATGGTATGGAGGCTGCCCGTCAAGTTCGAGAAATGGAGAGTTATCACAGCACGCCGATAATCGGCGTTACAGCAGGCTTTTTAACCCTTGATGATAAAAATCCGGAGGTAAAAAACTTTAATGAGATATTACATAAACCCATAAAACTAAAAAATATAGAGAACATATTGATGGGTTACCTAAATTCTTTCCCAAAATATCAAGTTAGTGAAGAACAGAACTTGGATATCTCGGATTTCGATGTGAACATATTAAACCAAAACTTTGTGGGTGATGAGGAATTTAAATCCTATTTTATGGATTTAATAGTCAAAGAATTCAATTCCACCATAACGCAAGTTAAGGCCTGTCAAGTGGAGGATAATAGGGAAAATCTAAAAAAAATATTGCACAAACTCAGGGGCTCGGCATCCACTATAGGGATGATTACGCTAGCAAAAAAATCATTGCATTACGAAAAACAAATAGAAGAAAATACGCTAAGTGATAATTCAAGTGCATATGAGGATATCATAGCAGAAATTAAAAGGAGTTTAGCTATACTGAAAGATCTTAAAACTGAATAACATGAAAATTTTATTAGCAGAAGACGACGAATTAATTTTGAGAACTATCGAACACAAATTAAAAAATGAAGGTTATGATGTCATTTTATGTCGTAACGGCAAGGAAGCTATTGATCAACTCTTAGTGACACAACCTGAACTCATTGTAACCGATATTATGATGCCATTTGCCTCGGGAATCGAGATTCTATCGGCTATACAAGAGAACGGAATTAATACCAATGTAATCGTTTTATCGAGCTTGGGCCAGGAGGATGTCGTAGAGGAAGCATTCCTTTTGGGTGCATCAGATTTTATGGTTAAACCATTTAATCCCAATGAATTGGTATTAAGGATAAAAAGATTACTGCGATTTAAATAAGATGATAATCCTAAGAATTGAACTGCATAGTCTTACAGTTATGCTCTCCGCATTGCTGCTACTAGTCCTTGTTCTTATAGTAGCGGTCATTATATATGGATACAGAAACTTTCTGCTCATAAATAATGCGCAACATTGGAAACGCATGATTGAGGATAAGTTAAGCTACGCTATTTTTAATGGCATAGATGCTATTGGGGCAGATCAAGATTTTATTGCACGAAGCAAAAATAAAAACTTCAAAAAAATCTTCATTTCCGTATTGATTGAATCGGATCAGAGATTCGTTGGGGAGGCACATAAAATTCTCAAAGACATATTTTATAAGTTTAAACTCGATGAGTTGGCCTTTAACAATTTAAAAAGCAATAATATTTATCACAATGTCCGGGGGATACAGGTGATGACTGCATTGCATGTTCAGGAGGCCTTACCACATATTACCGAACTTTTGCAGCATAAGAATTCCTATGTATACTCTGAGGCGCAGTACAGTGTAGTTCGTTTTAATGGCTTTAAGGGTCTCTCCTTTTTAGATTCATTGGACAAAACATTATCCTTGTGGCAACAGATGCGACTTGTACAAGCCATTCAGCTGGTTTCTGAACCAGATTACCCGGCTATCGCAAATTGGCTGACAAGTTCAAATCTATCCGTGGTGGCTTTTGCCTTATCGCTCATTCGTAAATTTAGAATCCATTCACTGCATGATCCAGTCGTAAGTTTAATGAATCATGAGGCCATTGAGATACGTATCAATGCCATCAAAACCCTTCAAACCATTGAACAAAATGGTACAGCAGCTATTTTAATAAATAGCTATGAGCGGCAGGATGTGCTTGTGAAAGTTCAAATTTTAAAATTTATAGAGCGCAGCGCAAATAAAAATTATAATGATTTTCTTAAGCACATTCTAGAGTATGAATCGGATATATATATACAAATACAGACCGCGCGTGTTTTAAAACTGTTTAATGAAGAAGCTTATTTGAAGCAGAAATTGCATACTAGCCCTGCTGATACAAGTTTACGAAAGGTATTACAAAATGCATTAGATCGATAAATTATGACGGATTTTTCGCATGTTATATATGAAATTGTAGTATGGCTGTTTCTGCTGTACTCCATTATGATATTCCTAATATATTCATGGGTTGGGATTTATGCTTTCGGGGCGCTAAAGAAATATACGGATCTGAATCAATACACCGATTATAAGCTTATAGCCAGCAATCCCAATGCGCCGACCTTTAGCATTATAGCGCCTGCTTATAACGAAGGAATGACTATAGTGGATAACGTAAGATCACTCCTGTCGTTATATTATAATAATCTTGAAATAATTATTGTAAATGATGGCAGTAAAGATGATTCGATAGCGCGATTAATTAAAGCCTACAATCTAGAACTTATTCCTTTTGATTTAGTTGAAATTATACCCACCAAAGAGGTTAAAGGGATTTATAGAAGTAAAAATCCTGCTTTCAAAAAGCTTATTGTTGTCGATAAATTAAATGGGGGAAAAGCAGATGCCCTTAATGTGGGAATCAATGTTTCTAAGGGCAATTATATAGTCTGTATCGATGTGGACTGCATTTTAGAACAAGATGCTCTTTTAAAACTTGCCAAGCCCTTTATGGACCAAACCCAGGAGCGTGTGATCGCTTGTGGAGGTGTGATTCGCTTGGCCAACAATTGTAAAATTGTAAATGGTAAAATCGTCGAAGTAAACTTACCAAAAACTTGGCT
>JBMDWK010000154.1:0-4281 GCA_048595255.1 Sphingobacterium sp. | reverse complement strand
ATACATTATGATCGGCTAACAATTTATTCAAAACCTCAGCTACGGCAGCTGTCTCCTCTTTTATTCCAATGTTTGTTTTCATGTTGTATTTATAGTTTTTAATATGAACTTGCGTTATTCAATTTTTGAATATCTTCTCTGCTTAACTTGATATTCATTGCATCCACAAATGCATGTATATGTTCAAATTTGGTCGCGCTTGCGATTGGTGCAGTGATACCAGGCTGAGCAGACAACCAATTAAGTGCAATTGCAGAAGCAGAAACATTATATTGATCGGCTAACTCGAGCTGTGTCTTTACAATCATTCGACCCCTATCGTTCCAATATTTGTCTTTGATACCTTTGCCGCGAGTAGTTGAAAAATCTTCTTCCGATTGATATTCTCCACTCAAAAAGCCACTAGCTAATGAATAATACGGAATTACTGCTAATTGTTTTTCCAAGGCAAGTTTTTGATATAAATTCTCAAATTTCTTCCTGTCAAATAGGTTGTATTCCGGCTGTAAGCTGATGTAAGCAGGAAGATTTTTTGCCGCCGCAACGTCCAAACTTTCAATTAAACGCGCAGGACTTATATTCGATGCGCCAATATAGCGCACTTTTCCCGCAGTAATCAAATCCTCGTACGCGCGCAAGGTTTCCTCTATTTCTGTGTCTTGATCGTCGTAATGCGTTTGATACACATCGATATAATCTGTCTTTAGGCGTCTTAACGAAAGTTCTACCTGCTCTTTGATATAAGGCCCTTTGGTATTGAATTTGGATTCATAATCAAATCGTCCGCCCACTTTGGTCATGATAATGAGCTTATCTCTCCCTCCTCGATTAGCAAGCCAATTTCCAATAATCGTTTCGGATTCCCCACCTTTATTTCCAGGTGCCCAGTGTGAATAATTATTAGATGTATCAATCGCATTAAATCCTTTGTCCACAAAATCATCTAAAATATCACAAGAAGCCTTTTCATCGAGTGTCCATCCAAACACATTTCCACCAAAAACCAGCGGCACCAGCTGTATATCTGAATTTCCAAATTGTATTTTATCCATTGTTGTCAGTGCTAAATTATAGTTCTAATTTACCCAAAACCCAAGCCAAAATCCAATTTAGCGCGACATAATAGTGTCATAATGAAAAGCATTTCAGCATAGCTACGCAATGGATTTTTCTTAGTAATTTTGTCGCTCAACAAAAGACGATAATGGCATCCGACATTCCATTTTTACATAGATTCCAACAAGAAATTTCGGCTATAGCAAAACCTGAAAAGTTTACTTTTCCCTTTTGCTACGATCCTCATGCGTTAAGCATCCTAGCTGCAGAAGAAGTACAGGATTATCTCCTGCATCAACAGGATTTCGAACATAATTTTGGATTAGTGGAAGGTCAAGAAGGATTGGTAATTGGAAAAATGTTTGGTGTCTTGGTGGTAGAAGATGCACATGGCAAATTGGGCTACCTAGCCGCTTGCTCCGGAAAATTGGCAGGAACTAACCAACATCGCTATTTTATTCCACCAATTTTTGATATGCTCGACCCAAACGGATTTTTCCTTCAAGAAGAAGCGACTATCAATGCCTTGAATCGGGAAATTGAAAATCTGGAAAGCAATCCAAGCATTCAACAATTAAAACAGGAAATAACATCGTGCAAAAAACAGAATGACCAAAACTTGTCCGAAGCACGGAGTTTGCACAAAAAAAATAAAGCGGAACGCAAGGCCATCCGTACCGTACAAAAAGAAATTTTGAGTGAGGAAGATTATCAAGAATTAGAACAGGACTTGATAAAACAAAGTTATCGTGATCAGCACGACTATGATGTATTGAAAGCCGCGTGTAAACAAAGGCTTGACGTACTTGAAAATGAGCTCAACGCTATCCTTGCAGAGATCGATAGCAAAAAAGAACTGCGGAAGAGTAAATCTTCCAACTTACAAAATAGACTATTCGACCAATATCATTTTTTGAATGCTGAAGGCGAAAAACGTGCTGTTTTGGATATTTTCGAAAAAGCCATTAATATGCTTCCGCCAGCAGGTGCTGGTGAATGTGCAGCGCCAAAACTGCTGCAATATGCGTATCAACATGATTTAAAACCAATCTGCCTGGCAGAGTTTTGGTGGGGAGCTTCTCCATCTTCCGAAGTACGCAAACACAAATACTTCTACCCCTCTTGCCGTGGTAAATGCGAGCCGATTTTAGGACACATGCTACAAGGGTTGGCGGTAGACCCGAACCCCATGTCGCAAAATCCGAATCCCGACGTGGATATCGAGATTATATACGAAGATCAAGACCTTATTGTTGTCAATAAACCAGCCGAATTTCTTTCAGTTCCCGGTATCAATGTACAGGATAGCGTGCAGACACGGATGCTCACTAAGCGTCCTGAAATTACTGGACCGCTGATCATCCATCGCCTAGATATGTCTACTTCAGGTATCATAGTGCTAGCGAAAAACAAAGAAGCACATCAATTTATTCAAGACCAGTTTATTCGTCATACGGTGCAAAAACGCTACACCGCACTACTCGATGGAGAACTGACCGAAATAGAAGGAATTATCGATCTACCATTACGTGTGGATTTAGAGGATAGACCCCGTCAAGTGGTATGCTATCAATATGGTAAACCTGCACAAACAAAATTTAAAGTGCTAGCTATCGAAAATGGCAAAACCCGTATTCACTACTATCCATTGACAGGGCGAACACATCAATTGCGTGTACATTCTGCGCACAGCAAAGGACTAAATACGCCTATCGTGGGTGATGATCTGTACGGTAAGCGCGCAGACAGACTGCATTTGCACGCGGGTTACATTCAGTTTGTGCATCCTACGACGAAAAAATTGATGGAATTTGATGTTGATGATCCGTTTTAAATTCTCCTAATAATTATTAACTTGCTTGGTAATAATTATATACTTACTTTATGGAGGTCCTGAAATACGCTTATCAACATCCTTTATTTGAGTCAAAAGACTACGATTTAATTACAGACGCACATCAAAAAATTCAAAAAAGCAAAGGGGAATTTCTTCTGGAGAAAGGAAAAGTAGAAGATGAATATTACATTGTGGAATCAGGATTGATACGCACCTATGTGTATGACTATGATGGTAATGAGATCACTACCGATTTCAAAGGTAATAATGAGGTCGTTATTGACGTAGCTTCCATTTTTCCGCGTGTGCCCTCCCAAGAATATATCCAATGTCTGACTGACTGTACACTTTACCGCATCACATACGACGATTTTCAGGAATTATTTCATCAAATCCCTGCCATGCGTGAATGGGGACGTGCATGGATGTCTTTTGAACTCTATCAAAGTAAAAAAAGAGCAACCGAAATCATTACCGAACCTGCCGCCAAACGCTATTTGCAACTGATTAAGGAAAAACCGCAAATCATCCAACAAGCTCCACTAAAATATATTGCCACCTATTTGGGTATTACAGACACATCGCTAAGCCGAATTCGTAAAGAGGTGGCTCATTTATAATTTTTGAATGAATCTAATAGAAGATAAGACTTTTCAGAAGATAGATTTTCAAGTGGACAGCATCGAAATAGCGGAATATGAGATCTGTAAATTTGAGTATTGTAATTTTGAAGGCATACGCTTAAATGGCATCAAATTCATAGAATGTAATTTCGTGGATTGCAACTTGAGCTTGGCAAAAATCGAAAACACCATGTTTCAAGACTGCACATTTTGCAATTGCAAGATGTTGGGTTTGCAATTTCCGACAGCTAACCTGTTTAATATCAGCTTTAGCTTTTCCGATTGCATCCTCGATCATTGTAGTTTTTCGGGATTGAAACTGAATAAAACGAAGTTTACCGCCTGTCGTATGCATGAGGTGGATTTTGAAGGCACGGAATTGAAAGAAGCTGTATTGGATAATTGTGATTTACAACGCACAAACTTTTACCACACGAACTTGGAAAAAGCAGATTTCACAACAGCCTATAACTTTCTAATTGATCCCGACCTTAACCGGGTCGCCGGCGCAAAATTTGCATTGCAAAGTCTTCCATCTTTGTTGACAAAATATAAATTACGAATTAGCTGATGAAGTTCTTGCACTATTTTCCCCTCATTTGTTTAATCATGACAAATTGCAACCCCACTCCCACTTCTTCGCACACAGCAGATGAAGACCGCGTGCAGACCGCACTTCAAGACAAAGGAAAAAGTATGCAGCAACACTTAGCTTTGCATCAACTGGACTCTACTAATTTGCATCTTCTACTCGTCGCTTACAAG
>JBMDWK010000153.1:0-6070 GCA_048595255.1 Sphingobacterium sp. | reverse complement strand
TTGGATCCAGAACAAAACACCAATTTCTATGATCATTATGTAGAAATGGAATATGACCTGTCTAAAGTCATGTTTATAGCCACCGCCAACTCGCTAAGCTCGATCCAGCCGGCTCTATTAGACCGTATGGAAATAATTGAGGTAAATGGCTACACGATCGAAGAAAAAATCGAAATAGCAAAGAAACACTTATTACCGAAGCAACGTGAGATGCATGGGTTAAACAGCAAAAGTGTCAGCTTATCACACAAGGTGATCGAAAAAATCATTGAGGAATATACACGTGAATCCGGTGTACGGGGTTTGGAGAAAAAAATCGGTTCTATAGTTCGTGGAGTGGCAACCAGTATAGTTATGGAAAAACCATACTCTTCCAGCGTGAATACAGATATGGTAGAGGACATATTGGGTGCGCCAATCTTTGATAAAGATATATATGAGAACAATGATGTAGCCGGCGTAGTAACAGGTTTGGCATGGACATCCGTAGGTGGGGATATTCTTTTCATTGAATCAAGCCTTAGTCCTGGAAAGGGGAAATTGAGTTTGACAGGAAATCTAGGAGATGTAATGAAAGAGTCTGCTGCCATCGCAATGGCTTACCTCCGCTCGCACGCGGAAGATTTTGGCATCAATTATAAAGTGTTTGACACTTGGGATGTGAATGTGCACGTGCCTGCAGGAGCTACACCAAAAGATGGCCCTTCGGCTGGTATTACCATGCTGACGGCATTGACGTCACTGTTTACTCAACGTAAGGTAAAAGAGAATCTGGCCATGACAGGGGAAATCACCTTACGTGGAAAAGTATTGCCCGTGGGAGGTATCAAGGAAAAAATCCTTGCCGCTAAGCGCGCCAATATTAAAGAAATCATTCTCAGCAAATCCAACAAAAAGGACATCATGGAGATCAAAGATGATTACATCAAAGACATGAAATTCCATTATGTGGCGGATATGGCAGAAGTAATAGAACTCGCCTTACTGAAGAATAAAGTCAAAAATCCGAAAGATATCGAAAGATTCTTAGGCGAGACAAAATAAATTATTGCAAATACTCAAAGCGTTATCCCTAAAAAAGATAGCGCTTTTTTATTAGACCATGATGTATAACTGCATATGTAGGAATAGACGCTCCGGAAATGCAGTAAAAATACAGCAGAATATTTATTAATTGAGAAAAATTAGAAGGGAAAACTATTTGATGGAAATACGCTTCACGACAGTTTCAGCACCCGATGCCACACGCACGAAATAAAATCCAGGTGAAACTTTTTCATTGGTATCAAAAAGGTGATTTTGGTTACCTTCATCTAGGTTGCCAGTAAAAAGGGGCAAAACCTCATTGCCTAAGGCATCCATTAATTTAATAGTTACTGCAGATTGCTTAGTTAATTTGAAAGATACTGCAATCTGTCCTACCACCGGATTGTATGATGATTTTACATTGGTGATTAATTTGTCCGTATTTTCTTTTCCGATTTCAACTTTTGATAGCGGAGCTGAAGGTAAGTTGGCGGCAAGAATTGATGATGAAGTGATGCCACATGAAATTAGTGCTAGAGTGAATACTCTAACTTTACGCATAATTCCAAATTTTATAGCATGTACAGTCATCATTTATTATATAGACAATTAATAGATGGTAGTGGTTTAACGATTGATACAATAATTAATTGATTATACAAAGTTAATGTGATTTACTTAACAATGTATATAAATATAAATATTTTTTGGGTTATTAACAATTTTTAACAAAATCTTACGTTATCTCGAATATTTAGAATAATTTGGCAGTCAAATTTATATATTATTCATAGTAAGATAAATGGGTTCCCACCATACACAACACATAAATCGGCTCAGTGGAGCAGGTTTATTGATTTCACTAGGCATCATATTTGGGGATATTGGTACTTCTCCTTTATATGTTTTCAAAGCTATATTTAACAACGGAATTATTGACAAAGATTTAGTAATAGGCTGCGTATCCTGTGTCCTTTGGACCCTAACGATTCAGACTACGATCAAATACGTTTTAGTGACGTTAAATGCGGACAATAAAGGCGAGGGCGGTATTCTTTCGTTATATTCATTGGTGCGTCGCAAAGCAAAATGGCTGATCATACCCGCCATCTTAGGAGCTTCTACCCTACTCGCCGACGGTATGATTACCCCTGCGATCACGATTTCCTCTGCTATTGAAGGATTGGCAATTTTTAACCCGGATATTCCCACGGTACCTATAGTTATTGCTATTATATCTTTTTTATTTCTTATCCAGCGGTTTGGGACATCCATCGTAGGTAGCGTATTTGGGCCTTTGATGTTGGTTTGGTTTAGCACGATTGCGATTATAGGATTCAATGCTATCGAGCATGCTCCGGAAGTGCTGAAAGCCATTAACCCATATTATGCGGTCTATACCATTATACATTATCCCAATGCATTATTTATTATCGGCGCTATATTCCTATGTACCACCGGAGCCGAAGCGTTATACTCGGACATGGGTCATTGTGGTAAGGCTAATATTCGGGTAAGTTGGATTTTCGTTAAATTAACGCTTATTCTCAATTACTTTGGTCAAGGCGCTTACCTTATTGCCCATCATGGACAGTCCATAGGCGAATCCAATCCTTTTTACGCTATTATGCCGGAATGGTTTTTATTCTACGGCATTGCCATTGCTACAATTGCGGCTGTCATCGCTAGTCAGGCCATGATTACTGGTTCTTTTACCTTAATTTCGGAAGCAGTACGGCTGAATATCTGGCCCAAAGTGACTATCCGATATCCAAGCAATCAGAAAGGTCAGTTGTATGTGCCATCCATCAATATGATTTTGTTTGTAGGATGTATGCTTATCATCTATGTGTTCAAAAAATCAAGCAACATGGAAGCGGCATATGGTCTGGCGATTAATCTGACTTTCTTGTCTACAACGATTTTAATGATTTATTTTATGTTACGCAGGCGTATCAATAAGATTTTTATCATTGCTTTTGCTTTATTATACTTTACGATAGAGCTTACCTTCTTGGTGGGCAATGGTGTCAAAATTACGCATGGCGGTTGGTTGACTCTATTGCTGGCGGCTACAATTTTCCTTGTGATGTATGCGTGGTTTAGAGCACGTAAGATCAAAAATGAGTTGGTGCGATTTGTCAATGTAGAACAATATTACCAGGTAATAGACGAATTAAGTAAGGACACTTCGGTTCCGACATTTGCTTCTCAATTGGTATATCTCACCAGTGCAAACAACAAAAAGGAAATCGAAGCGAAAATTATATATTCCATCATTAATAAGAAACCTAAACGCGCAGATGTCTATTGGTTTGTACATGTGGATGTGACCGACACACCGTATGGAAGAGAATATGCGGTGGAACAATTGATCCCCGGCAAACTGATACGCATTGATTTTAAATTAGGATTCCGCGAAGAACAAAGTATTAGCTTGCTTTTCAGAAAAGTAGTCGAAGATATGGTTGCCAATAAGGAAGTGGATATCATTAGTCAGTACAACACACTTAGGAAACACAAGATCGCCGGAGACTTCAATTTTGTGGTTTTAGAAAAGGTATTTACCAAAACTTCTGAATTAAATTGGCAGAATCGCATCATCATGGAAATATATCGCATACTTCGCAGATTCAGCTTAAGTGAAGAAAAAGGTTTTGGCTTAGATAGCAGTTTCGTAACATTGGAACGTGTGCCACTGAATATTCCCAATACAGAAAAGATACAAATGAATAGAATTCATTAAAAAGCAAAGCGGGTAATACAAATTGTACTACCCGCTTTACTTTTTAGCAAGCTAAAAGTTATAATGTCTCAAATTATTAAGAGACTGTATTTTCGCGAAGCTTGGAGTGTTTATATCCATACATAAAGTATATAAGTAATCCGATAGCCAGCCAAATGATAAAAATGATCCAGTTGCTAGCCCCCAACTCACTCATCAAATACAGATTAATCAGAATACCAGTCACAGGCAAAAGGGAGAAATCATGCTTGAAGGATAAAATACTTAATGTTAACCAAGTAATCCAGAAAACAAGCACCAATGACTTGTGCAATATGACTTCAGAAGCACCCAAAGTCTTCCATTCTGCCAAACTATCTTGACCATACAAATACATCAGCACAAGACCTGCAATAAATCCTAATCCCACCAAATATTTGCCATTCACATAAGGCACTTTGAATTTTGATTTCTTCGACAAGCCCGATTTATCCATGTAGAGTACCCCCGCACAAACAAGAATGAAGGCAAAGAATGTACCTACAGAAGTCAGATCCACAAAGAAGTCCATCTTAAAAAATAATGCTGGAACAGCCACTACAAAACCTGTTACGATAGTCGCAAAAGAAGGTGTCTTGTATTTAGGGTGAATCGTAGCAAATTTTTTCCACAATAGACCATCACGGCTCATCGTCATCCAAATACGCGGCTGCGCTAATTGGAAAACCAACAAGGCACTAGTGATGGCAATAACCGATGTCACCGAGATGATACCTGCCATATGGTCAAAACCTACATATTGGAACACATAGGCTAATGGATCTTTTACGTTCAATTCGGTGTAATTAACCATACCAGTCAATACCAACGTAATCAATACATATAATATAGCACAGATCACTAAACAATAGATCATTGCTTTGGGTAAGTCTCGTTGCGGATTTTTACATTCTTCGGCTGTCGTCGATATTGAATCAAATCCAATGAAGGCAAAAAACACAGCCGCTACCCCACTCATCACCCCACCAAGACCGTTTGGCGCAAAAGGTGTCCAATTCTCCGGTTTTACAAAGAATGCACCACCCAAAATTACGGCAAGAATGATACCCACTTTGATAATAACCATAATATTACTTGCACGCTGTGATTCTTTGATTCCTATATACACCAGCATCGTTACCAATACGGTAATCAATCCTGCCGGGAAATCAAAGATTACAGGAATATCCCCAATTCGAGGAGCTGTTTCGTAAGCCTGAAGGGCAATTCGATCAATACCAGTTAGGTTTTCAGCACCCACATCGAGCATTTTCTGATGCGCCTCTATCGCATATCCTGGAGCCATGGTCAGCCATTTGGGGATATGAATCCCAAAACCTTCACACATAGACACAAAATACTGTGACCAAGAAATGGCCACAACCATATTGGATACCGCATATTCGAGCACCAAAGCCCAACCGATAATCCAGGCAAATAATTCACCAAAAGCTACATAGGCATAGGTGTATGCCGAACCAGAAACAGGTACTGTGCTGGCAAATTGCGCATAGGATAATGCAGTAAATACACAGGCGAAAGCTACAAATACAAATAGCATCGAAACCGCCGGTCCACCATTGAAAGCAGCTAGTCCGATGGTACTAAAAATACCTGCTCCTACGATGGCAGCGATACCCAAAGATACCAAGTCACGAACGCCCAAAATTTTAGCTAATCCGCTGCCTTTGGTTTCTGAATCGAGTAATATTTGGTCCACACTTTTCTTTTTGAAAAGCTGATTCTTCATATGATTAAGTTAATTATCAAACAGTTATGTGAGAACTAGTTTGTGTGTTGTAAAATATTTGTAAATGATTTGATTTGAAAACCCATTTTATCTGGCTTCTTAAACAAATGTCTAAAAAAATATGCTTTATATCACATAATAATTTTGATATGTCGTGATATGTTTTTATGTTTGCATTAACATATCGTTTTTGATACGTTTTGATATTTGTTTGACTTGACAATTAAACGAATATCTTATGAACACATTATTATTAAAAACATTCCATTCTACAAAAGGATCAAATCTGCATCCTTTTGACGCCCCTTTTTCTCATGAAAGCTTATTAGACCTTGGCCTTGACTTCATGGGCTTCTGTTGGGGCGGCTACAACAAACCTTATTATCAAATAGATTGTGAGCTAGGAACCATCTGCGTTTTAGATTACCAAGATGTGTACATGGTGCGCGGCAACAGAGAGGATAAGCTTTGTAAAATAACTACTACTGGCAAGTTGAAGCAGTTTATAAACCTTTTAGATATTTCCTGAT
>JBMDWK010000152.1:0-2212 GCA_048595255.1 Sphingobacterium sp. | reverse complement strand
TACTGAAACTAAAATATCAGTATACATTAAAGATATAAATTCTATCGCTTGGTTTACCTATCAATTTATTGATATACTAGCGGGATATAAATCCATTGATGCCTCTGATTTACCTCCGGCCTATATCAGTCTAAAAAATTCTTCCAAAGATTTTTCCTTTACATATAGAGAGCCGCATATATTACCCAATACCGATGAAATACTTTCCTCATTGAATTATACCTATTCTATCGATCGAGATTGGGGCTTGTGGGGCCATAATATGGAGAAGGTTTTTGGGGGTATTATTCCGAACGAGTCTTATGCCAGTGTTAATGGCCAGCGAAGCGAGGATCAATTCTGTTTTTCTTCAGAGCAAACCTACCGTGCTTTATCATCTTATATCATGGATCAATACGGCAATGGTAGTGAGCACGGGACAAGTTTTATGGTGGCACCAGAGGATAATAATCTGGTGTGTACTTGCAGCTCTTGCAGCAAATTAGGGAATACCAATCAAAACAATACACCCGCAATAATATATTTAATCAATAAGTTGGGGGGCCAGTTTCCCCATCATAAGTTCTATACTATTTCTTATCAAACCACAAAACAACCCTCTTGGGAGCATTTAGCCAAAAATACAGGTGTGTTCCTAAGTACTATCGATTTGCCAAAAAAAACAGTATTGAACACAAGGGACAGTTTGGTCAGTTCCTTTGTACATGCCGTTAGCTCATGGAAAGAAAAAAGTGATAACATTTTATTATGGGATTATATAGCTAATTTTGATGATTACCTAACGCCCTATCCTGTTTTAAAAAGATTTCAATCGCAATTAAATTTTTATAAAGAGTTGGGGGTAACAGGTCTTTTTCTCAACGGTGCCGGCTATGATTTTTCACTTTTTGATGATCTTAATATGTATGTGTTCTCGGCATTAATGGTTGATCATAAACTGGATGTTGATGGATTAGTTAAAAATTATTACACAAAATTTTACCCCAAAAGTGGAAGGGTTATAGCGGATTATATCCTTCATTTGGAGAGTGATGCCCTATTAAAAAATTATGATACGGGCATATATACTTCCTTTCGTCAAGCGAAAGAGGTTTATTTTAATCCTGTGCACTTTGAAAATCTGTATCAGCAGTTGAGCGACATCTCTCAGCATTGTGTAGATGAGGAAAAGATGAAATTGTCAGCGATCTTGGTCGGGATGAGTTACACCATGCTGCAAATTTCATATCATGATAACTCTACTAAATTTAACACCGATCTATCTACCGGAGATATCAATCGTATTTCTTCTATTCGTAAGTACCTTGATGTATTAAAATCCTATCCTTCGATTAGCGTATTAAGAAGATATAAAGAAGAGGGTGGGGAGTTAGATGCTTATATAAAAGAGTGGGAAAGTCAGGGATTTGGTGACCTTCCGCAAAGCAAAATTGAATTATTGAAAAATAAAAGCTTTAAAAATTCTAATACTCCTTTAGATCTGGATCTGTTGGTAGATAGCAAAAAAGGCTTTAATAACGACTTTAACCAAGGATGGTTTTTAAGTGGTGATAATATGGATTTAGTTTTTAAAGTTGTCTCTTCTTCATCCCATCAGATAAACCTTAAGACTAGATTTCTACTGGTAAATCGGCACCGTATGTTAACTCCTGATTATATAGAGATATTTATCAATAATAAACTTTTCAGGCGTATAAAAGGAGAAGACCTCGACAAGGGAGACAAAAATACTGCTGTACTCAATGTGAAACTCCCGGTCAAGCCAGAGGAGGAAATTAAACTACGTATAATTAAAAATAAAACAATTAAAAATTCAGTAATAGCTTGTGATGAAATATATGCATTTTAAATATATAGCTTATTTTGGAGTAATACTTTCTATGCTTTCTTGTGGAGATATTACCAAAAAGAAGTCCATTTTAGAGATTGAAGATAATAACAGACATTACTATCCAGTTTTAACTGGCGAGTTTTTAGATGTGTCATTTAACCTTATTAACAAAGGCGAAAATCCACTTTTAATAACAGATGTGATTACTTCTTGCGGTTGTATAGAGGTGAATCAAGGAGATAAAGTTTTTAGTATTCCGCCTGGGAAAGAAAGGCTATTGACGATGAAATATAATAGCGCTAAAAACATCGGGTATGTCCAACACTTTATCACCCTTTATGGCAACTTCAATGACGCGGAATTCAAAGAGTTAATATTTGA
>JBMDWK010000151.1:0-4658 GCA_048595255.1 Sphingobacterium sp. | reverse complement strand
ACTACATCTTTATTGGCCCCATATATTGACGCTAGTGGATAAGAAAATCTATAGGTATTGGTTTGTGCATTATATGAAATGGCCGAGGCACCATAAGAAATTTGTTAAATGTTATAGTTGGTAAATCGACCAAAACTTTCTAGATAGTAACTTACAAATGTTCCGAATTGAGATAAAGTTTTGTTGATATAGGATAAGGTTTCTTCTCTGGTTAATTTTAATTTTCCCTCTCCTTCAGGAGCTGCGCCAAATAAATCAGTACCTTTTTCACATACGTTTTTCAAATGTCTGAATGCACGAGCTACTTTTTGCGCATCTGCATCCGTAGCATATGTAATCCCATATCCATCGCTGACGTTTAATCCATTAAAATGAACTAAAAATTTATAGGCTTTGATTCCTTCGGGATAATCAGTTTTTGGTACTAAATCAAATATATTAAATGTAATATTAAAGTTGTTGGTTAACCCATAGAGTTTATTATCCTGCTTTGTTATGAATTCAATTTTTCCGTTTTTATGAATTCTAACATCGTCCAGACGATAACCTTGTGTTCTTGTGTATGAATCTAACGCACCAGGATACATAACCCTACCTTTAGTATTTTCTATTATATATTCTACTGTTTGTTCAAAAGTTGGGTTTTGACCATGAACATTCTTTACAAAAATAAATGTAATTGCACAGGTTATTAAGAAGGTGAAAGTTTTCATTCTGTGGCAACAATTGATTATCAATAGGTTAATTTTATAAATCAAATTTCAGAAAAAAAATATAAGTACCAAATTAATTTTTTTCAACTTTTTCTGAAATAGGCGGTTTGAATTTGGGTGTGTTGGTGTCGATCTCACGAACCCCAGTCACCAGTAAACTTGATGCGAGCTGAGGCTGAATTCATAAGCTTCCTATAGGATTAATCTCTTATTTTTCCTCCAGCGAATAACCATGTTTAATAGCTTCTCTCCGGAATGAATAGGTGCATTCCTTTTTTTCGTTTTGGAGCAAGGGATTGGCAGCTGTAGTTATGGTTCTATATTTAGTATTTTTCTCCATTATATTGATCAGAAAAATCTGAAAGAACAATATCACGTGTGAAATTTCCTTATTAGGAGTATAAATAAAATAATTATCTGTATCCTTTTGCCCGTTGACTTTGTGTAGGTTTATAGAATCCGGGGTGGTATAGCAATATAAGATTTGTAGGATGTCTTCTCGTAAAATGTCTCTGATGCTGCGTTGAGCGTATGGGCATATTTAGCTGCATGCAGTACTGTTTTAACTCAATATGGTAGCAACTTCCTCCTTATTGAAACAATTGCGGCTAAATTCTTGTTAAGAGTAACCGGAAGATATGGACGAGCAAAACCGCTGATGCGGTAAATTTCATCCAATCTGTAGCTTAATTTCTTTTCGGGGACTTTTATTGGAGCTTTGGATAGGATGGCGTTCCGAAGTTGTAGCATATAATATTTACAGTTATGAGGTTTGAAAAATTAACAAAATCACAATTAAAGATATTAAAATCTCAGGGGTATACTCTACTTACCTCCAATCAAAAGTTAACAGAGGCTCAAGTATTTTGGTTTCCTGAACGTGTTGCAGATGTAATGGAATATTTGGTAGCTATGTATACATCGGCTAAAACTTTACCATTTAAGGAACAAAATCTGTTAGTCATCGATGATGCTCTAGAAAATATTAAAGAGGAAGATTTAATAGGAGAAGTATTTTTATGAAAAGCAATTTACATTTGGTCAGACACTCATATTGTGCCAAGCACATTGCGACGCCATGATTATGTCTGACGTTAATTGGCTGAATGAAAATGCAGTTTTAACCATTCAAAGTGGCTAAATAATCCAGACTACTACCTAGAGAATAGCATTGAAAATGATGATCACAATTAAGTTTTGGCTGGAGATTCAAGAATAAGAGAGGTCGAAAATCTAGGGCTAGATACCAGCGGTGTTGAAAGCGTGTCAGATGAAAATGATGATGATTTATTGCATTTAATTCTGGGAGGTTAGCTTGGACTTGAAATGTTAACGAAAGAGACTTGAACATTAATGTTTGATTGCTTGTTTTAAATCGCATGAAAAGGGAACAAATTCAACAATGGATTAATGAGGGATATCAGGTGTTAGAACGTAATGGACCTGTAAGAGTAGCTGGGGATTTATTATATTATTTAATCAGCGTAGACGAAGAGGATAAATGGTCATTAGTTCTGGAGGATCTTATTACTTGGAGTGATGAAAGATTACAGCAATTGAAAAAGCCTAGAAGATTACTCTAGGCTTTAAATCGATGTGTAAGTGGTTTTCTTATTCGCTACGATTGTTTGCTAACCAAATTGTGTAAACTGTTGAATTTTGGCTATTTAGTAATTTGAATCACTTTATTAAAATGTCAAGGTCTACTTGGGCTAATATCTGAGAAAATACGTTTATATTTACCACAGCGGGGAAGTAGGATTTTAGCATATTAAGTGTAGTAATTCCTGCTATTTTAAGTCACCGCCATTTTATAATTTATGTACGCTTCTGATATTAAATCTGAAAGAAAAATGGATTCAGCGAATTTTGAACCTAAGAAGTTAGTGGATTTATTGGAGAGTTTAGAAAGAACAGTTAATACAGCTATTGCCGAACACTGTCCTGCAAAAGGCCTCCACTTATCTGGTAATGTTAAAAATTCTTTAGATGATTTTTTCAATATAAAGCCAGAAAAGGTGAATGATGTCGCATTTATCTCCACACAGCTGGCCATGCTTCATCTACAACAAGAGATAAACAAGACACGCGATGTTATAGTAGATTCTAATGACCTACGCGCCTATTATGATTATACCAAACGGGTAAAAAAGGATTTACCTGAACAGCCCCTATTAGAAGATACAGATACAAAAAAAGATATTATAAATAGATATTATAAGTTAGCATTTTGGGGAAGTATTATTCTGGTTTCTTTTATATTATATTATAATTTTCTGTTTTAAAATCCTCAACATGGCCTAGCAAAAATTACGAATGAGAAAAAGGATAAATGTTATCGGATTTTATTTATTATGCTGCTATTGTGCTATAGCTATCTCTTCCAATAACAATTTTGATCGTCGCCATGATCAGGTGCTTTATAATTTAATAACGACCAATATCTCTTTAGCCCATAAAGTTGCGGACTCCTTATTAATTCATGCAAAGACAGAAGAGGAAAAAATTAAAGCCAATATGCTACTGGCACGTCTTTATGAGAATGCTGGAGATATCAGAAACTGCTTAAGAAGTGCACTCAGGGCAGATACTATTTCAAACACTGTGATGAGCCATTCATGGCAAGCTAATACTTCCGTGTTTTTGGCGACTACCTACCGACGCTTAGGTCTTTATAGATTGTCCAAAGATTATTTAGAAAAGGCCCAAAAAGCGAATTTGAAACAACTTAATTCAGATATCTATATGCTAAATGCTGTAGAAATTCTACATGAAGAATGTTTTCAGGAACTTGAATTAAAAGATTATACAAAAGCTCGAGAATCAATTCGTAAGGCTCATGCCCTTATGTTACCTTATATTGAGAAAGATCAACGCCTGTTAACCCCACTTGCGGTAAACGATTTATTGCGAGGGTTTTGTGAATATTATTTGGGAAATACAGATATTGCTGAATCTTATGCGCACGCTGCGCTGGGTCGCATAGAAAAATCACAGAATCGTTTAACTCCTTATTCCTTAATTTTACTTGCGAAAGTCGCGCTTCAGAAAAAGGAGAATTCCGATGTTCACAAGTATTTAATGATGTGTATGCCTTATCTGCAAACCACAAAATACGAAGAATTGAAAATACTGATATTTGGAGCGTGGGTGGAGTATTATCAGCAGATCGGTGATATTAATAAAGCACTGGAGTATTCGCAGGAAGAAAAAAAATTCATACAAACAAAAAATCTAATCGCTCGTGATCTCTCTGACCAAATTGTAATGGAATTAAATGCATCTCAGAATCTGTATGAGAAGAGCAATGTGCTTATACTCTGGTTTAGTGGATTGCTTATTTCATTAGCGGCTATTGGTATTTATTTAGTAGACAAAAGAAGGAGGGCTTATAAATCACTATATGAAAGTAATAAGTTAAAGCCAGCTATAGAGGCAGATACACTAGAATTGTTAACACGTGAAATTGCTATGGCCTCCAAACCATTGCCTAAAAAGGAGAAATCTGAGATAGCTGAATCTACGGAAAAGAATGTTAAGATTTCAAAGGACACTGAGAGTAGATTGTTAGAAGATTTTGAAAAATTGGAAGATGAATTATTCTTCATAAAGAAAAATATTTCCTTACAACAACTTGCCAGCGATCTGGGAACCAATACAAGGTATGTAACCCATATTCTGCAGAAGTACAGAGGTAATACATTTTATGATTATCTTCAACTAAAGCGTGTGGAGTATATAATGAACGAAATACGTCAGCACCCAGAGCTAGCAGATTATAAAATGTCTTATTTGGCCGATATGAGTGGTTTTGCTTCTTTGAGCAAGTTCTCCGTATCATTTAAAAAAATATCGGGAATGCCTCCTTCAGTGTTTATGCACATCGTAAAAACGGAGAATAAGGTTTAAATAAAACAGAAAGGAGCATATATTTAACATCCAAGC
>JBMDWK010000150.1:0-6684 GCA_048595255.1 Sphingobacterium sp. | reverse complement strand
TTTTTTAAATTACAATTCCACCGCAAACGTAGGAATTTGCAAAGTTAAAACCATACAGGTAATGAAGCACTTAGCTCGATTATTTTTAAAAAAAAATAAAATTATAATCCTTGTTATTCAATCAATTACGAATAAGCATTTCTTTATTTTAGAATTACTTTTGTAAAGTTTATTATCTATTAGTTATTACAAAATCATGACACTACTGGCTCTGTCTCAACATTTTGCGAAGCATTATTTATTTCATTTGTGTAATAATGGTCGAACCATTCTACAAAATTTTTGACACCAGTTTTTACACTAGTTTTTGGTTGATAATGGAGCTTATTTTTTAAATCTTCAATATCGGCAGAAGTCTCTGCCACATCGCCGGCTTGCATGGGAAGAAAAGTCTTATTAGCCTTCAAACCTGTGTTGTTTTCAATTTCATTGATAAACTCTAAAAGACTTACAGGTTCGCCCCTTCCGATATTAAAAACTGCATATGGAACTTTGGATGTCGCTGGATCTGGATTTTCGGCATTCCACTGTGGGTTATTTGCCGCTGGTGAGTCGATCACGCGAACTATACCTTCAATGATATCGTCGATATAGGTGAAATCTCTACTCATAAGTCCGCTATTGAAAACCTCCATTTCCTTGCCTTCCATGATGGCTTTGGTGAAAATAAACAGCGCCATATCAGGTCTTCCCCATGGACCATATACTGTAAAAAACCTTAAGCCTGTAGTGGGCAGATTAAACAAATAGCTATAGGCATGCGCCATCAATTCGTTGCTTTTTTTGGAAGCAGCATATAAAGAAACAGGATGATTAACACTATCATGCGTCGAAAAAGGCATTTTTTTGTTCAATCCATACACACTGGATGAGCTGGCATAAAGGAGATGTTGGATTTTGAAATTTCTACAGCATTCCAAAATATTTAAAAAACCTTTGATGTTAGTATCCACATACACTTCTGGATTTGTGATGCTATAACGTACACCGGCTTGTGCAGCCAAATTACAAACAGCATCAAACTCATAAGTTTTGAAGCAGTCAGTTAGTTTTTCATTATCACAAATATCTACTTTTACAAAGGTATAATTTGGATATATAGTACTTTGTATAGACTCTCCATATTCTAAATCTGAAGCATCTATTCCAGTTTCCAAAAGTCTATCATGCTTTAAGTTGACATCGTAATAATCATTAATGTTGTCAATGCCTACTACTGTATCACCTCTTTCTAACAAACGTTTGGCCAAGTGAAAGCCGATAAATCCGGCTGTGCCCGTAATTAAAATTTTCATAAAGATTAGTTTTGATATATAATTATTGTCTCCATAGGTCAATAGAGAGTTATTTATTCATTTTTGAGGAATGGTTTATCCTTGTTGCACCAAGGCCCGAAGAATGGATTGGGCAAAATTTGTTGGATTTCGTTGTTTCAGATAATCCAGATGTATATTTTCTTGCGATAATATAGGTTGCGCTAGTGTGTTTTGAATAGCGTCAGCCAAGGCTTCTACTTGACCAACTTCTACTGTGCGAATATTAGGAATAGAATGAATACCTCCTGCGCAAAGGGTCGAAACCACACGTGGATTTAAAGCCATCATTTCTAACAAAACATTCGGAAATCCTTCTTTGATGGAAGATACTACACAAAGTTCAGCTCTTTTGAAATAAGGCGCCGGGTTAGCAATGTAGCCTTTTAGAAAAACAACTTCTTGTAGGTTGCAATCTGCTATTAATTGAGTAAGTGCTTGTTTTTCCTTGCCTTCGCCGAATATATATAATTTCAATTCGGGATACATCGGATGAATGTTTTTAAAGGCTTTGATAAGAATATCAAAGCCTTTTTCAGGAATAAGCCTGCCAGCAGTACATACATAAGATTCACCTTCGTTCCATGCAAGATTTTCTTCTTTACCTAAAGTAAACAAGTGTTCGCAATCCACGGGATTAGGCTGTACGCTTACCTGATTCGGATTGATAAAGGAATTGTAATGAAGAAGCTGATCCCGCATGATGTCTGTCTGACAGATCACCAAATCCACCGCTGGATAGCCTAATTTGTAAATAATCAAATAAACTTTCTTTTTGAATCCGGTGAATCGTGTAAAAACTGATGTGCATTCCCTTACAATCAGCTGTGATCTTAATAACCCAATCCGTTTGAGAAACCCCAAATAGGCATTTAGGTATGGGTGAGTACTTAACACAATTTCATTAGCCTTAAATTTTCTGAGCAAAGGAATGAGTTTGAGCATTCCTAGAAGTATACTTTGATTTGTCAAATACTTGCGCACTAAATCTGTCGGAATTTTAAGACCAAATTGTTGACTCTTTTGTAGGAAGATCAAGTTTCCCTGTACGGCAATCGCTAGCTTCAGGATTACATTTTCTGCGCCATTGGATTGATCAGTTAATGAAATAATATGCATTTGAGGTGAGTGAGCTTTCATATAAAAAACAATATGTAATGTCTAATCCTATTTAATTTCTCACCACCTTAACCAGTTTCTTAAGCGGCATCAAAAGCTCACGTACGCGACGCTTACCATCCACAACTATTTTGTCCTGACTAAAACTGATGTGATGAATACCCCGACTGTAATCCTTATCGGGCAAAATTTCAAAAACAGTTTCTGTTTGATAAGTATCTTCGGTCAGTATTAGAATTTTGTTAATTTGTATAGATCCACCATAGCAATGGGTTGGATTCTGGGTTGGTCTATAAATCGAATCATTGACTACAAACAAACTTCCTGCACTTCTACAGGTACTTTTTTCTACTTTGATTGGATTCTGACGGTGAGGTTGATAATCTCCTTCCAATGTGGATGAATAATAGATATACAATTCATCGTCATGACCCGCTACACTCGTGAACAACCAATATTTATTGGCATAGAATATTACTGAGCTATCTACAAAGTCTTTACCTGAAAGCAGTATTTTGTATCTACTCAATACATTTGGTTTTGATGTATTAACTTTATAAAGTACGACTTCCTTTGCTCGTGAAGTTTCGGGAATACAATACAATTGATTGTCTTTGTGTATTAAATAGGGATAGGATAAATGTATGGTCGAAGGATCAATGCCTCGTACTTCCCGCTTGGTATTAAAATCGAAATCTTCAATTACCATAATTTTTCCTCTTCCATGCCAAAAGTTGAGCTCTTCGTAATAGATTTTTATTTTGTTGTCTATATCCGTAATAAACGGGTCTGCCGCATAATCCACGTTATCTTCTTTTAGCCATTCGATTTTATTAAGTTTTTTTTGCTCAATAAGATCCGTGAGCGATTGATTGATATAACCGACGTTCCATTTATCTGCCATAAACATTTTCTCAAAAAACCTATTTGCTAATTTTATCATATCAATAATTGTTTAGGCATATTCCAATATAGGTTCATGTTTGTTTTTGGACAACCATTGCGATAGCACCAAGAGTTTCCAGATTTGTGGGTATCTATTCCACTTACCAGTCATATGCTCCTGGATAATTTCTTCCGTACGCTTTACATTGATACCAGGTATATTTTTGAGCCTTGCGGAGGTCAGATTATCCATCACATAATCTTTGAGCTCATTTCTGAACCAATGCTGAAAAGGCATCGTAAACCCTGATTTTGGTCTATCAAAAAATGATGCTGGCACTTCCTCGTAGAGAATATCCTTTAGAATACGCTTCTGATTAGAGCCTTGAAATTTAAAACTTGTTGGCAAGCTCCTTCCAAACTCGATGATACGGTAGTCCATCAATGGGGACCGTGACTCGAGCGAGAAAGCCATCGACGCACGATCTAACTTCGTGTTAATATCCCCATTCAAATAGGTTTTAATATCAAAGTCAGAAAGACGCTCCAACAACGGTTTGTGTGGATTGTGCAGTAAACTCATGAATGGACTATCCTTGGCTAAATCTTGGTTTTGTACCCAGGAGTTTTCCATGTTACCGATCATTTTAACATACAATCGTTCCACATTTTCCATGGATATACCCATTGCAATAAGCTTATGCTTATAAAATGGAGATAGATTCACTAGACTGGCGATCCCTTTTCGGACTCCTTCGGGGGCTTTGAAAAGTGTATTCACCTGTTTTATCCATCTGTATCGGTGATAACCCAAAAAGGATTCGTCTCCTGCATCACCACTCAATGCTACTGTCACATGTTGTCGTGTATGCTTACTAAGTAACATAGACGGTATGGCACTTGAATCGGCAAAAGGTTCGTCATAATAGGTGCTAAAATTTTCTATTAAATCTATGCCTTCCTCATAATTGCAGGTGATGGTGTGATGGTCTGTGCCGAGATAGTTAGCTACTTGAGCTGCATAAGCACTCTCATCGAATCCTTTGACGTTAAATTTGATAGAGAAGGTCTTCACATTGGAAACTTCCTTAGCAGCCATCGCCGCCACCAGCGAAGAATCTATTCCACCGGAGAGAAACATACCTAAGGGCACATCCGAATTCATTCGAATTTTTACCGCATCAGATATCAGACTGCGCAGATCATCCTTCGCATCTTCGTAGTCGCCGATGAATTTGTTTTCCCAAGTGGAATCAAGCTTCCAATATTCATGAACGCGGAGCGACTTAGTGTTTAAGTTGTATTTAAAACAATGAGCTGCAGGTAATTGTCGTACTTCTTGCCAAATGGACTGAGGTTCTGGAACATAACCCCAGACCAAATATTGTTCTATAGCTTTATCGTCTACATGCAATGTATGGTGAGTACTAATCTGTGATGGTTGACTCGCAAATTCTAAGTTCTCGCCATCGAACAAATAATAAAAAGGTTTTTTTCCGAAGCGATCTCTTGCACCAAAAAATTCCTTGTTTTTCAGATCATAGATTACAAAAGCAAACATGCCATTGAATTTTTTCACACAATCTTGTCCATATTCCAGATACGCTGCGCAGATTACTTCGGTATCAGAGTGAGTACGAAACTGATAATTTTTAGCTTCAAGTTCATTTCGGATATCCTTGTAATTATAAATTTCACCATTAAAAACGATGTGCAAATGCAAATAAGTAAAGGGTTGATTGGATCGTGGATCTAAATCAATGATTGCTAATCTATTGTGAGCTAAAATAACATCATCCACTCGTTGTACACCGGTAAATTCAGGACCTCTGAATTTGATTTTGTCCATTTTTCCTTTTATAATAAAATCGGAATAAGGAATTGTAGAGCCGTAAATACCACACATAATTATAATTGTTAATTGATTAGTTGTTCGTAAGCTTGGGTTATTTTGTTTAAGTTGAAATTGGTGTAAACGTCAGATTTTATTTCTTTGTAATTCCAGGTGCTTGCTGTACATGCTTCGATTATTTTTTCTTTAAAGCCAGCCACATCATTTTGGGGAACGACATAACCATTAAAGCCTTCTTTAATAATTTCGTTTACACCGCTTACTTTGAATGTTACTACCGGCAATCCCACCGCTAAAGCTTCAATTACAGCATTCGGAAAACCTTCCGTAAAAGAGCTCAAGACTAATAAATCATGCTCCAACATTACTTGCTGAACATCCCTTATTTCACCTAAAAATGTAACTCTGGAAGTTAAATTCAGCTTCTTCACTTTATTTTCGATAGTTGCTCTCTGTTGCCCCTTGCCTGCCATTGACAATTGATAATTGGAAGGCAGTTGTGCCATCACATCGATCAGTCGCTCAAGTCCTTTTTCGGCAGCAAATCGAGCTACCACGAGCAGTTTATACACTTTCACACCGTTTGTCTCCGTCTTGACCAGATCATTGTTAAGCAAAGGATTATGAATTACCAAAGTCTTATTAGCATCCACACCGTATCGATCTAAAATCGAACTTTCCATATCTTTAGTCTGGCAAATAATTTGATTGAATGCTTTGTAACTCACACTTGTAAAGAGCTCGTAGAATCTTGTCTTTAGATCCTCGTACAGGATCTGTTCGGAAGGAACATTGGATGCGCGAGCAATAAAACGCGTAGACTTAAGTAAGGGAGCAACTAAGGATACCAAAATATTTACGTGCCCCATGGTTGAGAAAACGGTATGTGGCTTTTCTTCTTTTAGCAGTTTATAAAGGGCGAAAAAAGATTTTGACGCTTTTAAAGTCTTCAAATCAATAAACCGCACATTATTTAAATCTGTGGAATAGCAAGTGACTTTGGAATTGAAAATCACAATGGAAACATCATATTTTTGTTTGTCCAACCCTTGGGCTAGGTTCCAAAATACGCGTTCTGAGCCACCAGACGTTAAAGAACTCAGTATGAAAAAAACTTTTTTTTTAATGGTTCTTGCGTAGTATAATTCATAGTTAGTTGAGTATTATTTTGTAAACTGTTAGCCAGATGATTTTCAAATCGGTGAAGATGTCATGCTGAGTAACATATTTTAGGTTTTGGTTGATTTTGATAGGAATAATATTCTTGATGTAATAATTCTCGGGATCATCTGCTTTTTCTAACAATTCGCATTCGTTAAAAAATTGAACAGACGCCCAGTCAGTAATACCTGGTTTGATGGATAAAACATATCGCTGTTCGTCATCATAGAGGTTGACATATTTTCTGACCTCTGGTCTTGGACCTACCAAACTCATGTCTCCGCGGAGCACATTGATTAGTTGTGGTAATTCATCCAATTTGTATCTCCTAAGCCAATAGCCTACTCGTGTGAT
>JBMDWK010000149.1:0-7786 GCA_048595255.1 Sphingobacterium sp. | reverse complement strand
ATAAGAAAGAAAGCATCAAGTATGGTGTTATTTTAGGTGTAATATCATTCTTATTGGGTATTGTCGTGCTCTATGTGAGCAAGCATGTAGAATCTTTCTGGATGCTTACATCTATGTCTTTCGGTATTAATACCGTGTTGTATATGCTGATCGCGTTAGCTTTTGCATATAGTTTGCGTAAGAAAAACGGCGGGTTTTGGAATTTCTCCATCGCTGTGAAGAGTACATTTTTAATGTTACTTATATCTACGGTTTTGGCTACTGTGAGCACCATGGTTTTTGTGAATGTCATCAATCCTGCTTTGCAAGAGGAAGTGTTGCGCAACACTATTAATATTACCATCGAACAATTGGAAAACAGTGGTGCACCAGATGACGTCATTGATTCTCGCGTTGCCACACTAGAAGAGCAGATGGCTACACTAGGACAGATTACTGTAAAAACAATATTCAGAAGTTTGATGATTTCGATTTTGATACAGTTTATCTTTTCGCTCATATTAGCGGCGTTGACACGCAATGAGAAATTGATGCAAAGACCTACAACCCTTAATTAATACACATACAATTAGCTCAATATATAAAAATGGATATATCTGTAGTAATACCATTATATAATGAAGAAGAGTCTCTGCCGGAGCTGACGGATTGGATTCGTCGCGTCATGCTTGCGAATAACTTTTCGTACGAAATCATCTTAGTGGATGATGGTAGTAAAGACAATTCTTGGAAGATAATCATGGATTTGAAAAAGAGTCATGAGCAAATCTCGGGTATTAAATTCAGAAGAAATTATGGTAAATCTGCAGCCCTCAATGTGGGTTTTGCAGCGACTCAAGGAGAAGTTGTCATCACCATGGATGCTGATCTTCAAGATAGTCCGGATGAAATCCCTGAATTGTATGACCGTATAATGAATCAAGGTGCTGACCTGGTGTCAGGATGGAAGCAAAAGCGATACGATCCATTGACCAAGACTATCCCTACCAAATTGTTTAATTCGGTAACGCGAAGTGTCTCGGGAATAGATAATCTGCATGACTTCAACTGTGGGTTGAAAGCTTACCGTAAGGATGTGGTCAAAAGTATAGAGGTCTATGGCGAAATGCATCGTTATATTCCGGTGATAGCCAAGTGGGCAGGCTTTAGTCATATACAAGAGCAGGTGGTACAACATTATCCCCGCAAATATGGTACAACCAAGTTTGGTCCGGGGCGCTTTGTGAAAGGATTTTTGGATTTGATGTCTATATTTTTTGTAGGCAAATTCGGTAAGAGACCGATGCACTTCTTTGGTCCTGTGGGCGTAGTGAGCTTTCTGATCGGTTTTTTCATTACCATATACTTGATAGCAGAAAAATTGATGAGCATAGCAAATGGGACAGCTTATCGTAATGTCACTGACCAGCCTTTGTTCTATTTATCGCTGTTGGCTATTATGATTGGGACACAGCTGTTTCTTACAGGCTTCATAGCCGAATTGCTTTCCCGCAATAGTTCTGAACGAAATAAATACCATATTGAACGCGTCATCTAATAATATGTTCTTCTCGATAATTATTCCGCTTTACAATAGACCCGACGAATTGAGAGAACTGTTGACTTCTCTAGTCAGCCAGACCTACCAATCTTTTGAGGTCATCATTGTGGAGGATGGATCGAGTAGGCCAGGCGATCACATTGCGCAACATTTTAGCAAGAATCTTGATATCAAATATTTCCAAAAGGAAAATGAAGGACAGGGCTTTGCGCGCAATTATGGATTTGCACGCGCTTCGGGGGATTATTTCATTGTATTTGATTCGGATATTCTCGTGCCATCCCATTATTTGGAGCAGGTGCGTGCAGCGATAACACTTCACGGTTGGGATGCGTTTGGTGGTCCGGATGCAGCACATCCTTCATTCAGTACCATCCAAAAAGCAATTAGTTATTCGATGACTAGCCCTTTTACAACCGGGGGGATACGAGGCAATAAGAAGCATGTTGGGCAATTTCATCCGCGCAGCTTTAATATGGGACTTTCTCGAATTGTATGGGAGTCTACAGGTGGCTATAAGTTGTCTCGGCGATCCGAAGATATTGAGTTTAGTATACGTATGATAAATTCGGGATATAAGGTAGGGCTTATCCCAGAAGCTTTCGTGTATCATAAACGCCGCACGAGCTTTCCTCAGTTTTATAAGCAGACCAAAGGCTTCGGAAAAGGTAGGGTAGATATATCCTTATTGTATCCGAAAGAGTTGAAATTAGTACATACCCTTCCTTCGATTTTTACATTGGGCGTTATCGCACTATTGGTGCTCAATATTATCAATTCTTTCATATTCACAGACGTAACAATACTTAAATACGTGGTGTACCTTGGCAATATTCTCTTGCTTGCATACACTGTATTGTTATTTTTGCATGCACTATTGGTGACCAAAAATCTTATGGTCGCGCTCTATGGTATGGTCGCTGCTTTTACCCAGTTATTTGCTTACGGTACAGGTTTTATGAAAAACTATGTAGATCGTATTTGGTTGAAAAAGAATACATCCATGTAAGGTTTTATGCCTAATATTTAGTATAATGGTATCGATTACACAGTATAATTTAGACAAAATAGAAAATTTATTATTAGATCTGGGTTACAAAGTGCGGTATGAGAAAGGTAATTTCAGAACTGGCGCTTGTGTAATTCAGCATACGAAAGTAATTGTGGTCAACAAATTCTCCAATCTGGAAATTAAAATTAATTCCTTGATTCAGCTTTTGCGCGAATTTGAAGTGTCGAAGGAGGACCTGAATGACGACAAGCAATGGACATTTTATAAATCACTTATTAAAAAAGAAGAGGTGTAATTTGAAAGTTCGATTTTTAGGAACGGGTACTTCCCAAGGTGTACCTGTCATCGCGTGCGAATGTGCTGTGTGTACTTCCTTAGATGTGCATGACAAACGCCTGCGTTCCTCTATTTTGATCGAACTGAATAATGGCAAAAATATAGTGATTGACACGGGGCCGGATTTCCGGTATCAAATGTTGCGCGAGAAGATCAATCATTTGGACGCAATTCTGATGACGCATGCGCACAAAGATCATATTGCGGGATTGGATGACGTTAGAGCTTTTAATTATCAGCAGCAAAGTTCAATTTCTATTTATGCAAATAACTTTACGTTGGAAGCATTGCAACGGGAGTTTTATTACGCATTCTCTGCGGTGAAATATCCAGGAGTTCCTCAGCTCGAATTGGTGGAAATTTCTGCTGCAGATAGTTTTCAACTCTATGATCACATGATCGAACCTTTGGAAGTGTTGCATTACAAAATGCCCGTTCTAGGTTTTCGAATTGGCAATTTTGCCTACATCACCGATGCCAAAACGGTATCCGCTCAATCACGCGATATTCTGAATGGCGTAGAAGTATTGGTAGTGAATGCATTGCAAGAAGAACCACATATCTCGCACTTCACTCTTGACGAAGCCCTAGCATTTATTGCAGATATCAATCCGCATAGCGCGTATCTCACCCACATAAGCCATCGCTTTGGTACTCACGAATATATACAATCAAAATTACCTGCCAACGTACATGCTGCCTACGATAGGTTGTGCCTAGAAATAAAATAATTTATCGTTATTCAAACCTTTCCTGCTCTTACTTGTTAATAATCTAAACAAAGTATTTAACACACTAAGTTCAATTATAAATTTTAGGAATATGGGAAATCTACTTTATTTGATCGCAGTAATATTAGTAATTATATGGGCGATTAGTTTTTTAGGAGGCTATGCAACAGGTGGTATCATTCACATCTTGTTAGTAATTGCAATTATTGTTGTATTATTAAGAGTTATACGAGGTAATGCTTAGCGTATAATCTATCACGTATTCAAATACAACTTGGCTATTTCAAAGTCTTCTGCGAAAGTTAGTTTTATATTTTTATAGCTGCTTTCAACGAGATGGATGAAATAGCCATTTTTTTCTACGACAGATGCATCATCCGTGAAAGTTGGTAATTCAGGCTGCTGGTAGGCTTCCAATAGCACTTGTGCGGGAAAGGTCTGTGGCGTTTGGATTTGCCATACTGTTGTGCGGTCACATGCAGTATTGTCTGAGGTCGTACCTATACGAATAGAATTCGTGGATTGATGTGCTAGGACATTCGATTTACCTTGTTGCGCCATCTCAAATGATTTTTCTATTAAATTTTGGTCTACCAAAGGACGAGCGGCATCATGCACAGCGATAATGCCATCTTCGTTGTAAAAAAAATCAGGAAATCTTTGCTCTAAATAGTTAATGGCATTCCGTACACTTTGAAAGCGTGTTTTTCCACCGATGATGAGTTCATGAGAAATGTGGAAGTTAAATTGTACACAGAGACTTTGCCAGTATTCTACCATATCAGCGTGTATGGCGATGATAATCTTATCTACATGATGCTCAAAAGCACTAATGGTATGCATGAGAACGGGCAACTTATTCAGTAGCATGTATTGTTTGGGCATATCTGCATTCAATCGGGAACCTGTACCACCAGCAGCAATTATAACAACTCGATTCAACATGTTTTACGCTATATAATTAAAAAGCGTGATTGAAAACCAATCACGCTCAAAAATATTGAAATATTCTTAAAATCTTAAATAATCAACATCGCATCGCCGTAGCTGTAGAATTTGTATTTTTCTTTCACAGCTTCTTCGTATGCATTCATTACATTTTCATAACCCGCGAATGCCGCTATCATCACCAATAGAGTAGATTCTGGAGTGTGGAAGTTTGTAATCATTGAGTTTGCAATGCTGAAATCATATGGAGGGTAAATAAATTTACTTGTCCAGTCTGATGCAGGCTTCAAGCGTCTGTCTGCGGATACTGATGATTCAATGGCACGCATTGAAGTAGTACCTACCGCACATACACGTCTTTTGTTTTCAATGGCTTTATTTACCGTTTTGGCAGCTTCCTCGGTAATAATGAATTGCTCTGAATCCATTTTGTGTTTTGTTAAGTCTTCGACTTCTACAGTACGGAATGTTCCTAAGCCCACGTGAAGGGTTATTTCAGCGAAATCAATACCTTTTAGCTCTAGGCGCTTCATTAATTCGCGAGAGAAATGTAGACCAGCAGTAGGAGCAGCTACAGCACCTTCGTTTTTAGCATAGATTGTTTGGTAGCGGAATTTATCTTCAGGTGTTGCTTTACGTTTTATATATTTAGGAAGAGGAGTTTCCCCTAGAATTTCAATGTTACGACGGAATTCTTCATCCGTACCATCGAATAAGAAACGAATAGTACGACCTCTGGAAGTCGTGTTGTCTACTACCTCAGCTACTAACAAATCATCATCACCAAAATATAATTTGTTACCAACACGGATTTTGCGTGCTGGATCCACCAACACATCCCACAAACGCAATTCTTTATTTAATTCACGTAACAAGAAAACCTCGATCGTCGCCCCCGTCTTTTCTTTATTACCGTACATACGAGCAGGAAACACTTTCGTGTTGTTCAAGATCATAACATCCTTGTCGTCAAAATAATCTAAGACATCTTTGAAAATCTTATGCTCAATTTTTCCGGTATCTTTATGAAGTACCATTAAGCGGGCTTCATCGCGGTGTTCTGAAGGTTCGTTTGCAAGTAAAGATTCGGGTAAGTTGAATTTAAATTGTGATAATTTCATTTGTTATCTTTTTTATGTTTTAATTGCCAGCTTACAGGCCGGCTAAAAAGCATACAAAGTTACTCTTTTTAATGTATATATTCTATTTCAAACTAATTATTATGACGTAATTGTAGCAATTTTCGTGCCTGCCGTCGTTGATATAAATCCTTGCCAAGACAAGTGAAAAAAAAATCTCAATTAATTGAAAGGTTATGAAAAATAATTGTAATTTAAAAAGCAATAAACTTATCCAGAATAAACTTATCACTGTTAAATTATGGCAGAAACCAAAAAAGAAGGAATAGCTTCCGAACTCATTACTGAAGAGACACTAGAAAATATTCAGCACGTCAACAATCCTGTGTTGGACTTGCCCTCTATAGAAAAAACTTATTTAAAAACTGTAAAAAGCTTTGATCGTGAAGGAAATACTTTTTTCTTTTCGGACAGTAAAGCCTGTGTAGAAGTCAAAGTCGTGACGGATGATATTATCCGCGTACGTCTTGCGCCTATTGGCGTATTCTTGGACGATTTTTCGTATGCTATCGTCGAGCAAGAGCATCACCCGCTAGGCTATGAAGTATCAGAAGATGAGGAAAGCTACCATGTAAGCACAAATAATGTGCGTTGCTCGATTCGTAAAGAAGACTTTTTAGTTTCCTTTTCGGATGCAGGCGGTAAGCTGATGAATGCAGATTATGCACCTATGCATTGGGAAGAAAACGTAGATTTTGGAGGCTATTATGTGTATTGCACGAAGAAAGCCTTCGAGGATGAAGTTTTCTTTGGCTGTGGCGACAAGGCGTCACATCTCAACCTTCGCGGCCGAAGAATTGTAAACTGGAATTCTGACACCTATTCGTATGCTTTTAATCAAGAACCACTGTACAAGACCATTCCATTTTATCTTGGGGTGACCGGCGGAGATGCCTATGGAATCTTTTTCGATAACACATTCAAGACGTATTTTGATTTTGCAGCTGAGCACAATGATCAAACGAGTTTTTGGTCCGAAGGTGGCGAATTGCAATATTATTATATCCATGGTCCGCAGTTGATGGATGTAGTAAAAAGATACCATCAGATAACGGGTACGCATGATTTACCTCCATTGTGGGCAATAGGTTATCACCAATGCCGATGGAGCTATTTTCCGGAGGCTAATGTCCGTTATATTGCAGATCAATTTCGCAAGCGTGAGATTCCATGTGATGCAATCTACCTAGATATCGATTATATGGATGGGTATCGTTGCTTTACATGGAATAAGAAATATTTTCCGGATCCTAAAAAGATGATTTCAGATCTGGCGGCACACGGATTTAAGACGGTGGTCATGATTGATCCGGGAATTAAAGTGGATGAAAATTATTGGGTATTCAAAGAAGGGCAAGACAATAAGTACTTCTGCCGAAGAGGAGATGACTATTTTATGGAAGGCTTTGTGTGGCCCGGCCGATGTCAATTTCCAGATTATACCAACCCTAAGGTGCGTGACTGGTGGGGGGGACTTTACAAAGGCCTGGTCGAAGATGGTGTTGCAGGGTTCTGGAATGACATGAACGAGCCAGCTATATTTGGCAAAGGCACATTCCCAAATGATGTACGTCATTATTATGAAGGATATAGGGGTTCTCACCGTAAGGCACACAATATCTACGGTATGCAGATGGTGCGGGCTACCTACGAAGGATTGAAAAAACTCTACAAGAATAAACGACCTTTCACACTGACGCGAGCGGCTTATGCCGGTACCCAGCGCTACTCTTCTGTATGGACGGGTGACAATATCGCTACATGGGAACATTTGCGTATAGGAACATTACAACTTCAGCGCCTGGCTGTGTCTGGGTTATCATTTTGCGGCACGGATATCGGTGGCTTCACGGGCAATCCAGATGGAGAATTATACACGCGTTGGATGCAATTTGGCGTGTTTTCACCATTTATGCGTGTGCACTCCGCAGGAGATACTGTAGACAGAGAGCCATGGAGCTTTGGACCAGAGTGGGAAGCTATCTGTAAGAAGTTTATCGAATTACGGTACAAATTGTTGCCGTACATTTATACAACTTTTTGGCAACAACACAAATATGGTCTTCCTATTCTACGGCCT
>JBMDWK010000148.1:0-6519 GCA_048595255.1 Sphingobacterium sp. | reverse complement strand
AGCACGGTCTTTAGATAAGTTTAAGTTATACTCTTCAGAACCTTCTGCAGAAGCGTAACCATCTAAAGTAACTCTACCATTTGAATCACGCAATTCTTTAGCTAATTTATCTAAAGTTGAGTATGATTCAGTTTTCAATACTGAGCTATCGAATTCAAAACCGATAGGAGCATAGTACTCACCAGCAACTAGGTCATTTTTAGCAGCTTCTGGGAATTTGATTGGACAACCAGAACCATCAACTACTGTACCAGCAGGAGTGTTTGGACATTTATCAAATTTATCAGATACACCGTCACCATCAGAATCTTTACCTAATTGATCAACAGTACCTTCTAATGAAGAAACGCGTTGTTTCAATGCTTCAACTTCGTTACGTAATGAAGGATCTTTCAATTCATCATACATCGTAGCTACTGGGTTCGCGAAAGTCAAGTTTTCTTTATCACGTGAACCTAAAGTGAATTCTAAACCACCGTACACGTTAGAGAATTTACCTTTAACATCTGAACGACCTGGACCGAATAATAAATTGTCATCAGTGAAGTTCATTGTGTAACCTAAGTTCAAGGCAACCACTTCAGATAATTTGAATTTAACACCAACACCTACAGGTACGTATGCTGCTAATTTGTAATCTCTGTCACCAGTAGGTTCTCTGTCGCCAAAAATTTCTTCACCCCAGTTACCTTTGTTATCAAAAGAAGTGCCGTCGAAGTCGTTTCCTGAATATTGAATAGGATTGTTTGCTAACACACCTAAACCTACTTTAGCATAGAAATTAACTGCATTTTCTCTTCTTAAGAAGTCAATAGTACCTAATTGGAATACACCATTTAAGCTAGCTGCCCAATTAACTTCTGTTTTAGCAGATTGTGCTCCCGCTGCAATCCATTCTCTAGATTCAATAGCTGGTCCCGAAACGTCATGGTTGTACGTTTTGATAGAACCACGGTTACCTTCTAATTCTAAACCGAATAAGTGAGAGAATTGTTTACGGATAGTCAAACCATAATACTCACCAACTTTATTTTGGAAGAAACCTACTTTTTGACCGAAGTTATTTGATCCACCTACTAATACGTTAGGAGTTGTGATACCACCTTGTAAACCAATTGACCAAGTTCTGTATTGAGAACGGCCACCGAACACTGTAGGAGTCTGTGCTTGAGCTACCTCAGCGTAACCTAAAGCGGCTACTAAAGAAGCGGCAACTGCTGTTTTTTTAATTGTAGAATAGTTCATACTCTTTTTGTTTAAGGTTATTAAATTTTTAATTGTTTTCAATTTTAACATAACTTAACAAGAATGATGCCAAACTTGATGAGTTTATTTCGCATAATTTGTTAATACTAAGATACGCGAAATATTGTGTAAAAGTAATTAATTGCTGATAATCAAACAAATTTTAAGCCAACAATTCAATTGTTTTTCGATAAAAGCAAAGGAGATGTGGTTTTTTTTACTATATCTCCTTTGTGAACAATTACAAAAAATAATGTATCACCATCAGTGTAAGACCTCCTAATACCGCACTGACAGGTATAGTCAGCACCCATGCCCATAATAAACTTATGGTAACTCCCCATCGTACAGCTGAAACTCTTTTTACAACTCCAACACCTATAATTGAACCAGTAATGGTATGTGTAGTCGAGGCAGGTATACCAAAATGCTCTGTAATACCTAGTGTTATAGCACCAGCCGTCTCCGCACTTACACCTTCTAATGGTGTTACCTTGGTTATTTTAGTACCCATAGTTTTTACTATCTTCCAACCACCGCTCATGGTCCCTAACGAGATAGCCGCATAACAGGATAATGGTATCCATTCTGGCATGTCCGAAGTCGCCTCGACAGCACCTCCGGCAATCATGGCTACGAAGATAATCCCCATAACTTTTTGTGCATCATTACCTCCGTGAGCAAAACTCAAACCTGCTGATGAAATTAATTGTAAAATTTTAAACCATCTTTCTGCCACTCTAGGTTTGGCATTTCGGCAGATATTTATAATTATCAAAGTAATAATAATAGATATAGTCATACCTATCAAAGGTGCAAGAACAATGAAAGAAATGATTTTAAGAGTAGCGTTGACATTGATCGCTTCTATAGGGTTAGCGCCTAAAAATAATGCATAGGCCATCCCGGAACCTGCAAATCCACCGATCAATGTGTGTGAAGAGCTCGACGGAATACCATAATACCACGTGAATAAATTCCACGATATGGCAGCCACGAGACCCGCAAAAATTACCTCTAGTGTGATATATTCTTCGATTACAGTTTTGGCAATGGTATTGGCCACTTTGTGGTCTGTAAAGTAGAAGTATGCTGCGAAATTAAATATAGCAGCCCACAGTACCGCCATAAATGGGGTTAATACTTTAGTAGAAACAATGGTGGCGATTGAATTCGCTGCATCATGGAAACCATTAATGTAGTCAAATGCGATTGCCAAAACGATAACTACTACTAACAATGTTGTTATCATAATGAAAATTCTTTAAGTAGATTAAATTAGATAACTAAGCATTCTTCACCAAAATACTTTCCAGTACATTCGCAACATCCTCACATTTGTCAGTGGCATCCTCCATAGCGGAAAGTACTTCTTTATTTTTTATTAAAGAAATTGCATCTTTCTCGTATTCAAATAAATCTGCAACCGCTTTGTCAAATATATAATCTGCCTTATTTTCTACACTATTGATACGTACACAAGAATCTGTAATGTTGCGGATATTCTTCAGGTCTTTTAATTCGAAAAGCGCTTTGGCAACATGCTCTGTAGCTTCCAAGATCAAATCCGCCAACTCGATCATTGGGTCTGTAGCGCGTTCTACTTGATACAACTGCATACGATTGGAAGCCCCGTGAATAAAATCTGCTACATCGTCCAGCGAACTTGCTAAAGCATGTATATCTTCTCTGTCGAAAGGGGTAATGAAGTTTCTGCCGAGTTCTAAGTGAATTTGGTGTGTTATATTATCGCCAACGTGCTCTAAATCTTCTAGTTTTTTGGATAATGTTTTGCGGTGTTCGACATCGGTCGTGTTTACACTCTCTTTCAAAAGCTTAGCCATATCAATAAGATTGGCGCCTGCTTGTTCGAATAAGGGGAAGAATTTCTTGTCCTTAGGTACGAAATACTGAAAAATACTATTTAATGACATATAGTTATAATTTGGGTCAAATGTATAATGCTAATGTTAACTTAATGTTAACTAATATCTTTTTTTAATTTCCTGATTTTGCCTTTTCGAGGGTAAATCCAAATGTCGTACCCATACCTTCTGTGCTCCGGACTTGTACAGTCTGCTGATGTGCTTCCATAATGTGTTTCACGATAGAAAGTCCTAGTCCTGAGCCGCCTACTTCTCTCGAACGGCTTTTGTCGGCTCTAAAAAATCTTTCAAAT
Source organism: Sphingobacterium sp. (assembly GCA_048595255.1). Taxonomy (GTDB): domain Bacteria; phylum Bacteroidota; class Bacteroidia; order Sphingobacteriales; family Sphingobacteriaceae; genus Sphingobacterium. The sequence continues at coordinate 3,095 of JBMDWK010000148.1, read as the reverse complement.
ACCCGGGGTAGATTTTTTTCATCAATTCCGACTCCGAAATCTGTAACCTCCACCAATATCTGATCTAATAACGGATAAGTATTGATTTTTATTCTCCCGCCTTCTTTTCCGTATTTTATTGAATTATTGATTAGATTGATAATGACTTGCTGAATACGTTGTCTATCGGCTTTTACGTAGATGGGTTGATTGTTTTTTACATCTATAATAATGCGGATGGCCTCCTCTTTCGCACGATCTTCTAAACTTTCTACTGTTTCTTGGATGAGTTCAATGATATCGAATTTTTCTAGATTGATGGTTATTTGACCCGTTTCGAGCTTAGAGATTTCGTCTAGGTCATTTAATAAATATACCAATCTATCGATGTTTTTTGAAGCTTTATTCAAAAAATTAGTCGCCAACACGGTATCTTCTTCGATAAGTCCGTCTTTAAGCGTCTCGATATAACCTTGTACTGAAAATAGGGGCGTCTTAAATTCATGGGAAATATTGGATAGGAATTCACGTCTATATTTTTCCTGTGCTTTTAACTGTGCGATTTCACTTGATTTTTGACTCGCCCAGTCGCGTACTTCTTTCTCCGCACTCAGAATAGGGTCTTCGCTGGCATGCTCGGCCAGCACCTCTTTCATCTCTTTTCCTAGTTTGAGGCTTCTGATCAGTTTATATATATTGCTTATTCTGTAATGAATGTGTCTGTGTAATATGCTTGTAAGTAGGATGAAGCTGACTGTAAATGACACAACAAGAAGCAGGAGACAATGTTGCCAATTCTGGGCATAAAAAAAACTGATGCTTGCTATAGATACTCCTATAGACAATGAAATGTAAAAAACCAGGAGACGAAAATTCATAAAAAAAGCTTCATTTTAGTGAAGCTAAGTTAATTATATAATATTAATTTAATATTAAAAACGTGCAATAACAGTCTTGCCGCCGACCACTTTGTCACCGATATTGACATCTACTGTAGTGCCTACCGGTAAAAAAAGATCCACTCGTGATCCGAATTTAATAAATCCGAATTCCTCACCTTGTTGTACGGTGTCGCCTTCTTTTATGTACCACACTATTCTACGGGCCAATGCTCCTGCAATTTGACGAAATAACACTTCTACGCCACCTGCGTTCTTTACAACGACCGTCGTTCTTTCATTGTCTGTAGATGACTTAGGGTGCCAAGCTACCAAGAATTTTCCTGGATGGTATTTAAAATAGGATACCACTCCGGACATAGGGTTTCGGTTTACATGCACATTAGTTGGTGACATGAAGATAGAAACTTGAAGGCGTTTATTTTTGAAATATTCATTTTCATCTGTTTCTTCGATAACAACAACTTTACCATCTGCGGGGCACAAAATAACATTGTCATCCAGAGTGATAAGTTTACGAGGACTACGGAAAAACTGTACGATGGTCAGGAATAAGAATGCTGATAGAATATAAAGAAACCATTTAACATATTGGCTGGCATCAAAATAATCTGCAATAGCATTAATCACAAATATGAATAATATGACTAATGCTAAACTGGTATATCCTTCTTTATGAAATTTCATTAATAAGTCTTTTGATGCAAATATAAACAACTACGTCAAATAAACCACTATTTACCTTTTTCTCTTTGTAAGGCAAGGTAATCCAGTATTACCTCTTGGTTTCTAATTTGCACATCTACTGTTAAAGTGATCTTATCTCTTATCGGTTTGCCCTCTTCTATGGAAGGTATGAAAAATGATATACCTTGAAATATCTGACTCAATTTTTGTTTGTCCCTGTTGGGCATCGTTGAGGGAGACTCTATGACATTGGATTTGAAGGGTCTTCCTGACTTAAAGACATCATACTCAATTACAAATCTTCCGGCATCATCGATGCTTTCCAATTGGAGCTCACCTAGACGGACAGAAAATTGTTTGGCGAGAAATTTCAAAAAACCACTATACTCATCGAATGAACAATTATTGATTATAAAAAATTCTGCTACATTGAAAAATTCGGAAGGTACAATCACGAAGTCATCATATGGAATGAAATAGTCGTAAAAAAGTACGGTAAGATTATAGGTTAATAATTCACCATTGCTATATTTCTCATCATACACGCGTATTTCTTTTGGTTTCTTGTCATCTGTAATGAATGAAATCGTCCAATGTCCATCTGGTCTGCCATTGACAACCTTTCCCCGGCGAACATAAGATGTGTAACCATGATCCGTAAACCCTTTAATGGGCATGACCATTTCGTAGCTGCCCTCGCCATTACTAATTTTTTGGTTGCCAAATCTGTCCCAAAAAGAATTGAATCGGAAATCTGACTCACTCAAATATAGAGATAGCATAGGTTTGCCATCAGGGTAGAAGTAGTTCCATTCTCCAGAGGGTATATTATTTACATAGGTAGTTTCCCATTTTATCTGACCATTGGGGTGGTATCCTACGAAAGCACCTTCCTTGGAGCCGTTAATGTAATTGCCCTGGATAAGCAGTCTACCGTTGTTGTCAAAATCTTTGAACTCCCCATTAAATCTGAGATTTACAGTGTCATATCTCGCTACTCTTTCAATTTCCTTAAATTCACAATACTTGTCCACCAAACTATAATTGGTGTCATAAAAGAACCTCAAATAATCTTCTGTGGCCTTTTCTTTAAACTGAATGGTCTGCGCGTGCGAAGAAAGGGTTACTAAACCGATAAGAAAGGGGAGTATGAAATGTTTTATTCTCATAATTATTTACGATTGATTAATGAGCTTCGAGCCAGTTTTTGCCTTCTCCTATTTCAACTTCGATAGGTACTCGCATCTGGATAGCCGTCTTCATTCGTTCTAATATAATATTTTTAAATGAATCAATTTCATTCATAGGCACATCAAATACGAGCTCATCATGTACTTGCATGATCATTTTTCCTTGAAGACCTTGTTGCGTGATATCATTTTGAATATTTATCATTGCGACTTTGATCATGTCGGCGGCAGATCCTTGAATAGGTGCATTGATAGCATTTCGTTCCGCATAGCCTCTTACGGTCATGTTGGCTGAATTGATATCGCGTAAATAGCGTCTGCGTTTCAATATTGTTTCGAC
>JBMDWK010000147.1:0-11532 GCA_048595255.1 Sphingobacterium sp. | reverse complement strand
CTAACCGGCGATCACCGCATCCAAACGATACAAAAAAAGAATTTAGCAGATGCTACACAAGCGGTTTCTTATATTGAGCAAACGATCAACGAGTCGAAGTTAAATTCTGCAGATGGTTTATATGCTTCAGTATTGAAAGATACAAAATCTCTATTAAATTATTCGGATGAAGCATTAAAAATGCAACAACAGTTTAATGAAGAATACACAACATACCGCGAAGAGTTAAAACGTCGTGAAGGTGTTCTAAATCGTCTTATGGGAGATTATGTAGCTGTGAAAGAAGTTTTTCAAGCGAAAAACTTTATTCCCGACGCCAATTCTACATTGCGTCTTACTTATGGTAATATCAAAGGCTATAGTCCGGCAGATGCTACATATATGGCTCCTTTTACTACGGTCAAAGGTTTGTTGGAGAAAGGTAATTCAGGAGATCCGGAATTTAGATACCCTCAACCTATTCAGGAAGCTTGGCTAGCCAAAAACTTTGGTCCTTATACCCGCAAAGGTACAGATGATGTACCGGTTAACATTCTTTATAATATGGACACAACAGGCGGTAATTCAGGCTCACCAATTATGAACGCATATGGAGAATTGATTGGTGTGAACTTCGACCGCTCGTATGATGCCACCATCAACGACTTCGCTTGGAATGAGAGTTACAGCCGTTCAATAGGTGTGGATATTCGCTATGTATTGTGGATCGCTGACAAGATCGACAATGCGCAGTTCATCATCAAAGAAATGGGAATTTAAAAAATCAAAGAGGTGCGCTAAGCACCTCTTATCATATTATACAAATAACCAAATTGCACATGAGGCATTTACTTGTAGTTATCAGCATATTAATAGCTTGTACCAGCTTCGCACAGACGAAGATTTCAAATGATCAAGCCTTAAAAAAAATAAAGAAAAAAGGTATTCAATTGCTGGATGTTCGTACGGAAAACGAGTATGACCAGAATCATATTCCCAATGCGATCAATATCAATTGGAATAAGCAGGATCAGTTTGCCGAAATCGCCAACAAGCTCAACAAAAAGAAACCTATCTATTTGTATTGCAAATCCGGCAACCGCTCGGCAAAAGCAGCAAAATATCTTACAGAACAAGGATTTCGAGTATTCGACATCGAAGGGGGTGTCATCGACTGGCAAAAATCTAATCTGCCATTGGTCACTACAGAAGAAGAATTAACAAATCTGAATCTCAAAAAATTAAGATCCCTAATAAAATACCATCCAAAAGTCTTAGTGGATTTTTATGCCGATTGGTGCGTGCCATGCCAAGAGATGGCTCCAATCATAGCTGACGTGGCCTCACAACATAAAGACACCATGAAAGTGCTAAAAATAAATACCGATCTGAATAAAACGTTGGTCAAACAAATGGGCATTTCAGGCATACCGCAAATTTCCATCTATCAATTTGGAAAAGAAACGTGGACCGCAACAGGATTAACCGATAAAGAAACCCTACAAAAAGCTATAAATTAACATGAATACTTTTACCTTAATCATAGCCTCCATATTCGGTATCAGCGCGATAATATTAGGTGCATTTGGTGCGCATTTGTTCAAAAAGAAAATTTCAGCCGATAAATTAGCTTCTTTTGAAGTCGGTGTTCGCTATCAAATGTATTCCGCACTTACCTTGCTTATTTTAGGTTTTCAATTGGACTTTGACCTCTATAGCGAGCATCTAGCGATCTACACAATCACGCTAGGTACTATTCTTTTCTCCTGCAGCATTTATCTCCTATCATTTGCCGATTATTGGAAAAAGAATTTGAAATTCCTCGGCCCTATCACTCCGCTAGGTGGATTGTTGATGATTATTGGGTGGGCTTCGCTTATGACATCTTTCTTCAACGCATCTTAATTTTTTTGTTAGAAATATTTAACTTTAGGTAAAAGATTCGCTAACGATTATGAATAAGTTATCTATAGAAACAGCTCAAGAATTAATCAATACGCTCGAAAAGAGATTTTTAAAATTCAAAAATCGCCATCCAAATATACAATGGGATAGCGTCAAAGAGAAACTTCAAGGTAACCCTTCCAAATTATTCGTGCTTTATAAAATGGAGGAAACTGGAGGTGAGCCTGATGTCATTGGTCAAGATGAAACTACTCAAAAGATTATTTTTGCGGATTGCGTAGCCGAAAGTCCCAAAGGTCGCCGCAGTATGTGCTATGACCATGAAGCATTGGAATCTCGCAAGCAATACAAACCCGAAAATTCTGCAGTCAATATGGCCAAAGAAATAGGAATAGAATTAATGGATGAGGAAGAATATCATGCTTTTCAGCAACTTGGAGAATTCGATTTAAAAACTTCCAGCTGGATTAAAACTCCATCATCCATCCGCTCTAAAGGAGGTGCTTTATTTGGAGACCGTCGCTTTGGACGTGTTTTCACCTATCACAATGGTGCCGATTCTTACTATGGTGCTCGAGGTTTTAGAGGGATTTTGAAGCTATAACAATCAATGTTCAGCACATTATTGGGATTAGATTGTTCTTAATATGAATACTGTAATTCAAATAGAATCAGTATCTTGACATTACATCTATAAACAAACCTATAATGATATTTAAGAAATTGGGCTTAACGGCGCTTAGTAAAATAAAAATTGCGACTTTATTATTCTCTGTTCTTGTTTTGATGCTTCTGACCAATCTCCAAGAACGCTCTACCATAAAACGGTTGAATAATGCTGTCACTTCTATATACGAAGACAGAGTGGTAGTGGGGAACTACATATTGACACTTTCAAACCATATGGAGGAAGTGATACATATTCTCCAATCTGATGCGTCTAATAAAGCGCAGATAACCAAAGCCGCACTAGCTGAGATAGATTCCCTCACGGCTTTGTATGACAAGACCTACCTAACCGAAACGGAACAAACAAATTTTCTAAAATTCAAAGAACTCTGCAAAGCTATCAGGAGTGACATTCAACGAGCCCAACCTGCTACTGCGTTGGCAACAAGTCTGGAAGCTCAAAAAATACTGAAAATATTGTCTTCTATTCAAGTCGATGAAGGAAAAAACAAACTTGAAGAAGTATTGAGTATTACCAATACGAGAAGTGTCCTATCCTACTTGGAAATCGTGATTATTATTGTTATATCAATATTGATACAAAAAATAATACTCTCTACAAAACCTCTCATCATCCCCAAAAACAAGGATAGTCATCATTTGAATTAAGCATTTATCCGTCAAGGAATTATTATAATTTTAATAATAACTGCATATTTGTATCTTAGTAGCATACATTTGCCAATAATTGAAAAACACAATGAGTAAAATATCTATTTTATATGTAGATGACGAAGCGCACAATTTAGTTTCCTTCAAAGCTAATTTTCGGATGAAATACAATATTATCACGGCTATTAGTGGAAGTGAAGCTATCGAAATTTTAAAGAAAACACCTGTAGAAATAATCATCACGGATCAAAGGATGCCGGAGATGACCGGTGTTGAATTTTTAGAAAAAGTAATCGAAATCAATCCCGAACCCATGCGAATATTATTAACGGGCTACACCGACATGACTGCTGTTATAGAGGCTGTTAATAAAGGAAAAATCTTCCATTATTTAACGAAGCCTTGGAACGCGGATGAACTGAATGACACCATTAAAAAGGCATATGAAATATATTCGGACAGAAAATCCACATTAGAGAAATTCTCCAGTTTAGAAGTATCGAATGAGCAATTGGAATTTCTGCTGAGACAGAAACTCTTGTCGTAAGAATTATTTGCTTGGAATATATAAAATGAATTTTGTCCCTTTTCCTAATTCGGATTCTACTTCTACCCTTCCATTAATTTTAATCAATGCACTACTTACATTATACAAGCCAAAACCCATGCCTTGAGCCTGGAGGCTTGCTCTATAGAATAATTTAAACACATCGTCTATTGATTCTTTGGCGATACCTATGCCATTATCTTCAATGGTAATAGTAGCCATACCTTTGGCTACTTTGAAGTGTGCTTTGATATATTTATCCTCTGCATCTAGTTTTTGATATTTAACTGCATTACTTAGCAAATTGTGTAATATAAGTTCTAGCAGCGATAAATCACTCTTGAATAGAGAATTCTGCTCTACCTCTATACTAAGGTTCACCTTGTTCTCTATCATAGAAATTTTATAAAATTCAGTAATCGTGTGGGCGACTTCATGAAAATCTATTTCCTTCAATAGCAATTCACCTCTGCGCAGCAGATAGTAGTCTTTGAGGCTATCAATATATTGATCCAACTTCAACACCGAGCCCTGCATGAGCAAAAGAAGTTCGTGAATGGGCTTTACTTGGTCATAGCCTAATGCATAGCTAATGGCCGAGAGGACACCCGCAAGAGGGTCCCGCATGTCATGACTTATGCTATACGCGAATTTATCCAATTCATCATAGGCCTTTTGCAACTCTTCATTTTTGATATCTAACAAAGAAGTGGTGATATAAAATTTATTCGCTTCCTCTATCGAAGAGATAATATCTTCGTTAAGCCAAGGCTTGCGAACGAACTTAAAAATATTCCCCTTATTAATGGCATCTATCACAATATTCATATCCGCATAAGCGGTCAACAGAATTCGGATAGGTCGCGGATATACCTTCTTAATCCTCGACAGAAAATCCACCCCCAATTCATGTGGCATGCGATGATCACAAAAAATTATTCGGATATTAGGATTTTCTGCTAATATCTTCTCTGCTTCAATGGTGTCCAAAGCAGTATGAATCGTATAATCCAATCTGAAATTTGCCTTAAATCCCAGTAGATTATTTAATTCATCATCAACGTATAAAATCTCAACTTTTCCCATATCTATCCAATTTCTATACAGTGTGCCTCATAGGTATAATGATATTAAAGGTAGTCCCCACTCCTTCTTCAGATTCTACTAGAATCTTGCCATTATGCTTTTCAACAGTTTTATATGCTATCGACATGCCTAATCCTGTGCCCTCACCTACATCTTTGGTCGTGAAGAAAGGCTCAAATATTTTGTCCTTCACATTATCAGGGATTCCAATACCATTATCTGTTATTCTTATGAATATGGAAGTCTCCTCTTCGTATATACCTGTTACAATCTCCAAATTGCCCCCAAAACTTTCTCCAAATTTTTTATCTATTGCATATATAGCATTGGAGAGTATATTCAAAAATACCTGATTTAATTTTCCAGCATAACATTCTATTACTGGGATATCTCCATAGTTTTTATGCACATTGATTTTGTCCTTTACCAAACTATTTAATATCACCATTGTCGATTCTACGCCTTCATTTATATCAGCAAATTTTAAGGTAGCTTCATCCACCCTCGAAAACACGCGTAGACTTTTGACGATTTCAGCCGTACGGCTCGCTCCTTCATGCATTCCTTTCAGCAGGAACTCCATCTCTTCCTTTACGTAATCGATATCCATGTCCTGTTTATATTGAGCAATCCACGTCGTCTTTTGTTCATTCGTAATCTCCGAATTCAATGCAAGATTTTCAAATTCATTAATCACTTCCCACATTATATGAATATCTCTTCGTAATGGAGCTACATTTGATGTTACGAAATTAATCGGATTATTAATCTCATGGGCTACTCCTGCTGTCAATTGACCCAAGGAAGCCATTTTTTCTGCTTCTACAAGCTGGCTTTGTGTATCTTTAAGATGTTGCAAAGTTGCTGTCAGCGAATCATTGGCCGTTGTCAAATCTTTGGTACGCTCCTGCACTTTACGCTCCAATTCGATATTTTGCATACGTATCAAATGCTCATTCTCCAGCAGTATTTTCATCGCCTTGGCTTGTGATTCTTCTTTTTCTTTACGATAGATATTGATTTTGTCTGCTAATGCGAATGACAACAATAATGCTTCTATAGACACTCCTATCTGTACGGCATGAAAAGTCAGTTTATTATAAGACAAAACACCGTAATCTTTTAACACATAAACGATTACACTTCCTAGAAAGATACCCCAAGCTATCAAAAACAATTTAGCTGACTTGTTGCCATGTTTGAGCGCGATGAAACCGATTATCAATACTACGATAGAACCTAAGCCAGCTACAAAATTTATAATCTCGTAACTTAATCCAGGAAAGCCAGCAATCAAAAGCACTATAGCTATAAGATCTCCGATGAGTATGGTATTCAAAGACCAATTCACACGGCGGTGCAGACTTTTTGTATTTAAAAATGACTTTATAAACAATATGGACGCGATTCCCGACATCGCTCCAGCAAACGCAACGAATTTGACATTAGATAAAATTGGAGACCCAATAAGACGCGGAAAAAAACCCAGAATAGCTACTTGAACCACCGCCACCCAAAATATGTAGTGCACAAATGCCAGATAATGATTATCCCTGACACCTAAAAAGATAAAGAGGTTGTACAACAGCACGGTCAACATGATACCAATAAAAAAACCAGAACTTAAATCAAAATTGAGTATTTGACTAATAATTGGTTTTTCTGCGCAAATGGTGATTGGTAGCAATAATTGCTTTACACTATTCACTTTGATATAGCAGGTCACGGTATCGTTGTTCGGAACAAATAAATCAAAAGTATAAAATTGATGGTCAACGGCTCTTTCTTTAAGATCACCATTTAAATCAAATTCTATACTGTCTATCTGGCCGTTTACAATTTTGTATAACTTAACTCGATCAATGGATGGATTAGAAATGTTTAATATGAGATGATTGTGTGCTGTTTCATTCACAAACTGAAGCTTGACCCAATTGTTGAAATTATTAACACCCAAATTTGGTACATCACTGCTATTTTGCTCAAACAACGAGTCTCTCTTCAGAATATCCCCAAAAGTTAACTTATTGGTAGAATCTTGAAAAACCTGGAGGTATGAACCCACATACTTATCTCCACTTAAACTCCCAACTTTTAACATACCCTGATTAGCGTATACAACAGAAATGGAGAGAAAAAGAATTAAACTTACTATAAATCGCATTTCTAACGCTTAATCTAGTTATTATACATCGAACTGTTTCGCAACACTTCATCTATATCAAAATAGCATCTTCCAGAAATCACCTCTTCACCCAACAATATTTTACGGGTCACATCCGTAGTAACGGCCCCACCCATGGTCACCGAAGAAGCTAGTTGAGGCCATGATCGTATAGATTTGCCCATAGCTCCAAAAGAAGCCAACATCCTCGCAGAGAGGTTGTCTACATTCACGATTTGCTTCACCAGATTCATGCGATCTTCCCCTGTAAGATTGTCCAATGAATGAACCTCAGCTTCATCTATTAAACCATGAAGGATAGGATAATTCTCATCCTTATCAAAGCGCTCGACATCCAACATACATTTGTCGTTCGTCTCCATGATAACAGGAATACAAAACTTTTTAGCCGCTATTCGGCTATTTATCTTTATATCTAGACCATCACACACTTCGATGAGAACGTCCAATTTGGATGACCCGACCATAAAGTCTTCCATATTTTGATTCGTCAACCCTTCATTGTAAATCTTTACTTCAATAAAAGGATCAATTTCGGCAATTTCTCGCGCCGCTATGACAGTCTTATTTACATGAAGATGGTGTATACCCGTACGTATACGATTCAAATTACTTAACTCAGCTGTATCAAAATCCGCTAGTTTGATCGTGCCGCAAATACGTTCCATCGCCATTGTTAACGCAATGGATTGCCCCACAGAAAGGCCGATAATTCCCACCGTCTTACTCCGTAATATGTCCTGTTCCTCTTTTGTAATTTTTAGCTGATTTCTGTTTGTCCTCACGGATACGAACTCTTCTTCAAAGAGTGTACGGACCAAACGATTGCTCCATGGATAAAAAATCCACAAGCCATAATCCTCCAGACGCTTTCCCTGCAAATGAGTTTGGATAGCTTCATCCATTTCTGCTGCTGAAAAATTGACCGCTGGAAATTTAATTTTCATTAACTCCTCCAATTGAGAATATAGCGTATCAAATTTCTGAATAGATTTATCGTTTAGAAGAACATCAATTATCTTTTTATCCTCCGGCTGACGAATATCTAAGATTTCAGCTTTAAAAGAGTTTTCCATTACTATAGATTATGATTACAGAGCAGATTGACTATAAGAAACTAATATCCTCCTGAGATACATTATTGAGAGTTGGCTTGCGCAGGTTTTGAATGACTTTATTGATATCCCACTTATCGAGGTGCTCTATTTCAGCTTTATATTCAATTTCTATTTCTCTTTTCCGCAGGATTTCAACTTTAGTGACATCCAAATTATTTCGAATTTTAAAAATAGCCTCACGTTCTTCAGGGTCAGCAAGAGGAAGATTGTCCACATCCTCCAGAATCATCGAAGTCGCCAATAGATCTAACTTTGGATAATAAAAAGTACCATTGTTGCCCACGCTATTTTCTAATCTATAGCCTACAGACTCCGCCATTTTAACGGTATATGGAGCGCACAGCGCAAATAAGGAATTTAGCCCTATCTGCGTCGATATAGCTACAGCAGCGCGGGTCAAAAAAATACTTCCTACGCCATATCCTGCGATTTCTCGGGAATTCCACAAGCCACACACCTCGCCTGTACCTTTTTGTGAATGTTGCCATACAAGGTCAAAAATCTTATGGTCCATTCGTCCAGTGGCCTCTTCGATAGGAAGCAATTGTGAACCTCCCGCGACATGCACCCTTGCACCACCATACACAGACTCACCATCTAGCGACTCTACAATCAACACAAAAGCAGCCGGATTATACATCCACTCGTCTTTGGAAGAAGTAACTTTCTTTACTCCTATAGAAGTCAGTACATGTGCATGACCTTCTATGAATTTCTCACAAGTCTTTGGGTCATCTATCGCTCTGAAAGCCCTTAATCGAACGACAGGTCGACCATCTTTAAATAGTAAAGCCACTTTATAAAGCAATTAAATGTAACAAAATAACTAGTCCCGTTTGCAAGGTATCTGATTCAGAATGTACTACCTTGACTCTTCATTGATGTATTCATCCAAAATCTTATAGATTCCCTCTCTACTTATTGGCTTGGTAATATAATCCTTAATAAAATTATACTCTTCATAATTTGACCTGTCTAATGGACTCTTTGAAGAACTCACGATGTAAACATGACTATTATGAATAAATTCAAATTTATCACTTACCAAAGTATCTATTAATTCCCAGCCATTCATAATTGGCATATTGATATCAATAAAAATCAAGTTTGGGTAGGAACTGGGCTTATCTCTGATCGAGACAAAATAATCCAATGCCTTTCTACCGTCCGAAAAAAGCTGAACTTCAATCTCCCTAGCCGTATATTCTTCTAGAAATCTTTTAAATAAAAAACAGAAGATTGCATTATCTTCGACCAGCGCAACACGCATAGAATTATATAGATTAACAATCTACACATCATTCCCAAAAGACATTCTATATGTTTTACAGCAATCCAGACACTTTAAAGCATGAGCAAAAGAATGCTGTATCACATCATACGATCTCCTATTTTAAAAAGAATGCAGATTTTGAAACTAGATTAACAATAATCCAAATATGTTTTTCATAAACAGTATAACCAAACACATTCCTCTGGTATTTAGTCCACCGCAATTTACAAAAACTTTTGGTTTGGCAAACACTTTAATCAATTTTTAAATAAAATTATAAACCTATTGAGAAAGCGTCTCCTACAGCTGGACTTTTAGGAAAAGTTTCTAAAAAAAGAAAAAAAACATTTAAATTTATAGGTATGGAAAACTTTACTAACCTAATTGTGCCTTTTTCATTCTTATCTATTTTATTGCCCTGTCAAGCACAGACACACAGTACGCAAATCAAGAGATTAGAAGCTGAAAATTATATAAATACTCAAGCAGCCACAAAAGTTGCAAATACTAAATTATCTCAAAATTTTGGCGCTTCCCAAATCGGTAACGATACCGAAAAGCCGTCTAACAATACTTGATGTAAGTAAAAATTAGAGGTTTCTAGTGACGTGGTAGCACGGAAGCAACTTCCCTACAAATCTTGCGCAATAGCGTATCCTGCCGCCCATGCCCATTGGAAATTGTACCCGCCTAGCCAGCCTGTGATGTCCACAGCTTCCCCCCCAAAGTAGAGACCTGGATTTTTCTTCGATTTTAATGTTTTGGGATTGAGTTCATGCGTAGCGATACCTCCACGCATTACTTCAGCTTTGTCATAGCCTTTATCGCCAGCAGCTTTTACTTTAAATTGGTGGATGGTATCTATTATTAACTTTGCATCAGCTTTGCTCAAAGAGGCAATTTTAATATCCAGAGGAAGATATTTACCTAATGCATCGACCATTTTTTTGGTAAAATAATCATTTAGAATTTGCCCCACCAAACGTTTGCCCCCACTGTTTCGCTCTTGCTTGATAATATCCTCAAGACTAAATTTTGGCAACAAATCCATAGTGAATATTTCACCGGCACGCCAGTATGATGAGATTTGTAAAATAGCTGGGCCGCTTAATCCCCAGTGCGTAAATAGAATGTTCTCTTCAAAAGATATACGATCGTTGTACACGCGCGCAAAAACAGAATTACCGGATAAGGAAGCGTACCATTCCGCGTCTTTACCCGTGATAGTCAGTGGTACCAAAGCCGGTGCGGTTTGCACTACTTCCATATCAAACTGGCGAGCCGCTCGAAGCGCAAAATCCGAAGCACCTAACTTGTGTACCGGAAGTCCCCCAGAAGCAAATACGATTTTTGGAGCTTTTAATTTTTCTTCCTTCCCATTTCTTTCTAGCAAAAGCTCATAACCATCATCTATCTTTTGCACTGCTTTGACTAAGGTATTCAACCATAAGTCCTGCCCGGTGTCGAACAGCAATTGGGTGAAGGTAGCGACGATATCTTTAGCTTTATTGGATGTGGGAAAAAGTTGGCCGAGTGTTTTTTCTTGTGGTTTTATTCCTCCAAAATTTTGGAAAAAGTGAATGGTATCTGTTACTGACCATTGCGCAAATACCGCATTCAGAAATTTAGGATTTTCAGACACAAAATTCTCCAAGCTTGTACCTATATTGGTATAATTACAACGGCCTCCTCCTGATATCAGAATCTTAGCGCCAGGTTTATCATTGCGCTCTAAGACGAGGGTTTTCTTTCCTAACAAGCCCGCCTGTGCTGCGCACATCAATCCACATGCTCCTGCCCCAATAATTATTGCGTCGTATTTTACCAATGTTTTCTGAATTAATCCCCAAAGATAGGTCCTCTTCCTAAATAGGACAAATTAAATAAATGAAAATCCCGAAACCTTTCAGCTTCGGGATTTTTATTAATATTTTGTAGAAATTAATTCTCCGGCTACGGGAACTGTTCTCCGCTCCCGCCACGATATATCTCCCAATTCAAGAATTCGGATCACATCGCGTGCCTCTTCAGGTTTGATAAATAAGGACTCCTCACCACGCAAAGTAGCGACTATATTTTTATAAAAATCCTGACCTGT
>JBMDWK010000146.1:0-19432 GCA_048595255.1 Sphingobacterium sp. | reverse complement strand
GATAAAAAAGGTTTTTTGGGACGAATAGACTGGTTGACCATATGTCTATGGTTTACCTTATGTCTAATTGGCTGGTTCAACATACATGCCGCGGTATATGACCCAGAGAATCCAGGGCTTTTCAGTATGGCAACTAACTACGGGAAACAGTCGATTTATATTTTCACGGCAATAATTATTGGATTCAGTATCCTAATTATTGACCAGCGATTTTTTATTTCGGCTTCTCCTTTTATCTATGTTGTCGTCGTTATGTTACTGGTTGCCGTTCTTGTTGTGGGTAGAAATGTAGGTGGTAATCAAGCATGGATACCTCTTGGGAGTTTCCGACTACAGCCATCAGAATTTGGTAAGCTAGCCACATGTTTACTTCTCGCCTATTTTCTAAACACCCAGACCAACAAAAACCCATCCCTTAAAGGCTTAGCCATTGGAGCCTGTATAGTGATGTTTCCAGTCTTTCTCGTGATGCTGCAACCCGATACGGGATCTGCTTTAGCATTCTTTTCATTGATTTTCGTCTTTTATAGAGAAGGCTATGTAGGCACAAAGCTTCTTATTCTTGGCGGATTTTCTATCCTACTTTTTGTTTTAGCATTATTGGTAAATCAATGGATATTGATCGGCATCATTGCGGCTGTGTGTTTGTTCTTTATTTTTCTCTTGGGTAAGAAGCGAAAATACCTGATTGACATGGGTGTTATCTTTGCGGTTGCCAGCGTATACGTATTGAGTGTGGATTTTGCATACGAAAACATCCTACAATCACACCAACGCAACCGTATCGATGTCATTCTTGGTAAAATGGACGACCCTAAAGGACAGGGCTACAATCTAAATCAATCCAAGATTGCTATAGGATCTGGTAAGTTGCTAGGGAAAGGATACCTACAGGGTACACAAACAAAATACAACTTCGTACCCGAACAAAGCACTGACTTTATATTCTGTACTGTAGGTGAAGAATGGGGATTTGTCGGTAGTATCTTATTGATTGGTATATATGTTTTCTTACTTTTTCGTATTATACATATAGCAGAAAGGCAACGTACCACTTTCGCCCGTGTGTACGCCTATGGAGTAGCCTCTATCCTGTTTTTCCACTTCTTTATTAATATTGGTATGACGATAGGCATAGTACCTGTAATCGGTATTCCTCTACCTTTTATCAGTTATGGAGGTTCTTCGTTATGGAGTTTTACAATTTTGCTATTTATCTTGCTGAAATTCGATTCAACACGAAAAGGACTCTCGCCGAATTAATATCTTTAAAGGGTTCGCAGATACGCAATCTGTGCACCCTCAATCTTTTCCATTTTCTGAACAAACGCATTGACTTGCATTTTTCGCATTTCGACGGTCATCGTACATGCATTGTCAAATTGTTGTTCCAAAACGGTAAGATTTTCATCCTTGATTACACGCATAACATCATTCATCGCTAGATATTCAAAATCTAGTTGATAGACATCGTTGACCGTTTTCTCCACAATAGTTGCTGCATCTAAGGCTTCCTGCGTAGCAGTCTTATAGGCATTGATTAATCCGGGTACCCCCAGTAAAGTGCCGCCAAAATAACGTACCACCACAACCAATATATTTGTCACATCCTTAGATAGAAGTGCATTCAGAATAGGTCTGCCTGCCGTTCCGGATGGTTCCCCGTCATCATTTACCCTAAAAACTGCTCGATCGGGGGACAATCTGTAAGCCCAACAGTGGTGTCGCGCTTTGGGGTGAAGAGATTTGAGTTCGGCAATGATTTCTTTTAGCTTATTTTCATCCTTAAATGGATATGCATAAGCTATAAATTTACTTCCCTTGTCGCGAAAGATTCCTTCCGCCATGTCGTTGATCGTATAATAAGTATCTTCAAATAAACTCACAAGTATGCTATTAAAAATATGGACAGGACAGCCAATGCCAATCCAATCTTGTTGGTAACACTTAATTTTTCACTAAATAGAAATACACCGACCAAGCTTCCTAGCACAATCACACCGACGTTCATAGCTGTAAAGACGATGGATGGATTGTCAGAAATGGCGCGGTGCGCCTTCATATAATAGAATATATTTGCAAAGTTAAACAAACCCAAAAACAATCCCCACACTATTGCTGCCTTGTCAAAAGATTTCTTCTTAATCTGCGTCTCATAAATTAACAATATAAATGCAAATAACATGGCCCCCAAAAAAACGATAAACATTGAAGTAATGTACGGGATTTGCGTATACTGAGCTATTTGCTTAAAGAGTATATCTATAATTCCCATTCCGAAAAATACAATTATCGGATAGATAGAATTTTTACGCATTCGGTTGCTGGACTGCTTACCCCAACTTACCGAACAGGCCACAGCCACGAGTCCCACAATAATCCCTACAATCTTATTAACCTGAACGACTTCGTTAAAAAACACAAAAGAAGCCATTAAAGGAATAAATAAGGACATCCGTTGTGCTACATCCGTTTTGACGATACCACTATACTTAACGGCTAGTGCAATGAATATAAAAAGTGAAGGCAGTAAAATTATCAGTGGCACATAAAATTGATAAGGAAGGGAGTTCCAAGTTAAGGTGTTCCAAGATGGCTCCAGCAAGATATAAGTCAGCAACACCGTAGTAGGATAATTCCAAAGCACAAGTTGCTGAACATTCACCATGTTTTGTCTGGCAATTTTTATAATCATCCCAACAATTACACTACAACAAACACTAATCAGGATATATATCATAAGACCCAAAGCTATTAGGTTACAAGTATATTAAATATATCTGAATTATCCATTCCGTCTTAAATCGATGAATATAAGCGTTAATTTTATCATTTTTTATTATTAAAATTCCATAAAATATAAAAGAAAAAATAAGCAAAAATACAAGACAAAAACACCAAGTAAATACACAAAAACAATGTAAATTTAGTTAATAAAATTTGTGGTAAAAATCACAACTTATTTATTAACAATGATTTACATTTTACAAACCTATTAATTTAATTAAATTTTATACGTCAAAAATACCTGTAAATTTTCATTAAAATTTCAATAAAAACAGCACATAAAAGGATTAAAAAAATATTTTTTTTACAAATATTTTGGAATTATAAATTATTCGTATACCTTTGGATTATCAAAACGACAATATGCAACATATTAACACATTTTATTATTTTAACTTCTATTACTTTAGCAATAAAGTTAGGGGCTAGTACTGTGTTAATATCATAAAATATAAATACGAAAGTCCCGGTTTGATACTGGGACTTTTTTTTTGTTAAAAAATAAAAACATGAGCATAAAAATTGCAATTCAAGGTGTAAAAGCCTCTTTCCACGAAGAAGCAGCATATAAATATTTCGGCCAAGACATCGAAACTATTGAATGTGGATCCTTCAAACAAACTTGCGAAATGCTTAAGCACGGTAAAGCGGATTATGTAGTGATGGCTATTGAGAATTCTATCGCTGGAAGTATTTTACCCAACTACAATCTATTGCGTGACTATAGATTTCACATCATAGGAGAAGTGCATCTGAATATTCAGCAAAATTTACTCGCTCTTCCAGGAGTCAAAATCGGCGATATTCAGTTTGTCGAATCCCACCCTATTGCTATTCGACAATGTGATGAATTTTTGGGCGAGCATCCTGAATGGACGATCAAAGAAGGGATGGATACCGCAGGATGCGCAAAAAAAATAAGTGAAGATAAATTAACACACACAGCTGCTATCGCTAGTGAATATGCAGCCAAAATCTATGGATTGAATATCCTAGAGAAAAGAATTGAGACGCATAAAAAGAATGCGACACGTTTTCTGATATTAGCAAATGAAGTGGTAGAACAAAAAGCAGCCAATAAAGCTTCGCTTTCCTTTCAAACCGGCAACGCTGTAGGCTCATTAGCGGCTGTATTACAGTGTTTCGCAGAGCAAAACGTAAATCTTAGCAAAATCCAGTCTATGCCCGTTGTAGGACGTCGTAATGAGTATGATTTCTATGTAGATGTAGAATGGAAAAAGCAATCCGATTTTGACGCCGCTATCCGTAAAGTATTGAAGCATACGGTTAATTTCAGCATCATGGGGGAGTATATAAAAAACGAAAAAGTATAAAAAAATAGTACGAGTAACTAATCAAATTGTAAATAAAAAAATTGAAATAAAATGAAACATTCTTTAGACATCCTCCCATTAAGCGCATGGATAGATACCAACGGCAAGCCGCTTATAATTGCAGGACCTTGTAGCGCGGAGACCGAAGATCAACTGGTGTCTACAGCACACCTATTGGCAAATACAGGTAGAGTTAATGTATTACGTGCGGGTATATGGAAACCACGTACACGACCAGGAGAATTCGAAGGTATTGGAAGCATAGGTCTTGAATGGCTAAAACGTGCTAAAGAAGAAACTGGATTGTTGACTGCTACGGAAGTGGCTACTGCCAAACACGTGGAAGAAGCGTTGGCTGCCGGTGTAGATGTACTTTGGGTAGGTGCACGTTCGACAGCAAATCCTTTCACCGTACAAGAGATTGCTGATGCTTTGCAAGCAGCAGGTGCTGATGTTCCTGTATTGGTAAAAAATCCAGTTAACCCTGATTTATCCTTATGGATTGGCGCTCTAGAACGTATTAATCGTGCTGGCATCAAGAAAATAGCAGCTATCCACCGTGGTTTTTCATCTTTCGAAAAAACAGCATTCCGTAACGAGCCGATGTGGGATTTGGCGATCCAATTAAAAACGATTGCTCCAGAATTACCGATTATCAATGACCCAAGCCACATCTGTGGTAACCGCGAATTGATTCCGTATGTAACACAAAAAGCAATGGATATGGATATGCAAGGTTTGATTATTGAATCTCACATAGATCCTTCGGTTGCATGGACTGATGCGAAGCAACAAGTCACTCCAGCTGCTTTGGCGGATTTGATTGACAGCCTGAATGTGCGTAAACCAGAATCCAACAACCCGGCATTTGAAGATAAATTGGCAGAGTTACGTCAGCAAATCGACAAATTGGATGACCAAATCCTAAAAACTATCGGTGACCGTATGAAAATAGCGGAACAGATCGGTGAATACAAACGTGATAACAACGTAACTATTTTGCAGGTATCACGCTGGGATGAGATCGTTCAAAAACGTGTCCAATTGGCTAAAGCATTAAATCTTGGAGAAGATTTCACGGTGAAATACTTAGAACTATTGCACAATGAATCTATTCGCAAGCAAAATGAGATTATGAACGTTAAAACAACGGCGGAGGCATAAATGAGACAAACAAGCATCAAGCTATCTCATTCAACAAAAAAAATAGGCGGCACGGTACAGTTAACTGGCTCTAAGTCAGAGAGCAACCGTGCTCTTATAATACAAGCGCTGAGCAAAGGTAACGTAACGATTGAAAACATATCTGAAGCCGATGACACCATCCTTTTGACACGTGCGCTACAGGATGCGGCAGCATCCGACGAGGATCCTAAAACAATCAATATTGGTCCGGCAGGAACTGCAATGCGCTTTATGACTTCCTACCTCAATCTGATTCCAGGAGAATTCATATTGACAGGAACAGCGCGTATGCAACAACGTCCTATTGGTATTCTCGTTGATGCCTTACGCACGATTGGAGCGGACATCAATTATGTTGATAAAGCGGGTTACCCTCCTTTACATATCAAAGGGGGATTATCACAGTCTCAAGAACGCGTAAGCATCAAGGGTGATGTAAGTAGTCAATATATTTCATCTTTACTATTGGTTGCTGCTCATTTGGAGAAAGGACTCACGATCGAGATTGAAGGCGAATTGACATCTCGTCCCTACGTGACAATGACCCTGAATATGTTGGCAGAAGCAGGAATAAATCACAATTGGGAAGGCAATAACATTCAAATCCTACCTCATGAGGCCCAACAAGCGACCATCTATATAGAACCAGATTGGAGTGCCGCATCTTATTGGTATGCGATGGTTGCGCTGGCGGAAGAAGCCGAAATCAGACTACCAGGGCTACAGAAAAGCAGCTTGCAAGGCGATATAGCTATTGCATCCATTATGGAGCATTTTGGTGTCAAGACAACTTTTGAGGAAAAAGGCATCTTGCTCGAGAAGACATCTACCCTTTCAGACAAAACATTCTTTGATTTTAAGGAATGCCCTGATTTGGCGCAGACAGTGGTCGTTGTCGCAGCAGCATTGAAAAGGAACGTCTCTTTTGCAGGTCTTGAAACCTTAAAAATCAAAGAAACTGATCGTATTGCTGCTCTGCAGCAAGAAATAGGAAAATTTGGCGCTACCTTGACTGATGACAATGAGGTCTATCATTTGAATACAGACAATGTAAAAGAGCCAGAAGCCATCACAATTGCTACCTACGAAGATCACCGTATGGCAATGGCATTTGCACCTTTGGCTTTGGTTTTTAAACAAGTACATATTGAAGAACCCTATGTTGTAGAAAAATCCTACCCGATGTATTGGGAACATTTAACTGAACAAGGTTTCGTAATCGAGGAATAAAATTACTCTGAACGTCATTCCGAATTAAACGACGAATCTCTCTTTAGATTTCTCCTTCATCGAAATGACGTTTATACAATTATTAGTTAGCAAATAGTATATTTACGCCACTAACACATCATTATGGCAGGAAACTCATTCGGCGAATTATTCAGAATAACCACTTTTGGGGAGTCCCACGGCAAAGCTATTGGCGTTATTGTGGACGGTTGCCCCTCAAATATTGATATTGACGAAGCTTTTATCCAATCTGAATTGGACAAACGCAGACCTGGTCAATCCAAAATTACTACGCAGCGTAAAGAAAGCGATACAGCACAGATCTTATCCGGTGTATTCGAAGGAAAAACAACGGGCACTCCTATTTCCATTGTTATACCGAATGAAGATCAACGTTCCAAGGACTATTCCCATATCGCGGATAAATACCGACCATCTCATGCTGACTATACTTATCAGATGAAGTATGGCATCCGGGATTATCGTGGCGGCGGACGTTCTTCTGCGCGCGAGACAGCGGCACGAGTAGCTGCTGGCGCTATAGCCAAATTATTCTTAAAAAAGCACGGTATTGAGATATTTGCCCATGTGTCCGGTGCAGGACAAATCGAAGCACCAAATGTGGATGCTTCAGACTTACAAGCTTTATTAAAAATACGTGAAGATAATATCGTGCGTTGTGCTGACCCCGCAACGGCCAATGAGATGATTGATTTTATAGATCAAATCCGCAAAAATGGCGACACCGTAGGCGGACGCATCTCGACTATTATTCGTGGTGTACCTGCAGGTCTAGGCGAACCCGTTTTTGACCGACTACATGCCGAATTGGGAAAAGCCATGTTGAGCATCAACGCTGTACATGGTTTTGAATATGGTTCAGGTTTTGATGGATCCCGTCTCCAAGGTTCCCAGCATAATGATATCTTCACGCGAGAAGAAGGCAAAATAGTGACAATAACTAACTTTTCTGGAGGTATACAAGGTGGTATATCCAACGGAATGGATATCACATTTAGAGTAGCTTTCAAGCCCGTAGCCACAATTATGCGTGATCAATCCACGCTCAATCAAGAAGGCGAAGAGACAACTATTTCCGGCAAAGGCAGACATGATCCTTGTGTAGTCCCGCGCGCCGTAATTATTGTAGAAGCGATGGCTGCACTGGTAATAGCTGATCAGCTGCTTAAGCAAAAGGCATATAGCAATATTTAAAATAACTTCCGTATTTTTACGGAAGTTATTTACCTATTAAGCCCATTACCTTATGAGATTTCTCTACCTGATTTCCCTATCTCTATTTATCATTTTTCAAGCGTCTGCGCAGGACCAATATGCAACAACACAGGACGGCAAGAAGGTAATTCTACGCAGTAATGGTACTTGGCAATATGTCAACGCAAATAGTAAAGCCACTAGTACAACAAACTCCGCAAAAACACTAAAAAGTAACACAACAGCCAATACTTCTAATGTGCGAACATATATTCGCGGACCTCGCGGTGGTTGTTATTACATAAACCGCAATGGCGGAAAAACGTATGTAGACAGAAGTTTATGTAACTAACAATTAACCTATTATGAACTTTTATCTTTAAAATTTAAATTTAAAAGTTATCTTTACCGATTCGATTATTATTCTAAATTATTACATGTTATCAAATTCATCATATGTATTGGCATGTGATATTGGCGGTACACACATTACATGTGCTATAGTCAATACACAACGTTGGGAAGTAATTCAGTCTACCTTAACGCGGATTCATGTTGATTCGTTGGGTAATGCTAAATCGATTTTTCAAATTTGGGCACAAGCTATTAACTCTTGTATCTCAAAATTTGATGGACAAATAAGCCAAATCGGAATTGCCATGCCAGGACCTTTTGATTATGAAAAGGGTATCTCCTATATGAAAAATCAAAATAAGTATGACGCATTATATGAGTTGCCAATCACCGGAGCTCTGAAGAACGAACTCCACCATCCTACCGTAGATATTCGATACATTAACGATGCTGCAGCATTTTTACAAGGAGAAGTTTTCGGTAGAGAATTAAGCCAAGCCGATTGTATTTTAGGCATTACATTGGGTACAGGATTGGGTAGCGCCGTATGGAACAAAGGTGAGAAAGCGTTTGATGCTGACCTGTGGAAAGATCCTTACCGCGAGAGCATTTTTGAAGAATATTTGGTCACGCGTTGGTTTACCAATAGATTTTATGAACTTTCGGGAGTGCTAGAATCTGGGCTAAAGGATATTATTGAGAAACATCAGCATACTGCTGCTTGCCAGCAACTTTTGGCCGAATACAGCCAGCAAATTTATGACTTTATCATTCATTTTTCCCAAAAACATCCGTGTAGTCATTTCATAATTGGCGGAAACATTGCTAAAGCGTGGGATTTAATTCATAATAATCACGATTTTTCAGCATTTACTATTAATACTCCCCTATACGGCGAAAAAGCAGCCCTTATAGGAGCTGCTTCCATATTTTAAAAAATCGCATTTTATACGTTTTGTATGCGATATGCTTATCGTAAATAATTAGGATATTGATGTGGGTTCACATCGTGCATAATCTCGTATACAGCTTCCACAATATCATCCACGGATGGTTTGGTGAAGTAATCACCATCCGATCCATATGGCGGACGATGAGGTTTTGCAGATAATGTTCTTGGTTTACTATCTAAGTGGTAATAGCCATTTTGATTCTCCAAAATCTGCTGAAGGATAAATGCTGATGCCCCTCCTGGCATATCTTCATCGACGACCAATATTCTATTTGTTTTGGACAAAGACGCCCTGCATACTTGTGTGCGGTCAAAAGGTTGCAGACATTGGATATCTATAATCTCAATGGAAATGCCCAACTTATCCAATTCCATTGCGGCTTCCTGTACCAGTCGCAATGTCGAGCCATATGATACGACAGTGATATCACTGCCTTCACGAATTACTTCAGCAATACCAATAGGAACGGTAAATTCAGCAATGTTATTCGGCATTTTTTCTTTTAGACGATAGCCATTGAGGCATTCTACTACTAAAGCAGGATCATCTCCTTTGATCAAAGTATTGTACATTCCCGCTGCTTGGGTCATATTACGTGGTACACAAATATGCAATCCGCGCAATGCCCCTAGTAAAACCGTCATCGGCGAACCTGAATGCCAAATACCTTCAAGACGGTGCCCACGTGTACGAATAATTACAGGTGCCTTTTGCTGTCCCTTCGTACGATAGCTGAGTGAAGCTAAGTCGTCGCTTAATACGGGAAGTGCATAGATTAGATAGTCCAAATATTGTATTTCTGCGATTGGTCGCAGACCTCTCGCAGCAAGACCGATACCCTTTCCGATAATCGCCGATTCACGAATACCTGTATCGAAAATTCGGCCTTCGCCAAATTTCTCTTGTAGACCCGCGAACCCTTGATTCACATCACCAATTTTTCCTACATCCTCGCCAAAGGCAATAAGGCGGTCATCATTTTGAAAATTAGCTTCAAAACAAGCATTTAAAACCTCTCTTCCATCCAAAATCGGTGAATCCTCTGTATATATAGGTTCTACCGCTTCAACTTCGAGGGGAGAATATTCATTTTCTACAAAAAGCTTACTGTTGTATCGATCGCGGTTGATTTCTTGCTTGGAGGTATACCATTGGAATAGTTCTGTCTTCTCCGCCGAATTCTCAAAACGCAAATCACGTAACACCTGACGAACTGTCGAGTAAATTTCTTTCAACGATGGTTCGGTCGTACTTTTTAGAATATTAAGAGGAAGCTCAACGATGGGATTGCTTAGCTTGGTTAATTGCTCAACAGCCTCCTCCAATTCAGCCTGTAGGAGTTTTCTATAGTCCGCCCATGCGCGTTTTTGTTCACTTCGCACATAATCCTTTGCTTCCGATTCGATATTTTTTAATTCTTCTTCTGTCGCTATGCCTGCATCCAATAACCATTGGCGCATTTTAGCATTACAATCGTACTCTGTTTCCCATTGTAAGCGCTCTTTGGATTTATACCTCTCGTGCGATCCCGAAGAACTATGTCCTTGAGGTTGTGTAAGTTCGGTCACATGGACTATGCATGGAATGTGCTTTTCACGGGCCGATCGAGCTGCCAAAGCATAGGTTTCGCACAATCCCGGATAATCCCAACCTTTCACCTTAAATATTTCAAAACCTGCATTTTTTTCATCTCGTTGAAAACCACGAATGACTTCAGAAATATCAGATTTGGTGGTTTGTACGTCATTTGGTACCGATATCCCGTAGCCATCGTCCCAGATGGATATAACAGCTGGTATTTGTTTCACACCTGCCGCATTGATAGTTTCCCAAAAGACTCCTTCAGAGGTGGAGGCATTACCCACATTACAGAAAACAACTTCATTGCCGTTATCCGAAAAATATTTTAAATAGGATAAATCCTTGTTATTGCGATAGATTTTGGACGCCAGTCCCAAGCCGAGTGTGCGGGCCATCTGTCCACCTGTCGTAGAAATATCCGAAAAACTGTTTTTTTGTTGCAATTGATTCTTCCAACGTCCTTCCGAATCGGTCAAAGCAGTAGAAAAGTGCGCCACCATCTGTCTACCAGCAGACGAAGTGTCGGCCTCCAAACTGGGGTTAGCATACAATTGAGAGAAAAAATGATATATACTACTGATCCCTGTAGCGAATGCTAAGGTCTGATCCCGGTAATAGCCTGATCGCCAATCTCCTTTTTCGAATACTTTTGCTAAGGCAATTTGTGCCACCTCTTTACCATCCCCAAAAATGCCAAATTTAGCCTTACCTGTTAGAACCTCTTTCCTTCCCAATAAACTTACATATCTACTCTGAACAGCAGCTTCGTAATCCTTAAGAATGATTTCTCGGAAATCATCATAACTTAATTTAGAAGTTGCAATATTCATCGGTGCATTCAGTTTCGAATCTATCATTAACTTATATTCTTATTCAACAAAAGTAACAATTTAACTCTTCACAATATAACCAATAATTTAATATTACTCCTAAATTATAGACAAGAAATATGTACTTTTAACCACAACTTAGAGAATTAAATCAGAATATGAGCGCAACAGATAAAGATAATAATCCAGAAGTAGGATTAGGAGATTTAGAAAAGACAGTGATACTTAATTCATTATTAGAAGTACCTTTTGAAGAACGAGACCAGCTTTGGGTAGATAGCTTTCTTGCAGCAGTGGATCAGGCAAATTTCAAATTGGGAAGTCCAGAAGTGGTTATGGCAAGTGATGGCTTTCCTTATATTCAACTACAAAATGTCAATGCAGATGAGAGCTTTCAAGCATTTGTGATTAGCAAGCAATTACCTACTTTATTGATGCAAGGATTTGGTGTAGTGATTAATGCGCAAAATCAAAGACCTGATTGGGTATTTTCGTATGGAGATATTGTAAACTACGAATTGACAGATTCTTTTTATACGGATGATAGTATTTTTTCAAATAATAAAGAGCAAATCATTATCAGTCAAGACGAACAAATTTTAGTCGGGGCACCGTCTGATAATATTCTGCCGAAATACTTAAGAAACCAACTTCGTGAATTTTTAAAACATATGGGAATCGTAACGCCCAAAGCTATGATGATCGCTCGCAATTATAAGGATGAGCAGGAAGTAAAACAAGATTTGGTATTCAACTTTACTCCTCCTCAGTTGGGCAATGAGAAAATTTTCGAACAGATATCCACTACATTGGGCTGGCTGTTACCAAAGCATTACTCTGTGTTGTTTGTTGAAGAGAGTGCCGTATCCAATGGATTTGTAGAGATTTAATGCGCATTTATTAGCAATCGCAAAAGATTACGGAGTGGTTTCCTCATGCTTACATCTACGTGTTTTGCGACGAGGAAGAGTTTTACCAGATATAGAAAAGCAAAAAGGAGATGTTTCCATTCAATGTTAGAGTATACGGAATACTTAGAAACGAAAATAATGAGATACTAATCACCGATGAGAGAACACAGAGTGTATCTTTTACTAAGTTTCCGGGTGGAGGATTAGAATATGGAGAAGGATTGATCGATGCGCTCAAAAGGGAGTTTGTCGAAGAGTGCAACTTAAAAATAGAGGTAATAAGGCATATCTATACAACAGATTTCTATGAAAAATCAAGTTTTAATAACAGTCAGATAATTTCGATTTATTACGAAGTGAAACCTTTAGAAGAACTTCAGATGGAATTAAAGCAAAAACCATTTGATTTTGACGATAACATTATCGCAGATAAGTTAGAAGTTTTTCGTTTGGTGGATGTCAACAAATTTGAGGTTAAGGACTTAACCTTTAAAACAGACAAAAGAGCTTTCGAAATATTTAAAAATTTAATAAATAAGCAAAAGAATCAATAATATTATTTTTTTATATAATTTTCTGATTTATTAGAACTTATTTTACTAAATTTATATAATCGATAATTCCTTGAAATATTTCATGTATCGATGCCCTAATCTCTTTTCATAAGAGATAAATAGTTAGTGTGATTTTAAGGCGATACTCCCAATATCGCCTTAATTATTTTCTAACGCATGAAAAATGCTAGTAAAATAATAATTACAGCACATGCTATTATAAGCCAAGTAAAGCTTTTACCGCCTTCATTGGTTTTATATTTATAATCTCGTTTGAATTTATCCATGTCCATACTGACCTCCTGATTTAATTGGTGATTACTTAATTTTCTATTCGTGATGATAGGGTTCTCCTTTCATTATTGTAAACGCTCTGTATATTTGCTCTACAAAGAAAAGACGAACCATCTGGTGCGAGAATGTCATCTTTGATAATGAAACAAATGAATTAGCACGTTGTTTGATTTCATCTGAGAAGCCGTAAGGCCCTCCTATCAAAAATACCACATGCTGCACTCCTGCTACCATTTTTTTCTCGATAAAAGAGGAAAATTCTAAGGAGCGGTATTCTTTGCCTCGCTCATCCAACAAGACGACATGGTCCAAATTACTAATATGTTTTTTGAAGGCATCTGCTTCTTTCTCCTTCTGTTGGGACTCTGACAGGTTCTTCACATTTTTAATGTCCGGAATTACCACTATCTGAAAAGTTATATAATGCTTGAGTCGTTTGAGGTATTTATCAATTCCTTCCTGTATAAATTTATCATCTGTCTTTCCAATGCATAATAGTGTTATCTTCATGCTGCAAATTTGAAATAAATATTGGAAGTATTAAAATAGAATTATTCGCCTCATCCGATTCGAGAACTCATAGATTTAGCCATACTTCCTAATAAAAATATATTAAGTTGTAACAGGATATTTCTTCGCAAGCCAATCTTGCATGCTTCCTATATAAGTTTTGACATCTGTAAATCCATGACGCATCAAATACGATGAGGCAATTGTAGCTCTATCCCCCGCCTGACATTGTATGATGATAGGACGATCTTTGTCTTCTGCTGGCAATTGTTTGGCTAGTTTTCCGACGAAATGATGCTTAGCGCCGGGAATATGTCCTTTTCGATATTCGACAGCACTTCTCACGTCTAGCAAAGTTGTGTTTTCATCTTGCATTTGCTGAGCAACCTCTTCGGCGTTTACGATTTCTCCTTTGACTAATTCACCTTCGACTTCGAGCACAAAAGCTTCAATGTTGTCCATTCCAATACGCATGAGCTTACGTGTAATTTCCTCATGCATTGGCGCTTCCGCAATGATAACCAATGGCTTATCATAGGGCAGCATCCAACCTGCCCAATTGGCCAAGCTCTTGTTATTCTGAATGTTAATGGATGTAGGTATATGACCTTTGGCAAAGTCAAATTTACTTCGCGTATCCACAATTATAGACTCTGCTGGGATCTCATCTAGGCGGATAATGGGATGTTGGGGAACAGAGGTCAATAAGGGGCGCTCTATTTTATTCAGTTTCTTCATCTGCGCAAAATAGTATGGTGCCTCGGGCTGATCATGGAATAATTCGATTTTGAATGACTCAAAATCTTCGTGCTGCAAGGCCCAATTTCTAATTTTCTCATAGCCTACCGTCGAATTAGCGACTGCTCCTAATGCTTTTCCGCAGGCTGAACCTGCACCATGCCCAGGCCATACCTGAATGTAATCCGGTAAAGATTTGAATTGCTGAAGAGAGTCAAATAACTGTTTGGCGCCTATTTCTTTAGATCCAGCGATTCCTACAGTTTCTTCCAACAAATCGGGACGTCCGACATCACCTACAAATAGAAAGTCTCCCGTAAAAAGCATCACCGGAAGATCTGTCGCAGGATGATCAGTGAGCAAAAAGGATAAACTCTCTGGTGTATGACCTGGCGTATGTATGCTTTCAAACGATAAATTGCCCACCCGGATGATATCTCCGTGTCTCAATCCTATGTGTGGGAATTCATATTGCCAATCTGCACCACCTTCATCCGATAAAAATAATTTAGCTCCGGTCAGTTCGACCAACTCTCTACTACCCGACAAGAAATCCGCATGTATATGAGTTTCTGCCACGTGCGTGATCTGAAGATTGTTTGCTTCGGCAAGCGCTAAATACGTATCTACATCGCGCTTAGCATCAATTACAATTGCCTCTCTTGTCACTTGACAACCTATCAAATAGCTCGCTTGTGCCAAGGTCTTATCATATATTTGTTCGAAAAACATAGTTAGTCTCCTTCTATTTATTTAAAATAATCCTAATTCTTCCATTAATACCAATGCAGCCACAATAAGTATTCCGTACGAGAATAGCTTCTTCAAACTCGGACCGTCTATTTTGTTGCTGAAATAAAAGCCAATGAATATCCCGAATACAGTAAGTCCGGTGTACATGAGTAGCAAATTCCAATCAAAAAGATTGATTCTTCTCCAATCGCCCAACAATCCTAACATCGAATTAATAGCTATGAGCACTAGTGAAGTGGAAACAGCTTTCTTCATACTGAGATGAAAGAAATTTGTAAGCGCTGGGATTATCAAAAATCCCCCTCCGGCGCCTACTATCCCGGTTACACTACCTACTAGCACACCTTTGGTAACGACACTGACAAATGAAAAATGCTGATTTGGAACCTTAATTTCGTGCATCATCGCAAAAGCAGCAAACAACATTAAGATGGCAAAACAAACCATAAGAACGGTTTCTTGCGCTACCACATACGTTCCTATATGAAATTCATCCGGAATCAGAGGTACAATATACTTACGGGTCACAAAAACTGAAATCATGGACGGTATACCAAACTTTAGGAGTTTATCTATATCGACATCACCCTGCACAAATCCCTTGATCCCGCCTATAATAGATGTTGCGCCAATTGCAAATAGCGAATAGGCGGTCGCCAATACAGGGTTGACACCAAAGATGTAAACGAATATTGGCACTGTCAAAATCGACCCACCACTGCCTACCAGACCTAAGGTGATACCAACAAAAACAGCTAAAAGCAGTCCTAAAATGAGCATTATTTAATTAATTAGTGTGGCAAATATTTACGAAATAGTCCGTAGACGTAAGTACCTAATAAAGCACCTAAAATGACTATAATTATAGAAAACACACCCGAACCTAATAACACAAATATGGGTCCTGGACACGCTCCTACCAATGCCCACCCCATACCAAAGAATGTACCTCCAATGGCATAACGCATAATGGACTTTGCTTTGGGTTCGATACGAATAGGCTGCCCGTCCACATCTTTGGCTTCGCTTCGCTTTAAATATTGAATTCCCAAAACACCCACAAGCAAAGCTGAACCGATAAATCCATACATATGAAAGGATTGGAAACTAAACATCTCAAAAATTCTGAACCATGATGCCGCTTCGGCCTTATACATCACTATTCCAAACGCTATTCCTAATAATACAAACACAAAATTTCTCATCGTCTAAAATATGTAAGGAAACAAAACATGAACCATTAATAATCCACCAATAAAAAATCCGATTACAGCTACGAGCGAAGGCCATTGCAAATTACTTAATCCCGAAATAGCATGCCCTGAAGTACAGCCACCGGCATAACGAGTGCCAAAACCAACCAAAATTCCTCCTAGAAAAAGAAGGATAAGATTTTTGGCGTCCAGATTAAAGAACAGCTCCGGCGGTAAATAAGTGGTTCCTGCACTTTCGAATCCATAGGATTTGAGTGTGTTGATCGTATCCGCTGAGATCGGTGGAGCCTGGTGCTCGCTCAGTAGATGCGCCCCCACAAATCCACCAATCATCGAACCAACGAGAAAAAACAGATTCCAGCGTTGTGATTTCCAATCGAAATCAAAAAAATCACAATGTTTGCCAGCACCCAAAGCCGAACACATAGTCCGAAAATTGGATGAAAAACCAAAGGATTTCCCCAGCTTAATAAGTAGCAACATGATAAAGGCAACCAAAGGTCCTCCTACATACCATGGCCATGTACCGTACAATGCTTCCATATGTAATAGTGATAATAAATGTTAAAAAGAAACAGTTATTTGTGGACATAAGTTACCAATAAGATTGTATTTATCGGTCAAAATATTTATAAAACTATGTCATATACGAGTATCCCTCGCGGTAAAAATCCATGCGACATGTCGTCTTTGACCGAAAAGTGATTATTATTTCACAAAATATTTCTAGTTTTATCACTATGGCAATTTTAACAGAAAAATTTAAAACCACACATGATACCGCGCCCTTTTCGCAGATCAGCGAAAAGGATTATCTTCCGGCATTTGAGGAAGCTATAGCACTTACCAAAAAGGAAATTGAGGATATTGCGAATAATCCCGAGCCTCCAACTTTCCAAAACACCATCGAAGCGCTTGCTTACTCCGGTCAGACCTTGGATCGTATAAGCAATATTTTTTTCAACTTGCACTCAGCCGACACGAATGATGAGATGGAAAAAATAGCACAAGAAGTTGCGCCTAAATTATCGGCTTTAGGTAACGATATTACGTTGAATCTTGATCTTTTTGTGCGCGTAAAAACCGTATATGAGCAAAAGGAAAGGTTAAAGCTAAATCCGGAACAAGAAACTTTACTCAATAAATCCTTCAAAGACTTTGCGCGTAATGGTGCTCTTTTGGATGATGATAAAAAATCAAAACTTCGCGACATTGATGCGAAATTATCTGTTCTGAAACTGAAGTTTGGTGAGAATCTACTTGCGGATTCGAATGCATATCAATTGCACCTCACCAATGCGGATGACTTAAAAGGGTTACCGGAAGGCGTGATAGAAGCGGCAGCCGCATTGGCCAAATCCGAAGGAAAAGATGGTTGGATATTTACCTTAGACTACCCGAGCTACATTCCTTTTGTTACCTACGCAGACAATCGATCCTTGCGTAAAGAAATTGCTTTGGCAGCCGGTCGTAAAGGTTTCCAACAGAATGACAACAACAATGAAGCTATCGTGATGGAAATTGCTCAACTGCGTTTTAAGCGTGCCCAGCTATTAGGATATGCCACGCATGCGGATTTTGTACTAGCCGAACGTATGGCCGTATCACCCACCAATGTGAATGCGTTTTTGAACGATTTATTAGCAAAGGCTAAACCTGCAGCAGAAAGAGAATTTCAAGATTTAACCGAATTTGCGAAGCAAAAAGATGGTATTACGCAATTGGAAAAATGGGACGGTGCTTATTATGCAGAGAAACTAAAGCAAGAGAGGTTTCAGCTAGATGACGAGTTACTAAAACCTTATTTTAAGCTCGAAAACGTGCTGAATGGTGCCTTTGCTGTTGCCAATAAGCTTTTTGGTCTCACATTTACAGAAGTTCAGAACATAGATAAATACCACCCAGACGTACAAACATTCGAAGTCAAAGACGAAAAAGAGAATTTGATTGCAATCTTTTATGCGGATTTTTTTCCGCGCAAAGGAAAACGTCAAGGCGCATGGATGACTTCTTTCAAACCACAATATATCAAAGATAATGTGAATGAACGCCCTCACGTATCCATTGTTTGCAACTTCACGCCAGCAACAGAAACCAAACCGGCGCTATTGACATTCACTGAAGTCACTACCCTATTCCATGAGTTTGGTCATGCGCTACACGGAATGCTTGCTAATACCACTTATCCTAACCTTTCGGGCACATCGGTGTTCTGGGACTTCGTGGAGCTACCAAGTCAGATTATGGAAAATTGGTGTTATGAAAAAGAAGCCCTTGCGCTTTTCGCTACGCACTACCAAACTGGTGAATTAATACCGATGGAGTTGGTAGAGAAAATTAAAGAATCAGCAACATTTTTAGAAGGAATGGCGACGCTACGACAATTAAGCTTTGGATTATTGGATATGGGATGGCACGGCCAAGATCCATCATCTATTTCTTCGGTCAAAACATTTGAAAAAACACAGTTCGAGGCAACACAATTGTACCCAGATGTAGAAGATAATGCGATGAGTACTTCCTTTTCCCATATTTTCAATGGTGGCTACTCGTCCGGCTATTACAGCTATAAGTGGGCGGAAGTTCTCGATGCCGATGCCTTTGAATATTTCAAAGAAAATGGAATATTCAACAAAGAAATTGCGACCAAATTCAAGGATAATATCCTTTCAAAGGGTGGCACTATACATCCTATGCAACTGTATAAACAATTCCGCGGTCAAGAACCGCAAGTCGACGCTCTGCTAAAAAGAGCCGGATTAAGTGCATAATCATACCCCGCCTACTTCTACAGAGAAGTAGGCTATTTTATTTAAAAATTATTCATACTGATTATCAAACATATGAGGTTATAAAGCTTTAAAAGCTATATTTTATTTCAAAAACATTTTGCAGAAATGGATTATACCTCTATATTTGCATCATCAAATCGGAAGGACGCGATGTCCTGACAACTTGAAAGACTTCAATAAGCGAAAATAGCTCAGCT
>JBMDWK010000145.1:0-25229 GCA_048595255.1 Sphingobacterium sp. | reverse complement strand
AACCACCTGATAAAAAAGGTCAGTTTCAACTCTTTTGATAGAAAACAGAGGATACTTTTCTCAAATAAGACTCAGTTCTTCATTTATTTAACATGAAGATAGATTTTTAATACCCTAAAATTTATTTAGGACAGTACTGATTTAAATTAATTTCTAATTACAATTAAATTTAAATATTTAACCTAAATCACACCCTTAATTAATTATTAATAAAAATAAATGTAAATAAAAAACCACATAAGAAAAGGGGCAAACCGAAGTTGTGCCCCCTGATTAACTATATTCCTACTATACTAAATTCCTACAGTCCAACCTTTAGCCCACTCTGGTGTAGCTGATCCTGCACCTGCCCCCGTGGCAGCGTTATTCTCCGTAAATGCTGCCGACACATCTACCACAGCACCTTTAGTGCCTTCAGGTGATCCTTGCGGAACGGTTTTCGTCCCTTTTGATTTCGTTGTTATGTTTTCAAATTTCACATTCGAAATTTTCAAACTTCCGTCAGTTATATAGCCTATACTTTCATCGTGCTCAATGTCCATCCCAACAGACCAGTTACTCAAATACACATTATCCATAGTTGCTTTCGTACCTACACGCAGTTTCAAAGCTTGCGGCTCCGAGCTCGAAGCACCACGTCCTATCAACGTTAAATTTTTAATTGTAGGATTTGAAATAGGTCCTGCGAGATGATTATTCGAGTTATTATCAGCTTCTATACCTCTGTTCCCTTTATTGGCAGCTTCTTTGCCATACCAATATTCGTTGGTCCCCTTCCATCCCTCAGTCCAATCAAAAAGATCATCTTCATTTGATGTAGACACTAGATACTTCGTATTCACGGTACCTCCAAACCATTCAAAGCCGTCATCTGAGCCTTCGTGCACTTGCACATATTCAATTGTCGTTCCCGCACCTACTCCAAACATGGACAATCCATTGAACTCTTTGTCGGAAGAATAGGAATACCCTGAATACTCTATACGTGCATATTTTATAATTCCAGAGTTATCATCAACTTGAGTACCTCCATAAGGCAATCCAGAGACTTCAGCATTTGCTGTGTTGCCCTTATTAATCGGTGCTTTACCACATACCACGACACCTCCCCAAGCTTGTTGGGTTTTGTTTGTGGAAGTAAATATCACGGGTTTTTCTTTCGTTCCTTCAGCAAAAATCTGACCGCCCTGTGCTACGGCAATGTATCGGATTTCTTCGCCATCACGGTACGGTGTCGCTTCGATTACTACACCGGGTTTAACAGTCAATTTACCACCACTCTGAACAATTAAAGCACCTGTCAACTTATACACGCCGGATTCCAAGATGATGTGTTCACCATTTTTGATCTCTCCTTTTAGATTCTCGCGAATGTCATCTATCGGATTAACGATCGGGTCATTGTCTGAGCTACAAGCCGTGAACAACATGGGAGCCGCCGATGTTAACGAAGCTAATAACAATACTGTGGAAAGTGATTTTTTCATTTTTATATGTTTTAATTGTTTTGCGTTGAATTGTTATACAAATAAATGAATGTCGTATGTCGTAGTAATTAATTGATTATGAAATAATTGTTAACTAGAATTTATAATTGACACCAAGACTGATGAACGCACCACGCTTATAGGATAATACCTTCACGGGCGCTGTATTTTGTTGCCATCTTTGGAATTCGGGGTTGAGTATATTATTAGCACTGAAGTCTATACCCAGCGCTTTGTTCCATTTTGTTTTTAATACAAAATCAAGGCTACCGATACCTTTATCCACGCGATTGCCCAATCCCCCTGTACCGATTGCATTCAACTTGTCCGAATAATAGCTATATAATACGGTAGCAATTACATTTTTATCTGTATTAAAATCTTTCTGATAAGATAAATCTGCATTTACAATAAAGTCAGAAGCTCCAGTAAAATTGGATCGAGGATGCGTAGGATCAATATTCAATAAGCCTTGTGTCTCTGCGGATACTTTTGCGGCATCAAACTTTTGATCTGTTTTCATAATCGCCGTATTGAATCCAAGCGAGATCTTATTTTGACTGTTATTTATCAAGTATTTTTTTGCTTCCAACTCCAGACCATAGACATAACCCTTGTCGCCCGTATTGGCAAATGAAATATCGTTTGAAGCAGAAGAAATCATGATTTCATTGATAGGATTCTGAATGTATTTTCCAAATGCTGCTACAGAAAACAATTCACCTTCAGAAGGAAACATTTCCCATTTCAAATCCAAATTATAATTGTCCGAAGCGTACAAATAGGGGTTACCTACCACCACCTGAGTGACGTCTTCATACGGAAAACGTACGCGCTCTTTGAACTGTGGCAAAGTATAGGTTTTACTTGCTCCCAATCGAAGATTATTCTTCGCATTGAGAACATACTTCAAATTCAAACTTGGCAGAATCCCATTCTTATTCAGCGTATTACTTCCAGGTCGGTATTCGATACTGTTATAATCCACAAATTGCTTAATGCGTTCGTAACGCATCCCTAAGACAGCGGTCAATTTATCACTGAACACATAATCCAAAGTCGCAAAACCCGCATGAATATCTTGATCGCCATTGTAAAATTGGAATGCATTACCAGCCATACCTACCAGATCATAGAAGGTTCCAAAACCTGAAGCACCCAAATACTCATCTATATTAGTCGGATCAATCGATGTGGTCTCATGCAAACCGTTTTTGATGGCAAAATTCAGTTGCATGACATCAAAAGTTCGTTGCTTGATCCTACCCGAATACCCCACGCGCAATACAGCTGGATTGGTACTTCCAAATTTGTATGAAGCGGAAAGGTTTGCAGCTAGTTCATCTTCCTTTAAATAATAAGTGTAGCGGTGGTTATCGGCGGCATTGATGCGGATGAAACGAAAATCACCCGATGCTTGCTGACTATACATAGTTTGCATCCGGTCAGGCATATTGCCATCCACCTTATTGTACGCTAGTCCCCAATCTACTTGCACCGCTTCGGTAACAGTGTGCTTACCAAGCACCTGATTGATGAACAACTGCGTATTATCAAATGTATTTCGATTGATGAATCCACGATTATTTTCAGCATCCGACCCTGCATCACGAATAAAACCATGGAACGCGTCACGGGTCTGATTGCTTGAATTGATGTATAAGAAATTATAGCCGATTCGATGTTTGCTATTAATTTGATAATTTGCATTAATCAATCCCGTAGAATTGGTACCATAACTCTGTCTTTCTTGCGTTAGCGATTTTAATGGCGCTCCTTGCGCACTAAAATTAGCATTTACTCCATTTCTACTGATAAAACTATTGGCATATTTTGCAGATACAAATAAACTCAAGCGTCCCTCCTCACCTACACGAAACGAATCACCCACTTTAATTCCAAAATTTATTGGAGTAACTGCTTTCTTAATCGGATCCCAACTGTTGGCAAAATGATAACTACCTTGCGCATCCTCAGGAGCAGAATAATTGGAATAACCCCAAAAATTAGGACCGCTTTGTAAGCGAAAATCTCCGCTCTGCTGAATAGCATTCGTATTCATGCTTGATCCAACCGACACTTCTAATAATCTGTCGCCTGTATAATTCTTAGAACCAATATCTACACTAGCTCCTCCAAAATCTCCATTAATATGACTGTTGAAGGATTTATCGACACCTACAAACTCCACAATATCTGTAGAGAAAATATCCAAGGCAATGTTTTTAAGGTTGGGGTCGCTAGATGGAATAGGTAAGCCATTCATGGTGGTCGAAATGTATCGATCGCCCAGTCCACGCACATATACTTGTGTACTTCCTTCTTGCTTGGATACACCAGACAGCTTTGCAACGGCAGTAGAAGCATCACCTATCCCCTTGCGCGACAGTTCTTGGCTACCTATTTTCTCTACGAAAAGATTCGAAGCTTTGCGTTCTTCAAGTAGAGCAAGTTCACTCGCTTGAATTCTTCGTCGCGTAACCACAACTTCATCCATTTCTGATGCTTCATGTACAAGCGCTAGACTGACAAACTCCCATTTTTGCTGTACATCTACAACCATTTGTTCTTGGCTGTATCCCAGAAAATTCGTTATGATCGTATAATTTCCTTTTTTCACAACTGGAATCAAGAATTCTCCTTGCGCGTTGGTGACCGTTACTTTATTATGTTGCGGAATTGAAACATTTACCCCCGGCATAGGCTTCAAAGTCTCTACATCAACGACTTTCCCTCGTATTCCTAATCCTTCCTTCGGCACACTGAAACTATCCGCATTAGACAGATGCAGTGAAGAGGCAACAGTGTCCTTAAAAGAGGTATGTAATATCTTATTACTGCTTTCTTCGCTTTTAATAGGACCTAAACTTATCCCTGAAGTCTGTGCGAAGGCCATAAGGTTTAATGGTAAACTGAGAGCAATCAAACCTACTCTTCTCTTAATCCAATTTATTTTCACCGTGTGTTCATTTAAATTTAACACAAAACTAAAGTCGTCACATTAGCTCAGTATTACCGTTGCATTACCATTTTATAAAATAGATGTTAAAAACATGTTAAGCTAGCTGAGACCCTGCATATTTCATCAAGCAACCCCTTTAATATTAATTATTTGTTAACTTTAGCTCCTGAAACAAGGGATGTAATAATTTTAATAGAATTTTCTATTCTTATCTTTTGTAGATACCTTTAACCTTAGATAGCACTAAATTGATTGAATAAATAATATCTATGATACGATCAAAAAATCTCACTTTTAAATATTCCTCTTCACATCCATTAATATTTCCCGATGTGCATATCGATAAGAATAAGCACACATTACTTTTGGGCGAATCCGGAAGTGGCAAAACAACATTATTGCATCTACTTGGAGGTCTTTCGCAGCCAAAATCGGGAAATGTATTTATCAATGAGTTGGACATCTACGCAATGGCGGAAGAACAAAGAGATCTATTTCGGGCAAAAAATATGGGATTTATTTTCCAAGACGCACATTTACTGAAAAATCTAACTTTAGAAGAAAACATTGTCTTGGCTCAATTTCTTGCCAAAGAGAAGCAAGATAAGTTAGCTGTGCGTGAGGTGCTGGACAAATTGCAGATAGGAGACAAAGCTAATAGTTACCCTACCCAGCTCAGCAGAGGGCAGCTGCAGCGGGCAGCCATCGCGCGTGCAGTGATCAACAAGCCAAAAGTATTGATCGCCGATGAGCCAACAGCAGCTTTGGATGATAGCAACACGAAATATGCAATGGACCTATTGTTAGAGATAGCTGAAAATTTTGATGCTACACTTCTCATTGCTACGCATGACACACGAATCAAACCTTATTTTGTAAACACCTATCAATTATAAGAACAAGTATGAATACATTTTCTTTGGTTTGGAAAAACATATCCCAACAATGGGGATCGGCAGTATTAAGCGTATTACTTACCGCATTTGGCGTATCCATACTTATCGTCATATACATTAGTTCAGTATCTTTTGAAAAACAGCTGGAAAATAACTCCAAGAATATAGATTTAGTAGTCGGCGCTAAAGGGAGTCCTATGCAGTTGATACTAAGTTCACTTTATCATGTAGATAATCCAACAGGGAATATTCCTTTGTCCGAAGCAAATAAAATTGCAGAAAATCCCTTGGTACAGCTGGCTACACCAATCTCCTTAGGTGACAACTACAAAGGGCATCGGATAATCGGTACAGATCAGACCTTCTTAGAATTATATGAGTTAAAAATTCAAGAAGGACAACTGTGGAAAAAGTCTTTTGAAGTGGTACTTGGCGCAGAAGTCGCACGCAAGCACGCGTTAAAAATCGGAGATAAGATATTCAGTGCGCACGGACTTTCCGCCGAGGCACATCAACATGACGATCATCCCTTCACCGTGGTAGGTATATTGGCGCCCGCTCAGTCCGTGGTAGACAATCTGATTTTAAGTAATCTATCCAGTGTCTGGGAAGTACATGGTATCGCCCATCAAGGTGAGCACATCCATGCTGATGATGACCATGACCACGACCATAGTCATGACCATAATCATGATGGACACGCGCATGAGCACAACGAGGGTGACCATCAGCATGACCACGCTGACCACGCACACGATGAAGGACATGATCATAACCATGACCATGATAAAAATACGTCCACAGCGACCAGCAGCGATATACAGGAAGAGGAATTAGTTACTGAAAAGCCACAAAATAACACGTTTATCAAAAGTATCGGACAAGACATGATCGAAGATCATGGCGTAGAAATCACCGCCTTATTGGTAAAGTACAGCTCGCCTACAGCATTGAGCGTACTTCCGCGAATGATAAACCAAAGTACACAAATGCAGGCTGCATCCCCAGCTATCGAAAGTTCTAGGATTTTCTCTTTACTAGGGGTAGGTATTGATTCCCTAGGAATTTTGGCTTACGTTATTATGATTATCGCTGGATTCAGTGTATTCATTAGCTTGTATAATGCCATGAAAGACCGCAAGTATGACTTGGCCATCATGCGTACATTAGGCGCCACAAAAGCTAAACTTTTCACCATTACATTAGTCGAAGGATTAATAATAACATGTATTGGAGGTTTGATCGGATTAGTATTAGGGCATTTAATACTTTACTATATCAGTCTTCAGGCGAGTGAAAGCGCAGATTTTATACAGGTTTTTGCTATTCATACAAATGAATTATTAATTTTATTGACAGCAATGGGAATAGGTATACTAGCAAGTATCCTTCCAGCTATAAAAGCATATCAGACAACTATTTCAAACATACTATCATCCAAATAAATGAAGAATTATTTAATATTACTTTTATTGACATTCGTTTCCTTTGGCGCTAGCGCACAAATTGAAGGAAATATGCAGGGACTCGATATTCCAGACCATACCCCTATGATGAATAGCACTTGGGAAGCTATTGACAAAATGATGTATAAAGTGACAACATCAGGTAATAAAAAGGTGTATACCCCTCATTATCCACCCGAACTCAAAAAACTGGAAAATAAAATCGTAGAAGTACCTGGCTACCTTATTCCATTGACGAGCGGCCGTAATCACAGCACATTCATGTTGTCTGTATTACCTATCGCACAATGTCAATTCTGTGGAACAAATGGTATCCCGCCGATGATAGAGATTTTTATGAAAAAGGGAACGGTTCGATTTACAGAGGAGCCTATAAAACTTAAAGGTAAAATGGTATTCAATCCGGAGCCATTAAAAGGAAATGCTGAAATACAAATAGTAGACGCGGTAATTATTAATTAGCGATTCAATAAAGCGATTTCCATTACAGAAGCTAATGCTGCTGTCTCTGTACGCAGCCTGGCTTCTCCTAATGATAAAGGAATAAAACCAGTCTCCAAAGCTTGGTTTATTTCTTTTTCGGAGAAATCACCCTCAGGACCAATAAGAATCAAGTATTTTTGTTTTGCCTCGAATGAGGTGGAAAGGTAAGATTTGGAGGCGTCCACACAATGCGCGATACCCTTACAGATTCCTACATTAGACTTTTGTGCTTCCAAAAATTTAGCGAAAGGAATAGCTGGATTTATCTTGGGTAAATAAGCTTTCAACGACTGTTTCATAGCTGCAATAGCTACTTTTTCCAATCGTTCGACTTTTACTTCTTTGCGCTCAGAATGTTCGCAAATAATAGGTGTGTATTCAGACAAGCCGACTTCAGTAGCCTTCTCCAGAAACCATTCTATGCGGTCTATATTTTTGGTAGGAGCTACCGCCAGGTGAATTTCATAAGGAAGTTTTCCGAAATTTTCCTGTACAGACAATATATTTAATGTCGTACGCTTAGGATGAGCATCCAGTATCTCGGTCTCATACAATCCTCCTCTTCCATCGATCAAGTGAATCTTGTCACCTACATTCAGTCGCAACACACGAATAGCATGTTTGCTTTCCTCCTCACTTAGCATAAATGATGTGTGATGAGATTCAATATCTGATGTGTAAAAAAGTTGCATATTAAGCGTCTTGGTTGTCGTCTTCAGCAATTTCGATTACATCCAACTTCACGTACTCAATATTTTGTTGAGTTTTTTTCATAATTGTAAATCGATACCCCAAATCCTCCATCGACTCCCCTACATCAGGTATCTTTTCGAAGATATGACTCACTAGACCAGCAATCGTATCATAATCCGAACTTTCGGGTAGTTCGATCGGAAGGTATTCATTTACATCATGTACATTGGCACCAGCATCCAACATAAATTCCGTTTCCGAAATCTGCTCTACAACTGGATTTTCCTCATCATACTCATCTTGAATATCACCAACCAACTCTTCCACAATATCTTCCAATGTAACCATCCCAGATGTTCCGCCAAATTCATCCAATACAAATGCAATTTGAATGCGTTTTTGTTGAAACTCCGCCATCAAATCATTGATTTTTTTAGTTTCAGGGATAAAGTAAGGCTTACGCATAATGTCTTTCAGCTCGACGTCTTTACCTTTTACTACAATAGGTAGAATATCCTTAGTATGTACGACTCCGACTATCTTATCGATATTGTCTGAATAGATCGGAATACGCGAATAGCCTTCTTCAGTGACCGTCTTGATAAATTCTTCCGTATTGTCATTGACTTCTACAGCCACTATTTTGGTGCGCGGTACCATGATATTTTTTACAATTCGCTCATTAAAGTCAAAAACATTTTTAATAAGCTCATGCTCAGACATATTCAACACCCCAGACTCTTTACCTTTATCTAATAAATATTGTAATTCCTCTGATGAGTGAATGGATTCATTCGGATGCGGTTCGATACCTA
The DNA here is from genome assembly GCA_048595255.1 of Sphingobacterium sp. Classification (GTDB taxonomy): domain Bacteria; phylum Bacteroidota; class Bacteroidia; order Sphingobacteriales; family Sphingobacteriaceae; genus Sphingobacterium. Next base: position 16,427 of record JBMDWK010000145.1, on the reverse strand, counting down.
CCAACTTGAGTAAGAAATTTGCCAAACCATTAAACACAAAAATCAGTGGCATTAATAACCAGTAAAATAACCGCAAAGGCACAGCTATCTTCATGGTAGTAGCGACAGGTTTTTGAATAGCAATAGATTTGGGCGCTAACTCACCGAGCACAACATGCAATAGTGTGATCGTTCCGAAGGCAATCGCTATACCTAATCCTCTGGCCCAACCTTGCGAAACATCAATATCCAGCAAACCAAAAGCTTGATGTACCACATTAGTCATGACCTTCTCCCCGATCCAACCAAGGCCTAGAGAAGCCAAAGTAATACCTAGCTGTGTGGCAGCTAGGTATTTGTCCAAATGCTCAGTAATATTTTTTGCTACTTTAGCCACATTGCTGCCTGATTTGGCCTGTAGCTCTATTTGCGACGCCCTTACCTTGACAATCGCAAACTCAGCTGCGACAAAAAAACCATTTGCACAGACTAATAATAATGTCCAAAAAATATCGAGAGCCATTTGATTTATTTATTTCTTATTTCAGTATTATACAGTTCGATACTCTCTTTTATAATATTTTGAGCATACGCACGACCATATAAATTTTGAATCTCTACACTTTTACCTTCCAAGGCTTTATAGTCTTGAAAAAAGCGAACAATTTCTTTCATTGTATGTGGAGGCAATTCCGATAAATCGTTGATATAATTTACAGACACATCATTTTTGGCCACTGCGATGATTTTGTCATCTTGCTCACCGCCATCAATCATGTGCATTACACCGATTACTTTAGCTTCGATCAGACTCATTGGATATACATCCACAGAGCTAATGACCAAAATATCCAACGGATCTTTATCATCACAGTATGTTTGTGGAATAAACCCATAATTGGCTGGATACATTACAGAGGAGAATAATACACGGTCCAACTTGATCAAACCACTATCTTTGTCAATCTCGTATTTTGCTTTTGAACCTTTAGGAATTTCAATTATGGCATTTACTGAATTTGGCACGTCGTCTCCAGGAGACACTTGATGCCAAGGATGTTGTGTACTCATTAATATTACTTACTGTTTATTTTGTTAATTTCTGTTTTCTATTTTTCAACCACCTCTTAAGCAAAGCAATAATAATAGGTAAGAAAGCAATGACAATCATACCTATCACAATATATTCTACGTAATTAATGATCTGTGGGAATAAAGCACCTAGATAATATCCAGATAATGTCAATACGCCTACCCAAATAAGTGCGCCCAATACATTGTACAAGACAAACTTTTTGAAGTCCAGCTTCACTACTCCTGCAAATATGGGTGCAAATGTACGAATTATTGGCACAAACCTACCAATGACTAAGGCAGTTCCACCATATTTCTGGTAGAATTCTTCAGCCATGACAATATATTTTTTCTTGAAAATCCACGAATCTTCTCTTTTGAAAAGCATGGGCCCGGCTCGATGACCAAACCAATATCCGGCAAAATTACCCGCAATACCCGAGAATAAAATACCTAAAAACATCGTGGTGATGCTTACATCAATCTTATTGAGGGCGCAGAATAGCCCCGCTAGAAATAATAAATAGTCTCCAGGCAAAAAAAAGCCAAAGAAAAGACCCGTTTCCGCAAATACAATCAAACATACTATATAGAATCCGCCGTGACTCAGTAAGTACTCGGGATCCATCAGCTGTTGGAATGACAATAAAAATTCTTGCATACTAGTTAGTTCGTTTTAAGACTGCTGCTACGAGTTATTCAGCATTAGTCACTTCCGAAATCGCCTGACGTATATCTTCGGCAATTTGCTGCAATTCTTCTGCTGGTAAAGACAATTTTGGCTTGTCAAAACTCATATCACTAACCTTATTCAATGGAATCAAATGTATATGGGCATGTGCCACTTCAAGACCGACTACGGCCACGCCAACTTTTACACAGGGAAATACCTTTTTAATACCTTGCGATACTATCTTTGCAAATACCCACAAGCCCATGTACTCATCATTTTCAATATCAAAGATATAGTCTGTCTCTTTTTTAGGGATTACCAATACATGCCCGCGTGTAAGGGGTGATATATCTAAAAATGCTAAATAATCATTACTCTCAGCAACTTTATAAGCAGGTATCTCACCAGCAATAATTTTGGAAAATATCGTAGACATATAATATTCGTATCAGTGTATCCGCAAATATAACAAAATATCAAAGACAATAAGGTAATATTGGTAGCGTTTTGATATTCATCTTACAATTTGAATAATTTTAGAAATAGGCCTGAAAATTAAAAAGGATTCTTTTTTTATCAAAGAATCCTTTTGTGTGATATAGAAAAGTAATATAAGCGGTTATGGCAGTACCGCTCATAACCTTTACATACGCTTATCTTGAAATATCCAAGATTTCAAATTCAATTTCGCCAGCAGGCACCTGTACCAAGGCCACATCACCTACTGATTTGCCCAACAAACCTTGTGCAATTGGGGATTTAACAGAAATTTTACCTGCTTTCAAGTCAGCTTCGGTTTCCGAAACCAACTGGTAAGTCATCTCCGCACCATTCTTCTTGTTACGAATGCGTACTATCGACAAGGCCAACACTTTAGATAAATCCAATTTGGACTCATCGATCAAACGGGCACTTGACAATACCTCTTCCAACTTTGCAATCTTAGCCTCGTGCAAGCCCTGAGCTTCTTTTGCAGCATCATATTCTGCATTTTCGGACAAATCACCTTTGTCTCTCGCTTCAGCAATAGCGTTAGCAATCTTCACTCGCCCTTCCGACTTTAAGTACTGTAACTCCTCCTTGAGTTTTGCTAACCCTTCTTCGGTGTAATAAGTTACTTCTGCCATAATTTTATATTTTTAACTTAATTAATTAACAAAAAAAATTTAACAAAAAAATAAACAAGACCATTCTCTCCAGGAGAGAATGGTCTTGTTCATCGTTCTACACGAAGATATATTAAATAAATCAATATTCCAAATTAGTAATCAACTATTCTTCGTTCACAAATTTATAGCCTAAGCCACGTACTGTCTGTAGGTATGTAGGTTTATCCGGGTTGCTTTCTATCTTCTTGCGCAAGCGCACCACGTGCATATCCAACGTACGCGTATTGACATTAGAGCTATACCCCCATACCACTTCCATCAGCTCCTCTCGAGTGATTTCCTTACCCATGTTTTGAAGAAAATGCAGCAATATTCTGTTTTCTAAGATGGTGAGCTCTATCTTCTTGCCATCCCGTATGAGTGAGTGAATCTGTGGATGATGCTCAGTACTCCCAAATAAATACACATCTTTGTTGGCGTTTTTGGGCACAAAGAACCGGACTTTATTATCAATCATTGCCACCAATACATCCATATTGAAAGGCTTGGTAATATAATCGGTAATGCCATGACTATAGGCATCGATCTTATCGACATCTTGCGATTTTGCGGTCATCATAATGATGATATGCTCGAAACCTTTATTGCGTACGGATCGACACACATCAATACCCTCCTTACCAGGAAGCATCCAGTCCAAAAGAACAATATCCGGTTGTACAGATAATATTAACTCTTCTGCCTCATCACCATTACCAGCTTGCACTACTTTATAGCGCTCGGTCTGCAAACGGTGGCTGATCAAAAAACGTAAATTTTCATCATCTTCAATGACAGCAACTGTTATATCTTTATCCATATTTTTTATCCATTTTTGACTTCTATAGGAAATACCAACGTAAACGATGTTCCTACATTCAATTCGCTTTCAACTTTAATATCACCGCCCATGAATTCGGTTATTTCTTTACAAAATGCTAATCCAAGTCCAATACTTCCTTGTTGATTAAATTGGTTTTTGACGCGATAAAATTTCTTAAAAATACTATTAAATTCTTTTTTATCTATACCTATCCCTCGATCTTTGAATAAAATAACAAAATTTTTCTTAGTTTGTTCAACATTTATTTCCAAAAACCGCATGCTTGGACTAGAGTATTTGTAAGCATTATCTATTAAATTCTGAAATACGCTGGTTAGTAATATTGGGTCCGCATATATTTCATCTTTCACTTTGACACGTGTCTTCAACTCCAAATCGGGGTATTTGATCCGTGTGGATTCGAATATATGCTCACTAAATTCTTTTAAATCTATATATTCACCATTAAATTTTATGGATTTGTTTTCAATTTGAGCAAAGGAAAGCAATTTATTCATCAAACTATTCAATTTGTCTGCCTCCTGATCCAGTATACGACCGTACATAGCGCGATCTCCATCGCTTAATTGTTCCGCACTTTTGATATTATTCCCCGCAATTTTGATTACACTCACTGGAGTTTTGAACTCATGCGTCAGATTATTGATGAAATCATATTGAAGTTGATACATCCGGTTGTTGGTCAATACATTTCGATATATCAAATAGCCCAACGATAATAAAATTAGGTAAATAAGAATCAAAATAAGAACGACAGGAAAGAATTTTTTGTTTATTTCCTTAGAGATATGATTTTGCGAGGATTCAAATTGCAACTTATATTCTGACAAAGCACCGGGCAAAGCAATTTCGGTTTTCAAATACACATCTTCATTCAGCACATACTGATCCACTACAGGTTTGATAGATACTTTTTCATACAGATTTGTGAATTTATTTTTGACCTGCATCTTCGTAGGCAAAATATAAAACACATAAAAGTCTTGCTCGTATACGGATTTCTGATAATTGGCATCTATCATCATATTACGAAATGCCAGTACATCCGTCATACGCGGTATATTGAGATAAGAAATCTTACCGGGTTGTATATTGTAAAAAAGCTTATATATCTCTGTATTTCCAATCTTGGTCGTATCAATCTGATCTCGCCCCAGCCATGTACATAGACGCAAAAAAACGCTGTACAATTCTTCATTCGAAGAAAGGTCACCACTTGCAGTTTGCTTCATACTTTGCATGCGGTAATCTGTGCTGAGCTGATATTGATAGCTAGACTTCGTCGAAGCGCCAAAATTGCCGATACGCATCTGCCGCTGAGCCGAATCAATATTGGTGAAGACGATATCCGAAAATTCTATCTTCTGTACAAAAGGATATTTGCGCAAGACCGTATTGGAAAAATCCTTCGCCTGCACAGAATCCATAAACCCCTGATAATAAGCAACCTCAGGTATTTTCTCTTGAAAGAATTCATTGAAATCCTTAATGGTCTCGTCGAAAACTTCAGCTTTACGGTTGTTAAAATCCGTTTGCACAAAATTGGAGGTTATCGTACGCGCAAAAAAAACAGAAATCACAAACAATAAAGTCACGAAAAGTAAAAACACCAGCAACAAGCCGAAGTTTTTTCTATATCTCGAATCAATCTTTGCCATTATTTCAATTGCTCTTTGAGGAATTTCTCTATCGTCTGATAAAACTCAACTATATTCTCGTCTTTCCTAAACCGTCTTCCTTCGTCTTCTTTGAGTACATACTGATGAGGTACGTTGTTGCTTTTTAGTTTTTGCACAAAGTGATTAACGTCTGTCATGCTGTTGTAACGGTCTTTGCCTCCTTGGAACATCAGTATAGGCATCCTGATTTTCTCCGCATGGAAAAGCGGGGATATAGCTTTGAATAGTTCGTACTCCTTTTGAGGATCACCGATGATTTTATAATAAAGCTGTTTATAAGAGTTGAGGTAAGGCGGAAATTCTTTGAAATATGCAAAAAGATTAATATAACCCGATGATGAAATCGCACATTTGTATAATGTAGGAGTGAAACAAGCCGCATACAATGCGGAGTATCCTCCAAATCCAGTGCCCATGATCGCAATCCGGTCTTTGTCGGCGATGCCCTTATGAATCAACCACGCTACGCCATCATTAATATCATTCTGAATCTCTCCTCCCCATTGCTTAAATCCTGACACATAAAAATTCTTGCCCAATCCTACCGAACCACGATAGTTCACTTGAAAAACAGCATACCCTCTATTGGCAAGAAACTGTACTTCTGCATTAAAACCCCATACGTCGCGACGATTAGGACCATCATGTACCAATACCACGACAGGATATTTATCCTTTTTTTCCAATGGATAAGTAATATATCCTTTGATATGCTTGCCGTCCCGAGAATCGAAAGCTACTTCCTCCATCGCTGGCAGTTTTTTGTTACTCAACGCAGGATTAATCGGTGTGAGTTCCTTAATCTTTCCTTTGTAGTAATAGTATATTCCACCTGGATTCGTATCGGTATATGTTTTGAACAATACTGTCTGAAAGGAACTGTCTACATCGATAATATCTACACTATTGCCTTCAAATTGTGAAGAAATAGTTTTATAAATATGTTTCAATTCCTCGTTATGGATGACGGTTTCCTTTTTCTTATTATGGGCTGTAGAGAAAAGAAGTTCCTGGCGGGTGAATGAATATCCATCCCCATTCATATCCACATCATCGTTTTTGGCAAGGATAGTCTCTGTACCAGTTTCTAAATTCAGATTCACCACGGCCATTTTGTCTCGACCACGGTTCGATAGCGCATAGACATGTTGTTTGGAGTTTTTGAGTGGTCCCAAAGGATATACTAAGGACGAAAAATCCGTTTCTAAGACCTTGCGATAGGGCAGATGTTCTTCTTCCCTATACCACAACCGATCTTCTACGCTGTCGCTAGACAAAGCCAACCTCACCTTACCATCCGAAGACACAAACCATTCTTTGAAATCATTAATATTTTCATCTACCAGCAGAGGCTCCCCACCTGCTAATGGAATCCTATACAAATCGATAACCGTAGAATCTCTTCTATTCATACGGGCTAATAGCGAACCATTAAAAGCACGTGCGGGCTTGACCCAGTCCAGCGAATGCTTGGATGGTGCCAGTAATGGGCGTATTTGTTCGGTATGCACATCCACGGTGAATAGACGTAAGCTATCTTTGTAGGATTCTGAATTGGAAAACACAATTGTATCCTGCGTAGCCCAAAAATAGTATTGTACATTCATACTATTTTGATACGTAAGCTGTTTGGAAGAGTCTGGATTCTCCAGATTTAAGACAAAAATATTTTTACAATGATCTTCTAATCCCAGATAGGCAATATGCTTACCATCGGGAGAGATTTTAAAGTTTGAATGATCTGGCTTGTCAAAAAAATCCTCAATCGGGATCTTTTGGTCGTGAACACGCTCACTACATCCTATTACCAACATTAAGCTTATTGATAATAACAGCACATTAACTAACAATTTTGTGTTCATATGGTATTTACTCCTATTCAAATAAAGCAATTTTTTGAGAGATTATAACAATTGCAACCTTATTTTTACAGCGGTATGAATACCTTTTCCTAACTTTGCGACATGTATCTGTATAATATCTCTATCATTGTAGAAAATGATAATCACGAAATTCTAATGAATTGGGTGACAAATAACTGGTTTGAAACTTTATCGGAAAAACCAAAATACTTGAAGATGTTGGATTCGCCGCATGAAGGACATACGTATTCCTTACAATTTAATTTTGACTATGCGTCGGATATTCCGAAATTTCAACAGGAAAAATTGATCGTTCTGCAAGAATATATCTCCACAAATCATCGAGAAAAAGCATTTTTGTTTGATAGTACGATGAAGTACTTGTAGAATCAGGCATCTGGCTATAAAGAAGAAAAGTCTCCTAAAAAATAGGAGACTTTTCTTCTTTATGTCTATATTTTTTGTACCAAAGTATGGCGACTCCGGCACCGATTAAGAAAGGCATAGCCAATAGGAACAATATTCCATCATTCAGCCCTTGCCCCTGCGTATTGCCATTCTGCGTACTATTTTCCGCATTCAAAGAGCACATCGCACATTGCGCCTGAGCTTCTGTAATAGTAACAGCATTCGAGCCAATAGCAAGACTCACACACAATATCAAAATCCGGAATAACTTCATACTGCAAAGGTAAGGATTTAATTATCAATTTTTTTTAAGTTATTATTTCAATAACACATTAAATTTTTCCCAAAAACCATCTTCCGGCAGAGGTGCCAGTATGGTCATCTCTTCTTCTTTGATCGGATGAGGGAAAGTTAATGAGCGAGAATGCAAACATATGGTACGGCGCAGTGAACCACGAGGGTAGCCATATTTATTATCGCCCACGATTGGACAGCCTATAAATGCCAACTGGCAGCGTATCTGATGGGTTCTACCTGTCAGTGGATTTATTTTCAAAAGATAATAGCCATCCAGCTTGCCTATCACTTCGTAATCCAGCTCTGCATATGTACCATTTTTTACTTGTCGATCATAGGCCTTGGTAATCATTTTTTTGCGGTCACGCAAAAGCCAATTCACGAGCTTACCAGCTTGTTGTGCAGGTTTTTCTTTGACTACAGCCAGATATGATTTCTGCACTTTGCGATCGTGAAAAGCTCTATTCATACGGTCCAATGCCTTGCTTGTTTTTGCGAGCAATATCATACCGCTAACAGGCCTGTCTAATCGATGAATCACACCCACGAAAGCTCCATTGGGCTTATTATACTTCTTTGTCAAAAATTCGTTGACCATAATTTCAAGAGATTTATCTCCCGAATTATCAATCTGAACGATATCTCCGCCTTTTTTATTGATAGCTATCAAGTGATTGTCTTCAAATAAGATATCACTCTCTGTTATTACCGACATTTCTTCTTTTAAAGACTCCTTAATTATTTTATCTCTGCTGCAACCTTATCTGCTTCCTTTTCTCTTTTCTTGAAGAATCCTCTAAATAGAAAGTTACTTTGAAGCGCTTCCATATTATCGTCCAACTTTTGTGTACTTGTATTCAGATTGCGAAGGATTTGCTTTATTTCATTCGCCGCCTCTGGATCATTAGTCAAAACTCCAATTGCATTGTCCTTATCATTCAAGCGTGCTGAAGTTTGATTTAAGTTTTCGACCAAAGCATTTGCCGTCTGCGTCACACCCTGCAGTTGTGCGGCAGCATCGCGCAATGAAGCAAACACCTTGGTATCCGTAGTCAAATCGTGGATAAGACCTTGATTACTATTCAATTTTTGCGTCAACGCAACAAGATTATTCACCGCTAAATTGGCATCCGACATTACTTTATTCATGGATTGAACCGAGGTCTTAAGATTATTCGCAATCTCATCATCTGTCATCAAAGCCCCTACAGTACCTTTACCATCTACCATCTGTTGGGACAGCTTAGCAAAATTTGACGTAATGATTGATAAGTTTGCTCCATTCTCTTGCAACATACCCATCATCTGTTCCATACCACCACTGGCACCGCTTTTCAGCACGTCACCATCGGCGATTTGTGGTGTCTGTGGATTACCTCCCACCAAACTAATAATGGAGTTACCGATAAGACCATCAGAACCTAAAGTAGCCACGACATCCTTACGAATAAACTGACTATTCTTTTCCTCGATGTTCATCGAAACACGCACATTCTCTACACCTTCAAATGCAATCTCTTTTATTATCCCAACTTTCACACCCGAAAACCAAACATTGTTTCCGACTTTCAATCCTTTAACGTCTTTGAAAAATGCAGTAACTCTAATGTTCTTGCTGAATTTATTCTGCTGCGTACCCATTACCAGAATACCGGCTACTAATATTATCAATCCAATAAAAACAAAAAGTCCAACTATTAATGATCTTTTATTTTCTGAAGCACTCATTATCAATATATTTTATACTATAAAATTATAATCGTAAAACGGTTTTACACGTTCGTCATCCGTATCAAATATCTCCGAGAAGGCACCTTGTCTTTCGAATCTGCCATCCAATAACATGACCATGCGGTCACCCACCATCTTAGCACAGGCCAAGTCGTGCGTAATAATGATGGAAGATGTTTTGTATCGCTCCTGCACTTCATTGATTAAAGTGTTGATATCGAGACACGTGATTGGATCCAAACCAGCAGTCGGCTCATCATACAGCATGATATCAGGACGTAGTATCAATGTACGGGCAATACCAATTCTTTTCTTCTGTCCACCCGAAAGCTCCGATGGCATCTGATTGATCGCTTGCAACAAGCCTACTCCTTCCAATACATCCTCTACTTCTTTATTTATTTCAGTTCTGGTCAGATTACGTTTGTTTCGAACGAGAGGAAATTCTAAATTCTCACGCACGGTCATACTATCGTATAATGCACTATTTTGAAAAGAAAATCCAATTTTCAAACGTAATTTCATTAAATCGCGCTCGCTCAAGTCATTTACCACTTCGCCAAGCACATTGATTGTCCCTGAATCCGGCTTCAACAGACCCGAAATGAGCTTGATCAGTACGGATTTTCCCGTACCCGAACGACCTAGCACCACCAGATTCTCCCCTTCGAACAGTTGCATATCCACGTCATGTAGAATCTGTCTGTCTCCAAAGGACTTACTTACTTTATCGACATCAATTACAGCTTTATCGTAATTGATTATTGCTTTACTCTTTTCCATGATTAGCTAATTAGTGGTGTGATAAAACCTAAAAGCTGTACAATCAATAATTCTTCGATGAATACAATAAACATCGAAGCAACTACGGCCGAGTTGGCAGCAATACCGACTCCCTCCGTACCTTTGGATGAATAATAACCTACATAACAGCTGGCAAAACCAATCGTAAAGCCAAATACCACAGCGCGCAGCACCATAGCAAACAAATCGATCATTTGGATAGACTCAAATACCTGAGTAAAAAAACTAAGTAAACTCAAGTCATCTTTAGAAATAATACTTAAATATCCACCAAATAGACCAATACCAGCAACGTAGAAACACAATACAGGAATCATTAATGTTGTAGCTACTATCCTACTAACAATTAGAAATTTGAATGGGTTAGTACCCGAAACCTCCATGGCATCTATTTGTTCTGTCACATTCATCGAGCTCAACTCTGCTCCTATTTGCGACCCCACTTTGCCCGAGGCAATTAACGCCGTCACCAGTGGTGCCAATGCACGAACGATAGCGATGGAGATCAAAGCCGGCAACCAAGAGGTCGCGCCAAACTCTTCTAAGGAAGGTCTTGATTGCTTTGTAAATACAAAGCCAACGATAAATCCAGTCAACGAAATCAACGGAAACGACTTCCAACCAACTTCATAACATTGTCTTATTATCTCTTTAAACTCAAATGGTGGGCTCACAACTTCGCGAAAAAATCGCATCAAAAAACGATGCAACCTAGCAAATTCGAGGAGTAAATTATTGATTTTCCGTCCCATTTATATCTCTTATACCTGTATAAAAATTAAAAAGTGTCCTAAATAAAACACCACGCAAATGTACAAATTTTTAGGTCATCACCCTTACGCATACCTAAATTTACAAATACGAATAAATGAAAAATTGTTTTAAATCTTTATATATAACGCAAATGCAAACAGAAAATGACAGCAGGATGTAAATCAACATAGCCCCACAGCGCCTATGCTTTAATATTTTTTACATTAAGCAAAATATTACCATCCACTAATTAAACCCTACCTCCTTTTTTATTGTCATACCAACAAAATTGAGTACAGATAAAAAATATTTACATTTTAATATACACATCATGAAAAACTGGAAATTCACCGCCTTAATAGCAGCTTTAATGATTGCATTTTCCAGCGTTTTGTCTATTAGTAATGCGAAAGCACAAGCTTATGGACAAGTATCCTTGGATTTATTTTACAACGAATTGTCACCTTATGGACAGTGGGACATGGACCCTAACTATGGTGACATTTGGTACCCTGATGCTGGAAGAGACTTCAGACCATACAGCTCAAATGGTTACTGGGCTATGACGGAGTACGGTAACACTTGGGTTTCTAACTACGATTGGGGGTGGGCACCGTTTCACTACGGCCGCTGGGTGTATACTTCTTACAACCGTTGGGGATGGATTCCAGGATATGAATGGGGACCAGCATGGGTAGAATGGCGTTCAGGAAATGGATATTATGGCTGGGCTCCGATGATGCCTCACCGTGGTGTCAACATTTCTATTCACATTCCTGTGTCTGCATGGTGCTTTACGCCTGCAAGATATATATACTCGCATAATTTTCATAGACATGCTCACTATGGCCGAACTAATATCTATAACCGCACCACGATCATCAACAACACCTATGTAGTGAATAATAATCATTACTACGGTGGTCCTTCTCGCAGGGAAATGGAACGTGCTATCGGTAGACGAGTAGAGGTAAGAAGTGTAAGACAATCTGATCGTCCTGGTGCGTCACGTACAGATAGCAGAAGTGTGTCTATATATCGTCCGGATCGTGACAATAATAGAACATCCAATCGTTCGGTAACATCTTCGGAAAGACGCTCTGCCACGACTGCACGCGAGGAAAGCAGAAACTACAGTAGAAATTCTGCAGATAGAAGTGCTGCCAGAAGCGCTACACGTGAAATGCGTATAGACAACGACGGCAATAGCACAATCAGAAATAGAGATATCCGCACGCAAGAGCGAGCGGTTGATAACAGAAATGCAAATTCACGTGCAATAGAGCGTGGAAATACGAACAATACGAATACGGAGAGAAGCCCAAGAACAGTAGAACGTACGCCAGTAGAGCGCAACAATACGAATGCAAGAGAAAATGCAGCACGTACGCGTGAAACAGCTACCCCACGCAGAGAAAACGTACAGCAACAACCTCAACGTGCCGAGCGTCCACAAGCGCAAAGAGCTGAAAGATCGCAACCGCAACGTGTAGAACGTACGCAACCACAGCGTGAACAAAGAACGCAGGAACGTAGTGTACGTAGCTCAACGCCTGTATTTGGAACGTCCAACTCCAGAGGTGCGCAATCTACCGAGGTAAGTAGAGGATCATCTTCTCGTGTAGAGCGGTCTACTCCAGCATCTAGCAACAGATCTTCAGGCAATACGCAACGAGGTGGAGGTTCAAGCAATTCGGAAAGAAGTAGAAGATAGTCCATTTAGGAGTCAACATAAGTATCATAATTTATCAATTTTGGCGAGCCAGCATCATGCTAGCTCGCTTTTTTTATGTACTTTCGAACTACATTTCATTGCAAATACAGAACTTTACAGGGTTTCAATTAGGACAACAACTTCTTATGGCAAGACTTGAATCCATACTGGATAATGATTTCTACAAATTCACCATGCAATACGCAGTGACCAAACTTTTTCCGCGTGCCAAAGCACGGTATCAGTTTATAAATAGAGGTAAACATCAATTTCCTGATGGTTTTGCCGAAAAATTGCGAGAGGCAATTCACGAATTAGGAAAGTTAAAACTTTCCCAAGAAGAGAAAAGCTTCTTTGCCGAAACTTGTCCTTACATTGACCCGACCTATTTTGATTTCCTCCAAGGCTATCAATACGATCCAAAAGAGGTATCTATTTCTCAAGAAGGAACAGAATTAACTGTTAAAATTGAAGGCTATTGGTACCGAACAATCCTGTGGGAAGTCCCTATCATGTCATTGATCTGTGAATTATACTACGAGATGACTGGACTGCAGCGCATATCGAACGATGAGGTCGCAGCCATCGTCGAAAGCAAAATGCAGAAATACGACAAACTAGATATTACTATCGCCGATTTCGGCACACGTAGACGCCATTCCTTCGCGGTACATGATTTAGTTATTGACACATTAAAAAACCACAATTCAAAGACTTTCATTGGTACCAGCAATGTGTATCTGGCTATGAAGCACCAGACCAAACCTATCGGCACACATGCACATGAGTGGTTTATGTTTCATGCCGCTAAGTTTGGGTACAAAATGGCTAATCTTCTCGGATTGGAAAATTGGGCGGATGTATATCGTGGGGACTTGGGTATCGCGTTGTCTGACACATATACGACGGAAGTGTTTTTCAAACAATTTGATAAGAAACTCACCAAACTTTTTGACGGTATTCGCCATGATTCAGGTGACGCCATTGAATTTGCGCAAAAGACTATTAACCACTACCTCAGCAAAGGCATTGATCCGAATTCCAAGACTATCATTTTCTCAGATGGTTTAGATTATGATAAAGTAGAGCGAATTGAAAACTTCTGCAAAGGAAAAATCGGATTTTCTTTTGGAATCGGCACGGATTTCACCAATGATGTGGGCTTAGAACGTATGAATATTGTACTCAAAATGACTGAAGCGCTACCTGAAGATGGTGATTGGACACCTGTTATTAAGCTATCGGACGAAGCGATGAAACATACGGGTGATCCGAAAGAAATAGAAATGGCAAAACGATATTTACAGATAGATGAGCAAGCATAGAGACGTATACGGAGAAGCTTTAGCCGAATATTTTGAGAAACAAGAATTAAGCACCCCACTTTACCTGCATAGCACGTATGGTGATATCGAAGAGATGCCTATAGAAGTCTTTTTTCGAGATCCTGAAGAGTTTCCTGAATTGGAATTTATTGCGTTATCGCTTTGTGACGGCAAAGTATTGGATGTAGGTGCAGGTGTAGGTGCGCACGCACTGTATTTGCAACAAAAAGACTTCGACGTCACTGCGTTAGAAATCTCAGCAACAGCCTGCACTATCATGCAGCAGCGCGGCGTGCAGAAAATCGTTCAAGAAAATTTTTACAACTTAAAAGACGCACAATATGACACTTTATTATTCCTCATGAATGGAATAGGATTGGCAGGTACTGTGGATGGTTTTCGTCAACTTCTAGCCCACAGCAAAACACTATTATCGGACAGAGGTCAATTACTATTTGATAGTTCGGATATTTCGTATCTCTATGATGAATACCGTATACAAAGACCGAGCTATTATTTCGGGGAAATCGGTTTTCAATACGAATTCAAAGGCGTTAAAGGTGAACCTTTCAAGTGGCTCTATTTGGATCAAGATACTTTAATAAAAATTGCTCATGAAGAAGGTTGGGTCGTACAGATTCTTTTTGAAGACGAGAATGACCAGTATTTAGTCCGAATGGAACCAAGGAGATAATATGGATTACCACTTATTATTAAAACCTTTTTTTATAATATTATTAGCAACCGCTAAAAAGATAACCAAAGAAAATATTATAAAAAAAATCCCAAAACCAATCTGTCCTTTTAGATGAGATGAAAGCGATTTAACAATTTGATTATTCAGTTCAAGCTGAACAATTTCATTTGAGGAACTTTCATTATAATAAATTTTTAAATAATCATTTTTGTTAATTTTTGAATATAAATCACTCTTATATTCAAAAATTTCTCCCGAAACTAGCTTCAGTTTCAGAACATTATATTTCCGAGTTGTCTTTATTCGGTATCCCTCTAAACGACTCTTTTCTTCTAACCAATAACTCTCAAGTCGTCCATCTTTAACATCATAATCAGATAAATTATCCGACTGTAATAGTATTCTACATCCTACAAAAGTCAACATAAATATTAACGCTGATGCTAGAAAAAGAATAGAAACGTTTTTAAGTTTATTTGCTACAACCATATTTGCCTAAATATAATTTTATTTCAGCAATTTTCGGATTGCATAGAAGAAAAAGATAATGGACATTTGTATATGGAGATGTCACAACAGCAGTTGAATTACGAACGTATTGCAAAGGCAATAGCTTATATACAGGCCAACTTCAGGCAGCAGCCCACGTTGGAAGATATCGCAGCGCATATACATGTAAGTCCCTTTCATTTCCAACGTCTCTTTCAAGAATGGGCGGGTACTACGCCTAAGAAATTTCTACAATATATCAGTCTTCAGCATGCTAAAAAAGTTTTGAAAGATTCCAACTCGACCGAAACAGCTACATTCAAAACAGGGCTTAGCAGTTCCAGCCGCTTACACGAACTATTTGTCAAAATTGAAAGTATGACACCTGCGGAATACAAAAATGGCGGAGCATCCTTACAAATCAACTACAGTTGCCAACCTACACCATTTGGCGAAGTCTGCGTAGCATCAACTTCTAAGGGTATTTGTCACATTGCCTTTTTGGAAGAAAGTTTAGATGCCATGAAAAGCATACAGGAGTATTTTCCTAAGGCAAACATTAAGCTACAAGAAGAAAAGGCACATACTGAAATCAGCAAGATCTTTAACAATATGTCTAGCATATCGTCTCCTTTGCGCCTACATTTGAAAGGTACTCCATTTCAACTGAAAGTCTGGGAAGCCTTATTAAAAATACCTTCGGGACAACTAAAAACGTATGGACAGATTGCCAATTCCATCGGCAACCCTGGGTCCTCAAGAGCAGTAGGCACAGCAATAGGAAGCAACCCCATAGCCTATCTGATTCCTTGCCACCGCGTCATACAAACTTCTGGGCTCTTCGGCGGTTATATGTGGGGACCTATTCGCAAAACGGCGATTATTGGCTGGGAGCATGCACAAACCAACAAGGAACAGGATGAAACTATTTAACTTTGCGGATCCATTAC
>JBMDWK010000144.1:0-3248 GCA_048595255.1 Sphingobacterium sp. | reverse complement strand
CACCTCGATGCGGGAGAGGTCTAATGCTTTGATATTTGCTGTTACTTTTTATGTTTTTAGATATCTCCCTACAGTCGATATGACGTTTATTATTGTCGTCACCTCGACAATAGGAGAAGTCTATTGTTTTAATATTTGCTGTTACTATTTATGTTTTTTAGATATTTCCCTGCGGTCGCTATGACGTTTTTTACTGTCGTCACCTCGACAGCAGGAGAGGTTTAATGCTTTAATATTTGTGTTACTTTTTATGTTTTTTAGATATCTCCCTGTGGTCGATATGACGTTTATTATTTGTCGTTACCTCTACAGCAGTAGAGGTCTAATGCTTTGATATTTGCTGTTACTTTTTATGTTTTTTAGATATCTCCCTTTGGTCGATATGACGGTTATTATTTGTCGTCACCTCGACAGCAGGAGAGGTCTAATGCTTTAATATTTGTGTTTCTTTTTATGTTTTTAGATATCTCCCTACGGTCGATATGACGAGTGTTCTTTTATTGGACCTCTACTAAATCGCCCCCTTTGGCATAAAACAAAAATCCACGGACATTTTTGAGTCCTAAATTCTGTAAAGCCTTCATGTATTGATCGATCTGTGTTTTATGTGCGATATAGTTGTCGCCGGTGAATTTGAAATCCAGAATAATAGTTTCATCTTCTTTGGTAAATACTTTGTCAGGCCGCAGCGTGCTTCCATCCGCCGTGATAATAGCTGATTCGTTCCAAATTTTGTAATCACCGGTCAGCCAGGGATTGATTTGTGGATGATGCCATATCCGGTAGATTTCTTTCTCTAATACCTCTTTATTTTCCTTCGCGAGTACACCTTCGTCGATATAGCGATCAATGATTTTTTGTATATCGGATTCTTTGGATGCCTCAGCCATCACCTCATGGGCGAGAATGCCATATTGTGCCGCTTTTTCCAGCATTAGAATGGTGTTGATGCTACGTTTGGTATTTTTATTTAAGGCATTTTCCATGGCCACTGAAATAGGATATTGAGATACCAAAGTATAGCCGGCAAAGTCTGATTCGCCCTCCTTTTGCTTCGTGATGATATGATCGATGGACAGTTTATTTTCTTCTAAACGAAAAGGCGCATTCTGGTGCTCCAGCACCTGATACATCACATCAGAAATCAAGTCATTGCATATTTTTGTTTCCCCTGTCTTTTTATCACAAGAAAAGGCAGGTGCTGTAATGTAAATATGTTCGACGGCACGCGTTGTCGCCACATAGAGCGTGTTCAGCGAATCCATATAGTTGAAGAGCTTTTCTTCAAAGTATTGTTGATAGAAAATAGATTTTCCGACCGCACTATTATATTTTATCGGAATACGACCGAGCTGTGCAAAAGGAGTATTAATCGTATCAATCCAAAAATCCCCATTCGTCATGCCATCTAGCGTCCAAGAGCAGAAAGGAATCATAACTACATCATAAGCCAATCCCTTAGATTTGTGAATGGTAGTCACTTCGATCGCATTTACTTTGCCGCTGGAAGGCAACACCGCTTTGTTTCCATCTTCTTCCCAAAATTCGATAAATTGGTTGATGCCTCTTTCACCGTTGGCCGTAAAGTTGCCGACAATATCTTTGAAAGTTAGGATATAAGGTAGGTGTACATTATTCTTGGAGGCGAAACCAAATATCTCAATAAGCTTTTCAACCAAATGGACCAATGGAAGCTTTTGCCATACTTCCCAATCTTCAATTAAGCGTTCTGGAAGCAGGTTTTTGAGGCTTTTTATATTATTCTCCTTAAAATCCAGCCATGCCGTACCATCAAAACAGGTGTTATTTTGAATGATTTGGTACAGATAAGCCATCCGAGCGTGATGTATCACGTGTTGGTTACTGTTGTACACAAATGCTTTGAGTGTCTCCACGAGTAGATTTACCGCGTCATTCGAATTGAGCGATAATGCGTCTCCAGATATGACATCGAATGGAATACCGGTGGTATTTTTATATTCCATCAGTTTCTGAATCACCAACATTGCTTGCTTATTGCTGCGAACAAGAATGCCAATTTGTTTGGGTTCGTATCTTCCTGAAGATATCCAGGATCCCACTTTTTCGCATAGTTTCTGAACCGAATCTTCTTGTACTTGGTTGGCTCTGAATCGGCTATTTTCGACCTGGATGTATTCGATTTCTATAGAGCCATTTTTGTTTGGGTCCTGCAATTTGAATTCGGGGATTTCTTGCGAACTATTCGCATAGGCTCGGATGAGCATACTGTCATTTTTCGCCTGTGTCCACCAGCGTTGCCCCTCTTCTGACAATTCTTGCTTCGCAATATCATTGAGCACATGCTGCATGTGCGTAGGAATAGTTTGATACAGATAGTTGTTGAATCGAATGATGTTGGGAAGACTTCGGAAATTCGTTTCGAGATTCCCGTTTTGAATAAATTGAGCCTTACCTTCTTCATCCAGATGAAAATTCTGCGCAACCTGTTCTTCGACTTGTTGCAAGAGAATACGCCAGTCACCATTACGCCAGCGGTAAATGCTTTGTTTGACATCGCCGACAATCAGGTGTTCATGTTGTTGACCTTGCGTATTACTCAATGCATTTAATAACAATGGACTATAGTTTTTCCATTGTATGCGCGAAGTGTCTTGAAATTCGTCAAATAGGAAATAATTGTAGCGATTACCAATTTTTTCCCACACGAATGTAGGGTCATTGTGCGCATCAAGACCGAGCTTGTTCAGCAATATTTGCGAATCGGATATCAATTGCGCCGCATTCTCTTTTCTCCAGCTGCTCAATAAATCCGACATTTCTTTGAGCAGACGCAGGTAATAAAGATTGGCCTGCACGGACTGATAAGCGATGTAAGTCGGCAATAGCTGTTCTAAAGCATGGAATTGATTCAAAATCGGCTTAAAGCCTGCAATCAGATCGTAACGTATATTCTTGGAGGTATCCGTATATGCGTTTTCGTCATTTATCAATCTGGTGAATTTGCCAATGATTTTGATAAGGTCCGAAGTCGACAGTTTGTTGACCTGAGAAGAAATGTTATTGGCCGAAATGAGTGGATTCCGCGATTTACCTTTCATCTCATTTGCATCTACATGCAATGACTTGAATACTTCTTGATAGGATTGAATCGCGAGGCTCAGGCTGTCCAGGTAGGACTTGGTTTTCTCTACAATCTCTTTGTTGAGTAGATTGAAAATCTGATTGGTGTCGGCAGAAGCAAGCGCACCATCAAATTCCTGAAAATT
>JBMDWK010000143.1:0-13965 GCA_048595255.1 Sphingobacterium sp. | reverse complement strand
AAGTTCGACACACTGCTAATTAGATAAACTAAAAGATTAATAAATTTTATATAATTATTAGTTTATCAGTTAATTATATTAAGTGTCCAAATTTTGTTCTGCGTATTTTTCAACCCATATTGGCAGAATTGTAGCTGCTGTTCCTTCAATCAATTCTACAGCGGAATTGACACGCATTTGATTCGCATTGGGATCTATTAATACAAACTTGCAACTCGAGGGGACCTCATAAATTAAGTTGGCTGCCGGGTACACTTGCAATGACGTCCCTACTACCAATAGTATGTCAGCGTCCTTAACAATATTAATTGCTTTTTCCATATTGGGCACTGGTTCGCCAAACCATACCACATGAGGACGCAAAGTATATCCCCGTTCACATTTATGATTTTCGGTCAATTCATCTCCTTCAATTGGGTATACCAAATCGGGATAACGAGAAGACTGTGCCTTCATGATTTCTCCATGTAAATGTAAAATATGTTTACTACCCGCTCGTTCGTGCAAATCATCAATATTTTGAGTTATAATATGGACGTTGGCATATTTTTCTAATTCTACCAAAGCGAGATGTCCTGCGTTGGGCCGCGCCTGTCGACATGCAGCTCTACGTAAATTGTAGAATCGCTGCACAGTCACTGAATCGCGCTGCCATGCTTCCGGGGTAGCTACATCTTCTACCCGATGACCTTCCCACAAACCATCCGTTCCTCGAAAAGTTTGCAATCCGCTCTCTGCGGAGATACCTGCTCCTGTTAGTACAACTATTTTTTTCATTTGCATATTACCAAAAATGGTCAAAAATTACTGAAATTTTGACCATTTTACTATTGATTGTTTTGGGTAATTATTTAACAAAATACTTGTGCTCTATTACCGTGACTTCTTCTCGCTCATTGGTGAGTTGTTCGACAGCATTTTTAATAGTACATTTTCCGGTAATACCTCTATAGACCAAAGCACCTCCTAAGCCAACACCTGATATGGCAGTAATAGGATTTTTCAAGATCTGCTTTACACCTATCGAAAGTATTAATCCTCCAGCAATGACCGAAAGGATACGTTCTGAAGTACCGACGTTTCCATCTACACAGTCATTATCCAATTTTCTTTTCACCTTATCTATAGCGTAATTAATTAGTGTGTTCATATATCTTATTGTTTAATAGTAGTACATGATAAACAGCCTGAAAGGATATTTTGTTTGCTAGTTATTAATAAATTTTGATAAATTGTTTCGTGAAAATAATTTAACACCATATTTTGTGACTATGAGAGTAAAGAAACATTCGGGAGAGTTGGTTGAGTTCAACCCAAACAGTTTACGCCATTCCCTTTCGCGCTCTGGAGCTTCTGAAGAGGAAGTCGATCGAGTCTTTGATATAATTCAACCGAAGCTTTATGACGGGATTACTACGCGTGAATTGTATGAGTTAGCCTTTGACCAGCTTAAGCAGGTAAGAAATACATATGCCGCGCGATATAGTCTCAAAAAAGCGCTTCGGGATTTAGGACCTGAAGGTTTTTATTTTGAAAAATGGGTAGCTCGTTTATTTCAGGAAAATGGCTATAAAGCCATTACTAGCCAAACATTGCAAGGCCATGCTGTCACGCATGAGATAGATGTGGTAGCACAAAAAGGAAATGAATTATTAGCAGTAGAATGCAAATTCAGAAATGATATCGATGCAAAAATCTCGGTCACTACGCCTATGTACTTTCTATCGCGCGTAAAAGATATTGGCAATATCCCCTATACTTTCTTTAATAAAACGATGCCCGTCACGCAGGGTTGGCTCGTCACAAATGCTTATTTGACATCAGACGCCAAAACATTTGGAGAACACTATAAAATAAATCTTCTTGCTTGGGATTATCCGGAGGATCGTAGCATCAAAAGGTTGGTCGATAGCAATGGCGAATATCCTATCACTTGCTTAACATCAATCAATAGTGAAGATAAAGCCAAGCTGCTGAAGTCCCAATGTATATTGGTCAAAGATATAGTACGTGATCCCAAATTCTTAAATGTAATTGAAGGCAATCCCGATAAAATAGAGGCCATCTTGCACGAAGCACAAGAGCTTATTGATAGTCCATTAGAACATCACTTGAATTTATAGCGTTATATTTCGTCACAATCAATAGTTTCTACACGACTAAAGAGTTTTTGGAATTCTTCCAGTTGGCTTCCATCCATATTGATGTGCGGAAGCTCATGGTTTATGGCATTCCACCAGCCATAGGTTAGCACTTGTTCAAATGCTAACTGTTGCGCTTGGCCGGATTTGGAATTTTTCACATATTCATTCCACAATACTTCAGGTGCAGCATTGTTTTTCATTTGTTCCTTAGTCAAGTGTTCATAGGCTTTGATTAAGTCATCACCGCCTTTATGCAATGCTTCACTGTATAATTTTACCGTACTATTCTTCTGGAAATATTTCATCAAATCTTTTGTCTTTCCTTTTCGCGCTGCAAATTCAATTTTCTTAATGCGGTATGTCCAATCCAAAAACTGAATAATTGAATCTCGTAGCGTATTGAAATACGGATTTTTTACGATTTGGAACCCTAATATTTCTTTCTTACTCAGCTTGTACGTATCATCTAGTTGCTGCTCATCTTCCGTATAGATATTAAAATAGCCTTGAGCTAGCTTAAATGTGTCATTCAGCTGTTTTTCGCTATACTTTGTACTATCATAAAAGGCTTCATATCGACAGAGCTCGTCTTCGAATAAAAATGATGTCTCCTGCGCATTCCCCTGCGAAGAAAACGTAAGCAATAGCCCTACTAAGAAATGAAAAAATAATTTACGCATAATAAATTAACAGTATAATGGGTAATACGTTTTAAAAATATGATTTATTAAAGAAAAACAGACAATTTATTAATCACTTAACTATTTAAGCGCCAAACAAGAATTAAGCTAACAAGACAAATGCACTACAAGTAAATCTGAACTTAAAAGAAATATTTAGGATAGCTCACCGAATATGCATTGTCTGATGGAGACATATTTTTACATTCCATATTCCATAATAATTGCGTAATTTCGCATCATATGGAAACTGTTGTTAGCGGTATCAGAAGTACCGGAAAATTACATTTAGGAAACTACTACGGGGCATTGGGTAATTTTGTGAAAATGCAAAATGAATACAATTGCTTCTTTTTTATAGCGGATTTACACTCCTTGACTACGCATCCTACGCCACAAGATCTGCAAGCTACAGTTCGTAATGTGGTTGTGGAATATTTGGCTGCCGGAATAGATCCTGAAAAATCAACGATATACATTCAGTCTGATGTACCAGAGGTAGCGGAATTATATTTATATATGAATATGAACGCCTACATGGGCGAACTTGAGCGTTCGACATCCTTCAAAGATAAAATACGTGCCAATCCGAATAACGTAAATGCAGGTCTATTGACCTACCCTGTTTTGATGGCATGTGATATTTTGATCCACCATGGCACTAAAGTTCCTGTAGGAAAAGACCAAGAGCAGCATTTGGAAATGACACGTACTTTTGGGAATCGCTTTAATCACTTGTACCAAACAGAATACTTTAAAGAAGCATTTGCTTTTAGTTATTCGGATAAATTAGTTAAAGTTCCGGGTTTGAGCGGTCAGGGCAAAATGGGTAAATCTAATGGTGAAGCCGATTGTATCTATCTATCCGATTCTCCTGAGGTGATTCGTAAAAAAATCATGCGTGCTGTATCTGATTCAGGTCCTACTGAGCCGAACCAAGCAAAACCAGAATCTATTCAAAATTTATTTGACCTAATGAAGGTGGTGTCTGCGCCGGACACGTTAGCACATTTTGACGAATTGTACAACAATTGTGCAATTCGCTATGGTGACTTCAAGAAACAACTTGCTGAAGATATGGTCAGTGCCACAGAGCCGGTACGTTCGCGCATCGAAGCAATTGAAAATGACGATCAGTATATTCAAAAAGTAATAAAACTAGGTGCTGAAAAAGCGCAGGCAAGTGCGCAAAAGACAATTAAAGAAGTAAGAGAGATTATAGGACTTAAAAAACTATACTAGAATAAGATATGCATATTGCAATTGTAGGGAATATAGGAGCTGGTAAGACCACCTTGACAAAATTGTTGGCACAACATCTAAACTTTGAACCCCAATTCGAAGCCGTGGACAACAATCCTTATTTGGAGGATTTCTATGGAGACATGAAGCGTTGGGCATTCAATCTTCAGATATTCTTTTTGAATAGTCGCTTCAGACATATCGTGGAGCTACAAAATAAAGGAATCAATATGATTCAGGATCGTACAATCTACGAAGACGCTTATATCTTCGCCGAAAACTTGTATGATATGGGATTAATGAGCGCGCGTGATTTTGAGAATTACAGCAACATTTTCCAGAGTATTATTCATTATATCAAACCTCCGGATTTACTGATCTACCTAAAAGCTTCGGTACCTACATTGGTTAATAATATCCAGAAAAGAGGTCGTGACTATGAGTCGGCAATTCGCTTGGACTATCTTTCCAAATTGAACGATAAGTACGAAAAGTGGATCAACAATTATACAGACGGAAAATTATTGATTCTGGATAAGGATAATTTGGACTTCGCGAATAATCCCGAAGATTTGGGCTATATCAAAGAAAAGATTGACGCCGAATTGTACGGTTTATTCAAATAATAAAATTTGCGTCATTTCGACCAAAGGGAGAAATCTATCATAATGAAGAAATTAAATACAACTTATTTAATGACTGTTAGATTTCTCCTTATTCCTCGTCGATATGTCGAATAAACATGTTAATTAGACTCCCTCTTTTATTCTATCATACTCACCGAAAACCGCACAGGAGATAGAGGGAAGTCATCTTTATCGGTCTTAAAACGGCTAATCGCCATGATAACTTCTAATCCTTCATAAATCTCGCCAAAAACAGTGTAATCTCCATCCAAACGAGGTAAACCACCCCTATTTAAATATTCTTCTCGCTGTTCTTTGGTGAACTTAATTCCTTTTTTTGCTTCCAAAGCATATAGATCTTGTTCAGTTACTTTTTTGCCGACCACAAAGTAGATTTGATTTAGAAATGAAGCCTTCTCGGGGTTATCATCTCTTCCCTGTCCTAACGCGCCTACCTTATGAAAAGCTCTCGCATCAAATTCTCCCGCAAGCCTAGGTTTGTTGCCCTTTGGATCTGCAGCCTCTCGCTTGGCAATATCGACATCATGTTCGCCTCCCTGTACAACAAAATTCTCAATTATACGATTAAATAATGCTCCTTGGTAGGTTGAGTCATGAATCGATTGAAGCATCAAATCACGATGTTGCGGTGTGAAATCATACAGTACAACCTTTATGGTACCATAATCAGTTTTGAAAGCTATTTTATGTGTCTGCGCAAGCAAAACCTGACTGCAGAATAAAAAAATGATAAAGAGAATACCGTGTCGCATAAGGTTGAATTTTGATTACTAAGTTAGTTTATTTTCAGTAAAATATAGGGTCAGATAAAGTGTAAATAACTATCCCTTAATGGAATGTGGAAATCTCTCAAAATGTGCAAAAACGGTCTTACACATTCTCTTTTTTTATCCTTATTTTCGTACGTTATAACAAAAGCTAAGTGAATGGAACTAACTAAACTTGAGATCAAAGGATTTAAAAGTTTTGGTGATAAAATCACAATAAATTTTAATGAAGGTGTTACTGCTATTGTAGGACCTAATGGCTGTGGCAAATCCAATGTGGTGGATGCTATTCGCTGGGTATTGGGTGAGCAAAGTACCAAAACGCTGCGTTCGGAGAAGATGGAAAACATCATTTTCAACGGTACCAAGACGCGTAAGCCAGCCAATCTTGCGGAAGTTTCGCTGACATTCAACAACAATAAAAACATATTACCTACGGAATTTACGACGGTGACCATCACGCGTAAATTATATCGTACAGGTGAATCTGAGTATCGACTTAACGATGTCAAATGTCGTCTTAAGGATATTACGGATTTATTCCTAGACACGGGAATCGGTGCAGACACCTACTCTATCATTGAGTTAAAAATGATAGATGAAATCATTGCTAATAAAGATAATTCACGTCGTGCGCTTTTCGAAGAAGCTTCAGGAATCTCTAAATATAAGGTTCGCAAAAAACAAACGCTGAATAAGTTAAAGGATACCGAAGCAGACTTATCTCGTGTTGATGACTTATTGTTTGAGATTACCAAAAATCTAAAATCATTAGAGAATCAAGCGAAAAAAGCAGATAAATATTTCCAACTGAAGGAAGAATATAAGCAAGCAAGTATAGGCTTAGCTTACTACCGCTTGGATAGTTTTAGTACGGATTTAACAAGCTTGGCAGACAAGGAAAAAGATTTGCAGCAATCGTTAAATACGAATTTGGAGCAAATCGATGGCAAAGAAAAAGAACTTCGTGCTGGACGTGAAGAGATTCTTTCTAAAGAAAAAAGCTTAGGTGCGCAACAAAAAGCTACTAACGAGTTCAACAATAAAATACGTGCGTACGAGTCGGAGAAAAAAATCAAAAATGAGCGTCTTCATCATCTAAAAGAGCGTGAATCGCGTATCACGGCTGAGTTTAATTTGGATAAGCAGCAACTTACCAATGTCGAATACACCATCAAACGACTTAATGAAGAAGTGTATGAAGAACAAGCTAAACTAGATGTAGCTCAAGATGATATACAAAAAAATAAAATTGAAGTTGAAGAGCTAAAAGCACAGCAACAGACCGCTAAGAACAAATTAGATCGCTTTGTCCAAGAGAACAACGAGATTCAAAATAAAATCTATAAAGTCGAAAAAGATATCGCTGTCTTGAATATCCAAAAGGAATCTTTGGAGCAAGAGGCCATTCGTAATACTTCCGATGCCTCGTCAAAGGCGGAAGAATTGACGCAGTTTAATATTGCCGTTTCCGAATTGCAAGGAAAATTGGATGCGCAACAACAGCAATACGACGAGGCTATTCGTATTGAGAATGATTTAAACCGTCAAATTGAGCAATCCGAAATCGAATTGCAAGAGACGCGTGCATTGCTTAGCAAAGAATCCCGTCTGGTAGACGCAAAACAGAATGAGTATAACTTGACTAAGTCATTGGTCGATAATTTGGAGGGATTTCCTGAATCGATTAAATTTTTGCGTAAGAATGCAGGATGGTCGAAGTCCTATCCTTTGTTCTCGGATATTTTATTCTGTCAAGAAGAATATCGTGTGGCAATTGAAAACTACTTGGAGTCCGTTATGAACCACTATGTAGTGGATACTAAACAAGACGCTATTCAAGCTATTCAATTATTAAGTGATGCTTCACGAGGTCGTGCTAATTTCTTTGTATTAGAATCTGTTATAGATAAAAAAGATAGCGGATTTATCGTTCCTGAAAATATGATTCCTGCGATGCAGACTATCAAAGTGGATAAAAAATATGAGTCACTTTGTTTGCAATTGCTCAACAATGTATACTTATTAAAATCTGATGATTCCAAAGCTCTGGATATTGAATTGCCACATGATGACATAGTGATTTTGCACCATGAAGGTAAATTCAGTAAGAATAAATTAGGTTTTAGTGGAGGATCTGTTGGTTTATTTGAAGGAAAACGTATTGGCCGCGCGAAGAACTTAGAAAATCTTGCTAAGGAAATAAAAGAACTTAATGCACGCATCGCGGAATTGCAACATACCGAAGCTGAATTAGTGGACCGAATTTCTTCTTTGAAATTGCAATCGCAAAAGGAAATCATTGATGAAATACGCATTCAGTTGGCACGTATTCAAAATGAATGGACTTCTGTAAAGACGAAACAAGAGCAATATCAGGCGTTTATTTCCAACTCGCAAAACCGTAAACAAGATATCGAAAGACGTCTTGCCGAAATCGCAGAGGAATTGACAAAGGCAGAGCCTGAGCTCAAGATTCTGAAAGTGGAAGCTGACGAACGTCAAAAACAACTAGCTGACTTACAATCAGCTTACCAAGAGCTGAATGAAATTGTGCAGGAAAAATCTTCAGCTTATAATCAAGAGAATATCCGCTTGCATCAGCAACAAAATAAAGTCTCCGGCATTCAGAAAGATCTTGAATACCGCGAAAGTCAAAAGGAGGCCTTAGAACTACGTATCAATAAAAACACTACCGAACTCGAACAAATCAAGGTGGATATGAAAGATGCGTTGACTTTTACTGACAATAATGACAACGATCTTAAAGAGCTTTATGAACAGCGCGAATACTTAGAAAAGGCTCTTCACAATACGGAAGAAGAATTCTATTCCTTCCGTAAAAAACTCAACGATTTGGAAGAGGAGTTGACGACATTACGTAAAGCCAAGGATCAGTTGGATTTCCTGATTACGGAAGTAAAAGACAAGAAAACTACACTTCAAATTGATCTCAACTCGCTAAAGGAACGTCTCTCTGTCGAGTTCAATATCGACATAAAAGAACTGTTGGAAGGTGATATGCCTGAGATTGAGCAGTCGCAGGAGGAATTGGGATCGCAGTGTACACGCCTCAAAAAGCAATTGGATGAATATGGCACGATAAATCCCATGGCAAAAGAAGCGTATGACGAGATCACCCAGCGCCACGATTTTATCAATAAAGAAAAGAACGATTTATTGGAGGCCAAGGCTTCTTTGATGTCTACTATTGAAGAGATTGATGGCAGTGCCAATGAAAAATTCATGCATGCATTTAATACCGTGCGTGAGAATTTTATTAAAGTATTCCGTTCCCTATTTAATGATGAAGACAGCTGTGATCTACTATTGACAGACCCAGGCAATCCATTGGAATCGGATATAGACATTATTGCTAGGCCTAAAGGAAAGCGCCCATTGTCTATTAATCAACTGTCAGGCGGAGAGAAAACACTGACTTCTACTGCCCTATTATTCTCATTGTATCTGTTGAAGCCTGCACCGTTCTGTATATTCGATGAGGTAGATGCACCATTGGATGACACGAATATTGACAAATTCAACAATATTATCAAGCAATTTGCCGATCAATCTCAATTCATTGTAGTGTCGCACAATAAGCGTACAATCGCTAGTACAGATATCATTTATGGCGTAACGATGGTCGAGCAAGGTATCTCACGCGTAGTTCCTGTAGATTTACGCGAAGTCGCATAGATCAACATTTAACATTTTTTAATAATACTCAAAAATCCCCTTCAGTAATAATCTAAAGGGGATTTTTCGTTTAATCCAAATGACCTCGTACACGCATCACCAAACAATTTGCACACCCATATGTTCTTCTAATATCACTAACATATAATAACTATGGATAAATTGAAGAAATTTGAATTGATGGCTAAGATTACCCGTGAATTGGAAGATGTAAGAAATAGTCAGCAAGCAGTTTTGGAAAAGATTGGTAAAATAGAAGTCGATAATATCGAATTAGGCGATAAATTGATTGAAAGTAAGATTCCCGATATTTATTCAAGAACTGCACAGAATGCAGATGCAATCAAAGAAATCTTAGAAGAATTTGAACGTAAAACTGAAGATTTTGGCGAAAAAAACAATGTTGACAAACTTAAAGAGCAGCAGCAAATTGATAATTTGAAATAAGAAAAGGCGATCCTAGGATCGCCTTTCTCACATGTATGTTAGGTAGATTTAATTACCATATTAAAATACGATCCTTTTTAGGAACGAATAACTTGTCTCCTTCTTTAGTGCCAAAAGCTTCGTGGAATGCATCTAAATTAATAATAGGTGCAAAAGCTCTGTATTGTGCTGGTGAGTGCGGATCTGTCTTCACTTGATTAATTACGAACGCATCTGTAGTTTTAGTACGCCAGATTGTAGCCCATGATAAGAAAAATCTTTGCTCTGGGGTGAATCCATCAATAAGCCCCGGATTTCCTTTGTCATTCAAATACATTTTCAATGCATCGAATGCAACAGAAGAACCACCTAAGTCACCGATATTCTCACCTAAAGTAAAGCGTCCATTTACAAATACTCCTGGTACCGGTTCGTATTTCTCGAATTGAGCGACCAAAGCATCAGCAGCAGATTCAAATTTAGTTCTATCCTCTTCTGTCCACCAGTTGTTCAAATTACCATCACCATCATATTGAGAACCTGAGTCGTCAAAACCATGTGACAATTCGTGACCGATAACGGCACCAATACCACCGAAATTAACAGCTGCATCGGCTCTGTAATCGTAGAATGGAGCTTGCAAAATCGCCGCCGGAAATACAATCTCATTATTCAACGGACTATAGTATGCATTCACCGTCTGTGGCGTCATTCCCCACTCCTCTTTGTCTACTGGTTTTCCTTGCTTAGCCAAATTCTGTTCGAATCTCCATTTGGAAATATTCATCACATTGTCGTATAGGGAAGTTCCGATTTGCAATGAAGAATAATCTTTCCATTTATCCGGATAACCGATTTTTACAGTGAATTTGGAAAGTTTGTCCAATGCTTTTTCTTTGGTGACTGGCGACATCCATTCTAAATTTTTGATGTGCATGTCAAATGACTTGATTAGGTATTGTACCAACTCTTCACAAGCTGCTTTGGCATCCTCTGGGAAATGTTTAGCAACGTAAAGTTTACCTAATAATTCACC
Organism: Sphingobacterium sp.; assembly: GCA_048595255.1. GTDB lineage: Bacteria > Bacteroidota > Bacteroidia > Sphingobacteriales > Sphingobacteriaceae > Sphingobacterium. Next base: position 3,324 of record JBMDWK010000143.1, on the reverse strand, counting down.
GATATTGCCATTCACATACTCCAAACCACGCTTGTCTAGGCTTCTTTGTTCAGCTTGACCTCTCAATTTACGACCGTAGAAGTCAAATGAAAGCTTGTCTAACTCTTCTGTTAGGTAAGAAGTCGCACCATTTACTAAATGAAATTTCAAATAATCCTTGATGACAGGAATATTTTGCTCATTCAATATTTGATCTAAATTTTGAAAATATTTCAGTTCGCCAATGATTACAGTGTCCGCTTTGAATCCTACTTCTTTCAAAAATTCCGCTACATCGACATTTTTAACCATCTTACCTAAGTCACTAACAGCTACAGGGTTGTATCTTTTAGCTGCATCGCGTGACTCCTCAACAGTTTTCAAATTTGCTGCAATAGCTTTTTCGAAAGCAATAATTTTTGGAGCTTTTAGATCTTTTGTTTTGGGATCTACTTTTGCATTTAAGGTGTTAATGAATTCCGCGTAGTCAACCAATGTCTTTCTATTGGCTTCATCGTCTTTTTGGTAATAGGTACGTCCTAATCCCAAAGAACCTCCACCAAGATATACGGTGTTGATTTTTGAATTCTTTAAGTGTGCGCTTACGAATCCTCCATAGAAGGGATTTCCACCTTCACGACCATATTTAGAGAAATATGCGGTTAAGTCTTTTAAGTTTTTAATGTTATTAATGTCCGTCAGACGCTGTTGAATAGGCTGCAAGCCCATTTTGTTACGCGCTTCAAAATTCACATACGAACGGTATAAATCTGCAATCTTTTGACCATCCGAACCTGCTGGATTATTACCCTCTAAGGCTGCTTTCAAAATCTCTAGTACAGCCACATCCGTATTCTCACGCAATTCATCAAATGATCCCCAGCGGGCTCTATCCGATGGAATTTTCGCGGTTTTCATCCAATTACCGTTTACATAATTGTAGAAATCATCCTGCGGTCTCACGGACTCATCCATGAGTGTTTTATTGATAGCCTTATACTCCTGTGCAAACGACAAACTGGATGCGAATAAAGCAGCTGTTAAAACAAAAATTTTCTTCATCTTTATAACCTTTATGTTTTGCTATGCAAACATAATTAATTAAAAAATCAATGTAAAGTAACTATTTTGTGTAAAATGCACTTTAAACACGAAGAAAAGGACTGTATTATTCATATCAAGGAAAAACTTCAGCAAATCAAACTCATTGCTGTAGAAGATGACGTCATCCATCTGGAAGTGCCTGCCCTTTTGCCTCAAGAAAATCTTTTATTTTATCTAAAAAACAACCTTTCGCAAGATATTATATCTTGGAAGGCCAAAAAATTAAATTCGACGAGCTATATTGATATTTTTGACAAACGGATGCCGGTCAGAATCATTAGCGGCACCCAACCTTATATCCAAGAAAACAGAGTGTATTGTCCCCGTCAGTACATGACCTCTTCTAAACAAGTAGAAGCCCTCAAAATGCTTTTACTGTTAAACTTCTTAAATGATAAAGTGTCAAAAATTGAAGAAGACTTAAATATCTTGCTTCCCGATTTAAAACTGAGAAAATTAAAAACAAATTATTTTTCCATTTGTCATAACTCGTATTACATCACCTTCTCTAAGGATTTAGTACACCAATCTGCGGCGATGGTTACTTACATAGTAGTTTCTGCGATAAATACATTTAGAGGTGTGAACGAAGAAGAAGGCAGACGGATGATAATGAAGTATGTACCGGATTGGAAGCATTGTGAACAAGTAATAGCATATGAACGGCAGCAATAAGTTAATAATAAAAATACCGAATTTCTCTTCAGTCGTTTTGGAGAATAATCCAGAATGGATAATTCAGCATATTAGTCCCGAAGACCAAAGTAGAATGCAGGACTATATTTTGGATCATCTGAGTAGTCTTGACGGTGGACCAAGTGTTAATGACTATCGGATAGCAAACTTCTCTTGGGATAGAATCCTTCAAAAAGGCACCTTCAGACTGAATTTCACAATTGATAGACGATTTTGTTGTTCGGACACAGAATCATGTGCAACTGATTATTTGGATTTCGATTTCTCGGTGCAGGATACTATACTGACTGCAACATCAGAATATTTTGAGTGGGCATTAAATAACTAAACCATGCAGCAAATACCCTATCGATACAAGATCAACACATCTTCTTTCGCACATTATTGGAATGATGGCGTCGGTAAGGAATTGCTGCAGCAGCTCGGTTATATTCCTGATATAAAACAAGCCGAAAAGCTAATCCCATTATTGTACGAATGGGATCGTGTGGGCGATCAATTAGTCCTTGATATGCATGACAGAATAGGATTCAAGGCAGGCAATGATTCGCTTACGAATTACCTCAACGGTGTTACTATTCCTACAGCTGAAAAGCAATCATGGGATGAATTTTTTGCACAAATTGACACTTCTCCTGAATGGCTAGAGGCTGAAAAAATAAAATTGGGAGCCGAGTTATGTCGCCGTGCCAACCTGTCTGCGCTCATTGTATTACGGGACTATTGTCTGATGGGGGGCTATGAGTCTGCAGCTATCAACAAACCTCTTATTTACACTGGGGCATTAAAAAAAGGTCCAGTAAAAAGGCTAACAGATACAGTTAATTTCTGGGTGCATATTACTAAGGAAAATGGCATTAAGCGGGATGCAGAAGGTTTTCGACAGATTATTTTGACACGTAATATTCATTCTTACTCCCGAATTAATATATTGAAACGTACGGATTGGGATAGTTCCAAATGGGGTATTCCGATTAACATATGGGATATGTTAGCTACCAATTTGGGATTTTCGCTGGTATTTTTGGTAGGACTTCGCAAAATAGGCATCCATCCTACTCCCCAAGAAGTAGATGGGTTATTTCATCTATGGAAATATGTAGGATACTTACTTGGGATACCTTTGTCACTTCTTCCGAATAATGAACTTGAGGCGATTGAGGCATTATACCTGTGGACAATGACACAGCGCGAAGGTGATGATGATAGCAAATCGCTGGCTGAGGCACTTAAGGAAGAACCCGTAATGGCTGGATATCCTAAGAACAAATTAATGCGTATGATGATGCGTGAAGTTCATCTTTACTATAACCATTATCTATTGGGCGAATATTCATGCAAGCTTCTCGGTTTGCCAAAGACTAAAATTGGTCGTTTCGGCGTAGTGAATATTTGGAAAACCCGTAAAAATGAACGATTAATCATCAATGAGGAATCACGTGCACAAGCTATCGAACAAGGAGGGCAAGAGCAAGAAAGAGTGAGAGTGATCTATCAAGAATATAACAACCAATAAGTACTATAATAACCCTTCATCTCGAAAGC
>JBMDWK010000142.1:0-14541 GCA_048595255.1 Sphingobacterium sp. | reverse complement strand
TTTAGCACGCTTAATAACTTGAACTTTCGTTGGATATCCCATATCTAGTTGTTTAACTAGATATGAAGTTATAAAAAAAATGCGATAAGTTATAATTTATCGCACTTTTTTTTAAATATCTAGTAAATAGCCAAAGTCAAGTAAAAAGCTAATCCTTAAATGGATTAGCTTTTTTTATTTATAACAAAGTATGGGTATCATTCTGACGATAGTGGGAATCTATTTAGAGATAGTAATATCATGAGATTTCTCGCTGTGCTCTAAATGACAAAATGATGGAAGCTACAGCAGGACCAAAATTGCCTTTAGGTGTGTTTGGCAAGTTCAGAAATTTAGCGAAGTAAAAAACATCAAAATGTAAATAAAAAAGTATGGATGTCATTCCGACGATAGGAGGAATCTATTTAGAGATAGTAATATCTTGAGATTTCTCGCTGTGCTCGAAATGACAACATGGTGGAAAAGTTATTCTTATGCTTTGAATACAATGGTTTTGTTGCCATTGAGCATCACGCGATCTTCTACAATCAGTTGCAAAGCACGTGTCAATACCGCTTTTTCGACCTCTTGACCTGCTCTTTTCATTTTTAGCACATCGTAGCTATGGTCGATGTTTTTGATATTCTGCACAATTATAGGCCCTTCATCCAAATCATTAGTCACAAAATGTGCGGTAGCTCCAATTATTTTGACGCCTCTATCATGGGCTTGTTTATAAGGGTTGGCACCAATAAAAGCCGGTAAGAAGGAGTGGTGGATATTGATGATTTTATTTTCGAATTTACTAACAAATGAAGGAGAAAGTATGCGCATAAATTTAGCTAGAACAATGATATCGGGGTTTAATTCCTTTAACTGTGTAGCTAGCTGTTCTTCAAATTCTTCCTTGGTCTTTTCCTCGTGACTAATGTGAAAGTAAGGAATGTCAAATCGCTCGGCGAAATCCCGGAGATTATCATAATTGCCTATGACCGCACAGACATCTGCCTGTAACGTTCCGAAATAATGACGCACCAATATATCGGCCAGACAATGGTGTTCTTTCGTCACTAATACGACAATGCGTTTTCTTTTGGAAGGGTTGATGGCTATACTGGCTTTTTCGGGCAATACAGCCTTGAGGTGACTATATAATCCATTACTCTCTTCGACATTTCCGGTACATACGACACGCACAAAAAACTTATTGTTCTCTTGGTCCACATATTCGCGCATCGTGATGATGTTCAATTTATGCTTAGCCAATACATTCGAGATATTCGAAACCAATCCAACGGCATCTTGACATTGAATTAGAATTAAGGTTTGTTGTGTCATGTAGGGTTAGGTTGTAATTGTTCAGCCCCTACGTTGCATAGAGGCTGAATGTATTTTTTTATATTGCCGCTTTTACCAGCTCTTCCTCTAGGTCAATTTCTACACGCAGATTATCCACGATATGACGTTGACGATCAGGTGTGTTTTTGCCCATATAGTATTCTAATATTTGAGGAAGTTTGTTGTCTTTATGGAGCATTACAGGCTCTAACTTAATGTCTTCGCCGATAAACTGCCCAAATTCAGAAGGAGAGATCTCACCCAATCCTTTGAATCGAGTTATTTCCGGCTTTCCGCCCAATTTATTTATGGCATTGATACGTTCGATATCCGAATAGCAATAAATCGTTTCTTTCTTGTTTCGCACACGGAAAAGCGGTGTCTGCAAAATATAGACGTGGCCTGCCTTTACCAAGTCAGGGAAAAATTGCAGGAAGAAAGTCATCATCAACAGGCGGATGTGCATACCATCCACATCGGCATCGGTAGCAATCACGATGTTGTTGTAACGTAAACCTTCCATGCCATCTTCGATATTCAAAGCGTGCTGCAGCAGGTTGAATTCTTCGTTCTCGTATACAATTTTCTTGGTTAGACCGTAGCAGTTAAGAGGCTTACCGCGTAAGCTGAATACAGCCTGCGTCTGCACGTCGCGGGATTTGGTAATAGACCCTGACGCCGAATCCCCCTCTGTAATAAAGAGGGTAGTCTCTTGGTTGCGCTCGTGTTTATCCCCAAAATGTAATTTACAGTCGCGAAGTTTACGGTTGTGTAAAGAAGCTTTTTTTGCGCGTTCGTTGGCTAATTTTTTGATACCAGCAATATCTTTGCGCTCGCGCTCGGACTGCATAATACGTTTCAATAACGCTTCTGCCGTAGCCGAATCTTTGTGCAAATAATCGTCTAAGGCTTTCTTTATGAAGTCATTGATGAATGTACGTACCGTAGGTCCTTCAGGGCCTATACTTTGCGAACCCAATTTGGTTTTTGTTTGGGATTCGAAAACGGGTTCTTGCACTTTGATGGCAATAGCACCTATGATGGATGCCCGTACGTCGGATGCTTCAAAGTCTTTTTTGTAGAATTCACGAATGGTCTTTACTACAGCTTCACGAAAAGCAGCTTGATGTGTACCGCCTTGTGTCGTATGCTGGCCATTTACGAACGAATAATATTCTTCGCCATATTGCTGACCGTGCGTCATCGCGATCTCAATATCTTCTCCACGTAGGTGAATGATAGGATAGCGCATACCTTCGGTATCGACATTACGCTCTAACAGGTCTTTTAATCCATTTTCAGAGATGAATTTTTGACCGTTGAAATTGATCGTCAGCCCCGAATTCAAGAATACATAATTCCAAATCATGTTTTCAACGAATTCGACGCGGTATTTATAGTGTTTGAAAATGTTCTCGTCCGGATAGAATGTTACTGAAGTACCATTACGTTGGGTCGTATCTTTCTGTTCGTCGGTTTGCAATTCACCCTTGCTAAAAGTAGCAATACGTGTCTTACCATCGCGGTACGATTGTACGGTAAAATTCGTAGATAATGCATTGACTGCTTTAGTACCTACACCATTCAGACCGACCGATTTTTGGAAGGCTTTGCTATCATATTTACCACCGGTGTTGATTTTCGAAACCACATCGACGACTGATCCAATAGGAATACCACGGCCATAGTCACGTACTGACACTTTATTTTCGGTGACGGTAATGTCAATGGTTTTTCCTGCACCCATAACAAATTCGTCTATCGAATTGTCAACGACTTCTTTAAGCAATACATATATACCATCGTCATAGGCCGAACCATCGCCCAATTTACCGATGTACATACCTGGACGTAGTCTGATATGTTCCTTCCAGTCGAGTGATCGTATACTGTCTTCGTTATATGCTGTCATGGCTTGTCTTAAAAATGTGAAGCAAAAATATAAAAAAAATACTGATAAAGATAGTATTCTACTTTTGGTAAATCTTCGAACTTGTAGAGCGTAATATATCGAATAAGTTGTTATATTTATATATTAATCAATAAAACAGCAACTTATGAAAAACCTCTTGGTGTGCATCTGTATATTGGCATTTGCCTCGAGCTCCTTTGCACAGATTAAATATGATAATGATAAAATCAAAACAGCAGCTGAGCGTACTTCTTATTATTTACCTAAATTACTTGGTAAGCGTGTAGCTATCGTGGCTAATCAAACATCTATACTAGGGCATTCGCATTTGGTAGATAGTCTGCAAAAATTAGGCGTTAACATTGTAAAAGTATTTGGCCCAGAACATGGATTCAGAGGTAATGCGAGTAATGGCACGACGGTAAATGACGAAGTGGACGCGCAGACAGGATTGAAAATTGTATCGCTATATGGCAACAAGAAAAAGCCAACCAAAGAAGATCTAAAAGATGTGGATGTTATGATATTTGATATTCAGGATGTTGGATGCCGGTTTTATACAATTATGAATACCATGCGGGATGTGATGGAAGCTTGCGCTGAAAATGGTAAATCTGTTATGATTTTTGATAGGCCCAATCCTAATGGCTATTTTATCGATGGCCCCTTATTGGATATGAAATATAAATCGGGTATTGGACAGTTTCCTATACCTATAGTTCATGGATTAACTCTAGGGGAATTTGCGCTGATGGTAAATGGTGAAGGTTGGATGGCCAATAAAATCAAATGTGATCTGGAGGTTGTGAAAATGGAAGGGTATAGGCACAGTATGTTGTATAAACTGCCTGTCAATCCTTCGCCCAACCTCAATACAACTCAGAGTATACTAATCTATCCCTCGACTTGTTTATTTGAAGGTGTTGCGTTGAATCACGGTCGGGGAACCGATTATCCCTTCACAATCATAGGCGGACCTATGCTAAAGGGTAAGTATTCATTTAGTTTCACACCCGTAAGCAAACCTGGAATGGCTGAAGATCCTGTTTTTCAAGATCAAACCTGTTATGGTTTGGATTTACGAAATTATGATTTGGAAAAATTGGTCAAAAGCAAGAAAATAAACCTTTCTTGGATGATGGAGTTGTATAAAAATCACCCCAATAAGGAGAAGTTTTTTGATAGAAGTATAAGTAGACAGATTGGTAATATTGACTATCTCGTGGGGGACGGAGAATTTAAAAAACAATTAGCATTGGGGTGGACGGAAAAACAAATTAGACAAACTTGGGAGCCGGGTCTTGATGCCTACAAGAAGATGCGGAAGAAATATTTACTCTATCCATAAAAGATCAAAAAAAGCCGAGAACGCTATGTGTTCTCGGCTTTTTAATTAGTCTAATATTCCAAATTAAATTTATTATAAGGATCTTCCGAAGTCATCCTGCACGCGGATGATATCGTCTTCGTCCGATGGGTTACTTACGTCTGTGTGCTGCCAAATCTCAGCCACGACACCATATTCGGCCAAACCTACCAGTCTATGGCGTTCTCCTTGTGATAGACGAATGAAATCTCCTTCTTTCAATATTTTTAATTCATGCTCATCATCGTCCGGACTCGTCACAACACCTACTTCGCCACGTATCACGCGCCAGATCTCTGCACGGCGGTGATGGTATTGCCATGATAAGCGTTTGTTAGGTCCTACGACAAGAATTTTAGGGCTCAATTTTCCCGATATTTTAAGGTCTTGTGTGTCCAATCCATCGAAAAATTCATTCGCAAACTGCTGTGCTTGACTTTCGTCAATAACAAAAAATCCACCCCAAGGTCGGGTCTGATCAATATTTTCAATAGTGAAGCCCAAACTTTCTAATTTCCCTTGAATTTGACTGAATAACTCACTCTTATCAACATATGCCATAGTGTATGATAATTTATTAGTTTAAATAAATATTTCGCTTTATCTAATATCTATAAAATTTTTGAAAAATTTAAAAATTAATATAGAATACTTCTTGTGGCACATTCGTATATCTTTGTAAAAGATATGAAGGAGCAAAAGATAGATACCAATAATCTCATTTTCAAAAAAGCAGTAGCTTTTGTTAATCAAACCAATCAAAATCTTTTTTTGACCGGAAAGGCCGGTACGGGCAAGACGACTTTTCTCAAGTATATCCGTGAAAACTGCTATAAGAAAATGGCCATCACAGCGCCCACCGGTGTGGCTGCAATGAATGCGGGTGGAACTACTTTACACGCATTATTCTGGTTGCCATTTGGTGTTTTTGTAGAAGATTATGAGCTTAAATGGGATGAGCAGGATAATAATATTTACAACAAGAGCCGCTTGTTTTCGACCATCAAGCTGACCAAACAGCGCCGGGCAATATTGCAGGAGTTGGAAATATTGGTCATCGACGAGGTATCGATGGTACGTGCGGATACGTTGGATGCGATTGATGTCATTCTGAAGTCAGTTCGCCGTGATATGCGCCCATTCGGTGGAGTTCAAGTATTATTTATTGGTGATCTGTATCAGCTGCCACCGGTCGTAAGAGATCAAGAATGGCAGGTGCTTCGTGATCATTATAGCAGCCCATTCTTCTTCAATGCAAAAGTATTGCGTAGTACGCCCATGATTAAATTGGAGCTACAGCATATCTATCGCCAAAGCGACGATAAATTCATTTCGATACTTAATAATATTCGTAATAATCAGTGTACCGCACAAGACTTAGAAGAGCTGAATGCACATTATAAAGAAGATTTTGTTCCTGAGAAAAACGAGCAATTCATTACACTAACCTCACACAATCGCCTAGCAGATCAGATTAACCAAGAAGAATTGGCAAAGCTGCCTGGCAAAATGCACAATGTGAAAGCTATAGTGAAGGATGATTTCCAACAAGGAGCCTATCCTACAGAAGAAACTTTGACGCTTAAATTGGGTGCTCAGGTGATGTTTATTAAAAATGATGTGGGTGAGGATCGTAAATATTTCAATGGCAAGATCGGCGTGGTCAAAGAATTGAATCTGGACAAACATCAGGTAGTCGTGAGTTTCAAAGATGGTTCGGAAGATGTGGAAGTACGCCGCGAGACTTGGGAAAATATCAAATACAAGTACAATAAAGGGGAAGATAAGATCGAACAAGAAGTTTTGGGGACATTTTCTCAATTTCCGTTGCGGTTAGCCTGGGCCATCACGATACACAAAAGCCAAGGATTGACTTTTGACAAAGCTATAATCGACGCAGGTACGTCATTTGCGGCGGGTCAAGTATATGTAGGGCTGAGTAGGCTTACAGGATTGGAAGGTCTGGTGCTGCGCTCTAAAATAGCACCTCACGCTATTCGTACGGACTTTCAGGTCGTGGATTTCATGAAACATTTGGTCAAAGAGGAAGAAGTGGATGAGATATTGAAAAATAGTCAGCGCTCCTACTTAGGTCAGATATTATTAAATAGTTTCCGTTGGACGAATTTGACGGAGGCTGTCACCGAATTAGACCAAAGCTTAACCGACCGTAACATTGACAACAAAGAAGGTGTTGTTTCTTTCTTTTACTTGTTGCAACAGTCGCTCAAAACGCAAGAGAAAGTGGCGCATAAATTTATGCAGCAATTGCATCAAATGTTATCGGACAAAGATGCGTTGGATTACCACAAAATATGTGAACGTACTACTTCTGCTGTGCAATGGTTTTTGCCTAAAATGGAAGAGGAGCTATTGAAAGCAACAGAAAAACATATCGAAGACTGGAGTATCCGCAAACGGACAAAAAAATATATTCAAGAAATGAAAGCCTTATTGCTGGATTTCAAGCGCAAGTTCGAAGTGCTGAAACATTGTCTTACGATTGCTGAGGCGCTGACCAAAGATCAGGTGATGGATGATTTGCCGATGCATGTCGATGTGGTCAAAGATGAAAGCGTGAAAGTGAGTGACGACGATACTTCGGAAGAAAAAGATACCAAACAGATTACTTTGGATATGTACCAAGACGGGCTGGATATCACGCAGATAGCTGCCAAGCGTGGTATGGTGGAAGGTACGGTATATGGACACTTAATCCACTTTGTGGGTACGGAGATAGAAGCGGAGGAATTGATAGACCTGCAAAAATTGGATAAGATCGTGGATGTACTGCGTGCGAATGAAGGTAAGTCGTCTTCTCAGATCAAAATAATATTGGGCGATGCGTATTCATACCCCGAAATCAAGATTGGACAAAAAGTGTTAGAAACTAAAGTTTAGCATTATCTAGGTGATAAGGCTATATTATAATATCTTTGTCGGGATAATTTAATTTGTTTTGACAGACAAAAAGAAAGATTCGAAACTTAATAAATGGATAGTGTTCACTACTATGCCTTTTCAAATGGGCGTGACCATTTATGTGTTTTTTCTTTTGGGTGATTGGCTAGATGAAAAATATAATGTAGAGGGTGGATGGTGGACCAAAGGATTCACGATGCTCGGCGTCATAGCTTCATTATACCAATTTATTCGACAGGCCAACCGTATCAGTAAGAATGATTAGCCAAGCAGAGGAAGCCATGAAAGCTTTTTCATAATTTAGGAGATGAATAACTACATTAAATATATTGTTATGCTGCTCGTGCTGGGAGTAGCGGCATATTTTGCCCATTATTTGGTTTTAAAAGGAATCGGGACAGCACATTATTGGCAACAAACAGATTATACCCTAGTAGGGATGTATGCTTTTGCTGTTGGTGTCACTTTATTTGTTGTCGTATTGACCTTGATGGCGCAGTATGCAATGCCCAAAAATTTAGGATTTATCTTCTTGGGATTGATGACAGTGAATGCCATAGCGAGTTATATTTATATCGAAAATGGCTTAAATAAATTCGAAAATGACTTTATCGAATATAATTTCCTAGTTGTGTTTTTCTTGTTCTTGTTTTTTGACGTTTTCGTAGCATTCAAAGCTCTTAATCAAGAAAATAACGAGCAATAAACTTTTTATAAAAAAGTTTAAACAAAACCTACTATATGCCAAATAAAGTTGTATTTTTGCACAAAATTTTTCATTATTCAACAGTAATCTAAAATGGTGAATCTTAAGAGAGCACTTTTATTTCTAACAGTAATTTTATTTGCTGCCAATCCTTTTACTTCAGTAGCCGCAGAGGAAGCGCAAGGTGATGGTACGAAGTCACAAGCGGAAGAAATCAATGCACACATCAAACATCACTTGGAAGATGATCATTATTTCACTTTGTACAAGAAAGGGGAGGACTATGTAGGTTTTCCATTACCCGTTATTCTGATTGATAATGGATTGAAAGTATTTTCTTCGGGAAAATTCAAAGAAAATGACGGCTTGACAGAAGTCGACGGTCAGTTTTATAAGTATTACCACGGTAAAATCTACAAAACGGATGCCGCGGGTACAATCGATTATGATGCCGAGCATCATCCAACAAATGCGAAACCATTGGATTTCTCTATTACTAAAAACGTAGTAGGTCTAATGTTAGCTGCTTTGTTATTATTCTTAGGATTTATTTCATTAGCGAAAACATACAAAAAAGGTTCGAACAACTTGCCAAAAGGTATTGGTCGTGTATTGGAGCCTTTGGTATTATATGTACGTGATGAGATGGCTATTCCGAATATCGGTCACCGTTACAAAGAATTCATGCCATACTTATTATCTGTATTCTTCTTGATCTTTACTTTGAACTTGATGGGTTTAACGCCAATTGGTTTCAACGTAACAGGTAATATCTCTGTAACACTATGTTTAGCGTTGTTTACATTTGTAATCACAAACTTCAAAGCGAACAAAGATTACTGGAAGCACATTTTCTGGATGCCAGGTGTACCTGTTCCTTTCAAATTTGTGTTAGCGCCAATCGAGGTGTTGGGTATGTTCACAAAACCATTCTCATTGATGTTGCGTCTTTTTGCTAACATCACGGCAGGTCACTCTGTAGTAATGGGTTTGATTGCTATCGTATATTTATTTCAACAACAATTAACTGTAGGTGGTAGTATCGGTGTTTCCATGTTATTGACATTGATCTTATTCTTCTTGGAATTGTTAGTTGCATTTTTGCAAGCGTTTATCTTCACGATGTTGTCATCACTATTCATTGGTATGGCGGTAGAAGAACACGCGCATCATTAATTCGAAATCTTTAATTTATAAATTATATACAAATGGTAACTTACAATTTAATTGGTGCAGGTTTAATCGTAATCGGTGCAGGTTTAGGTTTAGGTAAAATCGGTGGTTCTGCAATGGAAGCTATCGCTCGTCAACCTGAAGCAGCTGGTAAAATTCAAACTGCAATGATCATCATTGGTGCCCTAGTAGAAGGTTTAGCATTCGGTGCTTTAATCTTAGGTAAATAATCCAAGTTGATTAAAAAAGCTAGACATGACTTGCAACGGTTGGTTGTAAGTCATGTTTAAAAACAAAAAATTAAAGACATTAAATAGAAAATTCATATTTTATAACTAGATATAATGGAAGCATTACTTAATCAGTTCTCATACGGTTTGTTCTTTTGGCAGCTAATTATCTTATTGATAGTAATCTTTATCTTAGGAAAATTTGCTTGGAAACCTATCATTAATGCTTTAGAAGAACGTGAAAAAGGTATTTCTGACGCTTTAGCATCTGCTGAAAAAGCGAAATTAGAAATGGCACGTTTGACTAACGAAAATGAGCAGTTGTTGAAAGATGCGCGCGAAGAACGTGACGCCATCTTGAAAGAAGCAAAAGAATTGAAAGATAAAATCGTTGCTGAAGCGAAAGAATCTGCGCAAACTGAAGGTGCAAAATTAATTGAAAATGCAAAACGTGAGATCGAAGATCAAAAATTGAAAGCGTTAGCAGAAGTTAAAAACCAAGTGTCAGCATTGTCATTAGACATCGCTCGCAAAGTTTTGACAAAAGAATTTGAAGACCAAGGTAAACAAGAAGCTTTAGTTGCTGACTTGTTGAAAGACGTGAAATTAAACTAATATTAATAGCGTTACGCTTTAATATTTTTAGTTTATAATTTTTAATTTGAGAAAATGTCAGTATTTAAAGTTGCTTCAAGATACGCTAAATCTATCTTAGATTTGGCAAAAGAGAAAGGTACATTAGAGCAGGTAAAAGAAGAAATGGATGAGATTGCGAAAGTTATCAAATCCAGTACTGAGCTACGGGCTGTATTGGCTAATCCTATTATCAAGATAGATAAGAAGCAAAATATCTTAAAAGCATTATTTGAAGGAAAAGTAAGCACAGAGGTGTCATCATTCTTCAATATCATGGTAAATAAAGGTCGTGGTAACTTAGTTTACGCAACAGCTTTGGAATTTATTCGTGAATACAATGAATTAAAAGGTATCGTGAAAGCAGAGGTTATCTCAGCGAAACCATTGTCTTCGGCAAATATTCAATCACTAGGTAATGCAATAGCACAACAAATCAATGCGAGTGTGATCCTTACCAATAAAGTAGATGCATCGTTGATCGGTGGATTTATTATCAAGGTAGGTGACAAGCAATTGGATGAAAGTATTGCTGGTAAATTGAATAAGTTAGAAAGACATTTCATCACTCAGGGTGTATAATTAATAACCTTGAAATATTAAAAGTAATAGAATCTAAAACCCCTTATACGAATTAAAATGATAGAGGTAAGACCAGATGAAGTTTCGGCAATTCTAAGAGAGCAATTGTCAGGCTTTAAGTCAGAAGCCGAATTAGAGGAAGTGGGTACCGTACTAACAGTAGGTGACGGTATTGCTCGTGTTTACGGCTTAACAAAAGTTCAACTAGGTGAGTTGGTTGAATTTTCAACAGGATTACAAGGTATTGTGTTGAACTTAGAGGAAGACAACGCGGGTGTTGTACTTTTAGGTTCTTCAGATGGTATCAAAGAAGGTGACACTACAAAACGTACAAATCGTATCGCATCTATCAAGGTAGGTGAAGGTATGCTTGGCCGTGTAGTAAACACATTAGGTCAGCCAATCGATGGTAAAGGACCTATCGTGGGCGAAACTTACGAAATGCCTATCGAGCGTAAAGCTCCTGGTGTTATCTACCGTCAGCCAGTAACTGAGCCATTACAAACTGGTATCAAAGCGATCGACGCGATGATTCCTGTAGGTCGTGGTCAACGTGAGTTAGTAATCGGTGACCGTCAAACTGGTAAAACAGCGGTTTGTATCGATACTATCATCAACCAAAAAGAATTTTATGATGCTGGTCAACCAGTATTCTGTATATATGTGGCAGTTGGTCAAAAGAACTCTACAGTAGCTAATATCGTACGTGTATTAGAGGAAAAAGGTGCTATGGCTTACACAGTTGTAGTAGCTGCTTCTGCTGCTGACCCTGCTCCACTTCAATTCTACGCGCCAATGGCGGGTGCTGCTATCGGAGAATTCTTCCGTGATACAGGTCGTCCAGCATTGATCGTGTATGATGACTTGTCAAAACAAGCTGTAGCATACCGTGAAGTGTCGTTATTATTGAAACGTCCTCCAGGCCGTGAGGCTTACCCAGGTGACGTATTCTACCTTCACTCGCGTTTGTTGGAGCGTGCTGCGAAAATCAACTCTTCGGATGATATCGCACGCAATATGAACGACCTTCCTGAGTCTATCAAGCACTTGGTAAAAGGTGGTGGTTCATTGACAGCTCTTCCTATCATTGAGACTCAAGCAGGTGACGTATCAGCGTACATCCCTACAAACGTGATCTCAATCACGGATGGTCAGATCTTCTTAGAGTCTAACTTATTCAACGCAGGTATCCGTCCAGCTATCAACGTAGGTATCTCGGTATCACGTGTGGGTGGTAACGCACAGATCAAGTCAATGAAGAAAGTATCTGGTACATTGAAATTAGATCAGGCTCAATTCCGTGAGTTAGAGGCATTTGCTAAATTCGGTTCGGATTTAGATGCTGCTACTAAATCGGTATTGGATAAAGGTATCCGTAACGTGGAAATCTTGAAACAAGGTCAATTCTCTCCAGTATCTGTAGAAAAACAAACTGCAATCATCTATGCGGGTACAAAAGGATTGTTGCGTAATGTTCCTGTGAACAAAGTACGTCAATTCGAAGAAGAATACTTGACTCAATTAGAGCAACGTCATCCGGAAGTATTATCGGCATTAAAAGCAGGTAAATTCACAGATGAGTTAACAGACGTATTAGAAAAAGTAGCTAAAGAATTAGCTTCAAAATATTAATTAGATAAGAGTAGTGAGTATTGAGTAGGGGGTATCTTACTCAATACATAATACTCCTTACTCAAATCTCTATTAAAATATGGCAAATTTAAAAGAAGTAAGAAACCGTATCACCTCGGTGACATCCACGCAGCAGATTACCAAAGCCATGAAAATGGTTTCTGCAGCAAAATTAAAGCGTGCGACGAATGCTATTATTCAATTGCGCCCTTATGCCAATAAATTAAGAGATATTCTTGCTCAAGTTTCAGCTTCTGTAGAAGGAAATGATTCTCCATATACTCAAGATAGAATTCCTACGAAGGTTTTGATCGTCGTAGTGACCTCAAATAGAGGTTTGGCAGGAGCTTTCAATGCGAATGCTATTAAAACAGCGAATAACTTAATCGCTACTAAATATGCGGATCAATTTGCAAGAGGTGATGTCAGTATGATTGCAATTGGTAAGCGTGGTCATGACTTCTTCTCTAAGCGTAATTTTAACGTTATTGGCAACCATAATGAATTATTCAACAATTTAGATTTCGAAAACGTATCTAAAGTGACTGAATACATTATGAATGAATTCAAAGAAGGAAATATCGACCGTGTAGAGGTTGTTTACAACCAATTCCGCAATGCCGCTGTACAAGTATTGACTTCAGAACAATTGTTACCTCTATTGCCTGAAGAAAAAAACGATGATACAGTAGAATTGGATTACATTATCGAACCTTCTAAGGAAAAAATCATTGAAGAATTAATCCCTAAAGCGATTAAAATTCAATTGTACAAAGCAGTATTAGATTCTAATGCTTCTGAGCACGGAGCACGTATGACAGCGATGGATAAGGCAACAGAAAATGCTGGTGACTTATTAAAGCAACTAAAACTTTCATACAACCAGGCTCGTCAAGCAGCTATTACTACCGAGCTTACAGAGATCGTATCTGGAGCGGCAGCGCTTTCAAATGGCTAAAAAGTAACACTATTGACTATACAAAAGGCTTCTTGATTTTTCAAGAAGCTTTTTTTGTTAAGGGTAATACTGCACATCTACCTTGCATCTGCATCATTAATATATTGTGTGTTGAATAGGAAATGAGCATATTTCGATTAGGAAGATATGGATTTATGTAGTTAATAATGTAAATTCAAGTTTTAGAAGGAAACAAATCGGGTAAGCTATTTTTGATAAGTGTATATTTTAATTTTTAGATGAAAAGAAGAGATTTTGTGCGTTTGACCGCATTAACTGGACTTGTTACCTCCGTTAGTTCAAGCAACCAGTTTGCAGGATGGAGAGGGAGCCAGGAGGAAGCGTCTAATGGCAAGCGTATTGGTATTATAGGATTAGATACGTCACACAGTCGGGTGTTTACGCAATTGATAAATTCCGGTGACGTTTCCGGAGGGTCTGGGTAGGGATCGTAGATTCTATAGCAGATTTGTTGACTAAAGTAGATGTCGTGTTGCTCAAGACGAATGATGGTCGTCCACATCATGAACAGGCATTGCCTGTATTGCAAGCAGGTAAGCGTATGTTTATCGATAAGCCTGTAGCGCACAATCTAAAGGATGCGCAGAGAATATATGCAGCAAGTAGACAATACCGCACACCGATATTTAGCTCATCGGCATTGCGATACGAAGAAAATATATTAAAAGCCACCTCAGGGGAGTATGGTCAAGTACTTGGAGCAGATGTATATACTCCAGCAGCATTGGACCCTCATCACCTCGATATGTCTTGGTATGGTATTCATGGCGTAGAGATGTTGTTCACCTTGATGAGTACGGGCTGTATTGAGGTGATACGTACACATTCGGCAGATGCAGATGTCATTACAGGTCGTTGGAATGACGGACGTATAGCAACAGTTCGTGGAATCCGTCAGGGAGCAGCGAATATCGCGGGTACAGCATTTTGCGAAAAAGCAATTGTTCCGATAGGACCTTTTACCACATACAAACCATTAGTGGAGGAGATCCTTAAGTTTTTTGATACAGGGATCGTTCCTGTTTCCGCAGAGCAGACTCTGGAAATCTTCCGATTTATGGAAGCGGCAGAGCGTAGTAAAAAATCGAA
>JBMDWK010000141.1:0-9819 GCA_048595255.1 Sphingobacterium sp. | reverse complement strand
TCGGGACACTCCGGTGTAGGGAAATCCACATTAATCAACAATATTGTGCCCAATGCGGCATTACGAACCGGCCATATCTCAGATTGGTCAGACAAAGGAAAGCATACCACGACTTTTGCCGAAATGATTGAATTGCCTTTCGGAGGAAAGCTAATCGACACTCCCGGCATTCGTGAATTGGGAATCGTCGATATTGAAAAGCAGGAGCTATCCCATTTCTTCCCCGAAATGCGCGCCTTCCTTAATAAATGTAGATTCAATAACTGTGTGCATATCAATGAGCCGGGCTGTGTGGTACTGGATGCTGTAGAGCATGGCGATATTGAAACCTCGCGCTATGAAAGCTACATCAGTATGTACAATAATGACGACAATAGGAGCTAGAATATCACTGTTCAGCTAAACAAAATCCTATATATATTGTTTTTTTATAAATTGATATATAAAGGACTATATGAGGCCAGTTTGGAAGTGGGTTCTTGGAATCATAAGCGCACTGCTTATAATACTATTATGTGTTGTCTGGTATTACAGTAGGAATTGGAAACCTATTGTAGAGACTAAATTAAAGGAGGTCGTTCACAATTCTACGGATGGTCTGTACGCATTGCATTTTGATGATCTGGATCTGAATATAGCTTTAGGGAATGTAACACTTTATAATGCGGAACTGCGGCCCGATTCGGCAGTATATCAAAAAATGATTGCTAGCAAAGATGCTCCTAATAATCGGTATCATATCAAACTAAAAAAGCTGAAAGTCAGACGCTTTGGCCTCATGGACGCCTTGACCAACAAAAAGCTGGATATAAAATCCATAACCTTTGAAGACACTCAAATCCACTTAATGAATGAGTATCATGCTTTTAATGATACGGTGCGCACTACTCCCAAAAAATCTTTGTATGAAAGTGTTAAAGACATTTTCACATCCGTAAATGTGACAGATATTATCCTAGATAATGTGAAATTCAAATATTCCAAATACGAAAATGGGAAAGAGACAGGAATCGATTTGGATAAAGCGACGATCAAAGTGCATGATGTCTTGTTGGATGAGACCTCGCATCAGGACAGTTCGCGTTTGTATTACACCAAAATGGTGGATGTTGTCATTCCTGGATTTGAATACGATCTGCCGGATGGTTATTATAAAGCAAAATTTAAAAGTTTACGAATCAATACACGAGATCAAAATGTGCTGATGACCGATGTGGTGTATGAACCAAGAATGAGTAAATCTGCTTTTTATAAACGAAAAAAGCAAAACGTAACGATGGCCATTCTGAAGTTTGACACCTTGCGAGCGGAGCACCTAGATTTTAGAGAACTCATAGATAACCAAAATACCATTGCTTCGGTCGTTCAGCTCAAAAATGGTACGGTGGATTTATTTGCGGATAAACGGTATCCTAAATTTCCCATCAACAAGATTGGATATTCGCCGCACCAAAAGCTGTTGCGTATGAAATCCCTCTTAAGACTCGATACAGTCTTAGTGGATGATGTGACAATAACCTATCACGAGATGAGTGGCAAATATTTCAGAGAGGGTTCTATTAGTTTTAATCATGCTAAAGGAAACATTCTGAATGTAACCAATGATTCCGTGTACTTGAAAAAGAACAAATTTATGCGCGCAGATTTAGCGGCCAAAGTTATGAATGCCGGTTTGCTCCATGCCAAACTTGGATTTGATATGCTCAGCAATAATGGTGCGCACACTTATAGTGGTACACTAGGTTCGATGCAGGCTCCTGCCTTTAACCGTATTCTCAGGCCGCTGCTGAATGTGGAAATTGCAAGTGGAAATATTAAAAAAGTCGCTTTTAATATGCAGGGTACGGATCACCGAAACTGGGGAGATTTTAGATTTGATTATGATGACTTGAAAATAAATCTATTGAATAAGAAAAACGAGGATGGCGAGCAATCGGCCAAAAAAGTTGTTTCATTCTTAGTCAATGAGCTATTGATAAATGATAGTAATCCTGATAAGAAAGGGGTATATACCGTTGCCAAAGTGAATTATAGAAGGGTGCCTGAACACACTTTTTTCAAAACCATGTGGCAAAGTCTCCTAGACGGTATTAAACAGTGTGCGGGAATAAGTAAGGAGCGGGAAGAAAAATTAATGGGCGTTGCAGAAACCGGTAAAAATGTAGTTGAAAAAGGTAAAGACATCGTCGAGGGGGCCAAGGAGGTAGGGAAGAAAGCGGGAAATTTTATTAAAGGGATTTTCAAGAAAAAAGATGATGATTCGGATTCCACATCAAAAAAGGACGACAAAAAGAAAGATACTCCCAATAAGGATTCCAATCAATAGTTGCTAAAAGCAATCATATTACTATGTTTGTACCATGGAGTCCATTACGAGTTTTCTGAAGTTCGTATTCCGCTATCGCAAAGGAATTGTCGACAAGGTTATGTTCTACGTAAGCATGATCTGTTCGCTTACGGTTATTATCCATGTCGGCTATATCACTAACCCACAGCTAGCATTTTATACGGAGAAGTCCATTATATACATGTTTTATGGGCTTTTTGTGTTGGAATTAATTCGTACAGCCTCTTTCATCTATGCGAGTCGGCGTATAAATGTATCACAGTATTCAGGACTCGTCGTCCTGAGTTGTTTATTTTTTATTATTGTCGCTCGGGTTGTTGATTGGGATTTCCTATCTTATTTTGCCCGAGATGAATGGATGTATTTCGGCATCGGCGTCATTTTTCTTTCTGAACTATCGAAGAGCAGCCTATTTTTTGACAATTTCTATTTTAATCCCACGATATTATTCGTTATCAGTTTTATTGGGCTGATACTCATAGGGACCCTATTGCTGATGCTGCCCCGCACCACCCTGCACGCACCGCTTAGTTTTATCGATGCCTTATTCATGGCTACCAGCGCGGTATGTATCACGGGCTTATCGGTAACAGATATATCCACCAATTTCTCACTATTTGGTCAAGGTGTAGTGCTGGCATTGATACAGATTGGTGGGTTAGGTATTATGACTTTTACCGGTTTTTTTGGCTATTTCTTTTCGGGAGGTTTTTCTTTTAAAAATCAGTTAATGTTTGGAGAGATATTAGGTGAAAACAAATTGAACTCGGTAATATCGACGCTACTGACCATTATTTCCATTACTTTGCTTTTCGAACTCATTGGTGCGGCCTTCATTTTTATTTCTTTGGACGCCAGCCATTTTTCTAATGTTGGTGCACAGGTTTTTTTCTCGATTTTTCATTCTGTAAGCTCATTCTGTAATTCGGGATTTACTATTTTACACGAAGGAATTGCTCATGCTGATTACAGGTACAACTATGCTTTTCAAATCATATTGGGGTTGATTTTCGTTTTGGGAGGAATGGGGTTTGGAACTGTTTTTAATTTTTATACCTATGTAAAAGCGCAAATTCAGGAGCTTATTCATGCTGTCGTGGGAAAGAAAAAATATAAGCATAAGGCGCAGTCTTTTTCGTTCAATACGAAGTTCATCGTGTTATGTAATATGGTTGTGCTGGTTCTAGCCACGGTTTCTTACTATATTATGGAGCAGGGATTTACGTTGACTGAAGATAAAAGTGTTGGCGGTGAGTGGGCCACCTCGTTTTTTATGGCTAACGCTTCACGCTCTGCGGGTTTCAACAGTGTCAATGTGAGTTTCCTGAATATACCGACATTGATTATGATTACCACTTTGATGTGGATAGGCGTTGCTCCAGGTTCAACAGGTGGAGGAGTCAAAGTTACGACCGTTGCATTGGCACTTATGAACATTTTGGCATTAGCTCGCGGGAAAGAATCTATTGAGATTTTTAAGCGTAGAATAGCCTTGGAATCAATTAATAAGGCTTTTGCCATTATTGTCCTGTCGGTATTGACCATTACATTTTCCTTTGTGCTGCTCAATTTTACGGACTCAGATAAGCAGATGATACCCTTATTATTCGAAACGGTATCAGCCTACACCACTTGTGGGCTGAGTATGGGGGTCACGCAGTCGCTGAGTGCAGCAGGCAAATTTATTATAATAGCGACCATGTTTGTAGGACGGGTGGGGATGTTAACTTTGCTAGTCGCTTTTATCAAGAATACAAAAAACAAAAGTTATATTTATCCCACAGAAAAGCTTCTTTTTTAAATAGAAAGAGCTGACAAATAACGTATAATGAAATATATAGTTTTAGGCTTAGGTCATTTCGGTCGTTCGCTGGGCATACACTTGACCGAACTGGGCCATGAGGTGATTGCTGCAGATAAGAATATCCAGATCGTCGAACACCTTAAAGATAAAATAACGCATACTGTTTGTTTGGACACTACGGATCGCGAGGCTGTAAGCTCTTTGCCACTCAAAGACTGTGATGCGGTGGTGGTTGCTATTGGCGAAGATGAGGGCGCTTCATTGATGACTACCGCATTGGTAAAACAATTGGGTGTAAAAAGGATAATAGGCCGTGTGGTCTCTGACCTGCAACGCACTATCATGGAGGCTATGCAGATTGACGAATATATCATGCCCGAAGAAGAGGCAGCTGAACGACTAGCCATGCGATTGGATAATATTGATATTGTGGATTCATTCAAAGTGTCCGATCGCTATTCCATTATCGAAACTAAGGTGCCTAATCGATATATCGGTATGACGCTACAGGAGGCCAATCTGACTAATAAGCATAAAGTTATCGTGCTGACAACCGTAAAAGTAGGGAGTGGATCACAGAAAGAAGCCTCAGGCATAGCCAAATCCGACACGGTATTGCGTGAAAATGATTTGCTTGTTTTATTTGGTGAATTGTCCGATATTAAAAAGTTAATTGAAAAAGGCAACTAAATATCTTCGGCCTTGGTAAATATTAAAATCAATTCTATATTTTTGGACTTTAACACAAAATAACCACTAAATTATTCATGAGAAACTGGTTTAAGGATAATTCCTCGCATTTAATTGTTATCGCAATATTTTTTGTGTTAGTGTTTTTCTACTTCTCGCCGGTATGGCAGGGCAAAACACTCTCACAGCATGATGTCGTCCAGGCGATGGGCAGTCAGAAAGAACTCTTCGACTTCAAAGCACAGGATGGCAAAGCTCCACAATGGACGAACTCTATGTTTGGAGGTATGCCGACGTTCCAAATTTGGTACAAACACTCCACCAACGTGGCTACTTATATCAGTAATGGTATTAAAACGGTGTTTCCTTTGCCGGCAGACATCATATTGATTTATTTATTGGGTGGTTATTTTCTATTGAGTGTATTGCGTCTGAAGCCTTGGCTTGCAGCGGTCGGAGCAATAGCTATCACCTTCTCTTCGTATAATTTCATCTACATAGAGGCTGGACACGTGAATAAAGCGTACGCCATTGCTTATCTCGCACCTATCATTGGTGCCGTCATTCTATGCTATAGAGGGAATAAACTATGGGGCGGAATTTTGTTGGCCTTGTTTCTAGCATTAGAAATTAGAACAAATCACGTACAGATGACCTATTATCTGTTCATTGCTCTATTAATTCTTGTTGGTTTAGAACTTTACTATGCTATTCGAGACAAAAAACTTCCTGATTTTTTCAAAAATTCAGCGGTACAGTTAGGTGCTGTGATTGTTGCTGTGGCTGTCAATGCCACGGTCTTATTTCCAACGTACGAATACAGTAAATTAACAACACGAGGAAAGGCGAATATTACCAAGACCGAAGATGGAAAATCCACTGCCGGATTAGACAAAGAATATGCTTACGCTTGGAGTCAAGGAATAGCAGAAAATCTAACATTCGTCATTCCTAATGCTTATGGAGGCAAATCCCAAGGTGTATTGGATGAGAATTCCAACGTTGTAAAATTTTTCGAAGGCGTAGGAGTGCCACAACATCAAGCGATCCAATTTGCGCAAAGTCTGCCAACGTACTGGGGTGAGAAATCATTTACTTCCGGACCATGGTATTTCGGTGTAGGTATTATAGCGTTATTTATCTTGGGGTTAATTATTGTCAAGGATAGATTGAAATGGTGGATTTTGGCAGCAACCATTCTGACTATTTTGCTTTCATTTGGTAGACATTTTACATTGATATCGGATCTGTTTTTTGATTATTTCCCAATGTATAATAAGTTCCGGGCGGTAGAATCAATATTGATTATTCCTTCTATTCTTATACCATTGCTGGCAGCATTGGCCGTTAATGAGCTTATCGAGCGTAAGGATAAAATTGTCGACCTTGATAAAAAGGTGTTATATAGCTTCGGTTCGGTGGGTGTAATATGTATCGCCATAGCCTTAATGCCTACTCTATTGAGTTTCCGCGTTTCCGAACATCAAGGTTTCGTCAGTATGCTGGGGCAGCAACTCGGTGATGCCGCCATGGCCAACCAATTGGCAGAGGCACTAGTAAAAGATAGAGCTGACTTGGCATCGGCAGATGCTTGGCGTTCTTTATTTATTCTTGTAATAATTTTCGCACTATTATTTGCCTATCTAAAGAAAAAAATGTCGAGCACCGTACTCATTATTGGTATTGGGGTGGTGACATTGGCCGACTTATGGACAGTAGATAAAAGATATTTGAATAATGACACCTTTGTAGACAAGAGTGTATTGAAAAATCCTATCGAAGAGCGCGAAGTAGATCAGCTGATCAAATTGGATAAGGATCCAAGTTACCGTGTTTTGGATTTGACGACAAATCCTTTCTCCGATGCCAAAGCATCATATTTCCACAAAAGTTTTGGTGGATATCATGCCGCAAAATTGATGCGTTTCCAAGAAATATTGGAGCATCAGTTTAATGGAGCGATTAATGAGGATGTGTTAGACATGTTCAATGTGCGATATATCATTACCAAAGACCCTCAAAATAACGTGGACCGTATTCAACGACGTTCTACTGCGGCGGGTAATGCGTGGTTTGTCGATAAAGTTACTTTTGTGAAAGACAACAACGAAGAGATGCAAGCGATCAGTAGTTTTGACCCTTCTAAAGAAGCCTTTGTACATGAAGAATTCAAAGGCAAAATCGATGAAAATCGTTTGCGATTGGCCAACAATGCTTCGATAAAACTGACATCGTATCATCCGGATCGCATGCAATATGAGTACTCTGCGCCAAATGATGTGTTTGCCGTATTCTCAGAGGTGTATTATGATAAAGGTTGGAAAGCCTATGTGGATGGTGAAGAAGTACCTATTTTGCGTGCCGATTATATCTTGCGTGCATTGCAATTGCCGGGAGGAAATCACAAAGTAGAGTTTGTTTTTGATCCGGAGACGGTGAAAGTAAGCAACATTGTATCCTTGATTGGATCCATTGTACTCATACTTGGACTGTTGGGAGGAATTTTCCTTTCTTACCGGAAAAAGCAACTATCAGCATAATTAACAAAGGCTTTTCGATTCGAAAAGCCTTTGTTATTTTTAAAACAATTCCAATTGTTGAGGTCTGCTGACATTGAAAGTCTTACGATGATGAGGTGTTAGACCAAGCTCCAACACGGTGGTTCTGTGCCTTACGGTGGGATAACCTTTATTTGTTGCCCAATCGTAATGTGGAAATTCTTTACCCAGTTCTTCCATATACTCATCACGATACGTTTTGGCGAGAATAGAAGCCGCGGCTATAGACAAGTATTTGCCGTCACCTTTAATGATACACTGATGTGAAATATTGGGGTATGGTATGAATCTGTTTCCATCAATGAGTAGCAGTTCGGGTTTGATATGAAGTGCATCCAAAGCCAAGTGCATGGCTTTATAGGAAGCATTATGGATATTAATTTTATCAATTTCCTCGGGGCTCACGGGCATGACTGCATAGGCCAAAGCATCCCGTTCAATTATAGGTCGCAGTTCCTTCCTCTTCTTTTCAGATAATTTTTTCGAATCATTCAATACGGGATTGAAATATCCTTTTGGGAAAATTACGGCGGCCGCAAAAACAGGCCCTGCTAAGCATCCTCTACCGGCTTCGTCACAGCCTGCTTCAATCAATTCTTCTTGGTAATGTGATAATAACATTGCTGCTAAAATATGTAACTTCTCTGTGATAAGTGCGAAATTTATCGCGAATACCACAACTTATTGCTTTTTTTGTACCCTATTAAACTTAA
Organism: Sphingobacterium sp.; assembly: GCA_048595255.1. GTDB lineage: Bacteria > Bacteroidota > Bacteroidia > Sphingobacteriales > Sphingobacteriaceae > Sphingobacterium. The sequence goes on along the minus strand of JBMDWK010000141.1, from coordinate 1,707 downwards.
GAGTTAGACGGTTGTCTAATAGCAAATGTAATCATAAGAAAAGAAACCTAATGAAAAAGCTTTGTATTGTTTTATTATGTTTTGTTCTACCGTGCCTTGCATTTGCTCAGAAAAGAAAGAAGGAAAATTATCAATTTGCACCCGTGGGTGAGATCCATATTGATGGCAATATGGATGATTGGGGCAACAACCTTACGACGTTTGATGGCAATGTGTGGTCTTTTGGTGTAGGTGAACAAAACAATTTATTATTTGTTGCTATAGTAATCAAAGATCCTCAGTTACAGCAAGAAGCGTTGCGCGGAGGGCTATTTGTCAATGTCAGTTACAACGATAAAAAGAAGGAAGGAGCACGACTGCAATTTCCATATTGGGATAGAGAGCGTAGAAGGGCATTGGCCAATAATGAAGAGATTCGGGACAATTTCCAGCAAGAAGTGCTTAAGAATGTAAATGGATATTTTCTATCTGGCTTTGCGAAGGTGCGTGATGGTGTATTGGCTATAGAAAATGATTACAATATTGAGGCTAAAGTGCGCCTGGACAGCAATAAAGTATTGTATTATGAAGCGCGGATACCCTTGGATTTGATTGGATTGAAAAGCGAAAATGTCGCGATAAATCTTGGCGTCAATACAAATTTTGCTTTGCTCAAGCGAGCAGCGGCACAAGCCAACAAAACTAGGAATACAACCATGATGTATCCGATAATGGGCCGGCCGATGATGCAAAGCAGTCCCAAAAATCCTTACAAGGTAGATACAGAAGTGTGGGTCATCGATAAAATAAGAAATTAGTTACACAAATAAATATGAGGTTTTATAGAGCGTTAATTGCTGTATTTTTTTTGAGTGTGAGCTTGAGCTCGTTTGCTCAATCTCCCAAGGTCGTGCAGGGATTATTGCGCGATTCCTTATCTAGAATAATTTCTGGAGCTACTGTCCAGTTGATTTCTGCTACGGATACTGTAAGTACAAGTAGTTCAGCAGGCGGTATATACACGTTTAATAATGTAAATGCGGACAATTTTAAAATCAAAATTGCCAGCATCGGTTTCCAGCCTTTTGAAAAAGAATACACTTTTCCGGCAGGACAAACTAAAATGATGGTCCCTACTATCGAATTGAATGCTATTCCAAACATGATTGAAGAAGTCGTGGTGAGTGGAGTAGTGACTATTCAAGTGAAGGGAGATACTGTCGAATATGCTATGGACAACCTAAAGTTACGTCAAGGAGCCGTGGCTGAGGATGCATTGAAAAAACTACAAGGTGTAGACGTAGACAAAGATGGTAATGTGACTGCTCAAGGCGAGCAAATTACGCGTGTGCGTATCAATGGTAAAGATTTCTTTGGTGGTGATGTCAAAACAGCTACTCAAAATTTACCAGCTGATATCATCCAAAAGATGCAAGTCGTAGATGATTTTGGTGATATGGCCAACCTTACAGGTAATAAATCCGGTGAGTCTACTAAGGTATTGAACATTCAAATAGATCCTAAATATAACAACGGTTACGCGACGACAGTACGTGTTGGTGGTGGTACACAAGATCGCTACCAGACTACAGCTATGTTTATGGGCTTCAAAGAGAAGACACAAGTGTCTGTACTAGGAAACTTGAATAATATGAATGCGCCGTTATTTGATTTTAGTGCAGTAGGCGGTGGTGCTCGCGGACGTCAAGGTGGTGGCGGTGGCCGTGG
>JBMDWK010000140.1:0-80837 GCA_048595255.1 Sphingobacterium sp. | reverse complement strand
TGGTTCGGATATAATCTTCACACGATGGCCATGCGATAGCGAGTCCACTAGATTTCCGCTTGGGCTTGGGCTATCACGTATATAGGCTACATCAGCATATATGCAAAGCTCCGTATCTATTTCTTTTCTCCAAAGATCACTGTATTTTCCTTGAACGTGTGTTGCAGAAATGCTTTGCGCCTGTACAAATAGACCGACACAAAGCATAGGAATAATTAACATTGCAGTTCTCATACAACTAATTTAAATAAATTGCACGAATCGAACTAGTTAAAAATTTCTTTATTCGATTAGTTTTAAATCATTCGTTATATTTTTTTCTATTGAAACGTTGATTTTTAACAATATTACTGCAAGAATTACCGGGATTAAGACTACAGGAAAGACGATTGCAATAATGATTACTAATAAAAGCGGTAGATTTACAATACTTTTTCCCGATTTAGAAGTCGCCGAGAATCTTGAATTATTGATTTTTCCAAATAAAGCTTTGATCATATTACTTATACTGCTGCCGTCGATTGTAAATATTTTTTTAGTTGCCATAATGTTCTTTGTTTTAAAATTTATATTCCAAAGATATATGGAAGATAAAAGCATACCGATAGGGAATAGGTAATCCTAGAAAAATTGTCGGTGAAAGGGGGCGGTAATTCGGTGAGTTGTATAACAAAAATCGTCATTTCGACCAGAGGGAGAAATCTAAAATTATACTTTCAAATTTTGATTTTTCACACTACGTTCGAAATGACGTGATAACATTTTGCGTGAAACGAGCATTGTGTTTTAGATTTCTCACTTCACTTTGTTTCGTTCGAAATGACGACTTATAATATTATTTTTTTAATGCTTTTTCATAACGAGCCGAAACTTCGTCCCAATTGATGATATTCCAAATTGTCGTTAAGTAATCCGCACGTTTATTTTGGTAACGTAAATAATAGGCATGTTCCCAAACATCTACACCTAAGATCGGCGTACCTTTTTCTTCTACAACATCCATCAATGGATTATCTTGATTTGCAGTCGATGAAACAAATAATTTGCCTGATTTATCTACGGATAACCATGACCAGCCCGAGCCAAAACGGGTAGCTCCTGCAGCATTGATTTTTTCTATCAAAGCATCTACAGAACCAAATGTATCGTTAATTGCTTTTTGCAATTTTGCCGATGGTTTTGTTCCTGCTTTTGGTGTCAAGATAGACCAAAATAATTCATGGTTATAATGTCCACCGCCATTATTGCGTACTGCGGCCGAATGTTTTGAGATATTACCTAAAATAGTTTCGATACTTTCTTTCTCAGCTGGCGTACCTGCGATCGCTTTATTCAAGTTGCCCGTATAAGCAGCAGCATGCTTGCTATAGTGAATTTCCATCGTTTGAGCATCAATCGCGCCTTCCAATGCATTGTATGCGTAAGGTAATGGCGTTTGTTTGAACTGCGCAAATGATGCTTGTACTGCAAATATTGCCGTAGCTAAAAAAGCTGTTTTAAGTATATTCATAGTATTTCTTTTTTGTTTTAAATATAAGCTTTGTTGTGAATCAATACAAATATAGCTTGTTTTATAACAAAAAATTAACAATCAAGGGTTTTGTTGTGGGAAACTTTTATAGATAACTATAAATTTCGTTTGTATTGAGTTGCTAAATATTTTAGTTTTGATGATGTAAAAAAAATTGATATGAAAAATTTTATAGAACTGACCAAGATGTCAGGAGAATTAGTAGGGGTGGAAAAAGGTTCTATATCTGTTAAAGAAGTTATTAATGGTGGAACAAGGATACATTTAAAAAACTCAAATAAATCATTCGATGTTAAAGAGAGTTATAATCAAATATTTAATGATGATGTGCCTCCCTTTGAGTTTTATGTAAAATAACCTTTAAAACAAAAATCCTCACCAATTTTGGTGAGGATTTTTTATTATATATTTTTAGATGTCTCCCTTCTTTCGACATGACGTTTGGATTTATTATCCCAAATTTGCTAAGGATTCTTCTAAGATGGAAATTTTAGCTTCTGCGTCAGCTTTTTTATTTCTTTCGTTTTCGATGATTTCGGATTTTGCATTTTGAACAAAACGTTCGTTTGATAATTTCTTATCTACTGAAACTAAGAAACCTTTTAAGTATTCAATTTCTTTGGTAATACGTTCTTTTTCAGCTTCTACATCGATGTTTTCTGCAGCTAATTGAATATAACATTCTGATTTTCCAGCTAAAAAGCTCAAAGCACCCGTTACTTTTTCTTTTACAAAAGTCAATTCCGAGATATTCGCCAATTTGATAATGCTTTCTTGATACTTCGTGAAATCAACATCAGCAGCATTTATTGCTAAAGGTAAAGCCGTTTTAGGTGACATACCTTTGGAGTTACGAACATTACGCACTTCCGAAATGATTTGTTGAACTGCCGCAAATTCTTTGATAATTTGCTCTTCGAACGCTACTACTTTTGGATATTCCGCAACGATGATACAGTCTTTTTCTGTACGCTCACCGAAGATTTCGTCATGATATAATTCTTCTGTCAAGAATGGCATAAACGGATGAGCTAATGCCAATACTTTTAAGAATAAAGCTTTAACAGTTTCTAATGTCTCAGCTTCGATAGGTGTTTGGTAAGCTGGTTTAACCAACTCCAAATACCACGCGCAGAAATCATCCCAAATTAATTTGTATGTCGCCATCAAGGCATCTGACAAACGGTAATTAGCAAAGTGCTCGTCGATTTCAGCAACAGCTTGGTTGAAACGGTTTTCAAACCATTCAGCAGCTCTTTTTTGTGCATCAGTAGCAGGAGCATCTGTTGTTTCCCAACCTTTTACTAAACGGAAAGCATTCCAGATTTTGTTCGCGAAGTTACGACCTTGCTCACAGTACGATACATCAAACATCAAGTCATTTCCGGCAGGAGATGACAGCAACATACCGACGCGCACACCATCTGTACCGTATTGTTCCATCAATTCGATAGGATCAGGCGAATTACCTAATGATTTAGACATTTTGCGACCTAATTTATCACGAACAATACCTGTTAAGTACACGTTTTTGAAAGGAGGCAATTGTGTATAGTCATGACCCATAATGATCATACGTGCTACCCAGAAGAATAAAATCTCTGGCGCAGTTACTAAATCATTTGTAGGGTAGTAGTATTTGAAATCTTCATTTTCTGGATTACGAACACCGTCAAATACCGACATCGGCCATAAACCTGAAGAGAACCATGTATCCAATACGTCATCTTCTTGACGTAAATTAGCTACCGATTTTCCTTGTGCTTCGAATTCAGCCTTCGCATCTTCTTCCGTTTTAGCAACAACCCACTCGTTCTTCTCATTGTACCAAGCCGGAATACGTTGTCCCCACCACAATTGACGTGAGATACACCAATCTTTAACATTTTCCATCCAGTGCTTGTAGGAAGCAAAGAATTTTTCAGGGATCAATTTGATTGTTCCATCTTCTACATAAGATAATGCAGGTTTTGAGATTTCTTCCATCTTACACCACCATTGCATAGACAATTTAGGCTCGATAGCCGCATCTGTACGCTCTGAGAAACCGACTTGAGATTTGTAGTCTTCGATTTTCTCGATTTGACCAACTTCCTCTAGCATTTTAGCGATTTTCTTACGCGCGATAAAACGATCTTCCCCAACTAAGATTTGTGCATTTTCATTTAATGTACCATCATCGTTTAATAAATCGATGATTTCTAAGTTGTGTTTTTGACCTAATTCGTAGTCATTCAAATCGTGCGCAGGAGTTACTTTCAAACAACCTGTACCGAATTCCATATCTACATATTCGTCCTGAATAATCGGAATCTCACGATTCACCAATGGAACGATTACCGTTTTACCTTTTAAGTGTGTGAAACGTTCGTCATTTGGATTGATACACACTGCCGAATCCGCCATAATGGTTTCCGGACGTGTAGTTGCAATGATGATATATTCGTCGCTATCTTTGATTTGGTAGCGGATATAGTATAATTTCTGATTTACCTCTTTACGAATTACTTCTTCGTCCGATAAAGCTGTCTTACCTTGCGGATCCCAGTTTACCATGCGTACACCACGGTAGATATATCCTTCTTTGTAGAATTTGATAAAGGTATCAATTACAGCTTCGGACAAATCTGGATCCATCGTAAACTTAGTACGTTCCCAATCGCAAGAAGCACCTAATTTCTCTAGCTGCTTTAAGATAATACCGCCGTATTTCTCTTTCCATTCCCAAGCATGTTTCAAGAAATCTTCACGAGATAAAGATTTTTTGTCAATACCTTGTTCTTTAAGCATATTTACAACCTTAGCTTCCGTCGCGATAGAGGCATGGTCAGTACCAGGAATCCAACATGCATTTTTGCCTTGCATACGTGCGCGGCGAATCAATACATCTTGAATTGTATTATTCAACATATGCCCCATGTGGAGTACGCCTGTCACATTTGGTGGCGGCATTACTATTGTATACGGTTCACGCTCATCCGGAGTAGAACGGAAAAATCCATTCTCCATCCAATATGAATACCATTTATCTTCAGCTTCTTTCGGATTGTATGTTTTTGCTATGCTCATTGTAATAATTCGTTCAAAAAATCGAAGTACAAAAATACGTAAATAAATACTATTTAGAGATTTGAAAGTAAGATTTAATGTACTGTAATGTAAGATTTAAGTATTGGTAGGTGCCGTCGATTAATTTGAGTTTTTTATTGTGTATTTTTGCGCTTGTATCATAGAAAAAATATGAAGAAAAATTCTAGTCTTTGGGCTGTTATCCCATTCTTTATAAGTCTGTTTAGCTATTGGATAGTATTAAGTTGGCTAGATCGAACTTTGTTTTTGTTTTCTGTTCGAGAAAAACTAGATGGTTCTTTTTTTCATAATTTGTTAGCAACTATACAAGCAGGCTATAAACTTGATTTTTCATTAGCAGGGTATTTGTTGGTATTACCATTTCTGTTTTTCATTATACAATTGATTTTCATTAAAAAAGAAGTGTCCAAGTGGTGGCTTAGAGGCTATGTGATGGTACCGACGTTTCTTTTTGCGGCATTTAGTGCTATAAATATTCCGCTTTATCAATCTTGGAATGAAAAAATCAGTAAGCGAGCGATTCAAATGGCTGCTGAGACACCAGAAGGATTAATGGCTTCGGTAGATTGGGCAATAATCGGGACAGTAGTTTTGATGCTTGGAATCTATTTTTTGTGTGCACATTATTTTTATCATGGAGTGGTCGTACGATTTGCAAAGTATGTTAAGCTTTCTTTGATGCAAATAATTATGGTGTTTTTGGTAGGAGTAGTGGTTGTATTTAGTTTAATAAGAGGTGGTTATGGACGAGCCAATTTAAACCCAAGTGTAGCTTATTATTCTGACAATACTTTATTAAATCATGCCGCTGTAAATACGCATTGGGCACTGTTAAAAGATTTGACAAAAAGCCAAAAGAATAGTCCTTATCAATTTATGGATGATGAAGAGGCCGCAAAAATTATTGCAAATCTAAAACTGGAAACAATAAAGGATTCTATACCAAAGATTACGAATACCGATAGACCGAATATCGTGATGATTTTGTTAGAAGGCGTAACGGCTCAGGTCGTAGGAGAGTTAGGAGGAGAGGTTGATGTGACTCCTTCGATTAATAAATTGATGAAGGAAGGCATTAATTTCAAAAGGGCATATGCTGTTGGGGATCGATCTGATAAGGGTATGATTGGTACGTTGAGTGGGTTTCCTGCGCAAGGACCTGAAAGTATTATTAAGCATATTTCAAAACACGAAAAATTGCCTGCAATTACACAGTTGTACGATTCATTGGGATATTCTACCTCATTTTATCATGGCGGACAGTCTGAATTCTATAACTTCAAATCGTATATGCTAGCACATGGTGTTCATAGAATTGTAGACAATAATAGTTTTGATCTTTCCACCAAACGTGTCTCGTGGGGTGTGTACGACGATATTGTCGCTAATCGGATGTTGGATAATTTAAATAAAGAAAAGGATCCATTCTTCTCGATATTTTATACGGTGGTGAATCATGAGCCTTTTGACTTGGAGGGTACTCATAAATTTGGTAAGGATAACAAAGGTAATGGCTATAGAAGTACAGTGTATTACACGGATTCTGTGGTAAATGATTTGGTGCTGAAAGCTAAAAGGGAGTCTTGGTACGCAAAAACTTTATTTATAGTTTTATCTGACCATGGACATATTTATCCATCCGAAAAATATGATCTGAATAGACCTGAGCGATATCATATTCCACTCTTTATGTTTGGAGGTGCGCTACACGAAGATTTTAGGGGAGTAACAGTAAATGATGTGGTGAGTCAAGTGGATTTGGCAACTACGCTTTGGAATATTGCTTCATCTACGAAATCTCCTTTTGAATTTTCGGTTGATTTATTTGATCCAAACCGACCTAAATTGGCATTTATTAATTCGAATAATACATTTGGTGTGATTACCAATGACAATGTACTTTCGTACGATTTGCAAGGTCAAAAAATAGGGTATAAGTTGCCAAATGATATGTCAAGTAGTACGTCAGATCATTTGTTGAATTTATCCAAAGCCTATTACCAAACCATATATCAGCGATTTTTATCTTATTAAAATATGTTTAAAAAAATAGAGCTTCGTGGCTTTCTAAATACATTTTTCTTTCTTGTCCTATTATTCATTGGATTAATGCTAATTTATACGCTACTGCGTTTAGGTTTTTATTATTTCAATAAAGACATGTTCCCTCAGGTCGATAGTGCTTCGCTATGGACAATGATGGTTGGAGGTTTGAAATTCGATACAGTCGCTATACTTTATATCAATATACTGCTTATTCTGCTGCTTGCGTTGCCTATACCCTTCAAGTATGGAAATAGCTATCAGAATTTCTGCAAATGGATTTTTGTAATAGCCAATGGTATTGGGATTGCTTTAAATTTAATTGATTATGCCTATTATCCATTTACACTAAAACGAACAACAGGGACTGTTTTTAGCCAATTTTCTAACGAGGAAAATCTGGGAAAACTCATTATCGATTTTCTGTTTGGCTATTGGTATTTGGTCCTATTATTTGTTGGCTTGGTGATTTTATTGGTTAAGTTTTATGCATTATTTAAGCTTCCTAAGCCACAAAAAATAGGTTGGCTATTTTTCGTGACACAAATGCTCTCCTTTTTATTCTTAATCTTTCTTTTTATCGGTGGTGCGCGTGGCGGATGGGCACACAGTACACGACCCATTACACTAAGTAACGCTGGAGATTATGTGAAAAATCCAGAAGAGATGAATATTGTGCTCAATACACCTTTTAGCATGTTAAAAACGCTAAAAGCTATTGCTTTGAAAGAAGTAGAATATTTTACGCCTGGAGAATTAGATAAAATCTATCCAGTCGTTCATCAACCTAAGGATACTGCTGCATTTAGAAAGCTAAATGTGGTGGTGCTAATCTTAGAAAGCTTTGCTAAAGAACATATTGGGGCGCTGAATCGAGATATTCCCAACTACAAAGGCTATACCCCATTTTTGGATTCTCTGATAGGAGAGTCTTATACCTTTACGCGTTCTTATGCTAATGGTCGTAAGTCTATTGATGCATTGCCGTCTGTAATAACTGGTATACCGTCTGTAGGTGAGCCATTTGTGTTATCCATCTATTCGGGCAATAAAACGACTAGTTTGGCTAAACTGTTAGCTGATGAAGGATATGAAACAGCATTTTTTCACGGTGCGCCTAATGGGAGTATGGGTTTCTCTGCGTATACGCAGTTGGCAGGTATAAAGCACTATTTTGGTAAAAATGAGTATAATAATGATGCTGATTTTGATGGAATATGGGGAATTTGGGATGAGCCTTTTATGCAATTTATGGCTGATGAAATAAATCAAATGCCACAACCATTTTTTACGGGATTTTTCTCTTTATCCTCGCATCACCCGTTCAAAGTTCCTGAAAAATATACAGGACAATTCCCAAAAGGTCCACTTGAAGTTCATGAACCAGTTGGTTATACGGACTATGCATTGAAGCAATTTTTTGCTAAAGCTTCAAAAATGCCTTGGTACAACAATACGCTTTTTGTGATATGTGCGGATCATGCGACGGTAAGTCATTTGCCAGAATATAAAACATTACCAAACTCTTTTGCTATTCCTATAATATTTTACCATCCTGCAGGCAATTTGAAAGGTATATCTGACAGATTAGTACAGCAAATTGATATATTACCTACAGTATTAAATTACCTGAATTATCCGAAGCTCTATTTTTCGTTTGGTTTTGACGCCCTAGCTGCAGATAAGAATAATTTTGTGGTTAATAATATTGGGGGAGTATACAATGTTTTTCAAGGTGATTATTTTATGACGCATGATGGAGAGAAAATTACGTCACTTTACAATCTAAAAACGGATAAATTTCTGAAAAGTGATATAAGGAATAGTTCAGCTATTCGTGATTCACTAGAGACTTCATTAAAAGCTTTTATTCAACGCTATAATTTTAGTATGATTCATAATGAGTTGACCGTGAATGATTAAAGCTGTTCTATGTCTATAAAAAGCAAGCGTCTCGATTATAATTCGAGACGCTTGCTTTTTATTCTTCGTCCTGTTTGTACAAGTTGTTGAATTCTTTTTGATATTTTTCTAAAATGACTTTACGCTTCATTTTTAGTGTTGGGGTCAATTCACCGCCGTCAATAGTAAATTCGTCGTGCAAAATTATAGGTTTCTTTATTTGCTCCCAATTCCCAAAATGCTGATTAGCGATGCGCACCTCGGCATTTATTTTCTTTACGATGATAGGATGCGATAAGAATTCAGCTTTTTGCATACCCATCAGCTCCGGGGCACTTGTTTTGCTCCAATGCACCAGATTTCCATAGTTAGGTACAATATAAGCTGATGCGAATTTCTGACCATCACCGATGACCATAGCTTGTTCGATAAAGTAAGATTCCACTAATTTTTTCTCTATGGGCTGTGGGATTACATATTTACCACCGGAGATTTTAAACATCTCCTTTTTTCGGTCTATAATTTTGATGAATCTTCCTTCCTCCATTACACCGATATCTCCAGTGTGCAACCAACCATCTATAATAGTTTTTGCAGTTTCTTCTGGATTTTTATAATAGCCTTGCATCACATTAGGACCTTTTACAAGGATTTCGCCATCTTCAGCCAATTTTACTTCCATGTACTTCACTGGCAAACCAACTGTTCCAATTCGAATTCCTTTTTCATAGTGATTTACCGAAATTAAAGGAGATGCCTCGGTCATTCCGTATCCCTCGTATAATGGAATGCCTGCAGCCAAGAAAATGCGCGCCAATTTATTTTGCAGTGACGCAGAACCCGAAGCGACAGTCACTAAATGTCCTCCTAATGCTTCGTACCACTTATCAAGGACTAATTTTTTAGCTAATTTTAATTTAAGATCATATGCGAAAGATCTGTTTTTTGGATTAGGATCATAATTTTCACCCACACTTACTGCCCAATCAAAGATCTTTCTCTTAGCACCTGCCAATTCCTGACCAGTTTTCATGATTTTTTCATATACTTTCTCTAGGATACGTGGTACGGCAGTCATAATATGCGGTTTTGCCTCTTTTATGTTGGAACCAATTTTATCCAAAGACTCGGCGATATATGTAGTAATACCGATATACATATAAGTATAGATCACCATTCTTTCGTACGCGTGACAAGGTGGAAGAAACGTTAAAGATCGGGAATAAGCCTGTAAAGGTGTGATTTCACGTGCTGCCATCACATTAAACATAATGTTGTTGTGTGTTAACATTACTCCTTTAGGCTTTCCGGTAGTACCAGAAGTATAGATTAATGTTGCCAAATCCGTTGGCTTCACGTCATCCATACGTTCTTTCAGATTCGAATCCGTTATATGTTTGCCCAATTCTTCGATTTCTTTCCAATTTCGTGAATCAGGGATTTCAGCCATACAAAATACATATTTCAATGTATACAGTGACTCCTGTAATTTCACAATACGGCTGTATAAGTTTTTGTTGCTGACAACTACTAATCTTATTTCCGCATCATTAAATATATATTGGTAATCCGTATCTGTAATATTAGGATACATAGCTACACAGACTGCACCCACTTGCTGAATAGCAAAATCCATAATGTGCCACTCCATACTGCTATCAGCAATTAAACCTACTTTTTCATTAGGTTTGATACCAATTTCAATTAAACCTTTGGATATCGCATCTACTTGCGCTACAAATTCTGAAGAGCTTACTTCTTTCCACTCGTCATTTACTTTATGCGCAAAAATAGAAAGGTTAGGATATAGATTTACCTGCCTACGAGCTAAATCAAACAATCTTAAATCTTGTTTTTCTTGTTCCATATTATTTAAAATCAATATCATGCATCTAGTTAGTGGTTTAGCCAAATGCTTATTTTGTACAACGTGTAGAGTACGTCTAAAGTTTGCGAAGATACAAAAATAAGTTATTATGAAAATTTGTAGGTTATGGCGCTATGCTGGTAGAAGGTTTCGTGGCATTAGTGGCACTGATTGCAGCGTGTATTTTAATGCCCGGCGACTATTTTGCTATTAATACGCCTTCAGCTGCTTATGAGAGCTTTTTGGCCGCTAATCCGCACTTGGCGACAGTGAATTTAGATAATTTTATTAATTGGATCGGTATTGATTTGCATGGACGTACAGGTGGAGCCGTTTCTTTGGCTGAAGGAATAGCGCATATTTTTGATAAGATTCCATTTGTGAATAATGTAGTGGCTTATTGGTACAATTTTGCTATTATGTTCGAAGCCGTGTTTATCCTTACTGCGATCGATGCTGGTACACGTGTAGGACGTTTCTTTTTACAAGAGATGTTGGGCGGGGTGATTCCTTCTTTCAAAAATAAAAATTGGCTTCCTGGCATAATCATCAGTAGTGGATTATTCACTTTCGCATGGGGATACTTGGTGTTTACGGGGAATGTCAGCAGTATATGGCCCTTATTTGGCATCAGTAATCAGCTCTTGGCTGCCTGTGGCCTAATGGTTTGTACAACGATGCTTATTCGTATGAATAGAGGTAAACATGCTTTGTCCACGGCCTTGCCAGGTGTCTTTATGGCTTGTATCACCTTTTGTGCTGGTTTTCTACAAGTTAGAGATATATACATTCCCAATGATCAATACCTTCTTGCGGGGCTAGCAGTGCTTGCTATGGTATTGATGTTAGTCGTTTTTATTGGTGCATTTCGAAAATGGTCACAGCTGCTAAAGCTTAAATCTGTGCATGTGGATTATCATGGTGAGACGGTAAAGGAATTAGTAGATCGATAAGTTTAAGTTAAATACAAAGTGGAAACCCACTAATACTGTAAATATTAGTGGGCTGGAAGTATGTTGTAATAAAAACGAGTCTTAATTTGTTCTCGCTAAATATTGGCAAATCCTATGCCAAAAAAATCAATAAGCGATATTCTTTAATATAGAAATTCTGTAAACTATTGACGAGCGAATGTGTTTATTTAGTTAAAAACATTACGATTTATGGTCAAAAAGTCTACAAAGATATCGGGTAAAATAAAGCAATCATTTACCATTCTTAAAAATACCTTCCAGGGGTTTCTTAGTGAAGATAGCCTGAAATACAGTGCTTCATTAGCTTACTATACTGTTTTTTCTATCGGTCCAATCCTTGTATTGATGATTTCGCTTGCCAGCTTATTTTATGGCGAAGAGGCCGTGAAAGGACGGTTATTTGGAGAATTAAATGGTTTAGTAGGTGCTAGTGCTGCCAGCCAAATCCAATCCATCATTAAAAATCTGGAACTTTCGGGAAAAAGCAATCTCGCTTTGATCATCAGTGGAGTGACTCTTTTAATTGGAGCTACTACGGTATTTGGCGATATTCAAAATTCAATAAATCGCATTTGGCATGTAAGGGCCAAACCTAAGAAAAATTGGTTAAAGCTAATTAAAGATAGGTTATTGTCATCTTCTTTAGTCATTGGTCTAGGATTTTTGTTGGTTGTTACCTTAGTAATCAATGGTGTGATTCTAGCTTTTACCGACAAGTTGCAATTATATTTTCCGGATATCACAGTTTTCCTATTCGATGCGATTAATTTTTTATTGACGTTTGGGGTTATCTTCGTATTATTCTCTGTAATATTTAAAGTATTACCTGACGTACAAATATCATGGAAAACAGTGCGTGCAGGTGCGGTTTTTACAACATTATTGTTTGTAATAGGTAGATTTTTGATTGGTTTTTACCTCAAAATGTCAAACACTGAATCAACTTATGGTGCGGCAGGTTCTATTGTGTTAATCCTGTTATGGGTATATTATACCGCGGCCATATTATACCTGGGTGCTGTATTTACGCGAGAATATGCGGACTATAAGGGTATCCCGATCGAACCATCAGAATTTGCTGTTCATGTAGAAGTTAAAGAAATTGAGCGTGACGTAGATGTTATTCCTTCCGCGCCTTTGACCACTGAGGAAAAGGTTGTTGATAAAACAACAGACGATTAGTCAAGTCTTCAATACAGGAGAATTTAACGCCTTATGTTATTAAAATATTTTAATATATTAGGCAGAATAAATCTTGTTAAGAACAAATGACTAAAGCTAACCAATTTGATGTAATTGTAGTAGGTTCTGGTATGTCAGGAGGATGGGCTGCCAAAGAGTTTTGTGAAAATGGCTTGAAGACATTGGTATTAGAAAGAGGCAAAAATGTAGCGCATATAAAGGATTATCCTACTACGAATATGGATCCCTGGGAATTTGACCATGCCAATCACTTACCCCTAAAATTAAAAAATGAAAATCCCATTGCCTCTAAATGTTATGCTTTCAAAGAGGACGCGCAACATTTTTTTCTTCATGATAAAGAACAACCTTATATACAAAAGAAACCCTTTGACTGGATTAGAGCTGACGCGGTAGGTGGCAAATCTTTGTTATGGGCACGACAGGTGCAACGATGGTCAGATTTTGACTTCGAAGGTCCCGCACGGGATGGGTTTGCTGTAGATTGGCCTATACGTTACAAAGATATTGCGCCTTGGTATGCTTATGTGGAGAAGTTTATTGGCGTATCGGGACATAAAGATGGTAATAAGTATATGCCCGATGGTGAATTCCTTCCAGGTTTTGAACTAAATAGCGTCGAAAAGGCTATCAAGCACAAAATTCAATCTACTTACCCAGATAGGCAGGTTATTCAGGGGCGATGTGCGCATATCACGGATCCTCAACCTATACATATTGCACAAGGCCGTACAAAGTGTCAAAACCGTGTGTTGTGTCAGCGTGGTTGTCCTTTCGGAGGCTATTATTCATCTACTTCATCCACATTGCCTTGGGCAGCCAAAACAGGTAATTTGACTCTGAAATCGGACAAAATCGTGGAGTCCATCATTTATGATGAGCAGAAAGGAAAGGCGATAGGTGTTCGCGTCATTGACCGAGGTGATAAAACGACAGAAGAATATTTCGCACGTATCATATTTGTAAATGCTTCAACGCTAGCGAGCAATTTATTGTTGTTGAATTCGACTTCCAATCGATTTCCAAATGGCTTAGGTAACGATAATGGATTATTGGCAAAGTTCATCGCTTTTCATAATTATATGGGAACATTAGGTGGTTCTGTGGAGGGGTACGAAGACAAATACTATTACGGTAAACGTCCAACACAACCTATTATACCAAATTTTAGAAATATTCATCGCCAAGAGACTGATTTCCTGCGAGGTTATGCTTCCTTCTTTAGCGCATATCGAGGACGGGGTGTATGGCGTGAAGGGGCACAAGTGGGGGGCGACTTCAAGGATAATCTTACAGAGGTAGGTAATTGGGGGGTAGGCATGATGATGCAAGGGGAGACTATCCCTATAGAATCCAATTCCGTATCACTAAGTCCACAAAAAGATCCGTATGGGTTGCCACAATTGATTACAAATATCTCCTACCAAGACAATGATTATAAAAGTCTGGAAGATTTTCTAACCCAAGGATCCGAAATGCTTGAGGCTGCCGGCGTAAAAAATATCTATGTCAATCGGAGTAATCAAAATCCCGGATTGGATATCCATGAGATGGGGGGCGTACGTATGGGACATGATCCCAAGACTTCTCTATTGAATAAATGGAATCAAATGCATCATTGCGACAACGTGTTTGTGGCGGATGGTGCAGCCATGACCTCTACGGGAACACAAAATCCTTCATTGACTTTCATGGCACTGACTGCTCGAGCGGCAAATTTTGCACTGGAAGAAATGAAAAAGGGGAATATTTAAATAGTTAATAATACATAAAAAGCTTCTGAAATCATTCAGAAGCTTTTATATTATATGCATTGTTTTGATACGTTATGCTGTTTTCAAAACATTTCTGTAAGAATACTTAGGATAAATATGACGCTTAGCGTGACGTCCCGGCGAATCCGCATTTATTAATTTGATATATTCATTTTTCGTCACGTTGAAATACTCATACTTACTTCCATCGGCAAAAGACAAGCTTAATATATGTCCTTTCCAATCAAAGTCTACAATACTGGATGTTTCGATAGTGTTTTTATAGATTGGAAGTTGTTTTTCCAACGTCTCCGGGCAGATACTCACTAAGAAATGGTATGCTTCAATCATTTCTTTACTTTTCTCTTCAGCAGATTTAAGTCCTTCTGGATCATTCGTAAATCGATCAGGGTGACATTCCTTCATTATTTGACGATAACGTAGTTTTAAGGTGCCTAAGTCTACTTTATTATCTACATCCAAGAGTTTTCTATAATCCGCTATTTTTTTCATGGGGGCAAAGGTAGGGTTTATATATGGAATGTGTATAGCATTGAATAACAAATTGTTTGTTTTTCGCAAAAAGTAAAATAAAAATGGCCTACAGGGGATGTAGGCCAAATTACTAAACAAAAATTACCAGATTAGTTACGGGTAAGTCGTTACGACCTTACTCACTTTCCAGCCTTCGGCTGTTTTATTCAATGTGATGTGGTCTACTCTTGAGAAATTTTCAAATTGACTGGTTGCTTTAGCTATGCAGGTGTTGCCAGTCTCGTCTAAAATTAGATATTCTGTCTCTGCACTGAATTTTAGACCTTTGTTGTCTTTCAAAAATTTCAGATATGCCTTTTTATTGTATGTACCTTTGTTGGATGTATTAACATATTCGAAGTCGTCCGTCAACAAGAATTTGTTGTACATGTCTGATCCCAATGTTGTCGCTTCAATGTAAGTCATAAGGATAGCCTTTGAATCCATATTTTTTAATGGATTAATAGATGATGTTTTAGCAAAAGAGCTTAATGATATAATCATGAATAAGGCTGTTGCGATTGTTGATATTGTCTTTTTCATTACTAAATATTTTTTGGTTGTTATTAACAGTTATTATTTCTTATTTGATACTTCAAAGGTAGGGGGTATGCTGTGCTGAGCCAATGCGATTTAGACCAGTATAGGTTGTTTTTCGGTAAACTTGGATTTATTTTCGGTGAAAATTTTCAATTTTATTTACCGATAAAAAACTCATGTCGGTAAAAGAATATTGGGCATAAAAAAAAGACCAGCGTCTATGATGGTCTTTCTTTGTAGCACATGTAGGCAACTAGTTTATGGGTAGGTGGTCACGACCTTACTTACCTTCCAGCCGTCATCAGTCTTATTTAATGTGATATAATCTACTCGCGTGAAATTTTTGAATGTTAATATTGCCTTCGCAATACAGGATTTTCCTGTTTCGTCCATAATTTGATAAGCAGTCTGGCAGTCAAATTTTAGACCTTTTGTGTCATTAAGAAACTTTAAATATTGTTTCTTTCCAAACTTCATATTCGAGGAAGTGTTGTAATGTTCAAAATCTTCCGTAAATAAATACTTATGGTACTTTTCGTATCCAGACACGATGGTTTCGACGTAGGCTGTCATAATACTTTTGCTATCCTTCTCTCTTAGCGGGTTAGCAAAAGTATTTGCAAATGAGCTTAATGATAGAACCATCATAAATGCAGATACAAGGGATAATACAATCTTTTTCATGGTAAAATGTTGATTAAAATGTTGTTTAATATGTTGTTGTTTATTTGATGATTCAAAATTAGGATAGAAAGGAGAAGGAAAGAATGCCAATTAGATGAGTGGATGCAGGCGCTCGGTTGAATAGGGGATGGAATCGGTAAAAATATGTAGCAAAGTAGCGGTTAAGGGGCTTTGTAGTATTTCGTCGGCAAATTCATGTTTAATTATAAAACAAAATAAATAAGTCATTGTTATTAATCTGTATATTCAAAAATTACAAATGACTAATTAAAATAGACAAGTATGAACTTAAAAAATCTTTTAACCGTTGTAGTCCTATCAGGTTCATTAGCATTTGCTACTGTTTCGTGTAAATCGAAGGTTTCAGATGCTGACTTGAGAGCGAAAGTGGAGAGTAGCATCAGCAGCAATCCTGGCGTAACAGTTGATGTTAAAGATGGTGTAGTGACGCTATCAGGCACGGTAGCTACTGAAGACGAACGTATGGCTATTGAAAATTCAGCAAAATCTGCTGATAGTAAAGGAGTAAAATCTGTAGTTAATAATATCGTGGTGAATGCTCCTCAAATCGAAATCAACTCCAATGATGTAGACTTGAAAGCAAAAGTGGTAGACGCTACGAAAGACTTTCCTTCGATCAGCACTACAGTGAATGATGGTGTGATCACAGTAACTGGCACATTGGAACAAGCAAGAGTACAAGTGCTTAAGCAATCTTTAGACGCATTATCTCCTAAGAGAGTAGATATGTCTTCTTTAGTAATTAAATAATAGAATTAACAAAAAAGCCATGGCATTAACAGCAAAATATCAAAGACTAATTGAAACAGCCCAGTCTTCAGGCATAGCAGATTTACAGATCGGTGAGCAGGAAGGAGTCTTGCATATACGTGGTACAGCCCCTAATGCAGATGCTAAAAACAAATTGTGGGATGTGTACAATCAGTTAGATCCTAATTATCTTTCGGGAGATGTGGTAATGAATGTGGATGTAACCACACAAGAAACAGGCAGTAAAGCTCGCGTTATCACGCAAAATTCCAACTTAAACATTCGTAAAGGTCCGGGTACCGAACAACCAATCGTAGGTAAAGCGGCAAAAGACGAAATTATTACATTAATTAGTCGTGCGAATGACCAATGGTGGTTAGTAAGAACTGCGGATGGTGAAGAAGGATATTGCTACGCGCAGTATTTAGAGCCAATAAGTTAAAAAATACGTTCTTTATATACCAAAGGCCGGACTTTCGAATCGTAGAAAGTCCGGCCTTTTTGCTTTCTTGCAATGCGCTATTTTACAACTGTGGCTTCTAGTTCGATTTTTAGTGTTTCAAACAGACCTTTTACTTCCAAGACTGTTGAAGCCTGTTTGATATTATTTTCATTAATCCAATTTTGAAACACATCAAAATGTGTGAAAAGCTCTTGTGTAGAGGTTGTGTAAATATTTAATCGCACAATATGCTGCAATTCGTATCCCGCTTCCAGAATAACTTTTTCTAAATTTTGAATGCTATGAATCATTTGTGCGCGCATATCTTCTGTACTTGATATGCCATCGTCATTAATAGCTGTCTGTCCTGAAATGTATAAGGTACTGCTGGCATTTTTTACCTCTACAGCTTGTACATAATTTCGGCTATCTTGCCAAGTCCAAGGATTGATCGTGTGGATTTCCATTTTCTAATAGTTTTACATAAATATTTATGCAAAATTCCTATTAATTTTCTGGACATGCCTGTGACCCAAATCACTATTTATTTTTTTATGATTTGTGTAAACGACTTAAAGTTTCGCGAGATACACCCAAGTATAGCGCAAGAACGGATTTAGGAATTCGTTGCAAAAGGGTAGGGTAGAGTTGGGCGAATTGCTCATAGCGTTCCTTGGGCGTGTGCAAGAGCAACGAGAGAATTCGGTTTTGTGAAGCTATATGCCCTTTTAAAGATTTGTCTAGAAAATATTGGGATAAATTGTATTTCTCTAGAATATGAAGAAAATCCCCATAATTCAGGCTATAGGTTTCTGTCTCTTCTAGACATTGAAGAGCTAAAGTTGATGGCGATTGATTATAGAAAGCCGAAAAATCGGTTTCCCACCAATTCTCATAAGCAAATGATAAAATAGATTCTTTTCCCTCCACATCATAATGGGAGAGTTTTACCAGTCCAGAGAATATGAAATAAACTTTTTTGACGAATTTATTTTCCTCGATTATAAATTCACCTTTTTTATACTTCTGGTAGTGGAATACATCTTTTAGCTGCAGAAATTCATTTTCTGTGAGATCTTTAAGCAGTTCGATATCCTCTTTTAGCAGGGCTTTATGCATAGTAATAAGTGTCATCCTAGAGAATCAGTATAAAGGATGAGACGGTTTTTTATTTAACTGCTAAATTACAAAATTTAGTTTAAGCCTATCTTTAGGTGATCCCAGTTTCTGCTTGTTTTAAAATGAATTTATGCTCTATATAGTTAATTTTCACAAAGTTCTTTGAGTTTTTTTAATGCCTGCGGATAGGTTTCTTTAAAATAATCGAGATATTCATCATTGACATCGACTTCTACGATTACCGTAGTGCCGCCATTGCGATTTTCAAAAGTATAATCCTCATGTGCACCTGCCCAGTTTTCGATCTGCTCGCCGGATGTTATTTCTTCATCACCATCTAATATTCCGTAATGGCGAAGAGAAATACGTTGGGCGGGTACGTGTTCTTCTACGTGGGCAATCATTCCGCCTTTTTTGCCGTTCTCATCGTATCCAATAAATAGTATCTTTTCACCTAGAGCCCAACTGCCATCGTACGAAGAAGTGGGGTTAAATAGTGCTGTCCACGCCTCGAAGGTAGATTTGTCATTCAATCCTAACATGATTTGGTATACTTTCGAAGCAGGCGCTTGTATCTCTTGACTAAATTTTAGCTTTTGCATAGTAATTGATTTTTGAGTAATAGTGTCCTATAGCATATGTAAAGACATTTCTATTCTTTTTATGCGGTGGTTAATTTACGAAAATAAATATATGGGTAACTTGTCACAGGGCAAATAATGTTTGCTTGGTTTTGGCGAGGCTGGGCGTATGTAAGCTGTATAAAGTGGAGTTGGTCTCAACGGATTGCAAAGTTTATGGTTTTTAGTTCTTCATGGCATTTGCTTTCATTTCTTGAGGCATTTTTTCAATGGCATACCGAAGAGCTGTGCGGGACATACTATCTTTTTTGGCAAGTATATATTCATATACCTCAGTTTGATGGTTGTGACTTGCGGATTTCAACATCCAGCCGTACCCTTTTTGCACTAAATCATCCTTATCTAATAGCAAGCTGTCAGCGATCTCCAATATTTCCTTTAAAAATAAGCCTTGTTTGGACGGTACAATGAGTGTAACTGCGGCGGCTCGTTTGTTCCATCGGTTTGATGATGAGGCCCATTTTTTCAATTCCTTGATATATTCGGGATACATCATGATAAAAGTTCCGACCGTATGGTTGCACAAGGTGTCACAGCCCGCCCAATTGTTGACGTATTGGGTAACCCAGCGTTCAAAAATTTCGAAATCTTCGGGCAGGTATTTTTTCTTTAGGGATTCGGAGAATACACAGGCTACAATAGCTTCTTCCAGATATCCGGACTGCCACAGCTCCTCACAAATATTAAAAATATACGCCTTATCCTTTGACTTTATCTGCTTCAAGAATTCTTTTGCGATGGAGCGAACCGCTGCGTTTTTTACGCCGTGTACTAGAGCTTCTTCACCTTTTTTATAAAAGCGGTTGGATGCTTGGCGATTTTCTTCACTTGCAGAGTCTTGAAGTGCTTTTCGGATAGCGTTTACAATTGGTGAACTCATAGTTTGGTGTGGATCTCTATATGGCTAAGTCGCTTATTATTTGCACTTTGTTAAGGTTTTTGTTTCCAGATTTTGTCAGAAAAAGGCAGATACTCTGGCAATGCTGCCGAGCCGTACCAATTAAAAATGTCGTAATCTAGCAATCCGTTTTTCACGGCCAAATCAGCTTGTAGCAATTCTTTTGCTTCATCCATATCTTTTAGATTATTGAGTATAAAAATGCCACGATAATCTTTATCATTTTTACCTAAAGGTCCTGCAACAATCAGTTTTCCTTCCTCTACCAATTTGTTTATATTGTCCATATGTCCTTTGAAACTGGAATTGATAAAATTTTTGTCTGTGGTTGTATTGGCTCCGGTTTTGAGAATGACCAAATAATAACGTTTCATCCCATACGCGTCGCCGCCTAATTTATCAGCTAGTGCCTTGTCGTAATTGGGATTCGTAGTAGCGGAATCCTGTTGATGGCTAATCTGTCCAAAAGTGATATTCACTACTAGAAGCAGTGTAAGGGAAAGTAGGTATTTCATGCTATATTATTTAAAATTTTTTAACCCTTACGAATATACAAAGATCCTTTCAACTTTGTTTTTTGATTTGGTGAGATGAGACATTTGCAGATGTTTATATAAATGAATATCTTGTAGTTGCGAAAATAAAAAGGAATTATTAAGTGGCACCATCCTTAAAAAGAATAGAGGTGTATATTCTTAATTTCTTTATCTCCATTTTTTTAGTTAAAGACTATGCATTCAGAATTTATGAATGAATAAATAACCTAAACTTACATGAAAAAAATTGCACTAATTCTAAATTTGATGTTTTGGGCAATATCAAATTTATCACTTGCTCAAAGTTCATTTAAACAGGATTTTGAAGCTAAGAGTCGATATTTAAAAATCCCAATCAAAAATGGCGCTAAGATCCGCAATGTTGATATTAGCATAAATGGTGTTAAAGTTCGCTGGTTTAAGGTAGGATTAGCTGAAAATAAACCTGACTGGTATGCCTATCTTGATATCAGCGACTGGAAAGGTTCTATACTGACATTGGAAGTTGATACTTTGTTGGATCAAAGCAATGCTTTCAAACCGATATTGCAAGCCGATAAAGATGGAAGCGATAACGACTACCAGGAATCTTTGCGCGCCCAATTTCATTTTTCATCGAAAAGAGGATGGAGTAATGACCCCAATGGAATGGCTTATTTTAATGGTGAATATCATTTATTTTTTCAGCATAATCCATATGGTACGAATTGGGGGAATATGCATTGGGGACATGCTGTGTCAAAAGATTTAGTGCATTGGAAAGAATTTGATGACGCATTATATCCTGATAATGATGGAACAATGTTTAGTGGAGGAGGGGTTGTTGATAATAAAAATACTAGTGGACTTGGAAATTCAGTTAATAAACCATTAGTGTTATTTTACACTGCAGCTGAAAAGTCGTGGGAGCAAGCCCTTGCTTATAGTCTTGATGGACGAACTTTTACCAAATTACATCACACGGTACTTCCAAAAATAACGGATGGAAATAGAGACCCAAAAGTAATATGGCATGAGCCTTCTAATAAATGGGTAATGGTATTATATGTAACTGAATCGGATGACCAACACACCATGCATTTTTTTAATTCAGAGAATTTAATTGATTGGGTATTTACAAGCAAAATTATAGGTGGCAAAGGCAATGATCGCTATTTATATGAATGTCCAGAGTTTTTTGAGTTGGCGGTAGATGGAAATCCAAATAATAAAAAATGGATATTAACGGGCGCTAATAGCCAATATGCAATAGGCACATTCGATGGTAAAACTTTCTTGCCAGAAATAGAGCGACTATATAGCCAAGTAGGGAGAGATTATTATGCTGCGCAGACTTTTGACAATGAGCCGAAAGGACGAAGGATTGAAATAGGTTGGTGGCGTACGCATACTAATAAAGATGCAAGTTCTTTTAATCAGGGTATGAGCATTCCGAATGAAATTAAATTACGGACAACGGCCGATGGACTTCGCTTAGTACGTCAACCGGTCGAGGAGTTACAAATTTTGAGAGAAAAACGTACTACAGTTAATTCTTCTCGAATAAACAGCAAAACACCTAATCCCTTGGAATCACTAAAAGGTGAATTGGCAGAAATCAACTTAAATATTTTCCCTAAGAAAGCAAAAAGTATTCAACTAAACTTACGAGGATTAAATATTCATTATGATGTGTTATCTCAAGAGCTAGAAATAGATAAAGTTAAAGCGAATGTACCTTTGAGAAACGGACAATTACGATTTCAAATATTTATAGATAGAACCGGGGTGGAGTTATTTGCGAATAATGGAGAAATTTTTATGCCCATAAACTATAATCTAGATAGTAATAATCTTAATTATAGTCTAAAAGTAGAAGGTGGGGAGGCTCAGCTAGATAAAGTAGAATTTTTTAATCTTATGAGTATTTGGAAATGATAAAGCATAATATATTATTTGTATTCACTTCTTGTTTTGGGACAATTGTAGAGCTTCTCTTTTTTAAATGAGATATAGTATCAAGGGAGCTTGAAGATTATCACCCATATGTTTGGGACACGCAAATAGTAGAGAGGCGAATACTTGTTTTTGGAATAAATTTTCCATCTACACCCCTCGCATAGATTTTATACGAATGATACATATAGGGGCCGTCCTTGTAAATGCTTTGTGATAATTTCGTGGAGATAAATAGCAGAATATTATTCAATAAAAAAGAGTTTACTCTGTTAGAATAAACTCTTTTAGAAGTCTTGGCGGAGAGAGCGGGATTCGAACCCGCGGTACCGTTTCCAGTACGACAGTTTAGCAAACTGTTCCTTTCGGCCTCTCAGGCACCTCTCCGTGTTTCGACATTGCAAACATAACGCAAAAAATCGATTCTACAAACTTTGAAGGCAGATTTTTTAATATTTTTTTAGCCACAATTATTAACAATCTGAGCGTCAATAATATCGTTTTACGCGGGATTATCTTTTCTTTTACTTGTTTCGTAATCGATACGGACATGGTATATACTCATCAGCATATTTTTGAATATGCTGCTTACGTCACTTATGTCTTTCATCGTGATATTTGCCTTGCTAAACTGTTTTTGAACCAATTTATAATCCACAATCTTATCCACAAGATTGCTGATAGAATCCTTTGTAGGCTCCTTTAGCGAACGTGCAGCCGCTTCTACCGAGTCAGCCAACATGAGCACAGCCGTTTCTTTCGAAAATGGTATAGGTCCAGGATAGTGAAACAGGGTTTCGTCTACAAGTTTGTCGGGATTGTTGGTGATAAATTCATTGTAGAAATAATCCACACGTGTCGTTCCGTGGTGCGTCCGTATGAAGTCGATGATGACCTCTGGAAGCTGATGTCTTTTGGCAATATCGATCCCTTTGAGTACGTGCGAAATAATGATTTGCGCACTTTGTTCGGAGGTCAGTTCTTTGTGCGGATTTATACCTGTCTTTTGGTTTTCTATGAAATAGAGTGGATTCACTATCTTACCAATATCATGATACAAAGCACCAGCGCGCACGAGGAGGGAGTTGCCTCCAATTTTATAAATGGCAGCTTCGGCCAGGTTGGCTACCTGCAGGGAATGCTGAAAAGTACCGGGAGCCTTAAGGGAGAGTTCGCGTAATAATTTTGAATTGGAATTGGTTAATTCCATAAGCGTCAAATCCGATACGATACCAAATAATTTTTCGAAAGCATAAATCAATGGGTAGGCCAATAGCGTCAAGCCCACACTCACAAAAAATGGCAGCAAGTCTGCCCAATAGATGCTGCTGAAGGAGCCATTGCGCGTTAATACAAGCCCAATGTATCCGATGATGTACGTAGTCAATATGAGCAAACTGGAAATAAGGAACTGTTCGCGCTTGACCATCGTTTTGATACTGTATATCGCCACTAGTCCGGACATGAATTGTAAAAACACAAAATCATAACTGTTAGGCACAAAAAGCGCAGTAATCAGCACCATGAGCAAATGTATATTCAGCGCTACACGTGTATCAAAAAGAATACGGAATATAATAGGTACACCACAATAAGGAATAAAGTAAAGGCTCGATATACGCAGGTGCATCGCCCATGAAAAAGCTCCAAGCATTCCGATAATCACAATATAAATAATAGCCAAAAGCCGGTTGTTGTTGTAGATATTCTTACGGAAGAAATAGAGGAACACCATCAGTAGACTCATGGACAGCCCCACGACGAGGAATTGCCCAAGCGATACGTAGGTTTTGTCTCCCGAAATACGTGCTTCGTCTTCAAATACTTTTCGTAGGGACTCCAACTTTTGGTAGGTATCATTATTGATAATTTTGTCCTTTTCGGCTATAAGTTCACCTTTTTGTACCATACCACGCGTGGTCGATATATTGCTGAGGGCAGTTTGTTCGATTTTATTGGTCAGCGATTCATTGAAAATAAAATTGACCGTAATGTAATTTTGGAGAACTTCTTCAAGCCAGAGTTTACGCACGATGGATGGATCACTCTGCAATGCATTGTGCGCATATTCGATAGCAGACTCAATAGTGAAACAATCGGCGGTATTTTTTTGTGTAGCGACGTTATTGTCAATTAGGGTAAAGTTATAGTTAGCCTCTGTAGGGCTTACCTTTTCGGCATCTTCTCCTTTATTCTGATACCTATTATTAAGCGATAGGATTCCTCTTTTATAGACATACTCTAATATTTCTACACCTTTTTGTTTATACTTCTGCAAGTCGAGAGTAGGAATAGTATCCATCTGACTACTTTGCCATTTTTCGGCTATGTCGGTCAAGAAAAGATCCGTCTGTTCTTTACTCACCGTCGCGTGCAGATTATAAATCGGCTGTACGGTTTTTAATATATGTTGGCGATCGCGATCAAGTTCCTCTTTGGTTTTATTGATGGCAAAATTGTAGGGAGAAATTAGATTTTCGTGATTCCATACTTTGCCTTTTTGAAATTCATATTCAAATCGGGGCTGTTGAGGAAGAAAAAGACAGATTAAAAAAACTGTAAAAACGAGCATTCCATATTTGATAAGAGGAGAGTCGTTATTTAGTTTATGATCTATATAGTTGATTTTAAGTTTTGCCACGCTGTATAAATATTTAGAATTATACCAAAATATTATCAAAAGTAACTAATTCTAAGCTTAATTGACGAACCCTCGCTACATAATATTGAAGGAATGTCAATAAGCATATTTGTTTTGTAAAGGGTAAATAATAGAAGTATCTTTGTGCCAAATTTTAATAAGTATTTCATGTCAAATAATAAACATTTAATCGCTCCTTCAGTTCTAGCGGCTGACTTTGGAAATTTGGAGAGAGATGTTAAGATGGTCAATGCCAGTCAAGCGGATTGGTTCCACATTGATATCATGGATGGTGTTTTCGTGCCTAATATATCTTTTGGTTTTCCTGTGATGAACGCAATTGCCAAGCATGCTTCCAAACCTTTGGATGTGCACTTAATGATTGTAGATCCCGATCGCTACTTGAAAACCTGTAAGGATAATGGCGCAGCAGTTATTACAGTTCATTATGAGGCATGTACACACTTGCACCGCACATTGGCGGCAATCAAAGAATTAGGTTGTAAAGCAGGTGTTGCCCTTAATCCACATACCCCAGTACACTTATTGAAGGATGTCATCCAAGACTTGGACTTGGTGTGTCTGATGTCTGTAAACCCAGGATTCGGCGGACAAAAGTTTATTCCTCACACCTATACAAAGATCAAAGAATTGCGTGCTATGGCTGCAGGGATCAATGCGGATCTACTGATTGAAATCGATGGGGGCGTGACCTCAGCAAATGCGACTCAATTATTAGAGTCGGGTGCTGACGTACTGGTTGCTGGTTCTTTTGTTTTTACAGCAGAAGATCCACTAGCGACCATCGCTGCGCTTAAAGATGTAGATATTACTATAAAACAAGCATAACAAAGTGGAAGGCGGTAAATTTTGAAAAATTTCCGCCTTTTTTTAATAACCTTAAATAGGTTTGGCGTTTAGTTTAGAATAATTCCAAATTAAGTTTCTCCGCTTGCTAAGGTGCTATTAACTATTGATTTTTAGTAATTTTGCGCGTTAAAAAGAATTGTTGATTATTGATAAATTTTCAACAAACAGGGGGATAGTGAAGGGCTGTCGATTTGAGAATAGTGCGGTACACTATTTCATTTGCATGAGCTTATTTTTTGTTATACACGGTAGACCGCGCTAAAACAGCTTTTGTCTGCCATAATTTTGAAAGAATATATGAGTATTTACAACGATTACTTACTAGAGGTTGTAGAACGAAAAGGTCAGGGATTACATCCTAAACCGATTGATGGAGCAGAGCTTTTGAGTGAAGTGATAGCCCAAATTAAAGACAATAATAATGAGCACAGAACAGAGTCTCTGCGTTTGTTCATTTACAATACTTTGCCGGGAACTACTCCTGCAGCTGTTGTGAAGGCTCAATTTTTAAAAGAAATTATTCTTGGTCAGGAAACTGTGGCTGAGATTACTCCAGATTTTGCTTTTGAATTGTTATCCCACATGAAAGGTGGTCCTTCAATCAAAGTATTATTGGATATCGCTTTGGGCGAAAATGAGGTAATTGCTAAGCAGGCTGCTGAAGTATTAAAAACTCAAGTATTCTTATACGACGCAGATACAGCACGTTTAGCGGCTGCTTACCAAGCAGGTAATGCTATTGCAAAAGATATTTTAGAAAGTTACGCGCAAGCGGAATTTTTCACCAAATTACCAGATGTTCCAGAGGAAATCAAAGTCGTAACTTATATTGCTGCTGAAGGGGATATATCTACAGATTTATTGTCACCAGGTAATCAAGCACACTCGCGCTCGGATCGTGAGTTGCACGGTAAATGTATGATTACTCCGCAGGCACAAGCTGAAATCGAAGACTTAAAAAGACAACACCCAGATGCGAGCGTAATGTTGATCGCAGAAAAAGGTACAATGGGTGTGGGTTCATCGCGTATGTCAGGTGTCAACAACGTAGCACTTTGGACAGGTAAACAAGCATCTCCATACATTCCATTTGTCAATATTGCACCGATTGTAGCAGGTACAAATGGTATTTCGCCAATTTTCTTAACTACGGTTGACGTGACTGGCGGTATTGGTATCGATTTGCAAAACTGGAAAAAACAAGTGGATGCTGACGGAAATGTTGTGCGTAATGAAGCTGGTGATCCTGTATTAGAAGAAGTGTATTCTGTTGCTACAGGCACAGTGTTGACTATCAATACAAAAACTAAAAAATTATACAATGGCGAGGTTGAATTAAAAGATATTTCCAAATCTCTAACTCCTCAAAAATTAGAATTTATCAAAGCTGGTGGTTCTTACGCTATCGTATTTGGTAAAAAAATCCAAACTTTCGCAGCACAAACTTTAGGTATCACAGCGCCTACCGTATTTGCTCCTGCTAAAGAAGTTTCTGTTGAAGGTCAAGGTTTGACTGCTGTTGAAAAGATCTTCAATAAAAATGCAGTAGGTGTTACACCAGGTAAAACATTGCATGCAGGTTCGGACGTGCGCGTGAAAGTGAACATCGTAGGCTCGCAAGATACTACAGGTTTGATGACAGCACAAGAGTTGGAATCAATGGCTGCAACAGTTATTTCTCCGGTAGTCGATGGTGCATACCAATCAGGTTGTCACACTGCTTCAGTATGGGACAAAAAAGCCCAAGCAAACATTCCTAAATTGATGAAGTTTATGAATGAGTTTGGTGTTATTACAGCTCGTGACCCTCAAGGAGAATACCATGCGATGACTGACGTTATTCACAAAGTATTGAATGACATTACAGTGGATGAGTGGGCTATCATCATCGGTGGTGACTCGCACACACGTATGTCCAAAGGTGTAGCTTTCGGTGCCGATTCAGGAACTGTGGCTTTAGCATTGGCAACTGGTGAAGCTTCAATGCCTATTCCAGAGTCGGTAAAAGTGACTTTCAAAGGTACGATGAAAGAGCACATGGACTTCCGTGATGTGGTACATGCTACGCAAGCGCAAATGTTGCAACAATTCGACGGAGAAAACGTATTCCAAGGTCGTATCATTGAAGTACATATCGGTACATTATTGGCGGATCAAGCTTTTACATTCACGGATTGGACTGCAGAGATGAAAGCGAAGGCTTCTATCTGTATCTCCCAAGACGAAACATTAATCCAATCGTTAGAAATTGCTAAATCTCGTATTCAAATTATGATCGAGAAGGGCATGGACAACCGCAATCAAGTATTACAAGGATTAATTGATAAAGCGAACAAACGTATTGCTGAAATCAGATCTGGCGAAAAACCAGCTCTACAACCGGATGCGAATGCGAAATACTATGCTGAGGTAGTAATTGATTTGGACATCATCGATGAGCCAATGATTGCTGACCCGGATGTCAATAACGCAGACGTTTCTAAACGCTATACGCACGATACAATCCGTGAATTATCATTCTACGGTGCGGATAAAAAGGTAGATTTAGGATTCGTAGGTTCATGTATGGTACACAAAGATGACTTAAAAATTGTTTCTCAGATGTTGAAAAACGTAGAGGCTCAAAAAGGTTATGTAGCATTCAATGCGCCATTGGTAGTGGCTGCACCTACGTACAACATCATTGATGAGTTGAAAGCGGAAGGTGACTGGGAATTTTTACAAAAATACTCAGGTTTCGAATTCAACGATGCGATGCCAAAATCTACTGCTCGTACAGAATATGAAAACATCTTGTACCTAGAACGTCCAGGCTGTAACTTATGTATGGGTAACCAAGAGAAAGCTGCTAAAGGTGACACCGTAATGGCTACTTCTACACGTCTTTTCCAAGGTCGTGTCGTGGAAGATAGAGATGGCAAAAAAGGTGAATCTTTATTAGCGTCCACTCCAGTGGTGGTACTTTCGGCTATTTTAGGTCGTATTCCTACTATAGAAGAGTACAAAGCAGCTGTACAAGGTATCAACTTGACAAAATTTGCTCCAATATCTACAAAATAATACTATTTCAACTAGATAATAAATCGAAGGCTAACCTGAAAAGGATAGCCTTCTTTAATTTTACAATTAATCTTATATTTAATAAAACTTTAATTATGCGAATTTTAATCTCACTCCTTATTATATCAGGTGTTTTATTGTCTTGTAGAAAAGAAATGGATGGAAAGTGTGACTCTCCTCCTCGGATAGCTGTTCCAGCTCCTAAAGCTGTTGACAATGGATATCGCTATGATGTTCAAGTGGGCAATGAGCAGGGATGGTGGCTCAGTGATGTGTTAGTAAATGGCGAACTAATACAAGGAATCTCCACGACTCCGACACATAAAGATTTCAGAATGGAATATGAGCAGTTTACGATAGAACGTATTGGTGAAAATAAGCTAACAATTATACTTCATGAGCAAACAGCAGGCGACAAAATAAAACTGCACGTCACGGTACAATCGGGCAATTGCTTTAATGGATTTACCGTAGAACAATAGCGGAACTCTTTTGTTAGATTAGTTAATTAGAGTGTATAGATTCATTTTAAATAATGTAAATGACATTTACTAAACGAAACTTATTAAAAAATAATAGTAAATTGTCTTTGTCAATTTTAGAATTAAATTAAATAGATATGGCATTTGATATAGACATGATCAAGAAAGTTTATTCGCAATATGATGAGCGCATTGCAGCGGCTCGTCAAGTTGTAAATAAACCATTGACCCTTTCAGAAAAAATCCTTTACGCACACCTTTGGGATGGTAATGCAACAGAAGCTTACGAACGTGGTAAATCTTATGTGGATTTTGCCCCGGATCGTGTAGCGATGCAAGATGCGACCGCACAGATGGCCCTATTGCAATTTATGCAAGCAGGTCGTTCAAAAGTGGCTGTTCCTTCTACCGTACACTGTGATCACCTTATCCAGGCTAAAGAGGGCGCGGAACAGGATTTGGCTCGTGCTAAAAATGAAAGTTCGGAAGTTTTTAACTTCTTAAGTTCTGTTTCGAATAAATATGGTATAGGATTCTGGAAGCCAGGTGCAGGTATTATTCACCAAGTGGTATTAGAGAATTATGCGTTCCCTGGCGGATTAATGATAGGTACAGATTCACATACGGTAAATGCTGGTGGACTGGGTATGGTGGCGATTGGAGTCGGCGGTGCTGATGCTTGTGATGTGATGGCGGGTCTTCCTTGGGAATTGAAATTTCCTAAATTAATCGGTATTAAATTGACAGGCAAACTGTCTGGCTGGGCTGCACCTAAAGATGTAATCTTGAAGGTGGCAGGTATCTTGACTGTAAAAGGAGGTACTGGTGCTATCGTCGAATATTTTGGCGAAGGTGCGGAATCGTTGTCATGTACGGGTAAAGGTACAATCTGTAATATGGGGGCCGAAATCGGTGCTACCACTTCTACATTTGGATATGATGCTTCGATGGAACGATACCTACGTGCTACTGGTCGTGAGGAGATTGCTGATGCTGCCAATACGATTAGACATCATTTGACAGGCGACCCTGAAGTATATGCCGATCCAGAACAATATTTTGATCAAATCATTGAAATTAATCTTTCGCAGTTAGAACCTTCGTTGAATGGTCCATTTACGCCAGATTTATATACACCCGTATCACGCATGCGAGAGGAAGCAACTAAAAATGGTTGGCCTTTAGCGGTTGAGTGGGGCTTAATTGGTTCGTGTACGAACTCTTCTTACGAAGATTTATCGCGTGCCGCTTCTATTGCAAGACAAGCTGTAGAAAAAGGATTGGTTACAAAAGCTGAATTTGGCATAAATCCCGGTTCTGAGCAGGTGCGTTACACCGCAGACCGCGATGGTTTATTAAAAACTTTCGAAGATCTGAATGCGACAATCTTTACCAACGCTTGTGGTCCTTGTATCGGTATGTGGGATCGTGCTGGAGCGGACAAACAAGAGAAAAACACAATTGTACATTCTTTCAACCGTAACTTTGCGAAACGCGCCGATGGTAACCCCAATACATATGCTTTCGTGACTTCTCCCGAAATGGTAGCTGCCATTGCAATTTCTGGTGACTTAGGCTTTAATCCAGTTACGGATACACTGACCAACAGGAATGGGGAGCAAGTGAAGCTCGATCCACCTACTGGTGATGAACTTCCAGCTAAAGGATTTGATGTGGAAGATCCAGGGTATCAGGCGCCGGCAGAAGATGGTTCTTCTGTAGAGGTAGCTGTATCACCTACTTCAGATCGATTGCAATTGTTGGATCCATTCCCAGCTTGGGAGGGTACCGATCTCAAGGGGTTGAAATTATTGATAAAAACAAAAGGTAAAACAACCACGGATCACATCTCTATGGCAGGTCCATGGTTGAAGTACCGTGGTCATTTGGATAATATTTCAAATAACTTGTTAATTGGGGCAGTAAACTTCTTTAATGACAAGACAGATTACGTTAAAAATCAATTGACAGGTGAGTATGGACCAGTTCCTGCTACACAACGTGCGTATAAGGCAGCTGGAGTAGGCTCAATCATCGTTGGTGATGAGAACTATGGTGAAGGATCATCACGTGAACATGCGGCTATGGAGCCCCGTCACTTGGGCGTGCGTGCAGTATTGGTGAAATCATTTGCACGTATTCATGAAACCAACTTGAAAAAACAAGGGATGTTGGCTTTGACTTTCATAGACAAAGATGATTACAATAAAATTCAGGAAAATGATTCTATAGATATCCTTGGATTAACTACTTTTGCGCCTAATGAGCCGTTGACAGTCGTATTGAATCATCAAGATGGTACGTCAGAACAAATTCAAGTGAATCACACCTATAATGCACAGCAGATAGGCTGGTTCAAGGCGGGAGCTGCTTTGAATATTATTCGTTCCAAACAAAGTTAATACGAAATCTTAAGTATATTATTACAAGCCCAATATTGAAATTGGGCTTGTTTTTTTTATGCTAGATTGGCAGTGAAAGGAGTTTGGAATGGTTATTGTATCATTCTATGTAGTTAAAATAAAAAGAAAGGTAAAATATGATTAAAAAAGAGAAAGAAAACCAAACCTTGCTCACTAGGAGCCCGTACATGTATTATGTAACGAATTGGGGATTTGTAGAACCTTCAAAACCCGAAAAAAAAGAAAGTCAGAAACGTTAACACCACCGTTAACTTTCTGATGAAAGTTAAACTAAAAAAGACGTGCTTTTCCATACAAAAGCATTTTTTTTGTTTATAGACCTATCCTCTTCACCTTTTCCTTAACAATTTTTAACTTTTACTGATTAAACATTTACGTGTTTTCATACTCTATTGAGATATAAAGGTTATTAAAAATTTAAAAAGGAGATCAAACATGAAAAAGTTTTTATCATTAGCAATATTATTATCAGGTATTAGTTTTGCATCATTTGCTCAAGAAGGAGTGAAAGAAAATAAAGTAGAAAAGAAATCTTATGTGCGCAAAAACTATGTGCATAAAGAAATGGTCAAGATGACACCAGAGCAAATAGCTGAAAAACGTACTGAACAAATGGGCAAGGATTTGAATCTTACTACTAAGCAACGTGCAGAAATTTATAAGCTTAACCTTGACCAAGCAAAAGAAATGAAAGCGAAAAGCGAAGTTCGCAGCAAAGAGCGTGCTGAGGCTCGTAAAGAGAGAATGGCCCATAACGAAAAATTTATGAGTGTATTGACTCCAGAACAACAAACGATTTGGAAGGAAAAGTTTAATGCACGCGCCGAGAAATTTAAAGGGAATAGAGAGGGAAAGAAAGGTCCCCGCAGAGATCATAAAAAAGTAGAGCAGCCTAACAAAGGTTAGACATATATATAGTTATAGTTGGTTAGTTTGACAGCCTTAATCGTACGATTAAGGCTGTTTTTATTTATAATAAAATCAGTCTTCCTATTTTTGATTGAAATAAGCTCTGATTTCCTGCTCGTCGGCTTTTATCTGCTGTTGGAGTTCTTCGAGTGTCTCGAAGCGTTCGTCGGAGCGGATGAATTTTTTGAATTTTATCCGAACCGTTCTATCGTATAAATCTTCATGAAAATCGAGCACATTCACTTCTATTTTGCGGTTCATGCCATCCACCGTCGGTCGGGTTCCGATATAGCACATTCCAATAGCTTTACTTAAAATGGCTGATTCCTCATACTTGCCACTGACGATTTGAGGTACATGCGGATATACATCGACTTCGACAGCATAGATGCCATACGCAGGAATAAGCTTATGGGATTCATGCACATGCAAATTAGCTGTTGGAAAACCTATTTGACGTCCTATCTGATCGCCTTTTTCGACCGTACCCGTCAATTCAAAAGGATAGCCCAAATATTTGTTGGCTATTTCAATATCTCCTTTTATCAAAGCTTCACGCACGCGCGTAGAGGATACAGCTACATCTTCAATATCTTGTTTAGCTATTTCTTTGACCTCGAAATCGAAGATCTCTGCGAAACCCATCAAATCCTTAATGGTTCCTTTACGATCCTTTCCAAAATGATGGTCGTAGCCAATAATAATCGTTTTGGTACCTAATTTTTCCACCAATACATTGCGTATGTATTCTTCTGGCGAAAGATTAGAGAAATCACGTGTAAAAGGAGTTATGATGAGGTGGTCGAGGCCACACAAAGCCAATTGATGGGTTTTTTCTTCTATATCATTGATTAACCTCAAACTATCATCACTGGGATTGATAATCAGACGAGGATGTGGAAAGAAGGTAAGAAGGACTGTTTCGCCTCCTGTTTCTTTCGCACAATCAACGAGTTTTTTCAGTATTTTTTGATGACCTACATGCACACCGTCAAATGTACCTATGGTAACTATAGCATTTTCAAGCGGCTCAAACTCATCTAAGCTTCTATATATTTTCATCGTTAATACTATACGGTTTGTAGTGAAGAAGATTTTTGTTCTCTAATAACAGCAATCAAGTCTTCCAGATTCCACGCATTGTCTACATGGAAATTTCCACTCATTGTCCTACGCAAACTCGAAAGGTAAGAGCCGCTGTTGAGCGCCTTGCCCAAATCGTGTGCTATAGACCGAATGTATGTTCCTTTCGAACATTTTATTTTAAAATATATAAGCGGTAATTCTATTTTTTCAATCTCAAAGGAGCTGATTGTCACTCTTCGGGATTTTAATTCGACCTCTTCACCGCGTCTAGCTTTTTCGTACACCCGCTCGCCATTGATTTTAAGGGCGGAGTGCGCCGGAGGGAATTGGTCTATTTCGCCTTCGAATGTTTGAGCAACAGCTCGGATTTGTTCTTCGGTGATCGATAATATATCAAATGTCTGATCGATTTCCGTTTCTAAATCATATGAAGGTGTCGTAGCACCCAATGTAATGGTGCCCGTATATTCTTTATCTTCGGCTTGATATGAATCTATTTGTTTGGTTAACTTTCCTGTGCAGATGATTAATAAGCCTGTAGCTAATGGGTCCAGTGTACCGGCGTGCCCAACCTTTAGTTTCAGGGGCTTCATCGTATTGCGCAGCTTACCCACCACATCAAAACTCGTCCATGTTTTTGGCTTGTCTACCAATAGCACTTCACCTTCTGCGAATGCGAATGTTTTATCTTTTTGAATGTTTTCCATTAAATAATCTGTAAGCTATGTCCACTCAGGAGCATGGCTATAATCACTAACCCAACCACAATTCTATACCAACCAAATAATTTGAAACCGTATTTAGTCAATATATCTATAAACGTCTTGATGGCAATAATGGCTACCACAAAACCAACTAGATTTCCTACAATTAATAAATTAATTTCTTCACCTGTAAAGGTGTGTCCTTCTTTCAAGAATTTGTACAATTTGACAATAGAAGCGCCCAGCATCATCGGAATAGCCAAGAAGAATGAAAATTCCGCGGCAGCTTTGCGGGTCAATTTTTGAGTCATTCCCCCGACAATCGTACTCGCCGATCGGGACGTGCCCGGGATCAACGCCAAACATTGGTACCAGCCAATGATAAATGCCTGTTTATACGAGATTTCATCCGAGTTGTCAATAGTAGGTTTATTAAACCATTTGTCTACAAACAATAGAATAACACCGCCTATCACTAACATGACGCCTACCATCATCGGACTTTCTAACAAAGAATCAATAAAGTCATTCAAGATCAGACCTAGGATAGAAGCAGGAATTGCCGCCACTACCAGTTTGTAATAGAAATCCATGGACTTGAAGAATCTTTTCCAATATAATACCAATACGGATAGGATAGTCCCTAATTGGATAACAATAGTAAACAATTTGACAAAGGCTGAAGGCTCAATACCCATTAACGCTGTACCGATAATCATATGGCCGGTAGAAGATACAGGTAAAAATTCCGTAAGGCCTTCAATTATTGCTAAAATAATAGCTTCGAAATAACTCATTTAATAAAGAAAAATAGAAAAATTACTTTTTCGGTTTATATAAAATAGCTACAAAACCCAAAGCAAAGCCCAATACAACGACAAGGGGTGCTAATGTGATTTTTGTAAAACTGTATATATCTTCGGTTCCCATCATCAGCAAGAAACCTATAGCCACAACAATTACACTTGCTATGAAGATTTGATAATTTACTTTTTGGAATACGAGAGGTGTATTCTTCTTGTCCGAATTGGTAATATTTTTATTTACTGACATATTATAAATTCAAGAGTAAGGTTTAAGAATAATTAGCGGTAAAGACTATTGGACTTTGCTTTCAAATATTTCGTGACCGCAAAATATGTGCTCAATGCCGAAATCAAGATTCCTAGAGCGACTACCACAATGAAAATAGCGATAAACTGTGCCCAATTTTGTAAGAAAATAAGTTCAGGAACTTGTTTCTGCGCAAATTGTAAGGTGAATATCAATAATAGAATAGCAATCAAAGCACCTATTAAGCCATGCGCAATCCCGTACAAGATATAAGGTTTGCGAATGAAACCCTTGGTGGCACCAATGAGTTGCATACTCTTAATTAAGAAACGTTGGGAGTAAATAGCCAACCGGATGGTATTGTTGATTAAGGCAATCGCGATCACAAGAAGAATCACTGTAAAAGCTAATACGACAATAGAAATCACGCGAATATTTTTGTTTACCATATCAATCAACGATTCTTGGTAGACAATTTCCTTTACACGGCTATTTTGAGATACCTTGTCAATAAACGGTTGTATACTATCGCCATTAGCATATTGTTCTTTTAGGTATATGTCAATTGAAGGCAATAGGGGATTAGAACCCAAATATTCAACGAAGTCTTCCCCCAAATCCTCTTTTAGGTTTTTCGCTGCCAATTCCTTGGATACATATTCAGTACGAAGTACATATTCTTCTTTTTCCAAATCCTTTTGCAAGGAAAGTACATCGCCTTCGTTGACATTATCGTTGACAATGACATTCAGCACGATGTTTTCTTTTACATATTTAGACAGATTCTTAGCATGCACTAATATTAGGCCTAATAATCCTGTCATAAGTAATACCAAAGCAATACTTATAACAGTAGAAATATATACTGATTTTGTTTTTTTTCTGGGAGAGCCTTGTTCTAACACTGACATAAAGCTATTGTTTTTTACACTGCGAAAGTAAGGATTTATGATGATTTATAGGAATATTTATCAACTTATCTGTACTTCCGTTTTAAGATTTAACATTTATTTACTTTTTGTATTGGTCAATACCTTACTAATATCCCAAAAATATTAATGATTAAGAAAACAAATGTTCAAAAATTAGCTTAAAATCGCTATTTTCGCAATTCTTTTATTAAGGTACAAGAAATGGATTATTCGCATAAATCAATTGAGCAGAAGTGGCAAAAATTTTGGGCTGACAATCAAACGTTCAAAACGTCAGAATCGACTGAAAAGCCTAAATATTATGTATTAGATATGTTCCCATATCCTTCGGGGGCGGGATTGCACGTAGGTCATCCACTGGGTTATATCGCATCCGATATTTTCTCCCGTTACAAAAGATTGAAAGGATATAATGTATTGCACCCAATGGGGTACGATTCATTTGGTTTGCCAGCCGAGCAATATGCTATTCAGACAGGACAGCATCCTGCGATTACTACTGAAACTAACATCAATCGCTACCGCGAACAATTAGATAACATTGGTTTCTCTTACGATTGGTCCCGTGAAGTACGTACTTCCGATCCGTCGTATTACCGTTGGACACAGTGGATTTTTATGCAGCTTTTCAATGCGTGGTACAATAAGGACGCGGACAAAGCTGAATCAATAGAAACTTTAATTGCAAAGTTTGAAACTTCAGGTTCACAGGGTATTAATGCTGAATGTGATGATGATATATTGACATTCTCTGCGGAAGAATGG
Organism: Sphingobacterium sp.; assembly: GCA_048595255.1. Lineage (GTDB taxonomy): Bacteria > Bacteroidota > Bacteroidia > Sphingobacteriales > Sphingobacteriaceae > Sphingobacterium. Next base: position 43,448 of record JBMDWK010000140.1, on the reverse strand, counting down.
AAAGCTTTTTCCGAAGAACAACAACAACGAGAAATCTTAAAATATAGATTAGCTTATCTGCGTGAGAGTACGGTGAATTGGTGTGCGGCACTAGGTACGGTATTGGCGAATGATGAGGTAATCAACGGTGTGTCCGAACGCGGAGGTTATCCCGTAGAACAAAAGAAAATGATGCAGTGGTCGATGCGTATCACAGCATATGCCGACAGACTGTTGCGCGGATTGGATACGGTAGATTGGCCAGAACCATTGATCGAAATGCAACGTAACTGGATTGGTAAATCTGTAGGTGCGTCAGTGAAGTTTCCGGTTCCACAATTGGATACGGATATTGAAGTTTTCACGACGCGTGTGGATACAATCTTTGGGGTTTCATTTATCGTATTGGCACCAGAACATGAGTTAGTTTCTGCTTTAACTACTGAAGGTCAAAAATCTGAAATTGAGTCATATATCGATAAGACTTCGAAGAAGTCGGAGTTGGATCGAATGGCTGATACTAAAACGGTGTCGGGCGCATTCACAGGCTCATATGCGAAACATCCTATCACAGGTGAAGATGTACAAATCTGGATTGCTGATTACGTATTAGCAGGATATGGAACAGGAGCTGTCATGGCGGTTCCTTCAGGCGATCAACGCGATTATGTATTTGCGAAGCACTTCAATTTGCCGATTATTCCGATTTCGGATTCTCAAAATATCGAAGAAGAAGCGGACGCAAATAAAGATGGTCGATACATCAATTCGGGATTTATTAATGGCATGACTTATCAAGAAGCTGTTCCAGCTTTGATAGCAAAATTAGAAGAGTTGAAATTGGGTAAGGCTAAAATCAATTTCCGCATGCGTGATGCGATCTTTGGTCGTCAACGTTATTGGGGAGAGCCTGTTCCGGTTTATTTCAAAAATGGCCTGCCGTATTTGATTAAAGAAGAGGAATTGCCCTTATTGCTGCCCGAAGTTGATAAATATTTACCAACGGAAACAGGAGAGCCACCTCTAGGTCGTGCTGAAAACTGGAAGTACCAAGATCAATACGAATATGAATTGAGTACGATGCCAGGATGGGCAGGTTCATCATGGTATTGGTTCCGCTATATGGATCCACAAAATGCGGAATCGTTTGCCTCGAAAGAAGCTGTAGATTATTGGAAAGCGGTAGATTTATACATTGGTGGTTCTGAGCACGCTACTGGTCACTTGTTGTACTCACGCTTTTGGAATAAATTTTTGAAAGATTTAGGATTTCACAATGAAGAAGAGCCTTTCAAAAAATTAATCAACCAAGGTATGATCCAAGGAACATCATCATTAATTCATAGGGTCAAGGTTGATGATATTTATGGAAGATCATTTAAGCCTATCTTAGTCTCAGAGGATAAGTTTGCTATTTTCTATTTAAATAAAACTAAGGAAGAAATATATAATTACTTAAAAACAACTTTAGATATACAATCTTTTGATGGAATTAGGTATAATAAAAGCGAATATATCCCTGAAATATTTAATGATGAAGTAAGTTTTACTTTTTCTGAAATTCACGTTAATGTCAACTATGTAAGAAATGATATTTTGAATATAGAATTGGCAAAACAACGTTATACTGATTTAAAAGAAGGATTCTGGGATTATCATATAGGTGGTTTTAAATGCTTTTCGCAGGTTGAAAAAATGTCGAAACGTTATGAGAATGTAGTAAATCCTGATGATATTGTAGAACAATTTGGTGCAGATACATTGCGTTTGTACGAAATGTTCTTAGGTCCATTGGAGCAGGCAAAACCTTGGAACACAAATGGTATTGAGGGGGTATATAAATTTTTACGTAAGGTATGGCGTTTGTTTCATGATGCAGAAGGAAACTTCAATGTGTCTGATGAAGAACCTACGAAAGCAGAATACAAGGCATTGCACAAAATCATCAAAAAAGTAGAAGATGATATCGAGCGTTTCTCGTTCAATACTTCGGTTTCTGCCTTTATGATTTGCGTGAATGAGTTGACGGATTTGAAATGCAAAAAGCGCAAAATCCTTCAGGATTTAATTATAGTCTTGGAACCTTATGCGCCGCATATTACAGAAGAATTGTGGTCGCTATTGGGTAATGAGGCAGGTGCGATATCGTATGCAGCATATCCAAAGTTCAATCCGGATTATTTGATAGAGTCGGAATTTGCTTATCCAGTTTCGGTAAATGGTAAGATGAAAATGAATCTTCCATTGGCGTTAGATTTGGATGCGAAAGCGGTAGAGGAAATAGTATTGGCAAATGCAGATGTTCAACGTTATTTGGATGGAAAAGCTGTTAAAAAGCTAATTTTTGTAAAAGGCAAGATTATTAATATTGTAGTGTAATTAAGCTACAGCTATATAAAGTAAAGCCTCGAAACTAGTTTCGAGGCTTTTTTTAGTTGTCATCTCGAATAGAGAAGATATTTAAAAGTCTTTTGATTCGATTTTTAAGTGAAACATCTTGAGTTGTTGAAGAAGTTTGGGGTAAATTCTTTGACAAATTAATTTCCTTATTTAAAACAGGCTTTATTCTTTCCATAGGAGCTACATAAACTTCTCCAATCTCATAAGAGTCATCCTCTAATGTAACTTTTAGTGTTTTGTTCGAGTCTGCCTTAATGATTTTTATTTCATGTTTTTTGTAACCAATATAGGTAATGCTATACATTTCGTTCCCAATGATAGGCAATTTAGCTTTTCCATTTTTATCTGTATGAAATTTTTGATTATTCGATTTATTAATCAATAATACATCTGGTAACGAATTATTTTCACTATCTACGATATGAACATTTACTGTATCAACTAGATTATAAGATATTGTAGAATAAGAAGATTGAATTGAGTATGCCTTAGCATAAGATAAAGTTCCTAGACTGCCAAAAGCTAATATAGCAGCAACATATTTAGACCAGTGATTTCTTTTGACTTCTCTTATTTCAGCTTTTTGAATACTTAACTTTCCACAAACCTTCTGATTGGAATTTTGGATATATTCAACAATATCCTTTATTTCCCAATTCGTGAAATCTACTACTTCGGTATTACAGACTTTGCACAGTCGCCCTAATTCAGTAGGAGACATGTTGTCATATTTTTCAGTACAAGGATTTGGGATATTTACTTTCATAATTGGGAAAATTATAATTGAATATAAAAATTAATTCAATAATAATTTCAATAAATCGTATTGAGCTTGCCAAACATCTTGTTTTGCTTTGTGATAACCTTTCAAAGCATCGTTGTACACAGTAAGTAAAATTCGTCCTGCTTTATAGGCCTCCTGTTGTTCATTTTTATTTTGTAAGGCTAAGGCTTCTATTCTTTTGAAGGAATCAATTTTTTTCTCAGCAGCTACGATTTTTAAATGGTTTTGGTTGTTCTCAATCTCTTCGTTGCGCACAATGTCTTGAATCTGCTTGTCAATTAAATTCTTATTCAGAGTGATTTTTTTAATAGTGGGTTGCGTGGTGAAATAGCCTGATAAAGGAATTCGCAAGGCTAAATTCACAAAACTGTTACCATACCATTCTTCTTTACGTGCTAATTTTAGCTCATTACTGAAATATTGCTCTCCCAAATACCCATTAAATGTCAGTGTAGGAAGTAAATGCCTTTTGACAGATGCTAATTGCAGTTCGGAAATGCTTATATCTACTTCCAATGTTTTGATATCATAGTTTGTCTTATCCCAATTTTGAAGGTTTTGAATGATTTCCTCAAAATTAGAAGTCAAATATTGTGTAGTATCCAAATTGCTGTATTTGCGCAGTTCTTGATCGGCTTCTTGTAGTACGGACCAAGACTCGTACAGTTGAATTTGATGCCTCTCCAACTCCTGTTGTGCAGTGATATAGTTGGAAGATGGCTCACGACCAGCATCATATCTTTCTTTCGTGATGCCAACTATTTCTTCATAAAGTTTTGTATCCTCTTGCGTCAATTTATACTGTTCCGTAGCCAATACAATGGAAGCATATGCCAATGTAGCATCATTTTTCCAGGTCTGCAGAGACAGTTGTTGATCCAATTGGGATTTTTGAATTTCTAATGTTTTTTGTTGTTCTTCGACTTTGCGCTTGGGATCGAAAATATTCCATTCTACCTGTACGCCGGCTTTCGAGGACCATTTTGTCGCGAATCGGAGCGGTATAATAGCTCCTTCCTGAGCATTTGGATCAAAAGCAATAGCTGGCACAGGTGTAGTTGGAATGATCAAATTGCGCTGTAAATTAGCATCTATATAGAAAATAGGAATTCTATTGCTTTTGAGTTCCAAGAGTTCTTGTTCAACAATTTGCGTCTTCAGTTGATTCTGTTGATAAATAAAATTCTGATTTGCATTTTCCCAAAGTTGCTGAATACTCAACGTCTGCGCTTGAATAAATACAGGAGCTGCAAATAGAAGATATAGAAATAACTTTTTCATAGTTTAAAATACCGAAGCAGGTTCAAGTTTAGCAATTTTACGCACCGCAAATAAGGAGCCGCCTACCGAAATAAGCAAGGTCACAAATAGTAAAAAGAGGGCAAATCCAACCGAAATATCGATGGCTAATCCTGAATTTGCAACACCAAATTTGAATCCATAAAGTAAAAGCATAGCAATTGTATATCCTATAATGGCATAAAGAAAGGCCTGTGCAATTATCAACTTATTTACATAACCTCTAGTTGCGCCAATAGCTTTCAGCGTCCCATAATCTTTAATTCGGTCCAAGGCGGAGGAGTATAAGGTCAATCCAATGATAAAAAATCCACTAATCATCGCGAAGATAACCAGGGTGCCAAAACTCATACCCATATTAGAACTAATCAAAATCTCTTTGATAGTAGAGTTCTTCAGTCTCTTCGCATCCCAGGCTTTGAGTTGAGGGAAGAGCTGTTCGATATCCTGCTGCACTTGTTGTTTGGAAGCACTGTCCGTGAGGTTTGCAATTATAATACTTACTTTGGAGGGAGAGGCATTTCCTAATACGATTGCATTTTCCATAGAAGTGTACATCAAGCTGGCACCAAACGCTTGGGCATTTTTTGTTATAACCGCAATTTTGGCACTTTTACCATTAATTTCTATGGGTTTATTGAGGAACAGATCCGTTTTCCATGTTTTGGCATTGTAAAGTTCTGCAGTGACGGAAGAAGGCTGTACGAGATCAGCAATATGTCCTTCTTCGATTTTTTCAGGCACAGGTCCCATGATGAATTGCGGAGAATTCGCCCCCACAAGGGTGATGCCAGCTGTCTTGCCGTCCAAAAAAGAAGCTTGACCTGCAGCTAGTACGACCGGAAAAGTGCTTTCAACACCAGGTAAACTCGCAATTTGTTGGACCAGACGGTTGTCAATCACATTGACCGCATTGATATTGGTACTTTGAGATTCTATAATCCACAGTTGTTTATCCGTCACCGGCGCATTGCCGACCAGGTTGCCCATCAAGCCCATCAGGAAAAAAAGAAGGCTTAGCTGTTGACCGATTAGAAAGATACTAATCACAATTGCCGTGACTATACCAATACTTTTGGCGCGGTCGTATTTTATGAATTTAAAAGCTAATCCAAGCATATTATCTGATGCTAATACTGCAATCTACTTTTGCATTGATGGTCAAGTCGCTGCCTTGTTCCAATTTGATTTTGATTTTGCGCACGCGCCTATCTTCGCCTTCATTTGCTGTTTCGTAAAGGATGGATTTATTAGATAGGATAGGGTTCGTATAGAAAACAGTTCCTGTAGCCAATGTGTCCGTTCGTCCTACAGGAGAAACCACCACCTGCTGCCCCAGTTTGATGTCGTTCGCAAAGAGTTCGTCCACTTCCGCTTCAATAATAGGATTCTGGATGTTAATTATTTTTCCTAATTCTTCTGCTGAGCCTATACTTTGCCCAAGCTTGGCTGTCAAATCAGTAATGATACCACTCGTCGAAGCATGTACGCTGAAATCTCCAATAGTATTTTGAACTTTGTTAATTTCTATTTGCTGTTCGGATTCAGTCAACTGTTGTGCGCGATATTGTTGTCGCATGCTTCTCACCGTAGCTTCCTGCTGTTGCCAATTGGAGTAGTCCGTTTCCATTTTTTCGCGGGTTTCTGCATTTTTAGCTACCAGGGATCGTGAAGTCTCGTACTTTTCTTTGAGTTCGCGTGCATAGATCTCAGCTTTGACGATATCTTCAGAAAGGGTTTTATTCTGAGCGCGCAGACTATTTAGTTGTGCTCTAGCTTGTTGGATATCCACTGCAGCATTGCCTTGTTCCAACTTAAATAAAAGCTGTCCTGCCTTCACCGAATCGCCGTCTTGCACCATGAGGGAAACAATTTTGCCTGCTGTCGCACTGGATATTACCGCATAGTCCTCAGCAGGAACGACTTTTCCGATTGCTTTTACCGCATTGACTTCCTGTAAAATTTGCTCATTTGTTTTTGTATTCTCTTGCTTATTGTCATTGGATGAACAACTCCAAGTCAATGCACATACAGCTAATAGGTAACCCCACTTATTTATAGTCTTCTTCATTTTTGATGGTGTTGGAAACTTGACCTTCTTCAACATATATTACTTTGTCTGCAAATTTTCGTAGGCGTAAGTCGTGCGTTACTATAATTACTGCTTTGCCTCTTGATGCTAGGGATTTTAATTCTTCCATAATTATTTCAGCACTTTTTGCATCTAATGAAGCCGTGGGTTCGTCACATAATATCATGGATGGATCCGTAACTAACGCACGCGCAATGGCCACACGCTGCTTTTGTCCACCACTTAATTTTTTTGGCAGATTATACATTCTATCCGACAATCCCACTTCATCCAGTGCTTTCTTGGCTTTGCTTTTGGCTTCTGCGGCGGGCATCATTTGCAAAATCAAAGGTTGCATGACATTTTCCAATGCATGCAGGGGTTCTATCAAATTAAACTGCTGAAATACAAAGCCTATTTCGTGTAGGCGCAATTCTGCAAGATCCGATTCCTTCAGATTTGTAACCTCTTTTCCTTTGTAAAATACCTGGCCGGAGGTAGGGTAAATGACACATCCGAGAATGGAAAGAAGGGTTGTCTTTCCGCTCCCGGAAGGGCCCATTATCAATGTCAATTTATGTGTTTCGAAACTTATTGAAGTCTTATCTAATGCTGTGATAGACGTATCACCGGTTTTGTAAATTTTATTTACTTGGGATAATTTAACAATTTCTGTTTCCATCAGCATATTAAGACTTATGCGTAAATGTTATGAATCACAATAAATATATTAAATATTTAGATCACCTTGGCGTCCAATATCAACTTTTTGTCCAGTGACAGCTGCAGAAGCCACTTTGAGCAAGGTAAATAGTTTATTAGTTTTGGTATCCCAATAGTGTGCATCCAGCGGCGACACCTTCAATACGCGGATAGTAGGGTCTTCTTTTCCACGTTCGAAATACGCTTCAACGAATTTATTCCAATACTTATCAATACGCTCTTGATCTCTAGAAATCGCAGCGATTCCATCAATGCTCACATAAGTGTATGAACTCGGATCCCCAAAACTTAAAGATACATTGTGGTTTTCCTCCAAGTTTTTGCATGTCTCGCTTTCTGAGGACAATAAATACCATATATTACCTTCTTCATCCACTTCTTGACGACTCATGGGCGTTTTGTAGGGATATGTGGCTTCTTTCGGGTAGCTAATCATCATCGCTACATCAATGCTATCGACCAATTCTCTTAATTTTTCAATAGCCTCTTGGTTACTTAAATTTTCTGTGCTCATATTAATTTGTTTTGAAATAGAACAAATTGAGTGCTAAATATGTTCTAAAATTGGAGGTTGATATTTATGATTTTACAATTGAATCCCAGTATATATGTAGACACGCCCCTAGGGAAGGGACATGCATTGTTTCTTATTGATTATGGTATGCACCAAAATTCTTGCTGGGTAGTAACTTTGGAGGACAATGGGATAGTTAAACATTTCGATGCAAATGATATTATCATCTGTACCAATTTTACTTACCATATCAATAACGAAAGGAATGGGTTTACTACTGAAGGTGAAGAGCTGAAACGTGTAAAATAATCTGTTATAGCTAAAAAAAAGAAGGTCAGTTCATAAAAAAAGAACTGACCTTCTTGCGTTATTTATAGCCCTTTAGCCTTTGCTTCATTCCAAAATACGTCCATTTCTGCTAGCGTCATATCTTGCAGTTGTAAATTCTGCATAGCGGCTTTTTCTTCTAGATATGTAAATCGACGGATGAATTTTTTATTGGTACGTTCCAAAGCATTCTCTGGATTAATGCCGATATGTCTTGCGTAATTAGTCAATGCAAAAAGTAAATCACCAAATTCTTGTTCGGCTTTTGCTAAATCTATATTGTCTTGTTCGACAATATTATATTCTGTTTTAAATTCCTGTAGTTCTTCTTCAACTTTTTTCCATACTTCGGTTTTATCTTCCCAATCGAATCCTACACCACGAACCTTGTCTTGAATGCGATAGGCTTTAACTAAAGCGGGCAGACTTTTTGGAACACCAGCCAATACCGATTTGTTTCCTTCTTTTAGCTTAATCTGTTCCCAATTGGCTTTGACATCCTCGTCATTATCCACTTGGGTATCACCATATATGTGCGGGTGGCGGGTGATGAGCTTGTCACAAACAGCATTCAGAGCTTCGGTGACATCAAAATCGCCTTGTTCTTCAGCAATCTTCGCGTAGAAAACTAAGTGCATCATCAAGTCACCCAATTCCTTTTTTATTTCTTCTTGATTGTTTTCTAATATGGCGTCCGCCAGTTCGTACATCTCTTCTATAGTGAGGTGTCGAAGGCTTTCCATTGTTTGTTTTCTGTCCCAAGGGCATTCTACGCGCAGGGTATTCATGATATCGACAAGCCTTTGGAAGGCCGAGGAAGGTGTATATTGTGCTGAGGGAGCTTCTAATGCCATTATTCAATATTTTGAAGTCAAATTTACGGATAAATGAAGTTAATCTAAACAGTATCCATTATTTATGTGTTATAAGATTATAGATTTAAAATATGAAATATGGAAACTAAATATGACTACTTGACCGTATCCGCAGCTTTAGAAGAATTGAAAAGCTTAGGTTTTGAAAAAGATTACAATATTAATTTTGAGGAATTGAGTGCACAGCCTGAGAACTACGTTATCGATTACTTGTATCGATACGAGGGTATTACCAATCCTAGTGACGAGTCAACCGTGTATGGTTTGCGTAATCAATCCACGGAGGAGAAGGGGGTTTTCGTCGTAGGCGATCTTTCTTTAATAGAAGGTAAAAAAAGAGATATTCTTATTAATTTAGAGATTAAATCAAAATCTCAAATTAATGAATAATCTTTTTATGGCTATCGTCGGGTGTAATCTTCCTAACCGATTTATAGAGCAACATGATATATTCTTCGGAATAGCTCCGTCATTGGTTGATTTAAAACCCAAACTTATTGAGTTTTGGCCCGAGATAGCCGAAAAATTACATATTGATTCTTATCGAACCGTAACTAAAGTCGGAAACTACATCATATCTGTGATAGATGCAGCCGATAAGACGGAGAATGGGTTGCATCTTTATTTTTTAAATCTGGGTGGTTATAAACCAGATGATATGGAAGAATATCATTATAAACAGCTGATCGTAGCTTCATCCATGGCAGAGGCTATGCAAATCGGTAAGAAGAATGTATTTTGGCAACATCATACCGAGCCGCACATCGATAATAAATACGGCATAGACGTAGACGATGCGTACTTGGTGGAGGATATGCTGCCCGCTGATGTCCGTAATCTATATCGTATTCAGATTGATGAAGATGTAGAAAATAGTTCGGAAGATGAATTGCATATTGGTTACCTCAAGCTCAGTAAATTACAGTAAGAACTGGGAAGTACATTTAGAATTTTAATTCTCTAACTATTTCTGTTTCTTTGAGGAATAATATGATTTAAAACATGGATTTTATTTTAGAGAATGTGAGTTTTCATGCGGTGCTGGTATCTATTGCATGTGGTGCAATAGTAGGCTTAGAGCGTGAATATAGAAATAAGTCTGCTGGCTTTCGTACCGTCATTCTTATTTGTTTTGGTGCTACGATTTTTACGTTAGCCTCTAGGCTTGGCAATATATCGGATGACCGGATTGCCGCCAATATTGTTACCGGAATTGGATTTTTGGGTGCTGGAGTTATTTATCAAGGCAAGTTCTCGGTACAAGGTCTTACCACAGCTGCCGTGATATGGACAATGGCTGCTATTGGGATGCTTGTGGGATTCGGTGAATTTGCTGTTGGTTTTGCCTTAGCCGTCGTGATGGTAATCATATTGTCTTTGTTTCAAAAAATAGAAACATTATTATCAAGTTTATTCTTGACACGAACGATACATATCACTTTTAAAAATAATTCGATTGAAAATCTAAGAGAATTCGAGAAATTTCTGGAGCACCATCAGATAGAAGCCGTGCGCAAGGGGATGGAAAAAGATGAAAACAAATTAGAAGCTGTTTTTGAAATTTCGGGCAAAAGAAAAAAAGTAAGACAAGTCAACGAAGCTATTATTCTATTGGATTATGTTTATTCGTTCAGTAATCTCTAAAAAATAGCAGATTATATAAAAGACAAGGCTCCACAATGCATGGAGCCTTGTCTTTTTATATATGCGAGGTGATTACCAGAATACTATATATAATGCAGCAGTAATTCCTAGAATAAGGAGTGATAACACTAAAAATACAGGTGATACTCTGAACATTTTGGTGTCAATTTCTAAGCTGTTTGGCTGCACACCTTTTTTGTTCTCATACAAACTGATGATCACCATACCTACTATACAAAGTAAGAACACGATACTCATTCTATCCATAAACGGAATTTCATAACCTGTCGGTGTCTGTACGGCAAAGTTAATAGCGGACAAGAATTCCAGATCCATCATTTGACCGGAGAATTTTAATAATACGGAGAATACAAATCCACCTATAGTCGCAAAAAGAGCCGCATTGGACGTGGTTTTTTTCCAGAAAAATCCAAGGATAAACATGGCAAAAATACCAGGCGATACAAATCCGGTATACTCTTGAATATATTGGAATCCTTGCTTTCCTTCACCCATCAGTGCATTACCAACAACGAGTGCAAGTAATGTTCCTAGAATCATCGAAACAATAACCGCTATTTTGCCCACATTCACTAATTTGGTTTCAGATGCATCAGGATTAAGGGCTTTTTTGTAAATGTCTAAGGTGAAGATGGTAGCAATACTATTAGCTTTTCCCGCCAAAGAAGCTACAATGGCAGCCGTCAATGCGGCGAATGATAGTCCCTTCAAACCAGTAGGCAATAATGTCAATAATGCTGAATACGCTTTATTAGGGTCTTGAACACCGCTACTGGTCAGAAGCATGTCTGGATGAATCGCTGTTAAATCATTTTTAATGATGTAATATACAGCGATGCCCGGAATCACCACAATCAATGGCATCAACATTTTAAGAAATGCGGCGAATAGTAAACCATTTCGAGCAGTGGAAAGTGAAGCCCCTAAGGCACGCTGCGTAATGTACTGATTACAGCCCCAATAGCTAAGATTGGCAATCCACATACCACCGATAAGTACACTCAGTCCCGGCAGTTCCATGTAATTTTCATTTTCCGGGGAAAAAATCATATCAAAATGTTCGGAAGCACCTTTATTCAAATTCGATAGCCCATTAATGAAGCCTTGACCTTCGGAAATAATATCCAATGCAATATAGGTCGCCACAAAACCACCAATCACGAGTACCAATACTTGAATAACATCGGTGTAACCAATAACTTTCATACCTCCCAAGGTGATGATTATCGCAAAAAGAGAAAGTAATATAATACAGGTGCTGACATCTATCCCCGATATGCCTCCAATCGCTACCGCGCCGAGATAAAGTATCGACATCAGATTGACCACGATGTATAGCATCAACCAAAATATGGCCATAATCATTGCGACAGTCCCATTGTATCGCTGATGCAGAAACTGCGGCATGGTAAATATTTTGTTTTTGAGATAGACCGGCATAAAAAATATTGCAACCACAATTAACGTGACGGCGGCCATCCATTCGTAGGCGGCAATGGCCAAGCCCATTTTAAATCCAGAGCCACTCATCCCAATAAATTGCTCTGCGGAAATATTGGATGCTATTAGCGAGGCGCCAATAGCCCACCAGGTCAAAGAACCTTCGGCCAGAAAATAATCTTTGGAATCCTGTATCGCAGATTTCTTCCGGTAATAAATATATAATCCGTAACCTGCTACGATTATAAAGTACACAATGAATACAATGTAGTCTTGGAATTTCATATGTTTTGTTGGTTAGTATGAATTAAAGTATGACCTGAGTTCCATCGGAAATAGAAACTTGAATCGGCGTTAAATTTAATTGGAATCTATCAAAATACAAACTGCTTATTTTTTCGATTACGGTTTGGCTTTTTCCCTTTTTCACAATGTTGATTGTACATCCTCCAAATCCGCCTCCCATCATCCTTGCACCTGCCACTTCGGGTAGGGTAGCTACGGTGGATACCAAAAAGTCTAATTCTGGACAGCTCACTTCATATTCCTTGCTCAACGCCCAATGTGCATCATAAAGGAGGTGTCCCAACTGTGAGATATCATTAGATTTCAACGCATCGGTAGCATTTAATAGACGCTGGTTTTCTTCCACCACAAACTTTGCTTTTTGGAAATACTCCGCTGAAATGGGTTGGACCATTTCTTCGAGTTGGGATATGGAAATATCCCGCAAGGAAGATACCGAAGGATATTTTTGCTGTACGAGTGCAACGGCAGCCTCACAAGCTTCCCTTCTTTTGTTGTAAGCAGAGGAGGCTAAGGAATGTTTGACATTTGTATTTAACAGCAAAATCTCATAGTTCTCCAGCACAATTGGAATGTATTCATATTCCAGACTACGGCAGTCTAATTTGATTAGGTTATTTTCTTTGCCAAATACAGATGCAAACTGATCCATGATGCCGCAACGTACACCTACCGCTTCATGCTCTGTCTTTTGTCCTATCTTAGCGATGTCTAATCGGCTAAGCTGCAGTTGAAATAACTTATCCAGAGCAAACGAGGTAGCGCAGGTTAAAGCTGCTGACGATGAAAGTCCCGCTCCCAAAGGGACATCACCTGCTACAATCAGGTTAAAGCCACCAATCACGCTGTGCGTTTTTCGCAATATGCGTGTGGCACCCAATATGTAATTGGTCCATAATTCCGGGCCGAAAGTCAAAGAGTCAATATCTGTCTGGTAGCGTTCCTTGTAATCCACGGAAAATAATTCAATATGATTATCATCACGACGTGATACGCCTATATATACACTTTTATCTATCGCTGCGGGCAGTACAAAACCATTATTATAATCGGTATGCTCACCAATTATATTAATGCGACCGGGGGATTTCACGATTAATTCAGGTTGACTGCCAAACAATTCCTGAAAGTCACTTTTTATTTGATCAACTAATTGCATGATTAGGCTTTTTTGTAATGGACCGTACTTTGTTTTTTAATAATTGTTGCGGCTTGTTCGGGGGTGATATCTCGCTGTGGTGACCCTAGCATTTCATAACCGACCATAAATTTTTTGATGGATGCCGAACGTAACAAGGGCGGGTAAAAATGCATATGCCAATGCCATTCTTCATGCACGCCATCATTGACCGGCGCTTGGTGCATGCCGGCCGAGTAGGGGAAGGAAGTGCTGAAAATATTATCATACCTAATGGTCAGTTCTTGTAAAGTCTTCGCAAGGTCGGCTTTCTCCTCTGCAGTAAATTGTCCAATATGCTGAAGATGTCTTTTGCTAATAATCATGGTTTCAAATGGCCATATTGCCCAATAGGGTACTAAAGCTACAAAATGGTCATTATCGATAATAACTCTTTCATTCAGACTTAACTCTAACTCTATATAAGCTTGTAGCATGGATGTTTTATTCTTTTCATAATACGCTTTTTGCCGGGCTGTCTCTATCAAGATTTCGTTGGGCAAGCTGCTTTGCGACCATATTTGTCCATGGGGATGAGGATTGCTGCAGCCCATAATGGCACCCTTGTTCTCAAATATCTGAATGTATTTAATCCACTCTTTTTGTGCTAGGATGTTAAATTCTTGTTGCCACAGATCCACTACTTTCAAGATCGCTGAACTATCCATCTCGGGTAAGGTCAAGTCGTGACGAGGGGAGAAGGTAATTACTTTACACAGCCCACGTTCGGCAGTGGCTTGCAACAAGTCTGCCTGATTAAAAGTTCCTTCTGCTGTATTCTCAAGAATAGCGGAATAATCATTCGTGAATACAAAGGTGTCTGTATAGTCTGGGTTATTAGTGCCGTCAGCGCGCTTATTCGTTGGGCACAAATAACAGGTCGAATCGTATGTAGGAAGGTTCCCAGCGTGTATATCCTCTACTTGCCCTTGCCATGGTCTATTATTGCGGTGCGGAGAAACGAGTACTTTTTCGCCTGTGAGAATATTCAAACGGTGGTGAGGTTGATTAAGGTCTACCATTAAAATTTATAATTGATGAAGCAATTTAGTATTTTTTCTTATTATTTAATTGCTTTTGGTAACTATATTCCATCAAAAAAGGCCCCTATAAATATAGAGGCCTCATTGAGATAAATAGTTATGCGTTATATGCTATTCTAGAAAGTAAATTTCACAGAACCTGACCAAGTACGTCCCCAGCCCATTAATACATAATTGGAAGTATTGACACCTTTCCAAACTGCATCATTAGTACCAGCTTCTCTGTAAGAAGTAGCTTCTGAAATGTAGAACTCATCAAATAAGTTGTTTACATTCACACGGAAACTCATTGTATTTTTGTCACTTAACACCACTTTGTAGGATACACCTGCATCCAGGATATCGTATGAAGGTAATCTCAACGTTTTTGTTCCGTTAGTTGGAAGTGCTCCGTACAATCTATCGTAGTTTCTGTAATCCGCATCAATAGCCAAATCTTTGATGATAAAGTATTTGATACCAGCACCAAACGATGTTTGTGCAGCATCACCCACTTTTACTCCTGTAAGATCTCTGTTGCTTGTGCCTAATACTTCACGGTTTTCGTTTCTAGAGATTGTTACCGCATCGCCTTCATATTTCCAGTCACCTACTGAGGCAAAACCTTTCAATGTGAAACCCGAGAATAGACGTGCTGCTAAATCCAATTCTAAACCTTTATGGTTTTGCTTTACACCATAATTAGATTGGTAAACTAAATCACCAGGTTGAATTAAAGAAGTATCGAATTTGTTGTCTGCAATACCTTTTGCATCGATAAAGTATGAACTACCTGTCACACGATTATCCCATGTCGTACGGTAAGCATTTAAGCTCGCATCAAAATAGTTGGATCTGAATTTATAACCTAATTCTAGACCTAGAATCTCTTCATTGAATGCATATGGGTTGATATCATTCGCATAATTCATGAAGATGTTATTTTGGTAAGGTTGACGTGAATAGTAACCAGCATTACCAAATAATGTATGTCCAGCTAAAGTGTAGCTTAGACCACCTTTTGCGTTGTATCCGAAATTGTTAACGTTATCCGACTTTTGTTTACCTTCCTCATATTGGTAGTAATCTTTACGGATGTTTTGTTGTTGAGATACCGATCCTTGGAAGTATGCTGTGAAACCATCTTTAGCATATTCTAATTGTCCAAATAGACCACCGTAACGGATTGTCTGATCGTATTCCCATGCTAAACGGTCTTCTTTAGATTTCGCTGAATTAGACCACGTTTTCCAAGGATTTGTCGTAAACTCGTTTGAAGTTTCGTATTTCGTTCTTGACTGAGGGTCTAACATTCTGATCTCATGAGTAATGCTTGAAGCACCTAATAAATCAGTAACTTGTCTGTAGTGCGTGCCTTTGTAATCACGTAAGTCGAAACCAAAATTGAAACTCAAGTTTTCTGTTAAATCACGGTTGTAGTTAGATACAATACCAAACCATTGGTGATTGTTCATGTCCGCTGCTAAGTAAGGAACTCTCGCTGAAGAAGCATCTGTACGTGGAGATTGACCACCACCACGTGCCATAGAAGCATATACTACCGTAGCTAAAGCAGACTTGTCCGAAATTTTCCAATCCCAGTTTAAGTTAGCAACAGGCTTGTGGTAGAAGTTTTTACGCGGGTTCATTAATTCACCGTTGATAACTTGTAGGTTATCATTGTATTTTCTTCCTTTTTCTAAAAAGTTTTTCAAACTTGCCGTGTAACCTTGATTGTGCGATTGAGGTGCACCAGTTACCATCAAGTTCAAGTTATGGTTGTCATTTACTTTGTAACCGACCGATAGGAAATAGTTTTGTCCCGACCCACCTGTTCTGTCCATATATCCATCACCTCTCCAATCTGTGAACATGGCTGACACCGCAAATCCGTTGCTCATCAATCCTGTATTGTAAGCGATAGTTGATTTGCGCAACATGTCGTTACCTACGGTACGTTTGATAAAACCACCAGCTTTCATATCTGTAGATTTGGTCACAAAGTTGATTGTACCACCTACAGAAGAAATAGCTAATTTCGAAGAACCAAGACCGCGTTGGATCTGAACTAAAGAGGCAATATCTGTCAAACCATTCCAGTTAGACCAATACACACGACCATTGTCCATACCATTGATTGGTTGACCATTTAGCAAGAAAGCCGTGTTTGACTGGTCAAAACCACGTGTAGTCATCGAGGATTCTCCAAAACCGCGGGCTTGACTAGTCACATACACCGATGGCGTATTCACTAGCGCTGCTGTAATGTCTTGGCCACCTACTTTCTCTTCAATAATTTGTCTAGAGATAGTAGATACTGCGATAGGAGTCAAACGATCTTCAGCGACGTCAATCAATCCTCTACCTACAACAATAACTTCATCCAAAGCCTGCTCATCTGTGGATACCAAAATGATAGTACCAAGGGGAGATGTAGAAGAGAAATTAACTTGTTGAGTTTGGTGGCCGATGAATTTAATCTGCAGTTGGCCATTGGATTGGTTGGTAGTCAGTGTGAAGTTTCCGTTTGCGTCCGTTGACGTTCCTTCTTTACTTCCTGAGACTAGGATAGTGGCTCCAGCTATAGGCTGCTTGCCATCAGTTACTTTACCAGTGATTACTTGTTGAGCTAATGCAACATTGCTGGTAAGCATGAATGCCACAGAGGCATACAAGAGAGTGGAATTTTTGTTCATCTTTTAGAGATAAATATGAAATTGGTTGCAAAGGTAACTTATTTTATCGGATGTGTAAAATAATGTTAAAATATGAATATTGGATGTTCATAGCGCATTATTATATTATGCCAAATATTTATCAATATACGGTTAATTGTGGTTTTAACTAATTTATTAATGCTTCATAATTATCTTGAATTGGAAAATAATGAGGGATAACGACCTAATTTTGAGCTTACTCAGGAGAAAAATCAAATGAATGTAAATTTTTACAAAACTTATTTTTATAAAAATTATTTGGATGGAAATTTTTTCACTTAAATAATTGAAAATGTGAAATAAAGTATGCGCTAAGGCTGTGAAAATGCTATTAAAAGTTCTATTCTATTTTAAAACTATTTAACGCATCCCAGCCATTTCTATATTAAGATTATGTTAATTGTTAAATACTGTTAAAATAAGTTTTAAATTTGCTGCTAATTAGTCAAATAATCCAAATGAAGAAAAATTTACTATTTTTTGCTCTCATGCTTGCTAGTTATGGTGTAGTAGAGGCGCAAGTTACAACCAGTAGCCTTACTGGTGTAGTAACAGAATCCACCGGCCAATTTACCACAGGTGCCACGATCAAAGCTATTCACCTTCCTTCCGGAACTACGTACTCGAGTTCGGCGAATACGCAAGGAAGATTTAATCTTTCGAATATGCGTGTGGGTGGACCTTACCGTATCGAGGTGACGTACATCGGTCAGCAACCTCTTGTGTATGAGGATGTGTACCTTCAATTAGGTCAACCATTTGTGTTGAATCCTGTTTTTGGCGAATCAACAACTGAACTGGATGAAGTAATGATCACAGGTAGTCGCAGAAAAAGTGACAAGAGTGGTACTTCAACAGTTGTAGGTCGTGCACAAATCGAGAGTCTTCCTTCGATTTCTCGTAGTGTAAACGATTTGACTAGATTAACGCCTCAGGCTAACGGTACAGCCATCGGTGGAGGTAATTACAGAGCCAACAACTTCACGGTCGATGGTGCTAACTTCAACAACCAATTTGGTATTGGTCAAAACATCCCTGCGGGTGGGTCGCCAATATCTATTGACGCGATCGAGCAGATTGTAGTAAATGTAACACCATTTGATGTTCGTCAATCTGGTTTTACAGGTGCTTCTATCAATGCGGTAACGCGTTCAGGTCGTAACGAATTCTTTGGATCTGCTTTCTACACCGGTCGTTCGGACAAGCAACAAGGTACTCGTGTCAATGATGTAATGACTAACATTAATGATTTAAATGAAAAACAATACGGTGTTAGTTTAGGAGGTCCAATTGTGAAGGACAAATTATTCTTCTTTGTCAATTTGGAACAAAATAAAACAACAGAACCAGGACCTAACAAAATTGCATCTTCTGCTTCTAATCCTTTCGGATCTGCATCCTATGTAGCTAGACCAACCGAGGAATTTTTGAATACAGTAAGAGATCACTTGATCAGCAAATATGGTTATGATCCAGGAGTATATCAAGGTTATTCTAACAAAAGCAATAATGATAAATTGTTTGCAAGAATTGACTGGAATATCGCTGAAAACCATAAGTTGAACGTGAGATACAACCAAGTTAAAGGTAAATCTCCAGCAACATTAAGTTCTTCAACTACCAATTCAGGTGTAAGCTTCTCTGGCGCTAACAATAGAACAAGCATAAACGCTCTTCACTTCTCAAATTCAAATTACTTTAACGAAAATAACCTTTATTCAGCTACGGTAGAATATTCTGGTTCATTTGGAGCATACAATCACTCTGCTCGTTTTAGCTATGTGAATCAGAATGAACCAAGAAGTTCAGAAAGTAGTCTTTTCCCATTAGTAGATATCAAAGATGGAGCAGCAGTAATCACTACATTTGGTTATGAGCCATTCACTTTTGGAAACTTAAGAGATGTCGAAACCAAAACATTTAACTATGATGGGGAGTACACAGCAGGTCGCCACAATTTATTAGCAGGTTTTCAATTTGAGACATCATTAACTAAAAACGGTTTCCAACGTTTCGGTACAGGATATTATGTATTTGACTCCTGGTCTGATTTTGTAAATGGTGAGAAAGCATCTAACTATGCTTTGACTTATCCAATGACAGCGGACGGAAGCCAAGCTTTCCCTTCTTTCAAGTTTAATCAGTTCTCTCTTTACTTACAAGATCAATTCACTGTCAATTCGAAATTAAAATTAACAGGGGGTATCCGTTTTGAATTGCCGACATATCCAAATGTTTCGGAAATTCAGACACACCCATTGGTGAATAGCTTGACTTTCTTGAATGGAGCCAAAGTAAATACAGGTGCTTTGCCAAAATCTCAATTGATGATTTCTCCACGCTTAGGATTTAACTATGATGTAATGGGCGATCGTTCATTTATCGTACGTGGTGGTACAGGAGTATTCACAGGACGTATCCCATTTGTATGGATCGTAGCACAATCTGGCGATGCAGGTATGTTGCAGACTACAGATGCAAAAAGTGGAAAGGCAAACACACCAGTGTTTAGTCCAGATTATAAAGCAAATTATCCAACTACATTACCGCAAGCAGGAACATTCATCCCTACTTCAGGTGTGTCAGCAATGGCGGAGGACTTAAAATTCCCTTCGACATGGAAATCAAGCTTAGCGGCTGATTATAACTTGCCTTGGGGTGTTACAGCGACTATTGAGGCGATTTACAACAAAGATATTAATGCAGTAGTAGCGCGTAACTTAAATTACGTAGAACCAACGGCTATGAATATCGCTGGTTATGCAGATAATAGATTTATTTTCCCAGATGCAGCAAGAGATAGACACATCAATAGAATTACTTCAACAGGTGCGGTAGATCAAACTCAAAATAGAGGTTTCAATGCGATAGAGATGTACAATGAGAAAGGTGGTCACTACTGGTCTACTACTTTCCAATTGACTAAAGCATTTTCTTCAGGTCTATCTGGTATGATTGCTTATACAGCAAGTGGTGCTAAAAACTATGGTGATGGTAGTGGTGATCAAATTGCTAACCTTTGGAGCTTGCCAAATCAATATGGTGGTAACTCAAACATGGGTGAATTGGGTTATACAACTAATATCATTCCTCACCGTATAGTAGCTGCAGTTTCATACGAGAACACATGGATTAAAAACTTGAAAACTTCAATGTCTTTATTCTATACTGGTGGATCTCAAGGTCGTTATTCATACTATTATACGACTGACTTCAACAGAGATGGTCAAACAAATGACTTAATCTATGTACCAAAAGACGCTTCAGAAATTACATTTGTTGATATTGCGCCAGGTACTAGCGGATACAGAGCAGAAGGTTATACTGCTCAACAGCAATCGGATATTTTCTTCAGCTTCGTAGATAATGACCCTTATTTAAAATCACGTAAAGGTCAATACGCAGAGAGAAATGGTGCTGTAGCGCCATGGAGAAACCAATTTGATTTCCGCTTATCACAAGAATTGTTCAGTGGCATCGCTAAAGGCAATAATTCCTTAGAATTCTTCTGGGATGTGTTTAATATCGGTAACTTATTCAATTCATCATGGGGTATTTTCAAAAACAATAATAACGGTTTATTAATACCTCAAAATATGGTTAGCGTTGCGGCAAGTGGTAGTAATCCTGCACGACCAGCCTTGGATATAAACGGTACTGACAGACCTACTTTCAGAATGGGTAATGCGAATGGAGATATCATCCGTGAGGCACAAAGACCGAACGAGACAATTACTTCAACGTATTATATGCAGTTTGGTTTGAAATTCAAATTCAACTAATCAAGATACAACAATCTATTTCAAAGGCCTTCCATATTTCGGAAGGCCTTTTTGCTGCAGTATGCACAAAAAAAATAGCCCTCATTGCTGGGGCTATTTTCATTTTAAGAATAGATATGATCTATGCTAAATCAAATCTGTCTGCATTCATTACTTTATTCCATGCATTTACAAAGTCAATAATGAATTTTTCAGCAGCATCCGCAGAAGCATATACTTCAGCTACAGATCTTAATTCAGAATTTGATCCAAAAACTAAATCATTACGTGTGCCTGTCCATCTTGGCTTACCCGATTGACGGTCGATACCTAGATAAATTTCTTTTTTATCATCCATCGCTTTCCATTGCGTGCGCATGTCTAATAAATTGACGAAGAAATCATTTGTCAGTTGTCCTGGTCGGTCTGTAAAGATGCCATGCTTGGAGCCGTCATAGTTGATGTTTATGGCTCTTAGTCCACCGATCAACACCGTCATTTCGGGGATGGTAAGGGTAAGTAACTGAGCCTTATCTATGAGCAGCTCTTCAGTTGATACTGCACGATTTTGATATTTGCGGTAGTTTCTAAAACCATCAGCGATTGGTTCTAGCCATTTTAGCCCGTCGATATCTGTTTGTTCTTGCGAAGCATCTGTACGTCCCGGACGGAAAGGTACTGTAATAACGTATCCTGCATCTTTGGCTGCTTTTTCGATACCTGCAGCCCCTGCCAAGATAATTAAATCTGCCATGGACACTTTCTTTCCTGAATTACTAAATTTGGCCTGTAAGCCTTCTAAAGCACTTAATACAGTAGCAAGTTGAATAGGATTGTTTACTTCCCAATTTTTCATGGGTTCAAGACGTATGCGAGCGCCATTAGCCCCGCCGCGCTTATCCGAACCACGGAATGTAGAAGCCGAAGCCCATGCTGTGGCTACCAATTCAGATACGGTTAGTCCCAAACCTAATATTTCGCTTTTGAGAGCTGCAATATCAGCATCGCCTAGCAGATCATGCTCCACTGGAGGAATCGGGTCTTGCCACAAGAAATCTTCTGCAGGAACTTCCGGACCTAAGTAGCGGGACTTAGGACCCATATCACGATGGGTGAGTTTAAACCAAGCTTTTGCAAATGCATCAGCAAATTCATCAGGGTGCTCCAGGAATCGACGACCTATCTTCTCGTATATGGGATCCGTACGTAATGCAATATCAGAAGTTAGCATAGTAGGTCTTATTCTTTTCTCTGGGTCATGTGCGTGTGGGATAATTTCACCTACATTTTTAGCAACCCATTGGTGCGCCCCGGCCGGCGATTTGGTTAATTCCCAATCAAAACCAAATAAGTAACTGAGGAATAAGTTCGACCATTCTGTAGGCTTGCTTGTCCATGTTACTTCCAAACCCGATGTAATAGTATCTGCGCCCTTTCCCGAGCCATATGAATTGGCCCATCCTAGGCCTTGCATCTCTAAGTCAGAAGCTTCTGGGTCCGAACCCACGTGATCTGCTGAGGCAGCACCATGTGTCTTACCGAAGGTATGACCTCCTGCAATCAGCGCAAGCGTCTCCTCGTCATCCATCCCCATTCTGCTGAAGGTATCACGGATATCTTTTGCCGAAGCAAGTGGGTCCGGGTTGCCGTCTGGACCTTCGGGGTTCACATAGATAAGCCCCATCTGTACTGCAGCCAATGGATTTTCCAAATCGCGTGTGTGTATTTTTCCATCGGCATCATCATCCGATACCAATACGCCTTCGTCTACTACGCCCTCAGAGCCTTGGGAATAGCGTATGTCTCCACCGAGCCATGTTTTTTCCGAACCCCAATATACATCTTGGTTGGGTTCCCATACATCGGCACGGCCACCACCGAATCCTAAAGTTTTAAATCCCATGGATTCAAGGGCGACATTACCTGTTAATATCATCAAGTCTGCCCAGGAGATTTTGCGTCCATATTTTTGTTTTATTGGCCATAATAAACGACGTGCTTTGTCGAGTGATACATTGTCTGGCCAAGAGTTTAATGGTGCAAAACGTTGTTGACCTTCGCCAGCACCGCCACGACCATCTTGGATACGGTATGTACCTGCACTATGCCAGGCCATGCGAATGAATAGGGGACCATAATGTCCAAAGTCAGCAGGCCACCAATCCTGTGAATTTGTCATTAATTCTTTTAGGTCCGTCTTCAATGCCTCTAAATCTAAGGATTGGAATTCCTTCGCATAGTCAAAATCTTCGCCCATGGGGTCTGTTTTGGTGTCATGCTGCTTTAGAATATGCAGGTTTAATTGATTGGGCCACCAATCTTTATTTTGTGTACCTCTACCTGCTGCATTGTTTTTTTGCATGGACCCATTGTGGAATGGGCATTTGCTGATGTCATTCGAACTGTTTTCCATATTTTATTGATTTGCCATTTTTTAAATTAATTCTGAACTACTCGTTTGGTGAAATTACCTATATGCCTCTGATTTATAAAATAGTATAATTCTATTTCATATAGGTAAAATTTATAGTGCAGATTCTAATGATTAAGTTTTTCCTATCTTAAGTTAAGATTTTTTTGCTAAAAATGGAAACTTTTAGGACGGATGTGATGTTTAAAAGAGACAGAAACAAGGAGGGATGTGTTTTGCAAATTCTGTTAGCACAGTTTGAATGTGAAAGGCAGCGCCATCGAAGGTTTTAGATTTTTGGGCATAAAAAAAGTCCTCCAAATAATTTGAAGGACTTTGAAATTTGGTACGCCAAAAGGGATTCGAACCCCTGACCGACGGTTTAGAAAACCGTTGCTCTATCCAGCTGAGCTATTGGCGCCTCCCTTTCGGTAACACAAAAGTAGTGTTTTGTTCAATATATGCAAAATTATAGATGGAAATTTTGTCCATTTTTCAATAACTATTTGCTATACAATTGAATAATTTTTTTATTAATTTCTTAATATAGATTAATAATTCGATGCATATCGATTATCTACCTTTGACTATCATAAAAAAGCATTAAACATTATAAAAAATAAAGTTATGGCAAATTGGCAATTGGATGGTGCACACAGTGAAATAGAATTCAAAGTGCGTCATATGATGATTTCAACTGTTAAAGGACAGTTCAAAAATTTTGAAGTGAATGTTCAAAATCCGAATGATGATTTATCTCAGGCACAGGTGGAGGTGAAGATTGAAGTTGATTCGGTAGATACGAAAAATGAACAGCGTGATCAACATCTGAAAAGCTCGGACTTTTTTGATGCAGCTTCGAACCAATATATTACTTTCCATTCGACAAATATTGCTGTAGTAGATGGTGAGAACTTCAAAATTACGGGTGATCTGACTATTAATCAAGTGACCAAATCTATTACGGTGGATGCAGAATTCGGTGGTATGGCAAAAGATCCATGGGGAAATGATAAAGTAGGCTATACCGTTACTGGAAAAATCAACAGAACAGACTTTGGCCTTACTTGGAATGCCGCTTTGGAAACAGGGGGTGTTATGGTATCTGACGAAGTAAAATTTACAGCTGATTTACAGTTTATAAAATCTTAGTTTTCAGTAAAATGTTGCTCTGAGTAAATGAGAAGGCATTTATTTTAAAATAAATTTTGCAAATCAGGGTAGAATTTCTACTTTTGTGGCGGAGAGTTGGCAGAGTGGTCGAATGCGGCGGTCTTGAAAACCGTTAACTGTCACAGGTTCGGGGGTTCGAATCCCTCACTCTCCGCCAAAAAGCTTCATCGAAAGATGAGGCTTTTTTCGTTTTATAACCCTTCAGCAACAACAAGCACTAAAGATTTTTTTATCAGAACCAGATTCGAACCGAAGGCTTGGGCGGGGTTCGATTCGGGAAGGTTTAGGGTTTGGGTAAAAGAAAAGCTTCCTGTTTCCAGGAAGCTTTTTGACTTTACTAATTCTTTATGTATAATTTGTTCGTGCAAACAAATCCTAAGGGGTTGCCTAGAGGTAGCACCTTAATTTGGAATCTTATACTTAGCTTCTGTATTGCTCATAAACCAAAATTTCATAATCATTATTTGTCGTATTCTTAATGAGTACTATTGAATAATGCATCCGTACCTTCATGTCGACTTCTTTTTCTGCTAATATTTGGCCTGCTTGGTTTTTAACAGTGATTCGTTTATTACCAGTCGCATTGGAGGTAAATTTGTAATTATTGGCTACAAATGTATCGCCATCATAGGCGCGGTTGTCAAGCGTTTGGGTATCACCAATAAATAGATCAACATTGATTTTATCATGGGCAAGATTGAGGAATCGAAATGCTGAATTTGTTTCCAGATTGGGTAGTAGCGCGTCTTCAATCATACGCTGTCCGACTTTGTTGAGCGCTTTCGTATATACGAATGAAGTATACAATAAACTATCTTTTATGGAATAGGTGCTGTCCACAATGATTTTATTGTCTGCATCAATGGTTTGAATTTTTCGATTGCCCGGATACAGGTATACGAAATTTATTCCTTTAAAGCGTAAGGGATTATTCATTGTCTGGATTAAGTTGTTGTCCGCGCGATGAATGATAAAATCGGATGCAGAATGCACATTAATCATCGTAAATCCAGCTTGCGGCACATTGGGACTGTTTAGGTCATCTTTCAGACAGCTAGACAACATGAAAGTGCTAAATAGTGAAATAAAAAATAACTTAAAAATATGTTTATTCATCGTAATGTATTTTAGTATGTTCATTACCGATATAACGAATAGATGTTGGGATTAGCTACAGCCAAAATAAAAAAGGGCATCTCAACGAGATGCCCTTTGTAGAATTTAATACGCTTACTATTTGTAAAGCGATTCTTTTTTGAATTTCTTTACCAATAAAGCATATACAATTACTCTATATTTATTTTTATTGGATTTTCCTACTTGTTCGATAACTTCTTCGATTGCTTTATCCAATTTAGAATCATCGGCTAAACCTAATTTTTTAATTAAAAAGTTAGTTTTCAAACGATCTATCTCCGCTTTATCCGATGCTGCAATCGTTTCAGCGTCTGCATTGTAGATAGAAGGCACTAAGCTTTTTGCTACAGCAGTAATAAGTGCATCACTCAAATCAAGTTTTAATTTTTTTGATTCAGCGATATAATTTGAAATTTTTTCTTCTAATTTGCTCATTTTTATTAGTTTATTTTGATTTTAATAAATTGTGTTAATTTATATTTAAAGATAAAAAGATTAATTTATCCACACCAATGAACTAATTGTATTATTCTATATTGTAGTAATAATTCTATGTTAGCATAGTATTTATACTTTCTTTTTGTTTAATGAACTTAAATAAAAATAGCCAAGCAAGCCTGCTAATATTGAAGCTGTCAATATTGCTAATTTAGCTTCCTCAATAAATAAGGGATTGGAAAAAGAAAGCATAGATACAAATATTGACATGGTAAAACCAATACCACCCAATAGACCCACACCAAATATATGCTTCCATCCTGCAGCCTCAGGCAAAGCGGACAGCCCTGATTTGACACAGATCCAGCACGTGAATAAAATACCTACTGACTTGCCCACTATAAGCCCAATGATGATGCCTAATCCCATATTGGAAGTGAGACCGCCCAACATATCGTAACTCATTACTATAGCCGTGTTGACGAATGCAAATAATGGAATAATTATAAAATTCACGGGTTTGGCCAACATATGCTCCAATTTCTCCAAAGGAGATTCCTGCGCGTCAGGTGTGGTAGGCAAAGTCATGGCTGTCAATACACCTGCGATAGTCGCATGGATGCCGGAGTGATGGATAAAATACCACATAAAAACTCCTGGGATGACATAGGCAAGGATATTCTTTACGCCTAGCTTGTTTAAGGTCATTTGCAAGGCAAATATTCCTCCCGCATATAATAAATAAGAATAATGTAATTCGGAAGAGTAGAATAGGGCAATCACCAAAATGGCTAATAAGTCATCAACGATAGCTAATGCAGCTAAGAAAACTTTAAGACTAGGCGGAACACGTTTGTCCAGCATAGAGATCACTGCCAAGGCAAAAGCGATATCCGTTGCCATCGGAATACCCCAACCATGTTGAGTATCGGTACCATAATTAAATAGGGCATAAATACCAGCAGGTACCAAAGCGCCACCAATAGCGGCAATAATCGGCAAAGCTGCTTTCTTTGGTGAAGCTAATTCACCTTCTACGAGCTCACGTTTGATTTCTAAACCTACCAAAAGAAAGAAAATAGCCATAAGTCCATCGTCTATCCATTGCTTGATAGAATAATTTAGATGAATAGATTCATTTTCAAAACCAACGCGCGTAGACAATATGGAAATTAAACCATCTCCCAAAGGTGAGTTCGCAACAATTAATGCTAGCACTACACAGACAAATAGTAAAATACCTCCACCGGTGCTGGATTCGAAAAATTCTTTAAAAGTACGTAGGTTGATAAGTTTTGACATAATATAATATATGGGTGAATGTAATTAACTTTTGTATTTAAACCATTTAATCAGTTCCTTATAACTTGCTTTTTTGCCGTACATCAGAATGCCAACTCTGTAGATGCGAGCAGCAATCCAAGTTGTGACTACAAACCCGATTATCAGTAAAAGTGCAGAAACGACGATTTGCCAAGTCGGTACGCCAAAAGGGATCCGAACCAACATCGCAATAGGCGAGGTAAAAGGAATAAAGCTCAGCCAAGTAGCAACTGCGCCATGCGGATTATTGATTAACACCCCAAACGAAAGCGCATAGGTCAATAATAAAGGCATCGTAATAGGCATCGTAAATTGGCTGGCTTCTGTCTCGCTGTCTACAGCAGAGCCTACGGCTGCAAATAATGCACTATAGATGAGGTATCCACCTAAGAAGAAAATAAAGAAACAGACAATTATCTCCGTAAAATTAACGCTTTGCAACAGTTGAAATACTTCTGAAAATGTTTCACCGCTAAAAGACATCGGTTCCGATCCATTCATTTTCTGACCTTGACTTTCCATCATGTGCGAGGTGAATTCTTCTTGGGATACGAGTGAAGAGCCTACTACGGTAACTAAGAATATAGATACAATGATCCATAAGGCAAACTGGGTAAGTCCCACGAGTCCGATTCCTACAATTTTGCCCATCATCAATTGAAAAGGTTTCACGGATGATATAATAACCTCGATGATTCTACTGCTTTTTTCTTCGATTATGCCTCGCATTACCTGTGACCCATACAAAAAGAGGGAGATATAGACCAATATAGATAGCGCTAAAGAAATAGCCATGGCAACTTCGGTATTTGACTCTTCAGTCGTACCTCCGTCTTTAATTTCTTTTGATTGGATCGAGACATTCGACTTGATGGATCTTCGAATATCCTTCGTTATACCATAGGTTTCGTATTTTTTGTCCTTAATGATACTATTCAAGGTATCTTTTATCTCCGCTTCAATAGATAGACTTGGCTTTTCATGCGAGAGAAAGTCAACTTGCTCGGTAGCATAAAAATCCTTCGGAATATGCAGGATACTCATTTTATCATCCCCTTTTGCACGGGAATTAATCTGCGTCGTCAAATCTAAATTCTCTTTAATGTAGGTGACATTTTTAGAAGAATTTAATTTTTCCATTACCTCTTGCGTTTCATCTACGATATACACATAGGCATGTGTCTCATCAAAACTTTTTTTGGTGAGAAGAATGACACCTACGTACATTCCGATAAAAAATAAAGGAACTAGGAAAGTGGTGATTAGGAATGATTTTTTTCGAACCCGAGTTAGGTATTCTCTTTGTATGATTAATCTAATTTTGTTCATGGAGATGGCTGGTCTGGGTTACTTTTTCAATAAAAATATCATGAATAGTCGGAACTATCTCTTGAACCTGATAAATATGTACGTACGGAATCAGTTGAGTGAGCACGTCATTTAGGGCGTATGGCGGCTGGATCTTGATTTTGATTGCATGTATATCCTCCTGGACCGTCGATGCTAAAAGTTCGTACATCAGATTATTTTGAAGTTCTACGGGTAGATTGCCTTTAAATTGTATATGATAAGTTTGATTTTGATATTGTTTCTTAATTTCTTTTACTGCGCCATCAAGCACTTTTTTTGACTTATCTATTAAGGCGATATTATCGCACAATTCTTCGACAGTTTCCATTCTATGGGTCGAATATATAATTGTAGCCCCTTTTTTATTGAGTGCTAAAATTTCTTCTTGAATGATTTGGGCATTGACAGGGTCAAATCCCGAAAAAGGTTCGTCGAGAATAATGAGTTTGGGTTCGTGCAACACTGTAGCGATGAATTGGACTTTTTGTTGCATCCCCTTACTGAGGTCTTCGATTTTTTTGTCCCACCAAGAGGAGATATCCAGTTTGTCAAACCAATAGAACAAACGATTTTTGGCTTCTGCTTTACTTAAGCCCTTGAGTTGAGCTAGATAGATCATCTGCTCACCAACCTTCATTTTTTTATATAAACCTCTTTCTTCGGGAAGATAGCCGATTTGTTCAATATGTTTAGGGGATAATAATTCGTTGTCAAAATAGATGGAGCCAGAGTCTGGAGCCGTAATCTGGTTGATAATGCGAATCAATGATGTTTTTCCCGCACCATTAGGTCCTAATAATCCAAAAATCTTGCCTTCGGGAATATCCATAGAGATATCATCTAAAGCACGATGATTGGCGTATTGCTTTACAATATTTCTTAACGCTAACATACTGTTGTAATAAGAGGACTAAATTAATAAAAAATCGCTAGGATACATGAAGCAAGTTCGGTAGCTTTTACATTTGTTAAA
Organism: Sphingobacterium sp.; assembly: GCA_048595255.1. GTDB lineage: Bacteria > Bacteroidota > Bacteroidia > Sphingobacteriales > Sphingobacteriaceae > Sphingobacterium. The sequence continues at coordinate 13,584 of JBMDWK010000140.1, read as the reverse complement.
ATTAATTCTACCTTTGCTGTATGCTAGTAAAAACCGCAGAATTTGTTTGTAGCAATACCCAGGTCGATAAGTTGCCTGATCCTTATTTGCCCGAATACGCTTTCATTGGACGCTCTAATGTAGGTAAATCCTCATTGATCAATGCTTTGACTTCTCGTAAAAATTTGGCAAAAACTTCCCAACGCCCTGGAAAAACTCAGTTGATCAACCATTTTATCATTAATGATAATTGGTATTTGGTCGATTTACCGGGCTATGGCTATGCACAGACTTCCAAAAAAAATAGAGCAGACTGGGGAAAATTTATTCGTCGATATTTGACTTCTCGCCCAAATCTGCAATGTATTTTTGTCCTTATTGATTCGCGACTAGAACCGCAGAAAATTGATTTGGATTTTTGTTGTTGGTTAGGGGAGAACGGGCTTCCTTTTATGCTCATTTTTACAAAAGGGGATAAGCAATCCACGGTGAAATCCGACCAAAACATGGCCAAATTCAAAAGAGCATTGTTAAAATGGTTTGAGGAAGTGCCCCAGCGGTTTTTGACTTCAGCCGAAGATAAGGTAGGATTGGAACCAATTTTACAGACTATTGATGATATTAATGCTGGATTTGAGCGGCCGATTATTCAAGAAGAAATATGAAAAAATATATGTCTTTAGTGCTTTTTGCACATAGCATATTTGCATTACCTTTTGCTTTTATAGGGTTTTTCTTGGCTGTAAGTACGACGAATTTTGAATTCAAATGGTCTCTTCTAGGACTTATGCTGGTATGTATGGTCACCGCGCGCAATGCTGCGATGGCCTTCAATCGCTATTTGGATCGTGATATTGATGCCTTGAATCCCCGTACAGCTGTACGTGATATTCCTGCTGGTCGGATCAGTCCTAAGCAAGCACTTGCTTTTACACTAATTAATTGTGTGGTGTTTGTAGTTGCCACTTATTTTATCAATCCCATGTGCCTGGCATTGTCGCCAGTGGCCTTATTTGTTGTGTTGTTTTATTCGTATATGAAACGCATATCGCCCTTATGCCATTTGGTACTCGGATTAGGGTTAGGCTTAGCTCCTGTAGGCGCCTACATGGTAGTGACCGGGCAATTTGGTATCGTTCCTATATTTTACGGACTAGCAGTATTGACGTGGGTGAGTGGTTTTGATATTATATACGCACTTCAAGACGAAGAATTTGATAGGGCGAATGGCTTGAATTCCATTCCTGCCAATTTTGGAGGTGTCAAGGCATTGAAAATTTCTGAAGTACTTCATGTGCTATCCTTTATATTAATCGTATTGCCTGTATTTTATATTCCGGTAGGATTGTTATACTATATAGGAGTGGCTTTTTATGGATTTCTATTGATTTACCAGCATCGGATAGTGAGCCCTACCGATTTGTCCCGTGTGGATAGGGCATTTATGACTACCAATGGCATCGCTTCGGTAGTATTTGCGGTATTTTATTTATTGGATATCGTCAGTGGACATTGGTTCTTTTAAGAGAATATTTTGGTTTATTGACAAAAAATATTGTCATTCCATTTTGAAATAATAATATTTGCACAAATCTTAACATATTAAATGGCTAAAAATTTATTAATTGTGGAGTCGCCTGCAAAGGCAAAAACGATAGAGGGGTATCTTGGGAGTGACTTTTTAGTAAAGTCAAGTTATGGGCATATTCGTGATTTGGTGAAAACCGATGATGCAATTGATACCGAAAATAAGTTTAAACAAAAGTATGAGGTTCCTTCGGATAAGAAGGCTGTAGTCAGTGAGTTAAAGAAATTAGCTAAAGAAGCAGAGACGGTGTGGTTAGCGTCCGATGAGGACCGTGAGGGAGAAGCTATTTCTTGGCACCTATTCGATACATTGGGGCTCAAAGAAGATAAAACAAAGCGTATCGTTTTTCACGAGATTACAAAACCTGCGATTCTTAAAGCCATTGAATCACCACGTAAGATTGATTATAATTTAGTAAATGCGCAGCAGGCACGCCGCGTATTGGATAGATTGGTGGGTTTTGAATTGTCGCCTGTTTTGTGGCGTAAAGTAAAACCATCACTTTCAGCGGGACGTGTGCAGTCCGTAGCTGTTCGTCTGATTGTAGAGCGAGAGCGTGATATTAATAAATTTAATGCAGAAGCTTCATTTAAGATTGTTGCTATTTTCAATACGGGCAAAGCAAGGGAATCATTTAAAGCCGAATTGCCACAGCGTTTTGCGAAAAAGGATGAGGCGGAGAAGTTCTTAAATGATTGTATTGAGGCAGCATATTCCGTAACTAATCTGGAAAAAAAGCCTGCAAAAAGAAGTCCTTCTGCACCTTTTACCACTTCGACTTTACAACAAGAGGCGAGTAGAAAATTGGGCTATTCGGTAGCCCGTACGATGCAGGTAGCACAGCGCTTGTACGAAGCAGGGCATATCACTTATATGCGTACGGATTCCGTGAATTTGTCGGATACAGCTATTCAGGGTGCAAAAGATGAAATATTAAAAGCTTACGGCGAGAAATATCACAAAAAACGTCAATATAAAACGAAGTCTAGTGGAGCACAAGAGGCTCACGAGGCTATTCGTCCTACATATTTTGCCAATCACTCTATTTCGGCAGAACCTTCAGAGGTGCGCTTGTATGAGCTGATTTGGAAAAGGTCTATTGCTTCTCAGATGAGTGAAGCAGAATTTGAGAAAACTGTTGCAAAAATCGCTGTATCAACGCGTAATGAAGAGCTGACAGCGACAGGTGAGATCATGAAATTTGATGGTTTCCTGAAAGTTTACATGGAGTCCTTGGATGATGACCAGGATAATACATTAGATGATGATACGGATAATACGTTGTTACCGCCATTGCAAGTTGGTCAGTCATTGAACCTGACGGAAATGACGGCGACAGAACGTTTCTCTCGACCTCCAGCTCGTTTTACAGAGGCGTCGTTAGTTAAGAAGCTAGAAGAATTGGGTATTGGTCGTCCATCTACCTACGCACCGACAATTTCTACGATTCAAAATCGCGGGTATGTGGTGAAGGAAGATCGCGATGGCAAGCCTAGGGATTATAAAGTCTTGACTCTGTCTTCGGGCAGTGTTGCCGAAGTCACAAAAACCGAAATGACAGGCGTGGAGCGCAACAAAATGTTTCCCACTGACATCGGTGTATTGGTGAATGACTTTTTGGTGGAACACTTTAAAGGTATCGTGGACTTTAACTTTACGGCCAAAGTAGAACGTGAATTTGATGAGATCGCTCAAGGTAACAAGGAGTGGACAGATATGTTGGAAAGTTTCTATCGCCCATTCCATCATGAAGTAGAAGATACCTTAGAAAATGCAGAGCGAGCATCACATGAGCGCGAGCTAGGCGTTGATCCAGTTTCAGGAAAGCCTGTCAGCGTACGTGTCGGCCGTTTTGGTCCTTTAGTTCAGATTGGAGCGCAAGATGATGAGGAGAAGCCTGTATTTGCATCCCTACGAAAAGGGCAGATGATTGAGACGATTACGTTTGAAGAAGCTATGGAATTATTCAAGCTTCCGAAAAAAGTAGGTGAATTCGAAGAAAAGGAGATGACCGTAGCGATTGGTCGCTTCGGACCATACATCCGTCACAATTCGGCTTTTTATTCTTTACCAAAAGGGTTAGATCCATTGGATGTGACGCAGGAACAAGCGATTGAGATTATCAAGGAGAAACGCCAAAAGGATATTGAAAAAGTAATCCGGGTATTTGATGAAAATCCGGAGGCACAAATAGAAAATGGACGGTGGGGGCCTTTTGTACGTTTTGGCAAGCAAAATCTCAAAATTCCGAAAGGAACAGATGTGAACGCCATTACGTATGCTGATGTATTGAAATGGGCTGAAGAAGATCCAAAAGCACCAAAATCAAAAACTGCCGGAAAAACTACAAAATCTCCTGCTAAAAAGACAACGGCCAAAAAAACAACAGCAAAAAAGAGTAGCACGAAGACTGCAACGAAAAAAAAATAAGGATGAAAAAAGATTTGCCTGTTAATATCGTAGAGGACATATCTATTGCAGTAGTATTGGAGGGTTCTACACCAGAAGTCAAAAACTGGACTGTATATTTGGTAAACGAAAAAAATGAACTGCTCACCAATGTGCTGGTATCGTCTAAAGGATATGGTGTCAAAAACGGTCGTGAGGTGAAAACGACTACACTACGTCATTTTTTGGGAGATATCCAACCCAATGCGGCTGTTCAGATTGAAGCAATAGATGAGCAAGTATTTGGTTTGACCAACGAATATTGGTTGAGCTATTATATTGGAAATACAATTTACGACAAAAAATACATATTTCTTCCGGAGAGCATCGTGGATGAAAATTTATCCAAAGTTCCGTTATTAAATAAACCGGGTGTGATAATCGGAGGTAACAACTAAAAATGGTGCGAGAGAATTTTATTATAGCAATTGACGGCTTTTCTTCCTGCGGTAAAAGTACTGTAGCCAAAGCCTTAGCCAAAACATTAAACTTCGTATTCGTGGATAGCGGAGCAATGTACCGTGCTGTGACACTTTATTTCCTACGCAATGCGATTAACTGTTCAGATACCGCGGCAGTTCAAGAAGCGTTAAATAACATTCACATTGATTTCATTCCTAACACTGAAAAAACACAAATCTTGTTAAATGGTGAAGATGTTTCGGATGAAATACGTCAAATGGAAGTTTCGGAAATGGTAAGCGAAGTCAGTGCTATTAAAGAGGTCAGAAGAGCTATGGTTTCCCAGCAGCAACAACTTGGTGCACGTAGAAATATCGTCATGGACGGTAGAGATATTGGTACTACTGTATTTCCGGATGCCGATCTTAAAATCTTTATGACTGCGGACCCATTAATTCGGGCCAATCGCCGATTAGCAGAATTGCTGGCCAAAGGTGAAACAGTTACTTTGGAGGAAGTTATCGAAAATTTGGCACATCGTGATCATATTGATAGCACGCGAGAGGAGAGCCCTCTGCGTCAAGCTAGCGACGCAATGGTGTTGGATAATTCGTATATGACACAAGAAGAACAATTGGAGTTGGTATTAAACAAATACCAATCCCGTCTCAAATAAATATTCTGATGGAGGTAATTCGCCCCGCGAATTACCTCAACTAGGATTTAATCCTCTCTTAAAAGATCCAGTTCGTGCTGGATAAATGTATAGTTTTCGTCATCAAAACATACGAGCAAAACCTTTTCAAACGCCTCATGATGCGTTAAAAATTTGGCAATCGCTTTGATAGCTATTTTTGCAGCTCGATCTTTTGGAAATCCATATACCCCTGTACTTATGGAAGGAAATGCCACAGTCTTGCATCCTGTATTTACGGCCAACTGCAACGAATTAATATAACATTTTTTCAAATTTTCATCTTCATGCTGCGTGCCATTTTTCCATATTGGACCCACGGTGTGAATGACATATTTGGCTGGTAATGTACCTGCTGTTGTTAATACTGCTTGGCCAGTCGGACAAATTCCTTGCTCGGCTATAATCTTTTTACATGCATCTAAAATTTCCTTCCCACCGGCTCGGTGTATGGCGCCATCAACACCTCCACCGCCCATAAGTGAGGAATTAGCCGCATTGACAATAGCATCTACTTTCATCTGCGTGATGTCGCCTTTTATAACTTCTATTCTATTCATTTTTTACTTTTTTTGGTTGACGGACAACAATCTGTTATAAATAGTAAAAGGATAAATTCGAATAAAGTTTTATTTCATTCGTATTTATCCTTTTTGTAGAATTTCAATGAAGAGTTTATAAATTGAAATATTTGTCTAACACATACTGTAGATCTTCGGGGGTGTCTATGGCGTCGTTGGAATGTGTAGACACTGCTGTTTGTATCTTATAGCCATTGTCTATCCATCTTAACTGCTCTAAAGATTCCATCGTTTCTAAATCGGATAGAGGTAAAGCTGTCAGTTGTTTTAAAATATCTATGCGGTACCCGTAGATGCCTATGTGATTGTAATAGGGTCTGTGGTTTAACCATTGATTTGACTTTTGTCCGCGTAAAAATGGAACTGCCTGTCGCGAGAAGTATATTGCTTCACCTTTACGGTTGAGCACTACTTTGGGCTTATTTTCGTTAAATAGTTCTTCTTCCGATTCTACACGACGAATCAACGTAGCAATTTCGGTATTCGCTTGTTGGAAGCACGACGCCAGCAAATCAATTTGTTGTGGATCGATAAAAGGTTCGTCTCCTTGAATGTTAATCGCTACATCGAAACCCACTAAAGTCGCAGCTACCTCAGCACAGCGGTCTGTGCCGGACTGATGCTCATTGCTTGTCATCATGACATTGCCAGCAAAACTCTTGACATGATCGTAGATGCGTTGATCATCTGTTGCGACGATCACTTCGGATAGCGAAGTCGCGTGCTTAGCTTGATGATACACCCGTTGAATCATACTTTGACCGGCTATATCCGCTAAGGGCTTGCCAGGGAAACGACTCGAATCGTATCGAGCAGGAATGATACCGATTATTTTCATAGTGTAAAACTAATTAATAATTAAAATAAATCCTTACAAATGCTCACGCAATATGTCCAAATTCTCTATAGTAATATCCATAAAGCTTGCTTTTTCTCACACCTACCTCAATAATATTTCTTCTTGGAATTTATTTTAATTTTTTCTCAAAACATCTACTATCTATAACATCTTTATAGGGTTCATAGTTTTCAATGCGGATATAATTACATTTTTTATAAAGAGCAATTGCTTCTGACATCTTTTCTCCGGTTTCTAGAACACATCGCTTGTAGCCTAATTCCTTTGCCCACTTTTCCAAATTATTCAGAACCCATGTTGCAATTCCTTTGCCCCGCATGTGAGGCAACACAAAAATACGTTTCACTTCCATCGTCTCTTTGTCGTATTCTTTTATAGCTCCGCAAGCGATGGCTTGCTCGCTTTCGTAAGCTACGACTACATGTTGAATCAAGTCGATCTTATTAAATTGTACATAAAAATCATTTTTGTCACCATTTTTTATCGCTAAATCTTGGTCGAGACTTTTTACAAGATTCGTGAAATCTATGTTTTCAGAAGTAGTACGTATGAAGTTCATGTTTATAGGGTTACTTTTTTTAATTTCGTGATTATAATCCTAAATAAAAATAGCCAACATATTGCTGGCTATTTCGATTGATATATTAAGGTTGATTAGTTGCTAGTGAATGAATAAAAGTTCGCGCAATTTTGGTAAAGGCCATTTTGCATCGTCAACGATTTTTTCCAATTTATTGACATGGTAACGGATTTCATCAAAATATGGTTTCACTACTTCGTCATAAGCGATAGCTTTCTCTCTTAGATCTTCATTTACATTAGCTTTTTTACGTGCTTGACGCATTTCTTCCGCTTTTTCTAAGATTGTATTTGTGTGTTTTGAGATACGCTCAACTAAGTTCAATTGTGAAGAATAAGCTTCTTTGCTCAAACCTAAGTCTTGTAGACCTTTTACATTTTTGATTAACTCATTTTGGTAAGTAAATGCAGCAGGAGCGATTTGACTATTCACTACATCGCCGATTACACGCGCTTCGATTTGTAATTTTTTATAGAAGTTTTCTAATAAAATTTCGTGACGTGCTTCAGATTCGCGCTTCGAATAGATACCTAATCTTTCGAATAATTCTAATGATTCTTCTTTCACGTATACATCTAATGCTTTTGGCGTAGATTTGATGTTGGACAATCCTCTAGCTTCAGCTTCAGTAGCCCACTCATCGCTATAACCATTTCCTTCGAAACGAATAGCTTTAGATTCTTTGATGTATTTGCGAATAACGTTTAAGATAGCAAGATCTTTCTTTGTTCCTTTTTTGATTTGTTTATCTACTTCAGCTTTGAATTCGATCAATTGTGCAGCCACGATAGCGTTCAATACTGTCATTGGCAATGCTGAATTAGCCGAAGATCCTACTGCGCGGAATTCAAATTTATTACCTGTGAAAGCAAATGGTGATGTACGGTTACGGTCAGTCGTATCCAATCTCAATTCAGGGATTTTAGGGATACCATGCCATAAGTTTGTTTCTGCTTTTACTTTTTTGGCCACGCGCGCTGATTCTACTTCTTCTAGAATTTGATCTAACTGAGAACCCAAGAAGATAGAAATAATAGCAGGAGGAGCCTCGTTAGCACCTAGACGGTGGTCATTCGAGTGACTTGCGATAGATGCACGCAATAAGTCTGCATACTCATAAACAGCTTTAATAGTGTTTACGAAGAATGTCAAGAACATCAAGTTGTTTTTAGGAGTTTTTCCTGGAGACAACAAGTTTACACCTGTATTCGTGATTAATGACCAGTTATTGTGCTTACCTGACCCATTTACACCAGAATATGGTTTTTCGTGTAATAATACTTTGAAGTTGTGACGGATAGCTACTTGCTCCATTACGTTCATCAACAACTGGTTGTGGTCAATAGCCAAGTTGATTTCTTCGTACATTGGCGCACATTCGAATTGAGAAGGAGCAACCTCATTGTGACGAGTTTTTAATGGAATACCTAATTTCAACGCTTCATTTTCAAGGTCTACCATAAATGCTAATACGCGTTCAGGAATAGCACCGAAGTAATGATCTTCTAATTGTTGTCCTTTAGCAGACATATGGCCAAATAAGGTACGACCAGTTAATTGTAAATCTGGACGTGCATTGTACAATGCTAAGTCTACTAAGAAATATTCTTGTTCGATACCTAAAGAGGCATTTACTTTAGTTACTTGTTTGTCAAAATATTGTGCCACATCTGTTGCCGCTTTGTCTACTGCCGCTACAGCTTTCAACAATGGCGCTTTATAATCCAGTGATTCTCCTGTGTAGGACACAAATACCGTAGGGATACATAGCGTCTTGCCCGCAGGTGTTTCATATACAAATGCCGGTGATGTTGGATCCCAAGCCGTATATCCACGAGCTTCGAATGTATTACGGATACCGCCATTCGGGAATGAAGATGCATCAGGCTCTTGTTGAACTAACGCATCACCAGTGAATTTTTCAATTGCATTGCCATTCTCATCAGGTTCGAAAAAAGCATCATGCTTCTCGGCTGTCGTGCCTGTCAAGGGTTGGAACCAGTGTGTATAATGTGAAGCACCATTCTCAATTGCCCATGATTTCATTGCTTGAGAAATAGCATCCGCTAGCTCACGGGAAATAACTGTTCCTTCTTCGATTGATTTACTAAGTTCTTTGAAAGTAGATTTAGGCAAGAAAGCCTGCATCTTAGCCATTGTGAATACATTTTTACCAAAAATGTTAATAGCTCTTTTCGTATTTACCTTTTCTTCTGGAATTCCAGGTCTAGCTGTTAATGCGTTTAATGATTCAAATCTGAAGTTTGACATTTTATCTGATTTTGGTTGTGTCTTTGTGTAGTTTTTATCTTTACGATGTTCAAAAATACGGTATGAAGTTTAAATTTTTATATTTTTTTTCAAAAAAATAAATAAAATGTAGGCTGATTTGAGTTTTTGAGGCTAAATTTTGTTTTGTGAGTTGATTTTTTAAGCTTTTTTTGTAAAAACTAGGTTTAAAATCATAAAATATCATTCGGGATTTGTGTTTTCATGGTGTGGAGAAGATTATTAGTAGGAATAAAAAAGTCGAGGGGCCAAGCATACTGCTGACCCCTCGACTTTCTCTCATTAAAATAATTATTAGTCTGTAACCTCTAATCCCCACTCAATTCCTTTGTCTACTGCTTTGATGCCTTTTTTGATCCAGTCCGCTGCAGGTTTTCCTTTGAGGAAGTGATCAAAAAATTGAGCTTGACGCTTCTGTATATCTTTACGGTTTTGACGTTGTATCAAGTTGTGATCGTCACCATTGTAATTTAATAACCACACAGGTTTTTGTAGACGACGTAGTGCCGTAAACATTTCAATACCTTGGTACCATGGCACAGCCCCATCATTGTCGTTGTGCATGATAGCTACAGGAGTAGTTACTTTGTCCATAAAGAATAGAGGAGAATTCTCAATGTACAAATCACGATTTTCCCAAAGTGTCGCTCCTAATCGGCTTTGTGATTTCTCGTATTGGAATTGTCTTGACATACCAGACTGCCAACGGATGCCGCCATAGGCTGAAGTCATATTTACTACTGGAGCACCTGTCCACGCCGCAGCATACATATTTGTACGTGTGATGAGATGCGCGACTTGGTATCCTCCCCAGCTTTGTCCTTGAATTGCCATTTTTGTTTCATCTACCCAAGGATTTTGTGCTAGATACTTCATTCCCGAGTTGATATATTCTTCAGCAGCTTGACCTGGATAGCCTGTCTGATAACGGATGTCTGGTGAGAATACTAAATACCCATTACTCACGAAATATGAAATCATTAATCGTGATGGCGTAGGAGCAGGCTCGTGGTAATTATATAATCCCTCTGTATGTGTTTCGTAGAAATAGGCGATAATCGGATATTTCTTATTGGGATCAAAATCCTCCGGTTTGTAAAGAATACCTTCGGCTGCATAACCTTTTGGTGTAGTCCATTTCACCAATTCGGCTGTGCCCCAATTGTAATTCTTTTGTTGCGGATTGATGTCTGTTAATTTGTTGAATGTGCTGAAATCTTTTGTAAGATATAAATCTGGATATTCAACGTAGTTTTCTCTTGTTAATGCGAAAATGCTGTTGCTTTCGTTCGAAATTAATCGTTTGTAACTGTTTTTGGATTGAATAATTTCTTTTAGGCTGTTTTTCTTTGACAAATTAATGTTGAAAAATCCATTTTCTTTAGTCACTTCATTAAATGAAGTTAGTAACAATGGTTTTTTAGTGTTTAGTGCATTAAAAGGTACACGCGGATCTGTATTGCGGAACAATTGTGTGCGCAAAACGATCTTATTCTCTCTACCAAAGCCATTCGTTACATTGTTTTTAGTTTTTCCATCAAAGCTAAAGTACCAAATGTCGTAGCGATCATGTACATATACACCTTTTCCATCTTCTGCCCATCCTGCGATACCATAAGAATTGGCAAGTGTAGGCATATCATTCTCCTCATTAGCGAACGAAACAGTGATGCCTTGACTCAAAGGAATTTCCTGTTGGCTGCTAATATTGTATACAGACCAGGATCCTTTCTCCATGTCAAAGAACATGACCTGCTCACTTTTTGGAGACAAGAATGCTTGGCCTAATAAATTCTCTTTTATTATTTTTTTGCTTCCGTTGATAGTCGATACCAAAAATATATCTTGAGGGGCACCATAAGACCATTGGGTAGCAATTCTATTTTCTTTCGAAACACGTGACGTAATAGCCCATTCTTCATTGGAAGTAGTCGTAGTGGATAATCTTCCAAAATCTTCGTCTACTAGAGGAATAAGTTTTTGAGATTGAAAATTGTATACCGCATCAAAGCTTCTTGCGCGTTCACGGCCTACATTCACCAATTGCTGCGTCATTAGATAATCATCCTGCCAATGCCAGATATCCACTTTAGCATGCTCGAATTCTACCAACGTGGTATCCTTTACTTTAGGGATAGGAGCAAGGCCCAAAAATAATTTTTTTCCGTCCGCACTGAATGAAAGATTAGCATCACCCGATACATACCAATTGGATGGAATGCCATTACTGTTTTTGTCAATAAGGATTTGCGCTGTATCTGTCTGCCAGTTGAAATTGTAAATTTTGAAATCTTTTGTTAAAGCTTTCTCAGGAGATTTATCTGCCGCAAAAACCAAACGCTGCGATAAATCGTCAAAGTTGATATTTTTATAGGTTCCTTTGCCGTTACTGATTTTTTTCTGCGTTTTGTTGTTCAGATCGTACACATATAATCCTGCAATATTGGTTGTATCCTTGTCGGCTCCTTTTTTGGAGAATACCAAGTATTTTTCATTGTCATCGAAGTAATACGTGTCAGCCTTCCATAATTGTACAGTATCTTTTGTGGCAAGATTGTAGAGTATGAGTACGCTTTCTTTCTTTGCAGGCGCTTTACGTGCAGTTGTTTTGGTCGAATCGGCAGGCTTTTCTGTTGTTTTTGTTGTCGTATCTTGTTTCGAAGGAAGTTCTAATTCCTGTTGATATGCGATAAATGATTTGCCAAGACGCGCTGTTTTCCATCCTTTTATCGGACCAAGGTTGGTTGTTTCTTTGGTTACAATATTGAATACTGCCAAAGAGTCTTTCGGCATTTCATCAGGCTTTTTCTTTTTGATTTTTGCCTCACGGGTTTCTTTAAAATAAGGTTTGACATTGCTGATGAAAAACTTTTCGTCTTGTGTCAAGCGGGGCATAGCACCTCTTTCTCTGCGGTATAGGAGATTGTTTTGCTGATCTTTCAATTCAGTGACCGCATCACCTTCTTGGGGTGATATGCTGTAATAGATATATTTCCCCGAGGGAGACAAAGTTTGTGTTGAAATGCTTTTCCAACTATCGAAAGCATCGTGGCCAATAGGTGGTTTTTGTTGTGCTTGTGAAGCCGCTGCGATTAATAATAAAAAGGCAGCACTGGTAATTTTTTCTTTCATTGGGTGTTGATTATTTGGTAGCGCTAAATTTATGGAATATAAATATATGTTTTTGCAACATTTTTGGCACGTTTTTGAACGGTGTACGTTATATTACATATTACAATTATAAAAACATGAAATCTACAACCGTAATCGTCAGTATTATTGCCGCGATGGCAATAATTGTCGCAGCCTTAGTGTTGGGTAATGCTTTTAAATACAAGTACAATGTGAGTAATACCATTAATGTGACAGGCAATGCCAAGAAGGATTTTGATTCGGACATCGTAAAGTGGTCTGCATCCTATAGCCGCAAATCGACAAACCTGAGTGAGGCATCCGAACAATTGAAGCAAGACCGTGAAATGGTTAAGAATTTTTTAATTCAAAAAGGTATTAAGGAGAATGAAATTGTATTAGACGATGTAAGTATAATCCGGGATTTTAGTTATCATACGGATGAGCGCGGCAATAGCTACAATACATTCACTGGATACAGTTTGAATCAGACGGTGAGTGTGGAGTCAAAAGATTTGGATAAGGTAGACAATGCCTCCCGTGAAATATCAGCATTGATATCCCAAGGCGTTGAATTAGCATCAAATGCCCCGAATTATTATTACTCCAAATTGGAAGATTTGAAATTGTCGTTGATTGCAGAAGCTTCTCAAAATGCGAAGGCCCGCGCAGAGAATATAGCAAAGGAGTCGGGGAGTAGCCTTGGCGCTTTGCGCAAGGCAGACTTAGGTGTTTTCCAAATTACTGGCCAGAATAATAATGAGGACTTTTCATACGGCGGTGTCTTTAATACTACTTCTCGTGCAAAAACGGCCAATATTACTGTCAAAGTGAGCTATGGTCAATAATTTTTGAGTTTTCGATAAAAAAATCAATTTGATATTCAGTTTATTAGTGCTGGGGAGCTGTTTTCGTGCTGCAAATATTTGGAATATTGGTTTCAACTTTAGATATTTGCATCGCGTTGTTAGATAAGACGCCTCCTTAGCTCAGCTGGTAGAGCAACTGACTTGTAATCAGTAGGTCATTGGT
>JBMDWK010000139.1:0-13509 GCA_048595255.1 Sphingobacterium sp. | reverse complement strand
TGGTAACTATATTATAAAAACGAAAGAGGAGTAAAAAGCGTTTTGTTTTTACTCCTCTTTTTAATTTATCTTACCTTTCTACCAGTTCAATTTCATACAATTTAGGCCATAATTTTCCCGTTACAAAAAGACGTTTTCCCTGTGCATCGTAAGCGATACCATTCATTTCATTATCTTCAGCCTTTCGCCCATCGGAATATAAGCCTACTAAATTGATTCTTCCTTCTACTACTCCTGTTTGGGGATCAATAATGACAATAATATCTTGCCCATATATATTTGCATAAACTTTGCCGTCAATATATTCTAGTTCATTTAAACTTCGTACGGGTCCATTCTCATCATACACCGCTACTGAATACTCTTCTTTGCCTGTTTGCGCATTCAAAAAGAACAATTGATGGGAACCATCAGATTTTATTAGCCGGTCACCATCATACGTCACCCCCCAGCCTTCCTGGCTTTTCTCATAGTTAAATTCGCCAACTTTCTGGAACGTGTTTTTGTCGTAGAAGAATCCTTTATTTTTTTCCCAACTTAAAAATACTATTCTGTTGCCTACTATGGTCATTCCCTCCCCAAAGAAACCCGTAGGCTGCTCCATCTTGATGATTTTACCTGTTTCTAAATCGACTTTCCGAAGAGATGTCACAACACCCTCGGCCTGCAGATGACTTGGATTTCCTGTTGTTTCATACAATACACCATCGGCATATTGCAAACCTTGCGTATATGCCTTTGTGTCATGGGGATATTCGTTAACAACCTGAAAGGCGTAGTTTTTAGCGCTTGAAGGTAATACAATGATATTACTGTAAGCAATATCTTCTTTGCCCTGGGCGTATAATTTTGCCGAAAGCGAACGATCGCCGTAGCCAATCATTTTGGTATCTAGCACAATGCTAGAAGTATCCTTTTTTGTTAGATACGCCTGTCCGTCAATTGAATAAACTACGGAATCTAAAGAAGCGGAAGGGAAATTAAGTTTTACGGTCACTTGCTCCCCGAAAGCTACGCGCTTGCCCGATTCAGGCTGTAGAAATTCAAACTTTCCTTTTTGAGATTTACAGCCAGCAAAAAAGACTAAGGCAAATAATACAAATCCCGAAATTTTCTTAAAATGCATATTTTCTATTTTTATCACTCTAAATGCGTCTTATATTAATCAATTTTCTTACCTACTTATAAGCTATGGTGACCACTCAACTCTCCCACTTCGTGCTTCTATAATTTAGAACTTCTTAATCCAGATAGCTATCTTGAGCATATGTGTAAGGAGATGGTTTCCACGCAGTGAGACTATATTAAGCAAAATAAAATAATTTTATTTAATTACAATATTTCCTAATAGTTGACCAAGCATCTTTTCTGCTTCTTTTAATTTTTGGTATTTATGTAACTCAATCTCCAAATCCTCCGGAGATAAATCTTTCTTCATTTCCTCGCGCACCTTAAACATTTCGCGCTCGAATTTTCTTTTTTTAATCCGATATATAGCCTGTACAACTAAATTTTGGAGATGCTCGATTTCCTGAGTAACATATATTTTCCGCTTATCATCATTCCAATTGGGACTAATCTCATACTTGGTGGCGATGCAATCTATGGCCAGGCTAGCAACATCTTTATCTGCTGAGGAGATAAAAATTTTAGCTTCCGGTATCTGATAATTTTCAGCCTGTTTTTTAAACTCGGCTATAATGTTCCTGCACGCCTGGTCCTCAAAGTCAATATCATCCATGCTCGCAAGCAAATAAGCTGCAACAGGAATATCTCCATCCCCCTCCCATGTCACCGGCTCAGCGCCATAATTGAGTAAAATACGGACAATCTCACGCTCTTGCAATAGCTCCGAGGTAATGGTATCTGATTTATTTGCACCGCTATCGCTCGCCGCTGCTATCTCCTCTTGCGTAAGGAATAAATCCGCAGGAGGCATATCCGGAGCCCCCTCTCCCATGGCAGGAAATAAGCCCGATACTTTGGAGCTAGCCTTTCTGTCAGCCGATTTCGCACGGTTTATTCTTATTTTATTTAGTTCAGTAAGCAGGACTCTCTCTTCGATATCCAACAAGGTGCTACATTGCTTAATAAAGATGGACACCTTAATTTCATCAGGAATTAATGAAATGCTTGTCACCACCTCACGGATGACCTCGGCTCGCTTTATCGGATCCTGCTGCGCATCTTTAAGAAGTATACGCGTTTTGTAAAAGATAAAATCCTCCTGATGCTTCTCAATATAGGCTTTAAAAGCAGCAGAGCCGACCTGTTTGGCATAAGAATCCGGATCGTTGCCATCGGGGAAAAGCAAGACTTTTACGTTCAGACCTTCTTCTAAAAGCATATCCGTGCCGCGCAGGGACGCTTTGATGCCGGCGGCATCCCCATCATAGAGGATGACTACATTCTTTGTAAAACGGGAGATAAGCTTTATCTGCCCGGTTGTCAGTGATGTTCCAGATGAGGACACGACATTTTCTACACCCGCTTGATGCATTGCAATAACATCGGCATACCCCTCCACCAGGTAGCACAAGTCCGCATCCATTACGGCTTTTTTTGCAAAATTTAACCCGTAAAGTACATCCGACTTATGGTAAATTTCGGATTCCGGTGAGTTAACATATTTCGGTGTGGATTTCTCCGTTTTGAGCGTTCGTCCACCAAAACCTACAATACGTCCTGTAAGATTATGTATAGGAAATATGACACGTCCTCTGAAACGGTCGTAGAGTGATTTATCCTCTCGCTGAATGGCCAGACCTATATCCAAAAGATATTCATCTTGAAAGCCTGCCTTTTTTGCCTCTTCAATGAGTAGCGTCCATTGGTCTGGGGAATAGCCCAATTCAAACTTTTGTATGATATCTTCCCGGTATCCACGCTCTTTAAAATAGGATAAACCTATGGAACGGCCAAGATCTGTTTCCCATAGCGTATTGCGAAACCATTTGCCCGCCCACTGGCTAAGCACATACAGGCTTTCGCGCTTATCTTGGGCCGCCATCTGAGCCGGAGTACGCTCGACTTCTTGGATTTCTATACCATACTTATTACCCAGGTAACGTATAGCCTCGGGGTAGGAGAACTTCTCCAGTTCCATAACAAACTTGAGTGAGTCTCCTCCAACTCCACAGCCAAAGCATTTGTATATACCTTTGGCAACAGACACATGAAAAGAAGGTGTCTTTTCGTTGTGAAAGGGACAGTTTCCTATCAAAGAAGTGCCTCTTTTCTTTAAGTCCACAAAATCCCCCACCACCTCTTCTATGCGGGCGGTCTCTAAGACTTTCTCTACGATTTCCTTCTTAATCACCGTCTAGCTACCTTTATATAAATATATATTTATTCAAATTTAGAAATAAAAAAAGAAAGGTAACCTATACTTGTTACCTTTCCTATCTTTTTTAGTATCCTGGGTTTTGCACTAAGCCTGGCTCTACACGTAGACTATTCTCGTGGAAAGGCCACAAATAATTATGGGGAAGGAAAGATCTATCCTCAATTTTTAGGGATTCTTTCCTGCCATCGACTATTCGTGTGTGACCCATTGCCGGCTCATTCAATACATTTTCAGCGATTCTCCAACGCAAGATATCGTCGTAACGTAAGCCTTCTCCTGCAAGCTCAGTTCTTCGTTCATTTCTTATCAGCTCCACCCACTGCTGTTGCGTCTTGGAGGTTAAACTCACATCGGCTACAGTCATATCTAATTTCGCTCTTTTTCTTAGCTGATTGATACAATCTTTAGCCAGATCATCGATATCATTCATCATAATTTTTGCCTCAGCATACGTTAGCAGAACTTCTGCATAGCGTAATAAAGGGAAATGCATATTTCCTCCTGATCTGAATGCATCGGTTTCATCCACAAATTTCTTAAACCAATACCCCGATTTGCTGGATCTTTGATTCTCGAAATACATTAAACTAGAGGGGTTATAAATATCAATTCTTTCGCCAGAAAACATGTCACCATGACCAAAGACACTCATTGCTAAACGGGGATCTCTATTAAGCTTTGGATTTAACTCATACTCCTGTTTTGTATGCAATGGGCAGTTATCTATGGTACGTCCTTGGAGAGTCCAGTATGAGTCTACCAACGATTTTGTAGGTACTACATAAGATTGACCATTACCCGTGCGGAATTGTGGTGCCAAATCTCGGAAGGAGTTTGTTGCTGAGTTGTTATGCGAGACCATGTCAAATTTCATAATGAATTCTTTATTGGTTTTATCCGCTTTATAGTTAAACAAGTCTCCATAATTAGCGTGCAGCTGATATTTACCACTATCCATTATTTCTTTGGCTAACTTGGCCGCAAGCTCATACCGGCCATTATATAATGCATAGCGCATGACCAAAGCTTTAAAAGAATAACGATTAAACATATATGCATCAGTAATATATTCATCAGCAGGGAGTCTATTTGCCACTTCCTCGGCAAGGGGGAAGAGCTTATCTAATATTTCTTCCTTAGGTGTAGGGGGCTGAATGGCCGATTCAATTGTTGCAGGTTCCAAAAAGAAAGGAACATTTGCCCATCGGCTGGTTAATTTAAAGTAGTGCCAAATACGTAATGCTTCTAAAATACTTTTGAACTTGGTGCGCACAGCTTCATCCTCTACATAAGGAATGTGCGCATTGGCAATAAAGGTATTTAAGCGGCCCATATGCTTCATCTGCAATTCATAATAATACAGGAAAGCAGGCGTATTGGCATTAAAGTTACCATTGGCTATACGCTGGTGATGGTCACCTTCGATTCTGCTATAAGCGTTATCACTTTTTCCATCTTCTAAATAAAAAAGGATACCGCGGGCTCCAACGGAAGTAAATACATCCGTATAGCTACTATAGACTACTCGTCTTAAGTCTTCTTCGGTATTAAAAAACTCTACAAATGAAGTAGCAGTTGGATCTGTTTTATCGAGAAACTTTTCGCAGCCGGTAAAAGTGGTCGCTGCTAGTAAGCCAATTAATAGGATTGATTTTTTCATTTTTTTACTTAATAAGAATTAAAAAATTGTAGCTCTTATCCCAAAACTATAAGTAGCCATGCGCGGGTAATTACCGTTACCACCATTACGTTCTGGTTCTAAGCCTTCAAATTTGGTGAACGTGATGGCATCTTGGGCGTTTACATATACTCTAACATTACGGAATGTATTTCCCCATTTGGGAAACGTGTAACCCAGCTGTAACATTTTTATACGAAAGAAAGAGGCATCGGAAAGCCACACATCACTCAAGAAAGTATTTGTACTGGAGCCTGTCCAAACGCGAGGGAACCGGCTATTTGGATTCTCTGGAGTCCATCTGTTGTCCGCATATTCCTGACGCGGGGCTCCTAAAGCATTGCTTGACCCATCAACAAGAACAGGATATCCCTCTTGTCCATTAAGGCGTGCCGTGCGTCTTCCTACTCCTTGCCCTAGAGTCGCAAAATCCCACCGCTTGTATTTCAAGCTCAGGTTCAAAGAATAATTCAAGTGCGGGAACGGATCTCCTAAGTTTACTCTATCATCATCATTAATGATACCATCGCCATTTTGATCCACATATTTTATATCTCCAGGTAGCGTGTTGGGCATTTTGGCTGTAGTATTCTCTATTTCGGTTTGGTCGCGGAAATAGCCCTCAGTCTGGTAACCATAATAGTTGTCGATAGCTATACCATTATACCAAATCTTATCATTTGTATCCTTAAAGATTAATGTATCAGAGCTGCTGTATCCTGCTTTTAATACACGGTTTTCATTATCAAATAACATACCGCCTATGGAATACTCTACCTGCCCTACTTTATCAGACCATGTGGCAGAAATTTCGTATCCCTTATTTCTTACCTCTCCAATATTCACCGCTGAAGTTAGGTAGTAAGAACCAGTCAATGGTGGCACTGGAAAATCAGAGTAGATCAAATCATAGGAGAACTTGTCGTAAACTTCTGCCGTTACGCTTAATTTATTATTTAACAGTCCTAAGTCTACCCCCACATTCCACTGCTTTTGTTTTTCCCAGGAGAAATTATAGTTAGGCACCCGCATGGTCCAACCCCAGGTGTTAACCACTTCTTGCCACAGGTAGGGTGAGACATTCTCATTACCTATTAACCCATAAGAGCCTCTGATTTTGAAATTTGATATGGCTCCGCTGCTACGTATTGACTGCATAAAAGACTCGTTGTGTAAGTTCCAGGCTATGGCCGCTGAAGGGAAAAAACCCCACTTTTGTCCGGGAGCAAATTTTGAACTTCCATCCGAGCGCGCTGTTAGCTCCAGTAGGTATCTATTATCAAAAGAATAATTCAGTTTACCGAAAAACGACGCCTTATTCACCTCTCTATAATCGGTATAATTATAGCTCATCATCTCAGCTCCCGCCGTCAAGTATATTTTATCTCTGTCCTCGCGTAAATCTTTGGTGTAATTTACAAGGGCTCTGGCTGTAATTTGACTTTCGCTGACACTTTGCTCAGCATCTACGGAATTAGCCCATATAGTAGCAGGCTTGCCATTTTGATCCAAAAATTTGAAGGTGGACCTTGCCCACTTATTAGCTGATTTATTGATCATGTAGGAGACATTACCCTCTATATTCAGGTTCTTATTTAAGAAATATTTTGGACGTAAATTGATTGTACTTCTATCATGCAGGTAATTCTTGGTTCCTCCATGGTTAATTGAAGCCAAAGGATTCAGGTTGTTATGCAAGATATAATGATCTGGATATTCAGATTCGAAATAGATTTGCTGGGTTGGATTCATTCTCCAGGCAATCTGGTATAAGCCATGTCCATCATCGTTGGCCAGCAAACGGTTAACCTGAAGTCTGTGGGCATAAAAGTCCGCTAATAAAACGAATTTATCGGCAATATTTACGTTTGTATTAAATCGTGCTGAAAATTTCCTAGAGCCTTCTATATCATTAAGCCCGCTTTCATTAATGTGACCTAACATAAGATTGAAAGTCCCGACACCCCCACCTCCAGAAATACTTGCGGATTGATTCTGTGACCAAGATTTTTTTTGCATCACCTCATTCAGCCAATTCACTGAAGGTGTTTCACCGGATTCGGCTTTGCTGATATCTTCCGGGGTAAACAAAAGATTTTGCCCCTGCATACTGCGAGCTTCATTATTTAATTTCATATATGTGCCGGCGTCCACAAAATCAGGCAAATCGATCGCTTGATCAATTGCTCCCCAAGCATTCAAATCCACTTTGAATTGTCCGGTTGCCCCCCTTTCAGTTTCAATAATGATTACGCCGTTGGCCCCTCTGGAACCGTACATGGAGGTGGATGCCGCATCTTTTAGAACCGTTAAGCTTTTAATCTGGTTAGGATCAATATCCGTTAAAGACTGTTCCATACCATCAACGATTACCAATGGCGCAGCATTTTGTAGCGTGCTGACGCCGCGGATAGCTATGCTCCCGGGAACGGAGCCTGGCAAGCTATTGCCTTGAAGCATGGTTACCCCAGGAATCGTTCCGCTGAAAGCCTGTTCCATTTTCATAATAGGCCTAGTTTTTACAGCATTCATATCCATTTGGGCAACGGATGAGGCAACGTGTTTTCTATCTACAGAAGAATACCCCATTACCACGACCTCATCAATTCCTACATTCTTTTCTTCTAAAATAATGTTTAGTTGATTTCTGTCACCCACAGTGACTTCTTGATCTTCATATCCAACGGCCGAAAAAATAAATGTTGCTGTTGGACCGCTAATTCGAATCTCAAAATTTCCTCCCCCGTCAGATACTGATCCGATGTTAGATCCTTTAATTAAAATACTGGCATTTGAAATTGGTCGATTTAGGTTATCTTTTATAGTTCCTACAATGGTTCTGCCCTGCTGGGCAATAACGGTAGAGACACAAAAGATAACTACTACTAAAAATAATAGCCTTTTCATAGTGATGTTGATAATAAGTTGATTAATGGAAACAAGATAGGGATTCCGTTTTTAAATAGGTAGCTATTGTTAAAAATTAACGAATAAAAAAGGTGTTACATTTGATCGCTTTGTAGTCATTTATTTTAACCATATTTTATGCTTAAACCGTTTAGCTCTCCAATGTGGATAACAATTATAAGAAATTGACTGTGCGATGGGGTAGCAAAAAATATATGCTGTATAATAAATCTTTCCTACTTTTGAGAAGTAATTTAACTTCTAAAAAAGTTATACAAAAAAAAGTATTATTATCTCTGAAACATCGCTATAAAATGCTTGAATATTACGCTTTAAGTATTACTTTTATTTAATAATTATTCTCAACGATATGACTGGCGAAATGTTTTTCTACTTGCAGGTTTTATCTAAAGATTCAAACAATGAAATCCATTCGTGTAACACTAATTGAAGATAATGCCATTTTAAATTTCTTGTTTAAGAAATTTCTGGAGGATTATACCACCAGGGAGATAAAGCCTGAGATATTTGAAAATGGTCAATTAGCATGGGAGCATTTCATTTCCATACAATCACATCCTGAGCTATTGCCTGATATTATATTTTTAGACATCAATATGCCGCTTATGAATGGATGGCAGCTTCTTGAAAACCTTGTCAACAATAATTTTGACTTTATATATAATATACCCATTTATATTGTGAGTTCTTCACAGATTTCCTTAGATAAAAACAAATTATCGGAGTTCCCCTTTTTAAAGGATTATCTAGTAAAGCCTATTGATAAACATACATTTTATAGGATACTGGATAAATATTTTAAACAAGATTAGAAATAATTCTCCCATCGTAGGTTTAGTTATAGGATTTATTTTAAAAGACCGTCTATTTTGGGTATCACATTATATTTTATTAAATAGATACGCTAAAAATGTTATCCTTAGTTTGTTGGGCTAATCGGATCAATTCTTGACACAATAAAAATATAGTGAGGTTGTTTACACATAAAGTAATAGACTAACCTACTATAAATATTATATTATTTTTACTACGAAGTTTACTATGTATAAGTATTTAAAAATATTGATCAGTGTTATTCTCACTGTATTTTCTTTAAACCTATCCGCCCATCATGTCTTTAAATTGAGCGAACTGAATAGTAAAAGATTTATAGGGAATTATCTAGGTGTCTTTCAAGACCCTAATAATACGGCTACTGTATATACACTCCTTAGCAATAAACAGCGTTTTAATTATAACTGGGGCGATGTACCAAATTTAGGGGTTACGGAAAATAACAATTGGCTGCATTTAAAATTTATCAACGACACACCTGATGAAAGATTGTTGCTTTATATTTCTAATCCAACTATTGATGAAGTAACTTTCTATCGTGTATTTAACGATAGGATCGACAGTGTAAAAGCGTCTCTTGATGATCCATTAATTACCAGAGCCATACAGCATCAGTTTTACGCATTTAATATTGCCGCTGGATTAAATGATACGATTAACTGTTTTGTAAAAATTAAAAGCACAAAACAGTTAATCCTACCTGTTTCATTATCCGCCAAGGGAAAAGTGGTCAGTGAGATTATTCGATATGATCTTGCTACAGGCGTTTTTCTAGGCATTATGCTCATCGTACTGTTATATAATCTCTTTATTTATTGGGGAGTGAGGGATGAACATTACTTAGCATTTGTTCACTATATTTTTTGGGTAGCTTTGGTCCAACTTGCCATATTAGGTGTTTTTACACGCTTAAATAACTTTATACCGTTTTCCACCATACACCTTATAACTTTTGGTGGAGCAATGTCGGGAATCGCGTCAATAATATTTGTTAAATCTTTTTTAAATATTAAGGCATACAGTAATAGACTAACTGTACTATTAAATATTATACTCATAGGAGATATCGTTGCTATCTTGATATTATTTTTAGGCTTTCCAACAATTAGTTACCAATTAGTGAACTTTGTGGCCGCAGTAGGATCTGTATGTGTGTTAGCTGTAGGTTATAAAGCGCTACGGGCAGGAAATAAATCCGCTAAATTGTTTTTAGTTGCGTGGGGTATCTTTCTTGGCAGCGTCATCATATACGTTTTAAAAGATTACCAGATTTTACCTTATACAGATTTCACCAACCAGGCGGTTCAAATCGGCGTTTCTATTGAAGCTTTACTTTTATCTTTCGCCCTAGCAGATAAAATCAATATTTATAGACGTGAAAAAGAAGAATCCCAAGCCAAAGCGCTGAAGATTCTCTTAGAAAAAGAACACCTTGTCCGCGTTCAAAATATTGAGCTGGAGAGAAAGGTATTGGAAAGAACGCAGGATCTAACGAGTGCGAATGAATCGTTAGAGTCTACATTAAAGCATCTTAAAGAAACGCAAAGTCAACTTGTAGAGGCAGAAAAGATGGCTTCCTTAGGGCAGTTAACAGCCGGTGTGGCACATGAAATCAATAATCCGATTAATTTTGTAACTTCAAATGTGGCACCATTAAAACGGGATATACAAGTTTTATGGGAAGTAATTGAAGAATTGGAAAAGATCGCTACAAATATAAGCCTATCGCCCGAGCAGAAAGAGCAGTTAATTCGAAATTATAGCCAGGAGCAAGACTTAGATTATCTCAAAACAGAAATTGAATTTTTATTAAAAGGCATGCATGAGGGAGCAACTCGGACTGCAGAAATTGTTAAGAGTTTAAGGATATTTTCTCGGGTAGATGAAGACGCTTTAAAATCAACAGATATCAACGAGGGACTGGAGTCCACGCTTGTTATTTTAAATACCCTAATAAAAGATAAAGTTAGCGTGGTAAAGGAATACGGAAATATCCCATTAGTAGAATCTTACGCTGGGAAATTGAACCAAGTGTTTTTAAATATTCTTTCCAATGCCATTAATGCCATAGAGCAGAAGTTTCCTGCGAGCTCTGCTGGGATTATAAAAGTAGAAACTTTATATGATCAGTCTAGCGATCAGGTCATCATAAAAATAACGGACAACGGAATTGGAATACCAGAGCATATAAGAGATAAGATATTTGAGCCATTCTTTACGACCAAAGATGTTGGTAAGGGTGTTGGTTTAGGCATGTCTATAGCTTATAAGACTATCCAAAACCATAATGGTAAAATTATCATTGACTCAGAGGTCGGAGTAGGTACTACTTTTTGTATAATACTTCCAAAATCACAGGTATAACAACAACTATAGACTATATGTATGAAAAACATTGATATTCTATATGTAGATGATGAAGAGAATAATATTAATAGCTTTCGGGCAAATTTAAGATTACTTTACAACATTCACGGGGTGACTAATACCAGGGATGCAGAAAATATTCTTAAAAATAATCCTGCTATAAGAATTATTGTCTGCGACTATAAGATGCCCGGAGAATCTGGTGTTGACTTTTTTAGACGTATTAAGAATAGTTATCCTCAGCCTATCCGGATACTTTTAACAGCTTATGCGGACATGAACATCGTAATAGATGCGATTAATCAGGGGAATATATTTAAATTTATCGCTAAGCCCTATGTTATTGAAGAAGTAATTTCCGCCATAGAAGAAGCTAATCAATTTTATATGGCCACCTCGCTTCTAGAGCGCCGAAATGCTCAGCTCAAGCAGGCATACGACGAACTGGACAAATTCGTCTACAGTATAAGCCACGATTTACGAGATCCATTAGCGAGTGTTCTATCTGCCATTTCATATGCTATGGACTTGCAAAGAGTAGAAGAAATTAGTGATACGTTGCTTCATATGCAAAAATCAGTATCCCAACTGGATCTATATATTGACAATCTGAAAGACTATTATTTGGTAAGGCGCGGCGAGTTAAATTTAAGAGACATAGATTTTCATTGTGTTGCGGAAGATATACGGTCATTTTATCAAGTAGCTACAGCAACCAATAATATTAACTTGAATATTGAAGTACAGCAGCACATTACCTTTAAAAATGATCTCTCCTTAATAGAGCTTATTGTATACAATTTGCTGAATAATGCATTTAAATATTATAAAAAACACGAACCTAACAAGCAAGTGTGGCTAGACATTCAGGTAACAAAAGGCTTTACAATTATAAAAATTAAAGATAATGGAATTGGTATACCCAAAAGTGATCATGGGGAAATATTCAAATTATTTTACCGCGCCAATGCACAAGCTCCAGGCATGGGATTTGGCTTGTATAATATAAAGAGCGCTTTGTTGAAGTTAAATGGTTCAATTGAAGTGGATTCCCAGCTTGGGGCAGGAACGACATTTACTGTTAAGATACCAAGCAAGTAATGCCGCGTTAGGACAATAGTTTCTGACGTAATAGAAATTCCAGCTGTTCATTAGACAATTCTAAATGAGAGAATTTCTCAAGCGTAGACTTTCTGGCGGCATAAATTTCATAAGCAGCTTCAATAGTCTGCTCTAAAACCTCCTGATCCCATGGTTTTGATAAATAATGATATATCTTACCTTTGTTAACGGCATCAATTACTGCGGTCATATCCGAATAGCCGGTGAGAAGTATACGCATAGGTTCGGCATTAATTTCAATGACCTTCTCCAAAAATTCCACGCCTGTCAGGCCAGGCATTCTTTGGTCTGATATAATGATATCTACTGGATTATTTTTAATAATCTCCAGGGCGTCATTACCATTTGTTGCCGTAATAACGTTGTATTTTTTCCGAAAGGTAGCTTTAAAAGAAAAGAGATTATTTTCCTCATCATCCACATATAGCACGGTAATTTTTTTCATATAGGTGCATTAAAAAGTAAATAACATTTACTATAAAACAACTACACTCATGTATGGTAAGTGTTACTGAATTACCGAACAAATTATATGCTATATAGTTTAGATTGAGTACAATAATAATCTCATATTCATGCAGCAGAAATATTACTTACCCTACCGCTATACTATTATGTCCCTCCATGTGATCAAGTAAAGTAGGGTTCAATATATTACAGGTTTTTAATAAATCTCTAACAGGATATTTTGCTACCACATCTTGAAGCGCAAGTAATTGTTTTTTATGGTGCAGATCGGTACCTACAAAATCATACATTCCAGATTTAAGCATAGTAAGGGCTGCCACCTTCACTTCAGTTCCATAATAGCGGCTAATGGATAAGAGATTAAGCTGTAAAAGACAACCTGCGTCTTTTATTTGCTTATACATATCAAAATTATAGTGATAATAATTATACCGTTCGGGATGTGCTAGAATTGGTTTATAGCCAAGATTCTGAATATCCAAAATAGTCTTAAAAAGGGCATTCGATTCCGCTAGGTAAGACATCTCTATAAGAACATATCCACCAGGCATTACGCACAAATTATCTTTATCTATCAAGGGGCTTATCTGTTCATCAATCATATGCTCTGCGGCAGAAAATATGATAGCTTTATTCTTGGTGGTTTTGAGCGCCTCCTGAAAAGTTGTATAGGCCGCTTGAATGGTACTTTTGGTATTGGGATATAAATCCGCCATAATATGCGGTGTACAAATATATTTTTGAAATCCTAACGTATTAAGACCTC
>JBMDWK010000138.1:0-4091 GCA_048595255.1 Sphingobacterium sp. | reverse complement strand
TACCAAGATGTATTGTCTGGTTACGGTGGTATTCACCACTGTTTGTTGCCTTCTCCTAAGCACGTATTGATACGTCGCAATCGAGATGAAACTTTTAACTATGAAGTATTCGGTGAAGAGCAAAATTCCAAACAAGTAATGAAACTATTAGGTTATCAATAAAACAAAAGCCGCTTTTTTAATAAAGCGGCTTTTTTGTTTACTTCACCTTTACAGGCATAAATACGATCTCTTTGTATCCATCTTTTTCATAAAGTACGCCTACTGTATTTTTCTTTACTAATACAATATCGCTGTAGGCTGCCCAAGCGCCACCTTCATAGCCTTCCGGGCTTTTTGCCACGACTTTATTGAAATACCAAGTTTTTCCCTGGTCTTTTGACAGCCTCAAAGTTAAGTTATCCCGTTTATTTTCATCTGCAGCATTACTGTGTGCGAGTATAAAAGTATTTCCCTTTTTCCAAGAAAGCACAGAGGCTTGATTAATTGGGTCAGGCAAGTTACTGTCTGGTTGCGAGGAAGTCCAAGTTTGACCACCATCATGGGAAATCGAGATAATACGAGTCTTCGGCGTATAAGATTGATTTCTGGAAGACATATATACCGAGTTTTCGCCTATTTGAGCAGCTAAGGACTCATTCGTACTTGCGAAAGGAACTTTTTCACTCAATTTAAAAGTCTTACCATGGTCATCTGAATAATACGCATGTGCATTCCAGTCTTTGTTCTGCGGTTGTGGGTCTCCAGCATTATGATTTCCTGCTATGTAAATTCTACCTTTATTCGGTCCTGAGACAAATTGAAAACCATGACCTGGTGTATTAGCATAAGTTCTCCAATCTTCGGAAAAATTATATGCAGGATTAATTTGAGGTTGCTTAGGTCTATGTGCCTGTGTCGTAATATTAACCGCCTCGGACCACGTCTTACCACCATCTGTGGAAGTTATATACCACACTTCACGTAACCCCTTCCCTTTTCTAACTTCTCCTTCATGATCATTTCCTGTATTGTAAAATAAGAACACACGCCCCTGAGGATAAGCTGGATCCAACAGATCAACTACAGGAGCCGGATTGCCCGCTTGCAATTTTTCGTAATCTACCGCCACATTCAACGGTCCCCAACTTTTTCCGCCATCTTTGCTAATTTTGTACACAATATCCACATTACCATAGTCGCCTGCATGATCAACACGTCCTTCTGAGAAAGCGATTAGATTTCCAGATTTATCCTTTACGATAGCCGGAATACGATAACTAGCATAGCCATCATCCCCTGATTTGAAGACAGTGACTTCTTGTGCTGAAATTGAAAATGAAACAGCTAACAAACAAATGCCAAAAAATATTTTTTTCATAGTATTAAGTATTAATTTTTTTAATTATCAAGTGGAATAAAAGTAAACATCCATTTAGCTGGATTATCCCAAGTACGACCTCTAAATTGGGCTACAGGTAATTTTAATAAAACTTCATTCCAACCCTTTTTTAAGAATATCATCGTAGGCTCTCTATACGAATAACCTTCATCCATAAGCGGAATTTCAGATTGCCCTTTTTGACCTGGCTGTTTCCATGTTGGAGGATTTATGCGGTTACCATTTACAAATGCTTGACTTCCTTTATTGTCCCACGTGTCGATTTCGGGAGAATCTGTCAAATAAGATCTTGAGTGATTATTGAAATTTACCCAAAAAGGCTTTATATCTTCATTCTCTGACCAAATTTTTGTTCGCGCATAATAAGTTGTATTCGCTTGAGGCTTATTTATTGCTCCTTGTATAATATCTCCAAACCAGTGTTTCAAAATCACAGTTCCACCTTCAATGATTTGTTCTACTTGCAAAGTTGGATCGAAAGGATTATTCTCAATTTCAAAATACTTATGAACATTACCTTCATTTGCATAAGGTCCTATCAACTCCCATTTTAACCCCAATTGGTTTAAATATGGAAATGTTTTTTTTTGAAAATATAAGTCTTTATGTTTTAAAAGTCGTGATTGAAATTCTTTAAAATCTGCATAATCAGGATCATTTTCTGGAACTATATTGCTTACCCATCCTGCTCTTCCTCCTCCTTGCCAGATTCGCTCTGCAAAAGTCAAGATAGATGGATAGATGGCGCTATGTAAAAACATATCCTCGGGTTTCGCAACAGCTCTATCAGGCCAAGAACAAAGGGTAGCACCAATCAGATTTTTATGTTCTTTATCAACTTCTGCTATTTTGCGATGAAAAATGGTCGTTACAGTTTCCAACGGATCCATATGATTTATATACAAATGTTTGGACTCAATGTATACGAAGTCTCCTTTCTCTTCTACCAATTTTGGTCCACCCATCCACATCTGACGAATAGTTTGTGGTTCTAGATTACTACCAGGATCCCAACCGATAGTTTTCTTGAAGCCCAAGTTCTCCACAAAACGTGTAATTTCAGGCATAAAATTTTTATTCGTAATTTTTACCTCATCGCCACCAATGTGAAATATCTCTAACTCAGGAAAATTACTTCTAAACTCCGCCAAAAGATCTTTAATATACATCATCCCCGAATCAGACTGCATATCTACACCAAAATAACGTTTGAAGGCAGCACTATGTCCCGGCATATCGATTTCTGACAAGAATGTGATATGACGTTCTTTACAATATTTAATTAAGTTTTTGAAGTCTTCAGTAGTGTAATATTGTCCTTTCCAACGCGTCATCACAGACGCATCTATCAATCCAGGATATTTATCGCTTTGTAGGCGCCAGGCTATATCTTCAGTAAAATGAAAATGCAATACATTCAACTTGTACTGCGACATAATGTCAATTTGCTCCTTGATCATGTCCATAGGCTGAAAATTGCGTCCTACGTCAATCAAGAAAGCGCGCCATGAAAATGCAGGTTCATCTTGAATGCTTACAAACTGAATTCTTTTATTTTCGATATCAAATTGCCTCAATGTTTGAATACCATAGAATATGCCTTTGGTAGTCTTAGCTGTGATATTTATTTCATTCGCATTTACAAGCAAATTATAGCTTTCTTCTTTTCCTTCAAGGTGAGGAAGAATATTTAATGTTACGGTCGGAATACGTTTTTTGCTTTCCTTTTTTAATTGATTAACATTCCATGACTTGAATACTTGACTAAGTAATTCATATTCATTTGATAATGTTTTATCTGTTTTCTTAATCCAAACACCCTTACTTAAATCTAAATTTTCTGATTCCAACCGCATTTGTTGAGGTTTGGGAATTAAGTTCTGTTGAGCTATGGCTGTAATAGTGCATAACAAACAGATTAAGAATGTGGTTATTTTTATATTATTTTTCATACGTTCTTAATAATTGATAACAGTACCATTCCTGTCTGGGAAGATGAAAAGGCCCTTTGAACAGATTCCCTTTCGCTGTTTGGGCCACACGTCCATCCCTATGCAAATAGCCAAACCATTCTCCTTTTTCTTTATCATGGAAATTCGTATAGGCATAACTGTGGATTTGCTTATGCATGTTAGCATATTTTTCATCCTTGGTCAACATATAAGCTAATAATGTGGCAATAATGGTTTCATTCTGCGGCCACCAAAACTTCATATCTTGCCAATATTCCTGCACAGGTTTGCCATATACATCTCTGAAATATAAAATTCCGCCATGCTCTTTATCCCATCCTCTTTCCCACATATAATCCAACATTCGACAGCCTAAATCGATCAATCTAGAATCATTTTTCCTACGCAAAGCTTCGTGCAAAATAAACCAAGCACCTTCAATAGCATGTCCGGGATTCAGCGTACGACCATCGATGTGATCTATGATTTGTCCATCTGGTGATACCTGCTCCATGACACATCGAATATCATCTTTTACGAAATATCTCTCAATCTCATCAATCCACCCCATAATAGCTTCATCACACCTTTCGTCCCCTATCGTCTCTCTTAATTGTTGAGCAGTGTTAATCATAATCATTGGAACACCTATACCAATAGAAGGTCTTGTCTTTTCAAATTTCGGAATGATACTTCGTTCTCCACTAGCGTATTCCAGACATACCCCGAATATTTTCCTTGCCAAATCGGCGGCTTCT
>JBMDWK010000137.1:0-9365 GCA_048595255.1 Sphingobacterium sp. | reverse complement strand
AAACGAAAAAAGCCCGACTTTCGTCGAGCTTTTTTGTCGGGGTGGCAGGATTCGAACCTACGACCTCCACATCCCAAATGTGGCGCGATACCGGGCTACGCTACACCCCGAAAAGGTATCACCTTTGTTGATTGTGATGCACAATATACAGCGATTTTAATTACTTGCAAACAAATTTTTATATTTGTCTACAAACACATTGATTTATTGAAAGATAATTTTTTACCAGGCTATGAGATTTTTAATAATCGCTTTATCCTTCATGCTTACATTCTATTCCTGCCATGCACAACCGACGCATCAACAATCCTCATACCCTATGAATACTATACAAAATCTCCTACAGGCTGTACAAAATAACGACACCGCCCCTGTCATCAAAGCTTTAGAGCTCGGTGCAGACGTGAATAAAACGGATGAACAGGGTCGTTCCCTACTGCTTATCGCGACTGTACACGCACACACAGAGATGGCTACCCTACTGGTCCAACATGGGGCCGACGTAAATTTACAAGCGCACAACAAAGATTCGGCCTTCCTCTATGCCGGCGCATCGGGGCAAACCACATTATTGGAATTATTTATCGCCCATGGCGCCCGATTTGACTTATTCAACCGTTACAATGGCACAGCATTAATACCTGCCTGCGAACGTGGCCATGTCGAAACAGTGCGATTACTGGCCAACACCAAAGGCTTTCCCATCGATCATGTCAACCGCTTAGGCTGGACGGCACTGATGGAAGCCGTCATCTTGGGCGATGGCAGCAGCAAATACCAACGAATTGTTCAAATACTCAAAGACGCAGGTGCGAATATGCATATTCCAGATCACGACGGTGTGACACCACTACAGCATGCCCGCAAGAGAGGATTTACCGAAATTGTCAACATTATCCAATAAGCATCTATTGACAGCGATATGACTGGAAAATGTTAAAATATCAGCATTTTTGTAAGCAAGCATGAGAGATATAGAAAATATAGAAGATGTCCAACATATGGTCAACACTTTCTACGCCAAGATTAGAGAGGATGACATGCTTGGCATTATATTCAATCAAAATATCCAAGACAGATGGCCGCAACATCTGGACAAGATGTACCGTTTTTGGCAGACTATTCTTCTCGAAGAGTACACCTACGACGGAAGGCCTTTCCCTCCTCATGCACATCTGCCGATAGGAAAAGTACATTTTGACCAATGGCTGAGCCTATTCGAGGAAACCGTCCATGCATTGTTTGAAGGTCCTAAAGCGGACGAAGCGATATGGAGAGCAAGGAAAATGGCAACCTTATTCGAAAGCAAATTGGACTACATACGTCACAATCCCGACAAACCTTTTTTACACTAGCAGGAATGAGAACTCTTCCCAAACCACCCAAAATTGTTGATCTGCACGCCGAAGCTTTAATTGGTGACGAAGATGATTATGACACGGACGAATTGCTTTCCGTATCACTCGACTATTTCAGAGCATACCTCGACGCAGCCATATATTGGGAATATGCCGAAATCAAATTTATCCACGGCAAAGGTAAAGGTATCCTACGAGAATGCATTTACAATGAATTGAGGGATTATAAAGCAGCTGGCACAATATTATCCTTCTACCCGGCATACCACAATGAAGACATTGTCATCGTACATATCGGGGTGTAAGCCAAACTGTACCGTACCTCCTACTCTCAGCTAGGTTAGACCACATAAAAATCTTCCCAGCCTTTGCGTGGCGGCGGCCCTACCAATAAGGCATTAGCAATGGCATTATTAGCAAATTGTTTTTTCGTTGTATCAAACTCGAGCTTGGCATCAAGACGCTGAGCGATCACTCCTAAACAGAATACCTGCGACAAAGGTCCAGACACCGAAAATGGCGATCTTGTTTGCTCATCTCCCTTACAAGCTTTCAGAAAATTTGCAAAATGGTTCGAACCTGTAGGAATAGTCGGCAGCTGTTTTTCCATATCGCGCGCCTTCTCCTCAGGGATAATCTGCAAGGTACTGCCGTGTGATCCGCCCTTAAAAATTGTATCCTTCGTATATATAATTTTGCCCGGATTGAGTTTCGAAGGTTCGATTTTTCCGGTACTCGGCGGCGGAATATTAGGGTCCAACCCCGACACGCCATATCCAGCCGGAATAGTAGGCAGATTATCCAACCCATCGTACCAAGTTAGATCAACGGATCCCCTATTTTTGCGCTTCGGAAAATGGAAGGCGATCGTCGAAGAATAAGGAAAGAAAAAGGAATTATGCTCCGCCAATTTAATGGCTTCAATCGAGCTAGGCAGACCCAATTCCAGAAATTCGTGTGCGGTATCAATAATATGTGCCCCCCAATCTCCAAGTGCACCCATACCAAAGTCATACCAGCAACGCCACTCCCCATTGACGAAACTACGATTGTACTCATGCCCCATTGTCTGAGCTTGCCATAGATCCCAGTCTAGTGTATCAGGTATCCGTTCGGGATAGGGAAAGCCCTTCATCTGCGGATCCCAGCCGTGCCAGCGCCTCGGATTATTCATATGGGCATCAATACGCGTCGCATCCTTTATGATGCCTGTACGTACCCATTCTTTGAATTGAAAATAATTGGCCTCCGAATGTCCTTGATTTCCCATCTGCGTGACGACCTTCGGAAATTTAGCAGCCTTCTGCATCATCAGTTCGGACTCCCAGAATGTACGACTCAATGGTTTTTCTACATACACATGAATCCCGTAATCGATAGCCATCATCGCAATAGGAAAATGTGAAAAATCCGGAACACCAATACTTACCGCATCGATTTGTCCGCGCATTTTATCAAATAGCTGACGAAAATCTTTGAAACGTGGTACATCCGGAAACTGACGCAATACATCTAAAGTTTGCTTACCACCCATATCCACATCACAGAGGGCGACTATATTGCACATCCCTGTTTTGTATAGGTCCCGAATGATCTCTGCTCCGCGATTACCAATACCGATACAGGCCAGATTGATGCGTTCATTGGGTGAGTCCAATTTTACGTTAGCAAATGCGGAGGCCGATAATGCAGCACTGCCCGATAGCAATAAGGAATGTTTGAGAAAGGCTCTTCGAGAATGGGTAGTCATAAGATAAGCGGATTGATTAATACTAAAATATAAATATTTTCATTACATTTAATGTATTAATCAATTAAATCTTCAAGCTTAAGCCTTTTTCAATGAAAGCATTATCTCCTATTCTAAAGTTAAGACAGGTTATTTTCTAC
Source organism: Sphingobacterium sp. (assembly GCA_048595255.1). GTDB lineage: Bacteria > Bacteroidota > Bacteroidia > Sphingobacteriales > Sphingobacteriaceae > Sphingobacterium. The sequence goes on along the minus strand of JBMDWK010000137.1, from coordinate 6,117 downwards.
GGTTTTATGTGCATTGCGGTCACACCGCTGGTGAGTTATTCCCAAAAATCAAATATTTCCCTATTTGATGGTAAAACATTCAAGGGATGGAAAAAAGTAGGTGGCGACGCACCTTTTACGATACAAGACGAGATGATAGTAGGCGAGATGACTAAAGGTACGCCAAACACTTTTCTGGTGACAGAGAAACAATACGGAGATTTTATTTTAGAATTAGAAATTAAATTAGAAGGCACTGAAACCAATTCGGGTATTCAGATAAGAAGCCATATTGACTCTACATCGCATGCCAGCAGACGCTGGATGTATGGCAAGCAGGTAGAAGTAGACCCAACCCCACGCGCATGGACAGGAGGCATTTACGATGAGGCACGACGACGCTGGCTGTACCCTCTCGACCTAAATGAACAAGCGAAGAGTGCGTACAAAACCAATGCATTCAACAAAGTACGTATTGAAGCGATCGGCTCTGTCACCAAAACTTGGATAAACGGCATTCCCGTAGCTCACCTAATCGACACTATTGACCGACAAGGTCACATCGCACTGCAAGTACACAGCATCCCGGCACACCTGCACGGTGCGAAGGTATATTTCAAAAATATCCGATTTCAGACCGAAAATCTCAAGCCGCAGGAATTTCCAAAAGCTATATACGTTGTAAATTTAACGCCTAATCAACTCAGTTCTACGGAGAAAAACCAAGGTGTAGAACTGCTTTTCAATGGACATGATGCACAAGGCTGGCGCAGTGCGCGATCCATGCAGTTTCCGGAGAAAGGATGGACTATTGAAAATGGACAGTTGCGCGTCGAAAAATCGGATGGTGCTGAATCTACCAATGGTGGTGATATCATCAGTACGGCTCGGTACGAGGCCTTTGATCTGAGCTTCGAATTCAAGCTCACGCCAGGCGCTAACAGTGGGGTGAAGTACTTTGTGACGTTAAAGGAAGAAACTGTAGGTTCGGCGATTGGTCTCGAATACCAAATATTGGACGACAAAAATCATCCCGACGCTAAAGCGGGAAGAGAAGGCAACCGCACGTTAGCTTCCCTTTACGACCTGATCAAAGCCAATAAGCCGGACAGAGCCATCAACCCAATTGGCCAATGGAACCGAGGGCGGATTGTCGTTACTCCCGATAATAAGGTGACGCATTACCTCAATGGCGAGAAGGTATTGGAATACGTACGCCGCTCACAAGAATTTAAAGATTTGGTAGCGATATCAAAATATAAAGATTGGGATAAATTTGGGCTGGCTCAAAACGGGCATATCCTCCTTCAAGACCATGGCGATGAAGTAACCTTTCGCAGCATCAAGATCAAAAAGTTAAAATAAATCATTCGTTATATTCCAAAACAAAAAAGAGCTACTTGATAGTCCAAGTAGCTCTTTTCTTTGCTTATATCCGATCAAGGTATTAGTATGTAATCGGCGTAATCGTTATTTTTCTGAATTCTATACCTGTATGATCACCTTGCAGATAAATCGGTCCTGGCTCACCTTCTTTACTGTCTAGCGCGCCACCTGTTATCCCTGGTATTTCTTGGTTGTTGATAACCGTCTTACCATTTGCCACTACGGTAACCATTCTGCCGCGAAGCGTAATTTCGTATTTATTCCATTGATTAGGACCCAAAGTAGCGATTTCGCTAGGTGTCAAAAATCCATATACACCACCATAATATAAGGAGCCTGGATGTCTATCCAATGGCGAGTCTTCGATCTGCACTTCGTATCTTCCGCGCAGGTAGATACCGGAATTGCCACCCTCAGCATATCTAAATTCAGCTTCTAATTTGAAATCTTCGAATGTCTGCTCCGAAATCAAGTTGGCGCCTGCCTTTTTGTTAACCAGGATACCATCTTTCACTTCCCATTGGCTATCCTCCGACGAAGTTTTCCATCCAGCCAAATCTTTACCATTGAACAATTCAATGGCTGTGCCCAACTTGCCTACAGATTGACGCACTAAGTAAGGAGCTTTTTCACCTTCATAATTGTACACATTACCTTTATTGCTGGTGATCGAACCTTTTATTTTACCCGCTTCGAGTGCGCCTTCTACTTTAATCAGTCCTGTACCATCTTCCCATTGTGTAGGAATTTCAAACATGAACTTGCCGCCGTCAAGTTTCACGTGCGACACCGGACGTGCACTACCTGCGTCCGACACAAAATAACCTACCAATGTGTTGAATCCTGAAAGCTTTATTTCTAACCAAGAAGGTACTTGTTTACCATCTTTCTCCACTGTAATATCCCAGCGGCCTATCAAATCCTTCGCTTCTTCAGGTATCACCTGTGTAGCGGCATTGTGGACGTCATCCTTATCCTTTTCCTCCTTAGGAGCGGTATTACAACTTGAAACTGCCATCACCAAAACAGTGGCTAGTGTAGAATAATTTATTAGTTTATTGAACTTCATAAATGAAAGGGTTTATATTGAATATAACAAATATAATATTTTAGGAGATAAGCACGATTTAAATAACATTTTTAATAGTAGGATTAGAAAAAAGTATTATTTTGGGATAATTTTTTAACCAATCAATTTTTATGTTTAAACTATTATTAACCCTCGTATTATCATTAGGTAGCTTCTTATCTTTTGCCCAAGATTTTTCCTACGGAAAAATAAATAAAGAAGATTTCAGTAAAGGAGATTACGCACCTAACGCGGAAGCTATTGTACTACACGAATTTGGCAAAGCGCGGATAGAGTACAACTCGATTAAGAAACAACTTAATCTTCGCTATTTTTATCATACCAAAATATTAATCAAAAATAAAGAGGGACTCGATTACGCTAACTTTTCTGTGCCGTTATATAAAGAAAGAAACAGAAGTGACAGGGAAATCATTTCCAACATCAAAGGCACAACTTATAACCTCCTTCCTAATGGAGAAATCGAAAAAACGGAGTTAGACAAAAAAAATATTCTTAACGAGAAATCTTCGGAAACCCACGAAATTACTAAAATAGCGTTGGCCAATGTCAAAGAAGGCTCGATCATCGAATTAAGATACAGTACCGAATCGCCATATTTGTATAATTTGGAATCTTGGCAATTCCAGAGCACCATCCCTAAAATGCATTCGGAATTTATAACCGAAATACCGGAGATCTGTATATACAACGTCAATATGAAAGGGATTGTCCATTTGAGCAAGCACACCAAACTGCCTTATGACACGCAAATTGTGTCGTCTGTAGGCGATATTATGGGCCAGCAGACCACCTATATAGCCAATGACATTCCAGCTTTTGTACAGGAAGACTACATGACCGCTGCCAAAAATTTCATGGGCAAACTGACTTTTGAGTTGGCTTCTTTTTCTATTCCTTTCGGACCGAGCTATAATTTTTCCCGTACTTGGGCCGATGTCGTGAAGCAGCTTAATACGGCTAATGAATTTGGCAAAGAGGTCAATCGATCAGGACAATTTAAGCAGGTCATCCCTACCCTTGTCAAAACCGATATGTCTACACTCGTCAAAGCACAGACCATATACGATTACATTAAAACGCAGATCAAATGGAATAAAAAATATGGTTTGTATAGTGATAATGGTGTAAAAAAAGCATTAGAACTCAAACAAGGAAATACCGCTGATATTAATTTTGCGCTGATTGGGGCATTGCGCGACGCCAATATTGAGGCCAATCCAGTGGTTCTCTCTACGCGTGACAATGGAATCCCTTCTCTTTATAACGCGACATTGTCCGATTATAATTATGTGATAGCACACGTGCTTATTGATAGTCAAGAATACTTGTTGGATGCTTCGGATATGTATGCTCCTTTTGGGCAGATACCGCTACGCTGCATCAATTATCAAGGGCTATTAATGACCAAAGATAATTTCAAATGGGTACCGCTTACTGCATTACAAATAAGTCGCGTTAGATATGAATTTGTAGGTGATCTGGATGAGGAAGGCAATCTCAAAGGTCAGTGGACTATATTACGCAATGGCTATGCTGCCTCGAACAAAAGAAATGAAATCAAAGCTTTTAATTCCCTTGATGAATACAGAGAAAGTGAATTAGAATCCACCACAAATTATAGCATTAAAGAGCATCATATCAACAATCTCGAGGATCCGTATTCTATGCTTACGGAAATTCAGCAAATCGAAATCAAAAATTTTGCAAGCAAGAATGGTCAAGACCTGAAATTTATTCCTTTTATCAGTGGACGTAAGACCAAAAATCCGTTTAATCTGGATGAGCGGAGCTACCCTGTAGATTTGGGCTCTTATATCGAAGAATCGTTTTCGATGGTCATCAACATGCCAAAAAATTATAAAATTAATAATAAACCTAAAAATGTAAGCCTTAGTCTTCCTAACCGAGATGCACGGTACATTTATATCATCAAGGAAAATGAGAATGAGTTACAGATTCAAGTATTGTTGGGGCTTAACAAGGCTATCTTTTCGCCCGAAGAGTATCTACATCTGAAAGAATTCTATTCGCAAATTATACAATCCCAAGCGCTTGATATTACGCTAAGCGGGAGTACTATATAAAAGTTCATTAGCAAAGCTAATGATTCGACAATGAGGCATTTTTAAAGGCATTTTCTGGTAGTTTTCTTAAATTACCAGAAATTTTTAGGTTGTTATTAAGCTAAGATTTATATTTTTGAATATATGAACCCTGACTATAATGAACTTAGACCCTACTGACATTAAGCTCCTGAAACTTTTGCAAGAAGATGCTACCCTAAGCAATAAACAATTGGCTGAAAAACTATATAAATCAATTGCCGCTATCCATGAACGGGTGAAAAAACTAAAAAAAGTTGGATATATTAAGAAAACAGTAGCTATTTTGGATCGAAACAAAATTGGTATAGGCTTAATATCCTTTTCACAAGTATTCCTAAAAGCCCATACTTTTGAAGTACTGAATGAATTTGAAAAAGAAGTATCCAAATTTCCTGAAGTCATGGAATGTTACCAAATGGCAGGTTCTTATGATTTTATGCTACGCATAGCCACCAAGGATATGGAAGCTTACCATATGTTTTTGCGGCATAAGCTTGCGGTATTACCTCAAGTGAATACAGTACAGACTTATTTTGTACTTTCTGAGACTAAAAGTGAAACCGCATATCACTTCTAATCAAAACCGAATACGTTAATCAGTTGTTAATCAAGTAACAAATCCGTAAATTTAATACTAAAACACAACTAGTTATGAGAAATTTCATCTTTACTATGCTACTATTTGCAGGATTAGCACCTCCTATTCTTGCTCAAGACATCTCGGGTGCATACCTTGCCGAAAACAATGGAACCAAGCATTTGCTGCTCATTGCTGATGGCTATATCACCCACAGCACGTACAGCAATGACACATATATGAGCACGCAAGGCGGTACGTATAGCCTCGGTGACAAACAGCTTATCGTACAATGTGAGTTTGATGACAAGGCCGCTGACAACATTGGTAAAAGCCATACCTATTCCCTCGAGATAGGTAATAATGCACTTATCTTGGATGGCAATACTTTCCAAAAGCAACCTAAGAAAACACAAGGTTTGGACGGTCTATGGCGCATCACAGGTCGAAAAACCAATGACAATATGCAGACGATTCAGCGCGGCGACCGCAAAACCATCAAAATATTAATAGATGGGTATTTCCAATGGATAGCCATCAACCCTGCAGAAAAAGGGTTCTATGGCACAGGTGGAGGAAAATATGAATTCAACAATGGCAAATACCAAGAAAACATTCTGTTTTTCTCTCGTGACAATAGCCGGGTGGGCGCCTCATTGAAGTTCGAGGGCAAGATCGAAAATGAGCAATGGCATCACAGTGGCAAGAGCTCCAAAGGAGATCCGATTTACGAAATATGGAGTCGCGATAATAAAAAATAAAAAGAAAGCCCAATTATAAAATTGGGCTTCTTCAATAAAAAAAACAGTTCAGGTTGTTGAAACTTCTTTTATCTATTTAGATTTAAATTTCTCGAGCCCCGAGCGCAAGAAAGCCTCGTATTTGTCTATATCATACACGGCACCACTTGTTGGGACCAATAATTCGCCATCGCTATCCAATAAAGCATATAACGGCTGCGAATTGCTGTTGAATCG
>JBMDWK010000136.1:0-4821 GCA_048595255.1 Sphingobacterium sp. | reverse complement strand
GTTATAAAGCTTTAAAAGCTATATTTTATTTCAAAAACATTTTGCAGAAATGGATTATACCTCTATATTTGCATCATCAAATCGGAAGGACGCGATGTCCTGACAACTTGAAAGACTTCAATAAGCGAAAATAGCTCAGCTGGTAGAGCACAACCTTGCCAAGGTTGGGGTCGCGAGTTCGAATCTCGTTTTTCGCTCCAGAGTCGCCTAGGTGGTGGAACTGGTAGACACGCAGGACTTAAAATCCTGTTCCTGTTAAAGGAGTGCGGGTTCGATTCCCGCCCTAGGTACCAAAAGCTCGACAAACTGTCGAGCTTTTTTTGTTTTATACCAATTGCATTAAATAATTTCGTCAAGAATTTTACCTTCTCACCGCTTGAGCGAGATCTACAAAATACTGTCCTCTATGCCGGACGGGCATCTTTCTTTTGTCTTGGCAAAAGAAAGCAAAACCGTGTCGCTGAAAAATTTCACAACGATGGAATCCCATTCCTACATTTTCGTGAAATTTTTGTAAGGCGACGTTTTTCTGTTTAGGAAGGGTTTCTCCAAAATTCTAATGTTATTTGCATTGACTCAAAAGCGACCTAGCATTCTGACTGCGTCATTCTTTTGAATCAAATCCGTTTAAAACAAAATTCTGTCTGAGCGTAGCGAGTTTAATTTTGTTAGGATTTGAAAGAAAAAATAGCATAAAAGAATGCAGTCTTGACTTTTTTGCTTCGTTTTTGTGTCAAGACAAAAATGAAGAGCCACTCGCGGCTCGAGCGAGAATAAGAAATTAATAGCCTTTATAATTTCACAATTTCCCCTGTTTTCACACTTTCATCACAGGCCAAAGCAATTTTCAAGCTGTTTAACGCGTCATCCATGGATTTGGAGAGATCCCAATCCTGAGCGATAGCATTGTAGAAAAATCGTTGTTCCCGATTACAAAGTTCTTGATGATCCGGTTCATCTGCGACATTAATCCATTCATCCTCTTGGGTAAATTTATTTTGCGAGTCGATCGAAGCATGATGGACACGAATAGATTCCGTCTTGGTATGAGCTTCGACAGAGTCCGATTTACCATCTTTAGAAGCTTCATTAGCCACGATAGATACTGAACCTTTTGGACCGATCACATCCTTAACAAAAAAAGCTGTTTGGCTCATCATCGGCCCCCAGCCTGCTTCGTACCAGCCTACAGACCCATCATCAAAACGAATTTGCAACTGCCCATAATTATAATTATCTGAAGGGATATCATCAGTCAATCGCGCTCCGATAGCGGATACAGAAATCGGAGAAGCATCAGTCATTTGACACATCACATCTATATAATGTACACCACAGTCTACAATAGGACTTAAACTTTTCATTAAATTTCGATGCACATCCCACATGTATCCTTGACTTTGTTGATTTAAGTTCATCCTAAAGACCAATGGAGTACCCAGCGTTCTGCCCTTCTCTATAAACTTCATCCAAGAAGGATGATGTCTTAAGATATATCCCACAACAAGTTTTTTGTTGGCTTTTTGTGCGGCTTCAATTACTCGTTGCGCCCCTAGAACGGTGTCGGCAACCGGCTTTTCTATAAAAACATGAGCTCCCGCTTCAAATGCTTGGATAGCATAAGATTCATGGGTATCCGGATAAGTCGAAATACAGACAGCGTCAGGTTGTGCTTGTGAAAGCGCAGTTTCATATTCATCAAACAAAGGATAATTGGATCCCAATTGTTGTTGTAGTTTACTCTTGCTATGTCCACGAGATACTAAACCAACGATTTCAAATTCTTCAAACTCATGGTAAGCTTTAGCATGGGATGCTCCCATATTTCCACAACCGACGACTAATATTTTAATCTTATTCATCCACTAACAGTTTATTGTGTTTTTCAAGTTGATTCTTATTCATCACAGCAAAATGGAAACAAAATACGTAAATGTGCAAATGAAATCCCACATTCATGATACATTTTCTATCCCATTGGCTACGTGGATATAAAGATGCAATTTTATCTAGTTTTAAAGAAAAATAAGGGCACTACTTTGCAATAAAATGAATATTCTTCAAAAATATTACATATTTTCACGCATCATTATTACATAATTATGGAAGAAACTCAAATTATCGAACCACTTATTACAAACAATACTGTAGTCGTCGGTCTATTGATGGCAATATTAGGTTTGGTGTTCTATACATCCAATATTAACAACCGATATGTAAAGGGTTTTTATGATGTCATACCCCCCCTACTACTTTGCTACTTTTTACCAGGACTCCTCAACTCTTTCAATATTATTGATGGCGCTAATTCCCCGTTAACCACTATAGGAAGTCGTTATTTCTTGCCAGCCTGTCTGATTTTATTCATACTCAATCTTGATATTAAAGAGATGTGGGCCTTGCGCAAACGCGCTGGATTAATGTTCATCGCGGGTACGATAGGAATTATGCTAGGAGGACCATTAGCTGTGCTTTTGACCTCATATGTGGCTCCTGATATAGTTGGAGGTAGTGGACCCGATGCAGTTTGGCGCGGACTTGGATCATTAGCGGGGTCATGGATAGGCGGCAGCGCCAATCAAGTCGCCCTCAAAGAAATTTTGCAGCCCTCTCCTAGCCTGTTTTCCTCTATCATCGCAGTCGATGTATTTGTAGCTTATAGCTGGATGGCCCTTCTTCTTTATGGCGCAGGCAAAAGCAAAATGATGGACAGATTTTTCAAAGCTGATGCCAGAGACGTAGATGAATTAATGGTTAAATTGGAAAAGAAAGCAAAAGAGAATGCAAAAATTCCAGAAACAAAGGATATTATCTTAATGCTTTCTATTGCTTTTGCAGGCACTGGGTTAGCCACATTTCTAGCCGAACCCACTGCATCGTTCATTAACACACATTATCCTCAACTGGAGACTTTCTCCCTAACCAACACTTTCTTCTGGATTATTCTGTTTGCGACAATTATTAGCGTATGCTTGTCCTTCACGCCGGCACGCAAACTCGAAAATGTGGGAGCATCCAAAATGGGAACAGCACTGCTTTATATGCTCATTGTGACAATTGGTATGCAAATGGATATACTGGCTATATTGCAGAACCCAGGATTATTTATTGTGGGTATCATATGGATTTTATTCCATGCATTACTACTTCTTGTTGTTGCTAAAATTTTCAAAATCCCATTTTTCTACTATGCCGTAGGAAGTATGTCCAACGTGGGAGGCGTAGCATCAGCTTCAGTTATGGCAGCGGCCTTTCACCCTTCATTAATATCAGTGGGTGTTATTTTATCAGTATTTAGTTATGCCATAGGCACGTATGCAGGCTGGTTAACTGCTGTTCTCATGCAATTGGCTTCGGCATAATAGACAGAAATTATAGAAATAAAAGTATTGCAAGCGTTTGAAATAAAGTATATTCAAACGCTTGTTTTTTTAGGGCAATTCTCATCAGACAGTTTAGTTAGTTAATATAAATTAGTATTTTAGGCTACATAAAGTAAGTAATTATATGGAGAAAAATATCTTTTATGAAGGCCAAGTCCTGTGGTCTCAAATAGATGCAAATAGACACTTAAGACACTCCGCCTATGCTGATTTTTGCGCCCAGGCACGAAGCAATATGCTCAACACTTTGGGGCTATCACTTGATCAGTTTGCCCAACATAAAATTGGTCCTATTCTATTTCGTGAAGAATTGATTTACAAACGAGAAATAGTGCTGGATGAATATATAAAAGTCAGTACCGCACTAAGCAAGTTGAATACCTTGAACGGAAGATTTTCCTTTCGTCACGAAGTGCTCAAATCATCTGGCGAAGTAGCGGCTGTCATAAATGTTGACGGTGCTTGGTTAGATCTCTCTACCCGCAAACTCACACACCTTCCGGAATCCTGGAAGCCAATAATTCAAAATATTCCTAAAACTTCAGATTTTATTGAAATCAATGAATAAACTCTACGCCAGTCTAGTCTGCTTAGCAGCACTATGTCTTTCATCGCCCAGCAAAGCGCAGCTAATTCGTGCAAAAGAAATATTCTCTCAAGCGGATTCTTTGCGAGGTCAATTAACTCCTCTTCGCACGTGCTATGATGTGCAATACTACCATTTGGATATCCAGGTAGACCTAGACAACAAATATATAGAGGGTTCCAATCTCTTTAAATTTAAGGCGGTTGAAGATTTCAACAAGTTGCAATTTGATTTATTTGATAACCTCTCCGTTGATAAAATCGAATATAAAGGTAAGACTTTACCTTTCGAGCGTAAACATCACGCAGTCTTCGTTACTTTCCCGAAAACCATAAAGGGTGGATCCATCGATTCTTTCAAGGTTTATTACTCCGGCAATCCGGTGCAAGCTACACGTGCACCTTGGGATGGTGGTTTTGACTGGAAGAAAGATAGCAACGGAAAACACTTTGTGGCCACAGCAGTGCAAGGCTTAGGCGCAAGCGCGTGGTGGCCCAACAAAGATCATCAATCGGATGAGCCAGATAGCATGTTGATCTCAGTAGCTGTACCAAAAGATCTAATGAATGTATCGAACGGTCGACTCATTAAAGTGGATTCAATGGATAATGGTTATACCAAATACCATTGGCGTGTCGTCAACCCGATTAATAACTACAATGTGGCACTTAATATCGGCGACTATGTTCGCTACAGCGAGAAAATAAAATCTGAAGATGGACCTCTCTATGTAGATTACTATGTGCTTCGTGAGAATGCTACCGATGAAAAAATTGCACACTTGAAGAAAAACGTGTCGCAAACTATTGAGGCATTGGAATATTGGTTCGGTCCTTACCCCTTCTTTGAAGA
>JBMDWK010000135.1:0-17951 GCA_048595255.1 Sphingobacterium sp. | reverse complement strand
AACAACGTATAGTAATAGCTCGCGCCCTACTCAATGAACCTGAGATTATTCTTGCCGATGAGCCAACCGGAAATCTTGACCCTGCTACCTCCGAAGAAATTATATTATTGCTTCGAGATATTGCAGCCTCTGGCACTGCCGTAATGATGGCTACCCACGATTACCAGATCATCCGTAATATGCCGGCACGTATTATACGTACTGCCGATGGCGCATTGCACGACAATGTAAGCATCTAAAAAACTGACAAAACTTATACAATCCGACATTTTGTAGGTGTTACTATTGCAAACACTGACAAGGTGTCGGATATTTTTATAATGGCAAAATTATTGGACAAACTATTTGAGCTATTCAAATATCTAAAAAATAGTGTGATGATGAACGAAAAAGAGAACATTCAAGAAGAAAATCTAGAACAAAACGAAACCAATCAAGAGCAAGAGACAGCTCCGGCCGAAGAATTATCCCAAGAAGAAATTCTAAGTAATCAATTGGCCGAAGCGAATGACAAGTTTGCACGTTTATTTGCTGAATTTGACAATTATAAAAAACGCACATCCAAAGAACGCGTAGAGTTGATTCAGACTGCGGGACAAGCCGTGATCTCCAAGCTACTTACGGTCTTAGATGATTTTGATAGAGCTTTGAATGCTATGGCTACGGCACAAGATATTACGCCAGTCAAAGAAGGCGTTGAATTGGTGAATAATAAATTCAGAAAGATCTTGGAAAATGAGGGTCTTAAAGAAATGAACGTGGTGGGTGAAGTATTCGACGCAGATTTTCAAGAAGCTATTACAGCTATCCCTGCGCCATCGGATGATATGAAAAATAAAGTGATTGATGTCGTAGAGAAAGGTTATACGTTGAATGACAAAGTAATCCGTTACGCTAAAGTGGTAATTGGGAAATAATATAAAGATAGATGTCAAAGAGAGATTATTATGACGTTCTTGGCGTTTCGCGCCAAGCTGACGCTGCAGAAATAAAATCGGCCTATCGTAAGCTTGCGATAAAATATCACCCGGATAAAAATCCTGGGGATACAGCTGCTGAAGAAAAATTTAAGGAAGCAGCTGAGGCTTACGAAATATTGAGTAATCCAGAGAAAAAATCGCGCTATGACCAATTTGGTCATGCAGGTAATTCTGCTGGTTTTGGCGGTGCTGGTGGAGGCATGAATATGGACGACATATTCAGCCAGTTTGGTGATATTTTCGGCGGAGGAAATCCTTTCGAAAGCTTCTTTGGAGGTGGCGGCGGATCGCGTGGCGGTCGTCGTGTGCAAAAAGGAACCAATCTTCGCATCAAAGTAAAGTTGACTTTGGAAGAGGTTGCCAAAGGCGTCGAAAAGAAAGTAAAAGTAAACAAACAGGTAGTATGTCGCACTTGTGATGGATCAGGTGCAAAAGACAAATCTTCTTTCCATACATGTAATACTTGTGGCGGCTCAGGCTCCGTAAGAAGAGTGACCAATACTATTTTGGGTCAGATGCAGACTACCAGCACCTGTCCTGCTTGTAATGGTGAAGGCGTCGAAATCACAGCTAAATGTACAACCTGTCGTGGTGATGGTTTAGAAAGAGGCGAAGAGACCATTTCCATCAACATACCTGCGGGTGTAAGCGAAGGCATGCAACTGTCTATGAGTGGCAAAGGTAATGCAGCTCCTCGTGGCGGCATACCTGGGGACTTGATCATTCTTGTGGAAGAAGTTCCTCATGAGTCTCTAAAACGTGATGGCATCAATGTCATTTATGATTTATATATCAATTTTGCAGATGCTGCGCTAGGAACAAGCGTAGAAGTACCGACTATTGATGGTAAAGCGAAAATCAAGATTGAACCAGGTACGCAAGGAGGAAAAATCCTTCGATTAAAAGGCAAAGGTATCCCTGAAGTGAATTCATACCACAAAGGTGATCAATTAATCTATGTCAATATTTGGACACCTAAAGCAGTGTCTCCAGAAGAAAGAGATATTTTAGAAAAACTAAAAGGCTCCGCAAACTTTAAACCACAACCTGGTAAAAGTGAAAAATCATTCTTCGAAAGAATAAAAGAATATTTCGAATAAGCGATATTCATACTCATATCAAAATCCCTCAGAAGCACGTAGCTCTGAGGGATTTTTTTTGCTAAAAAATCTTTTGGAGAATTTTTCAATCAACAAAAGAATCTAGATAATATTGGCTATTTTTATAATACAATAATAGATATCATGTAATTAATCAAACTAGATAACCAAAGGTAACCACCTTAATTATATTAAGTTATGACGAATCAAAAACATCAGCTTATCTGTGAGAGAGGTCATGTATTTTACAAAAGCAGCACCTGCAAGACTTGTCCAATCTGTGCGCAACAAGATAAACCGCAAGAAGGCTTTTTAAGTCAAATGAGTAGCCCCGCTCGTCGCGCATTACTTAGTCAAGGCATTGACAGCATAGAAGCGTTAAGTAAATTCAGCGAAAAGGAAATCTTACAGCTTCATGGCATTGGAAAAACCAGCATTCCAATACTCAAAAACTTTTTAAGAGCATCTAACCTCGATTTCAAAAAGTCATGACACAGGAGAAGGAAAATCTATTACGTGAAATTGCGTTGCAGCTACGCCATCCTCAAGGCCCTAAAGGAATAGAAATAGCGGATATGATGCATGAAACCAATATAGGCATGACGTCGGCAGCCATACACTTACTCCAACTAGAACCCTACGATACTGTTTTGGAGCTAGGACATGGGAATGGCAAGCACATCCCTTTGCTTTTTAATCAGCAAAATTCCATATCCTACTACGGGTTAGAAATATCCGAGCTCATGCATACCAGCGCCATTCAGGCAGTTGCCCCCCTTTATCCTGAACAAGCACAATTCCACCTGTATAATGGAAATAACCTTCCTTGGCAAGCGCATACTTTTACAAAGATTTTCACAGTTAACACGGTGTACTTTTGGGAAAACCCCAAACAGATGTTAGAAGAGATTTACCGAGTCTTGCGCGCACAAGGCCGCTTTTGCTTAACCTTTGCGCATAAAGATTTTATGCAAACCTTACCTTTCACAAAGTATAATTTCACATTGTATGATTCTTCAGAAATCAAAAATATAATTGCGCAAACATCTTTGCGCATACTTACTGAAAAAACCGAAGTTGAAGAAATCAAAAACAACTTTGGAGATTACATTACCAGAAGCTTCAGCACATTTGTTTTAACGAAGTAACAGTCTAATAATTTTATGCTTTGAAATTCCTTTGCAAATAAATACGGTTATTAGGACACTAAATCAAAATACCTTATACAAAATCAAGCTGCTATTGTACAAGAATTCCTTCCATTAAATGATTGTTTTCTTGTAGCGTTACCTTTTGACTTCACGTTATATACTTATAAATCATTATCATTACACGTGTTTATACTTGAAAATCCTCCGTATCAATGGTAAAATTGGATTAATATATTATATTTGATTCATACAAGATTATTAACGTTGGTTATCATCCCGATTACAACTACCTATTACTTTAAATATGTATTTTTATGAACCTAACAACATTAAATCCTAGAGAGATAGAATACATGCCAAATGATAAATTGGGGCTTGCCTATCATCGATTACAAAACTTGTTAGCCATCGCGAATACAAAATCCTTAACTGCAGAAAGCCTACAAGAAATCAATGCAAAAATCCATGAACTAAATACAAGTACAAAAATAAATGGTGCATTTTTATCCCTAGTACAGCTAAAGGAAAGTGAAATTATTGAAATAATCGAGAAAGATTCCAAGGCAGTTCCCGCGGGACATTATACAAAGCGATGGACAGCGATTGGCATGACAGCCATAGGAATACCCATTGGATTGGTAATCGGCCTATTGATTGACAATATTGCTTTACTTGCCATCGGTATTCCCATCGGCTTTGGGATAGGAGTATTCATCGGAAAATTAATGGACAGCAAGGCTGCAGAAGAAGGCCGCCAATATTCCTTATAAGAACAATAAACTTATTAAAAAATAATAAAAAATTATTGTGTTAAAATATTATTAACTTATAAAATATATTTGTAACTTTAGTATATAAGACAAGCACACCCTTACATCGTCTTTTAATACTGAGCCTCGAATTCGTTGATTTGAGGCTTAGCTTTGGGACATGTTAGCTCTCGATTGCTTTATCCAATTTTAGAAAAGAAATGCTTCACTCCTATTCTCAGTGAGGTAGACGGGGTAACGATAGGGTACACAAAATACTCAACTGACTATATGGAAAAGAAGTTTAACGAGTTGTTCGCATACAACCACGAGATGAATATGCGACTCTTAACATTGCTCGAGACCAATCGAACTCAAGTTTCCGAAAAAACCTTAGCACTACTATCGCACACATGCAATGCACATCAGATTTGGAACGCACGTATACTCAAGCAGCCAACTTTCCAAGTGTGGCAACTAAATGATTGGCAAAATCTGCCACATATCAATCATTCAAATTACGAAAACAGTTTATTCATATTACAAACTATTCCTATGTCAAGCGTTGTTGAATACCTCAATTCGCAAGGTGATAGATTTTTTAATGCTGTTGAGGATATTCTCTTTCACATCATCAATCACAGCACCTACCATCGTGCACAGATAGCGACCGAATGCCGCCTGCATGGAATTGAACCGTTAAGTTCGGACTATATTATCTATAAAAGGAAGTAAAAGCCTATTAAAATTGGCATAAGACAAGATACCTTGCTAACTTTTTTCTTTAATTTGTGTAATAGACTGGGGGAAAATCAATATCACCAATATCCACTTTTTTTAGGTTATAAACTATGCAATCACTATTTGAAGAGTATTATCATGATTTTTCGGACGATGAAATCCAGATTGCCAAAACACTTATTAAACTTGTAGAGACACATCTTTTGGCTACGGAACGTAAAATATGGCACGCTCATCCGGTGTGGTTTATGGACGAAAATCCCATTGTGGGATTTAGCAAACAAAAGAAAGGTATTCGATTAATGTTTTGGAGTGGGGCCGATTTTGAAGAAGCGAAACTGCCGGTAAAAGGTAAAAAATTCAAAGATGCGTCTATATTTTACAATCAAGCGGAAGAAATCAACGAAGAAGACCTTAAGAGGTGGTTGCAAAAGTCCATGGCTATACAATGGGATTACAAGAATTTGATTAAGCGGAAAGGCCAGCTGGAACGCCTGAAATAATTTTTGACACATATGGGTATGCATACTCCATAGCCTTAAGTTAAAAAACATATAGACTATTATGGTTTGCACGAAACAACAGACAGACTAATTTGTAGTATTAAAGAACACACTTATATACTTAGAGGAGATCGCAATATGAAAAGAGAACTAGCATTTGACTTTTCCGTAGAAAAAGAAAATAACAGCATTCGAATAAAAAAAGAATTTGATGGCCCAAAGCAGCTTGTATGGGATGGCTGGACGACAGCAGATTTACTGGATCAATGGTGGGGTCCGCAGCCTTGGCATGTGGAAACAAAAACATTGGATTTTACCATTAATGGCATTTGGCACTACGCAATGGTAGGTCCTGAAGGAGAAAAACATTGGAATTTATCCCAATTTATCGCTATAGAGGATGGTCAATCCTTTATGTACAAAGATGGCTTTTGTGATGAGCATGGAATTATTAATCAAGATATGCCTCAAGGTACCTGGCTGCTGAGTTTTTCAGAAGCAGAGAATACTACCTTAGTGGATTGCAAAATATCTATGGGTACTTCCGAAGAGTTGCAGACTATATTGGATATGGGTTTTCAAGAAGGAATAAGCATGTGCCTAAAGCAACTAGACGCATTGCTGGAACGTACCCTAAACACACAAGAATAGATGGATATAAAAACCCATGAGATTGATAATCATAAAATAGCGGAAATTAGCGCTGAAGAAGTCATCATTACAAAGCTAGAAGATGCATTGGACCTCATTGGCACGCTATATTACGACGGGTATGATAAAGTCATTCTTTACGAACAGAATTTGACTCCCGCTTTTTTTGATCTTAAAACCAAAATAGCCGGAGATATATTGCAAAAATTCACACAGTACCAGATGTCAGTTACTATAGTGGGTAATTTTGAAAGTTACGCCAGCCAAAGTTTGGCGGACTTCATTACCGAAAGCAACAAAGGCAGACAGGTGAATTTTGTAAGCACCCTATCAGAAGCCCTAAGATAAAAGCGAAAGCGTATAAAACAAGAAAGCCGAAACTTATCGTTTCGGCTTTCTTGTTTTATACGTAAAAGTGGTATTACCACTTAATAATGTCATTACCAAAAGTAAATAACATCAATGCTATAAGAATAAAGAAACCAATCATTTGAG
Source organism: Sphingobacterium sp. (assembly GCA_048595255.1). Lineage (GTDB taxonomy): Bacteria > Bacteroidota > Bacteroidia > Sphingobacteriales > Sphingobacteriaceae > Sphingobacterium. Next base: position 11,581 of record JBMDWK010000135.1, on the reverse strand, counting down.
CTGTCTCAAGGACTTTGTCACTTAATGGCTTACCTTGAATCATTTCAATCAATAAGAATACCACGTGCCCGCCATCCAAAGCAGGAATAGGCAATAAATTCATAAAGGCTAATGCCATAGAAAGCATACCTACAAGATTCCAGAAACGAGTCCAATCGACCTCATCCCCAAACATCTTGGCAATTCCAACTGGTCCTGACAACGCTTTATCCGCACGAACATCACCTTTGAAAATTTTCCCGAATCCTTTTACATTATCCGTAATAATCGAAAAAGCCTTAGACACCCCTACAGGGAAAGATTCCGCAAAAGAATATTGACGCATTATCACAGGCAGATTGGAGAAACCCAATATACTGGTCGTATCTGCAGCAGCCACTAGTTGTAAGGCATCAGCTCCCCGTACAATATCCAATTTAATCTCCTGGCCTTTGTTTTTTACCATTTCATCTTGGAATGCATCCAAACGAGATACAGGCACGCCGTTGATCGCAGTAATGCTATCCCCTTTTTGTAAGCCCATCTTTTGCGCACGCGAGTCTTCCGCGACAGTTTCAACAGGCAACATCTTAAATATCGGCGTTATGAATTCATTTTTCTTGTGATCAGCCACGTCATTCAGCATCGTCGCAGGCAGAGTGATATCCACAAATTGACCTTGACGCTCTACTTTCAGTACCGCATCACCCATCAACACATCCGATGTCATTAAATCTTTTAGAAACAACGTAGCCGGATTACCATTGACAGCAACAATTTTATCGCCTTCTTGAATACCGATTTTCTCACCAATAATACCTGGTTTCACACCATATAATTTGGTATTATCAAAATCCGAATCTCCATATTTGAAAACGAGCATCCAAAATACCAAAATACCCACGACAACATTGACAATGATACCACCTAGCATCACGATCAGACGCTGCCAAGCTGGTTTACTGCGAAATTCCCAAGGCTGAGGCTCTTGTTTCAATTGCTCCGTATCCATGGATTCATCGATCATTCCGGCGATCTTTACATAACCACCAAGCGGAAGCCAGCCGATCCCGTACTCACAATCTTTATATTTGAATTTGAATAATTTGACGCCCCATGCATCAAAAAATAAATAAAACTTCTCTACTTTAATACCAAATGCGCGCGCAGCCAAAAAATGTCCTAACTCATGAAGTATGATTAAAATTGACAATGCCAGTATCACCTGGCCTACCATCACTAATATTCCCATTTAAAATTTTTAATTATGTTTTATTTTATTGATTAAATCTTGTGCCACGATTCTACTTTCTCGGTCATAAGCGATATAATCCTCCAAACTAAGGTTATTTTTATTTTTGATATGACATAATGTCTCCTCAAGGATGCTGGACATACCAAGGAATGACACCTTATCTTCTAAGAAAGCAGCGACTGCAATTTCATTTGCTGCATTCAGCACACAGCATCTATTTCCTCCTTCCGCCAACGCATCGTATGCCAATTGCAAATTGCGGAAAGTATGCAGATCTGGTTTTTCGAAAGTCAATTGACTATAGTCTAAGAAATCGAATCTTTTGAAGTTATTTGCATAGCGCTCGGGGTATGTCAAAGCATACTGAATAGGCAATTTCATATCCGGAAGACCCATCTGCGCTTTCATCGATCCGTCTTCAAATTGGACAATGGAATGTATGATAGATTGGGGATGAACAATCACATCAATATCACTTAACGACAAGTCAAATAACCATTTAGCCTCAATCACCTCAAGTCCTTTATTCATTAACGAAGCCGAATCTATTGTAATCTTTGCGCCCATTGTCCAGTTCGGGTGCTTCAACGCTTCGGCCTTGGTCACATGAGCAAGTTGTTCGCGAGACCAACCTCTGAATGGACCACCGGAAGCTGTAAGATAGATTTTTTCGATAGGGCTTGGTTCACCTACCAGACATTGAAAGATAGCAGAGTGCTCGGAGTCAACAGGCAACATCTTTACATTATGCAGCTTCACCAAGTTCATGATAAGCTCTCCGCTCACCACCAAGGTTTCTTTATTTGCTAGCGCAATATCTTTTCCCGACTGAATGGCTCTGATGGTAGGACGAAGACCCGCAGAACCCACAATAGCATTCAACACGACATCAATCTCTTCCAATTCGACAGCATCGACAAGCGCCTGCTCTCCTGCCCACACTTGGATATTGGTATGTGCCAAAGCTTCCTTCACCTGAGAATAGGCGGATTCGGAGATGATGACAACAATTTTGGGTTGAAACTCCAAAGCTTGTTTTATCAAATCATCTGCACGATTGCTGGCCGTTAATACCGAAACTTGAAATTTATGGGGAAATGCTCTAACTACATCTAGCGTCTGTGTTCCTATACTTCCTGTTGAACCTAAAATGGCAATATTCTTCTTCAAAACTCCTCTTATAATATATTCTTCAACAATTCGGGATCGTAACTGCCCTTATATTCTTTTATCATCCCTACATAGGCCACCGCTAACACCAAACTCACAGATGGAATTATTACAAATGTATTGACAGCACTCATCACTTTTGCCAATAGACTATACTCCATATATTCGAAAAACAGCTGCCCCATATATGTTGACGCTAAAATAGCCATCAAGATAAGCAAATTGATCGTATTTCCCTTAGTAAAAGCTATACTTAGTTTAATAGACCGAACAAAGCTAAAACTATTTTCTACAATGAAAAAAGGAAAAAAAGATATCCGCACGAGGATAAACATCATGATCAATGCGGTAAGCAAAGGATTGATCTCATAGGTTATGGTGTCTAAACCAACTCCCATATATATGAGCGGCATGCAGATAATAGAGCACATTATATACACCACACCCGTAATCAGTGAATAGCTAATCAATCCGAAGATAAAGTGAACAAACTGCTTGGTAGATGGAATATACGTCATCAAAGGCGCCTTCTCCACATTATTGGCCAATAGTATGGCTCGCTTGATCAAAACCAATTGCAAACCAAAAAATAAGGTGACGAAAATAAGCAATAACACGAAACGTACAGCACTCCCCGTCAGCTCACTCAGATAAAGCGCTAGATAAGTCGATAGATTATTAGTGACAAAAAGCAAAAAACATAAACCTGCCACAGAAATATAATGTTTCTTCAACAAGTTTAAAGCGCGAAAAAACACATCATTAGCACGAAAAGTGCTCTCTTTTAAAAAATCTAACATCTTGATTAATAATAATACAAAGATGAAATATTTTTTGGATTACATCAATCCAAAAAGAGGGTAATTTATTAATTTTTGTAAAGCCTATAGTAATTTTACAATAGGAAAGCAAAGTGTACAAAAAAACCTCATTTGCATGAGGTTTTTTTGTATTTAATATTTAGTTGAATTCTGCTGGCACAGACTTCTCCAGTAAGTATTGATAGTAAAAGCGCACGCGCTCCTTGAAATCATATTTCACCTTCGAACGGCTCCATCCATGTCTACTGCCTGGATATATCATCAATTCAAAAGGCACATTTCTATCGGTCAATGCATCCACCAATTGAATGGTATTCTGCATATGCACATTATCATCCATATCACCGTGCAAAATGCGCAGGCCGCCTTTGTATTTGTCGACATATGTTAATACTGAACCGTTTTTATAACCTTCAGCATTATCCTGTGGAGTATCCATCCAGCGCTCGGTATAATGTGTATCATACAACTCCCAGCTCGTCACAGGAGCACCAGCGATACCGTAATCAAAGTAGTCCGCTCCTTTTGTCAATGCAAGACATGTCATGTATCCACCGTAGCTATGGCCGGTGATTAATAATTTGTCTTTTTTCACCCAAGGTTTTGCTTTCAACCATTTGGCAACAGTAATATAATCCACCAATTCCCAGTTACCTAGATTGCGGTGCATCCAAGCTACCCCTTGCTTGCCAAAGTGTCCAGAAGCACGGTGATCGCATTCTATCTGAATGATACCCTCATTAGCCCAATGTTGAGAAAGTCCGCCATAAGGGCTATTGGAAGTATTCTTCCATGTATTTCTTACCGAACCAGCATCAGGACCTCCATAGATACTCATGATTACAGGGTATTCTTTGGTCTCATCAAAGTCTACAGGATAAGTGATAATTACCGGTAAATCAAATTTTCCATCATCCGATTTGATAGTGAAATACGATGTTTTTCCAATCTTATAATTATCAAAATCAGGAGATTTAGAATCCGCCAGTTCTTTTATTACTTTACCTTTATTATCCACCAATACAACTTTCGTTGGGGTACTCACATTCGAATATGTTGAGATAAAATATTTGCCATCCGGAGATACGGACACTTGGTGGGTGTAATCACCAAAAGTCAATCTCTTAAGGTTTTTACCCGAATAATCTACACGGTAAAGATCCACAGTAGCAGAGTTTTCTTTACGAGCTGTGAAGTAAATAACTTTAGATTTCTCATCGATAAATTGTAAACTAGAAACCTGCCAGTCTCCAGCAGTAATCGGGTTCAACAATTTGCCATCAAGTGTGTATAAATAATAATGCGCCCAACCAGATTTATCTGATTTAAGAATATAATGTTTGTTGTCCGCCAAATACGTGATGCGCTCATCATGGTCAAGATTAATCCATGTTGGTTGCTCTTCGTTATAAATTTCTTTTTTTGTACCCGATAGTGGATTGACGCTATAGAATTTCAAATTCGTTTGATCTCTATTCATCCATTGCACCATTATCGACTTGCTATCAAAGCTCCAATAAGGCTCACCAAAATATTGGTCGTCTTTCTCATTAAAATCACCCCATACCACATTGGTATCACCTACTTTAACAAATCCAACCTTAACTTCTGGATTACTTTGACCTGCCTTAGGATAACGTGTCTCTTCCAAATACCCATTCTGTCCTTTGGAAACATAAATCGGGAACATCGGTACTTTCGTATCATCGAAACGCATAAAGGCAATCTGCTTACTATCTGGTGACCACCAGAAAGCTTTATAGTTTGTTCGTCGGCCTAGAATCTCTTCGTAATACACCCAAGATGACCAACCATTATAGATCACATCTGTACCATCGGTCGTATATTGCGTTTCGCTTCCATTATCGACCGATACACTATAAAGGTTACTCTTACGGGTGAAAGCTACGTATTTGCCATCGGGAGATAATGTAGGGTTTTGCTCCTCCGCATCCGGCGAATTGGTCAATTGTCTCTCCTGACCATCGGCGGATTGTAGGTAGATATCATTTTTCTTGATTATTACACGCGTACTTTTATTCTCTGCAGGCACATAGATTTCGCGATGCCCAGTCTTGATGTGTACCTTGTAGGTACGGTTCTCCTGACGGTTATACTCGAGGTAGTGATCATTGTCTGCCCATCCTACATAGCCATTGATAGGCTGCGTGACGGTCTGTGTCCTACCCCAGGCTTCATCAAAACTTAATTTCTTCTGCGCAAAGGACTGTGTTCCAATAAACAACAGACCCACAACGGCAAGTTGAGTCCACTTATTTGTCATATGTAATAATTATATAATACGAAAATAAAAGATTAGAAAACAATAAATAAGGTTTTATTGTAACATCTTTAAAATCAAAAAAGCCACTCGTGCAAGTGGCTATATCTTAAACAGGAATCAACGTGCTTAGAAAGAAAAATTATCTTTTGCTACAAATTCTCCTGTGCTTTCGTATGCAGAATCGTCTTGGTTAGGCTCGTATCTCTTCTCTATGACCTCTTGGTTTGATTTGATGTACTCTACCACGTCGGATAGTCCTTCTGCGAACTTTTCAAAATCTTCTTTATATAAGAAAATTTTATGTTTGATAAATTGACCATCTTCAAAACGCTTTTTGCTCTCTGTAATGGTTACATAGTAATCATTCGATCGTGTTGCCTTTACATCAAAAAAATAAGTACGTTTTCCAGCTCTCACCTTTTTTGAAAATACTTCTTCACGTTCTTTGTTTTCAAAATCTCCCATTAGTCTAGTAAGTATTTAAGTTTAAATCCTATATTTTTATGTCATAAATATATAATATATCTAACTAAAGAACCAAATTTTTTGCAAAAAATAATTATTTTTTGCTAATAACCATTTTATATCAAATTTTATCAATGTATTTTTACCGACATAATTGTACCTTTTACCGAATAAGCTACCTCGAATACCTAATACTCATGTTAGAATAAGGAATAGGTGTTTACATTTGAGCCAATAAATATATTGAAATGGAAAAGACAACGCATACAAATCCGAACCCACAATTACCACCAAGCAACAATAAGTCTTCGACTACTGTTGGTGCAATTATTATATTGTTTGGTGTATTCTTATTATTAAATAATCTGGACTTAGGCTTTTTGTTCCCGTCTTGGTTGTTCAGCGTTCCGATGATTTTGATTATTGTTGGTCTCGTAATAGGTATCAATTCAAAATTTGAGAAAAAGTCCTCGTTTATACTTATAGCCATTGGTGGTATATTCTTGCTACGCAAAATATTTGGCGATTTCAACCCGTTCCAAGTACTATTCCCTGCGATAGCGATCATCATTGGTATATATATCATAAATAGAAATCGAAAAGCACCTAACTTCCCTACTCCTCCAGATGACAACCCGACACCTCATCCTACCGATGAATATGATTGGGACAGAAGAGTCGTGAATCTAACGGATGACACGAATCCTGCACAAGCGGAGTCGACAGCTAATGATGCTTCCAATAAATATGCTGGAGCACAGAGTCAGTTCCAATTCTCTGAGAATTACCTCAAAGTAGAAGCACTCTTTGGCAGTGCAAATAAAATAATCCTTTCCAAGAATTTCTTGGGAGGAACTATTACTAACATCTTTGGTGGATCGGTCATCAACTTACTACAAGCTGACTTTTCACAGCCTATCGTTATCGACACCTTCCAACTATTTGGTAGCACCAAGATTATAGTTCCACCACACTGGATAGTGACACCATCAGTTTCTTCAATATTCGGAGATATGGACGATCGTAGAATTATGATTAATCATCCATACGACGAATCCAAAAAATTATACTTAACTGGTACATCGATATTTGGTACCGTAACCATAAAAAATAGCTAACGGATATGTTTGTATCATCCCTCAAAATAAATTCCAAATCAGCATTGATCCACTTTACTGTTGGAGTTATTTTTGTTTTATACTTTTCCGTTTCCTATTTTTTATTGTGGTGGGAATTCAAACCCATCAAAGTTTCGATAATCGAACCACTGATCAGCGCGGTAGTGATGACAATATGTTGTTATCTGATTTTTAGTTCGATGAAGTTTTACAACCCAAGCAAAGGCCAATATTTTAAGATTATTGGCTTTTGTTTGGTGTTGACCATTATGAGTCTGGGTGTTTCCATATTTACACTATACCAATTTTTCGATACCCCTTCTATTGCACACTATTATCAAAAGCTGCCTTACAAGTTTATTATTAACTTTCTGTTGCTTGCTTGTATCATGATCATCAATATCTTTTGGAATGTGCAGGAAGAAGCGATTGAAAATGACCGTCGTAAACTGGAATCCGAACGACTGGTTCGTGAAGCTGAGCTCTACAACCTCCGCCAGCAGCTGCAACCTCACTTTTTGTTCAACAGCCTTAATTCCATCATTGCACTCATAGGCGCAAAACCTGATCTGGCAAAGAAAATGACTTTCCAACTTTCAGATTTTTTGAGAGGAACAATGCGTAAGGATGACAAACAATTGATTCCACTTTTGGATGAAATCAAACATCTTGAGCTGTACTTAGAAATTGAAAAAGTTAGATTTGGCCATCGTCTTCAAACCAGTTTTGACTATGACCAAGAAGTCTTACAAGCAAAAGTTCCTTGCATGATAATACAGCCTCTAATGGAAAATGCAATTAAACATGGACTTTACAATATCATTGGTAATGTAAACATTATCACCGAAATATCCTTAGAAAACAGTATGTTAACGATCGAAATTACGAACCCTTACGATACGGATCAATTCTACAACAAGAAAGGAACTGGATTTGGTTTATCAAGTATTCAGAGACGTTTATTTTTAATATATAGCCGTACCGATTTATTGAGTATACGCAAAACAGAGAATCAATTTACCGCCATCATAAAAATACCTCAACATGATTAAAGCAATAATAATAGATGATGAGCCATTAGCTCGCATGATTATACACGAATACTTACTTAAGGACCAAGGATTTGAAATTGTAGCTGAATGCGGGGATGGTTTTGAAGGAGCGAAGGCTATACAACAGCACAAGCCCGATCTGGTTTTCTTGGATATACAAATGCCCAAGCTGACAGGCTTTGAAATGCTCGAAATATTAGATGAATATCCGCACATCATCTTTACTACAGCATTTGAAGAATTTGCGCTTCGCGCTTTTGAAAAGAACGCTGTGGATTATCTACTAAAACCCATCTCCCAGGACCGATTCGAACAAGCCATCGCTAAATTTCGCTCCTTGCATATCACCCAACAAAAACAGCAAGGTGTCAAAGCTCTGAAAGAAGATCTGGATGAAGAAACATTAGAGCGTATTGTGGTGAAAAATGGCACACAGATTAAACTTATTCCTGTTCAGCAGATCATATACTTGGAAGCTTATGATGATTATGTAAAGATTCATACAAAAGACGGTATGTTCCTGAAAAACAAAACGATGTCTTCTTTTGAAAAACAACTGGACCCGAAACAATTTGTACGCGTACATCGCTCCTTCATCATTAAAGTCGATCAACTGGCTAAGATAGAACCGATGGAAAAAGAAAGCTATAAAGGCATTCTAATCAGTGGTGACAAAGTCAATATTAGCAAATCAGGCTATGCAAGATTAAAACAAACAATTGGCTTATAACCAATTGTTTGTTAGTTTTGCAACATGATACATAGAACACTACTATTAATTTGTAATATTTTGCTCATCGGCACTACTTTGTTCGCGCAGTCTCCTGTAGAACGAAGAAACCGCACAGTATTCAATCGTATTGAATATTTTATCAATACGCAACAGCCTGACTCCGTTTACACTTTAGCGTCTCCATCATTTAAGGAGCAATTGAAAGAAAACGAATTTACAAATCTGATCAGCAATATTGCCTCTCTGGGTAAAATTACTGACGCCCAAGTAGCCACCTTTTCGAATAATATTGCCGGATACAATCTAACTGCAGGAAATACAAAATATTCTATACAGCTAGGAGTAGATTCGAATTTCAATTTTTATTACTTTTTAGTAAAGCAAGGACATATCCAGACTGCCAAAAGGACTGAAGAAGTACAATCCAATGTCACTAAGCAGAATCCATTGGATTACTTTGTAGATTCTATTGCACGGACCTACCTGTCTAACCCAAATACGAAATCTTTATCCATAGGTGTCATCAACAAAAATACTGTCAATACCTTTTTCTATGGGCAGACAGTTGCAGGAAATGAAAACTCCTTGCCAGATGGCAATACTCTGTACGAAATCGGTTCGCTTTCCAAAATTTTCACTTCGACCCTATTGGCGGACTTAGTAGAAAAAGGCACACTAAACCTAGATGATAGCATCGCAAAATATTTGCCTGACTCGGTTGCGCAAAATCCTTTAATCCAAAAAATCACCTTCAAACAATTAGCCAACCATACCTCCGGTCTCCCGCGCCTGCCATCAAACTTGGATAAAGTAGCCAAATTCAACCCTAAAAACCCGTATGCTACTTACAGCCGTAAAGACTTATTTCAGTTTTTGAAAGATGTGAAAAGCGAAAACGAGCCAGGTGAACAATATGAGTATAGCAACCTGGGATATGGACTATTAGGAGAACTGATCAGTATAATTACAAAAAAATCCTACGCGCAAAACATCAAAGAAATCATTACAGATTCTCTGCGAATGTCCAATACGGTAGAGAAAATCAACCCTAAAATCCACAAAGCAGCAAAAGTCTACAATCAAGAGGGCGAAGAAGTGCCTACATGGGATTTTCAGGCGCTTTCCGCTGCTGGCTCGCTCAAATCTACGGTACATGACCTTTTGCGCTTCGCGCAATATCAATTCAAACTTCCGGAATCCATCCTGGAGAATGCCATGATGCTCACTCGACAATTCACATTCTACTTACCACCTCAGACAGACATCGGTTTGGCATGGCATATGAATATGGTGGATGATGTCATTCAATATACGCATGAAGGCGGTACAGGCGGGAGCTCCTCGTTTATAGGCCTTGTACCAGACAAAAAATCTGCTATCGTGGTCTTATCCAACGCCGGCATTTCGGTGGGTGAGATTAGTGCGAAGATTCTTAAACAAATTGCAAATAGTAAATAACTAAATCAAGAATAACGAGCAAACATCCTATTAAAGGGCAAAATGCTTATATTTGAGAACACAATATAACTAATAACAACGTGAAAAAACGCATTGCTATTTTCGCTTCAGGTTCTGGTTCTAATGCGCAGAAAATCATGGAGCATTTCAAATATTCTGATGACGCTGAGGTATCACTCGTACTAAGCAATAATCCAGAAGCTTACGTATTGCAGCGTGCTGATAATTTTGAAATACCATCCCATGTTTTTGATAGACAAGAATTCTATCATACAGACGAGGTGGTCAATATACTGAAGCGCTTGGAGATTGATTTGATTGTGCTGGCAGGTTTTTTGTGGTTGGTGCCAGAAAATTTATTAAAAGCGTATCCCAATAAAATCATCAACATCCATCCTGCCCTATTACCAAAACACGGCGGTAAAGGCATGTATGGTGACCGTGTGCACAAAGCTGTCTTGGCAGCAGGCGACGAAGAGCATGGTATAACCATTCACTTTGTCAATGAGCACTTTGACGAAGGTGAGGTAATCTACCAAGGTCGATTTAAAGTAGAAAAGGACGACACCTTAGAAACAATTAAATTCAAGGGTCAACAATTGGAGCACTTGCACTACCCTAAAGTAATAGAGAATTTATTAAAGAAATACAACTAAGCAACGCATCTCTAGGGGTATGTTTTTTTTGTTTACATTACGTCAGTTTGGATTTAGAATCCCGCTATGACTGAGACTATTTTATGTGAATAAACATCTATAAATATAATTATCCATCATTTCGAACGAAACAAAGTGCAGTGAGATATCTAATGACAGATTTCTCCTTTCATCGAAATGACACATTTTATGCACGAGCACAACCCTTACAAATTCTTAAGATGTCACCACACAGACTTTTGGCAATAGCAGATTGTCATTTGACCCTTTATCCGTCATTTCGAACGAAACTTCGTGTAGTGAGAAATCTATTAACAGATTTCTCCTTCCGTGGAAATGACGCATTTTAAACACGAGCACAACCATTACAACTTCTTAAAATGTCTCCTTGGACCCGAGTTTACGATCTCATCTTTAGATAAACTTTTGGAAATAGCATGTGGATTCACTTGACCCTTTATCGTCATTTCGAACGAAACTTCGTGTAGTGAGAAATCCATTAACAGATTTCTCCTTTCGTCGAAATGACGCGGTTTACGCACGGATTATCACATACCTATCTAACTTCAAGTGATTTACGAAAAAACTAA
>JBMDWK010000134.1:0-9710 GCA_048595255.1 Sphingobacterium sp. | reverse complement strand
CATTGCGTGTCAACGCCGCTAATATGAGCGAAAAGATAAACTGTATCAAAATCGAAATCATCAAACTTCTGAATATTGTTTTTACAGTAATCTGTCCTAGTGTAGCCATCTGCTCTTCTAGTGTGGCAACACGAGAATCGATAACGTCATCAGGTGCACCACTGTTTTCCAGTTGTTCGATGGTAATATTGATAGTGTTGCGCAACACTTCCTCTTGCAAAGCAGGATTGATGACATTCACAAAAACCATGGTGCTCACGGTAGCCAAAACGGTAGATATAAGTAACATTAAAAATGTACTCTTTACAGCGATGGAAAAATTCCAAAACCCACCGTTTTTCTTACGCAAACTATAAGCAAATGCTAACGCGATCAGCATATACAACACGGTATTAATACCGAAAGACATAGAGGTAAGCATCCAGAAAGATTCTACATGCTTGCTCACATAGAGCACGACAATACCCAATAAGAATGATATTACACCTAAAATAACACCATACTTGATGCTTTCTTTCTTATTGTACGAGGCATTAAAGCCCGCCTCCGAAAAATTGGCTTCAGCCATATCTTATTTATTGAAGTTAACGATTACGTGATAAAGCGCGGTCTCGTAAGACTTGTTCCCTGCATGAGAAGTAAATTCCTCATATTGTGCAGCGGAGGGCTTTGACTCGTAGAAAAAGGATACTAATGGATAGAATAGCTCATACAATTCATCCATTGGTGTTACTGATGTAGACACCTTTGCTATTTCGGAGTAATCCGATTCAGCAAGAATCTGATTAGCAATTACCTTTTCGTATATACGGTATTCATCTTGGAATTCATCTTCCTCTACCAGCAAGAATTCTTTTAGGTAATCATCCAAAGTAGCTTCGATCTTGTCATCTTCACACTCTTTCAGGTACAAGAATATATTTAACAACTCGGTACCTCTGTCCAAGGTATCCTCCTCGATTTGTTCCCATTCTTCGGACTCCAAATAATCTTCCTCTAATTTTTGAACATCTTCTGCGAAGAAGTTGATCATCAACAAATCAAAAGCCACCTCGCGCAATTCTTCGAAGGCTTGGAAATCGTCAAATACAGCATCCATGGCTGCCACCTTATCCATAAAAGGTGCATCAAGGGCAAATGCGTTGAACAGGGCTGCCTGAAAATCGGCAGCTTCAATATTTTCTAGAGATGCATAAGAAGAAATTCCACCTTCTAACGCATTTTTTACTTTATTATCCATACTATTAATTGTTTATATACAATTGGTAATTATTCACAACCAATTTAACTTTTCCTACTAATTCTGTACCGAATAGCGGATTATTTCTTCCTTTGGATTTATTAGATTTCTCATCAAATGTCCATGTTTCTTTTCTATCGAAAAGGACAAGATTTACTTGTTCGCCGATTTCAAAGGTAGGGACATTCACGTCAACCACCTGACGTGAACCCACTACTAATTTATCAACTATTTGTTCATCAGACAAGCCCGCTTTGATAAGCAGTGGTAAAGTAGTCTGTAAACCTGTAATTCCATTCTTCGCAATATGGAATTCTACATTTTTGAATTCTACTTCCTGAGGTGTATGCTGAGACACTACCGCATCGATTACACCATCTTTCAGGCCCTTCAATAAGGCCTTTACGTCATTTTTAGTACGTAATGGCGGGCTAACTTTGTAGTTGGAATCAAAACCTGCTACTTCTTCATCGGTATACACCAGATTATGCGCAGCCACATCACAGGTTACTTTTAGTCCTTTGGCTTTTGCTTTTTTTATTAAATCGACAGATTCTGCCGTCGATATCGTTGTAAAATGTATAGGCGCTTCATTGTATTCGGCCAAGTACAAATCTCTAGAAATCATCAATGACTCTGCAAGATTAGGAATACCTTTCATACCTAGGTATGTACTTACGACCCCTTCATTCATTTGGTTGCCGCCAGCTATCGATTCATCCTGCGCAAAGGAGATGATAAGACCGTCAAAACCTTTGGAATACAACAATGCTCTTCCCATAAGTCCTGCTTGCTGAACACTTCTATTTCCATCGCTGAAAGCTATGGCTCCATTGATTTTCATATCATATAGCTCCGCCAACTCATTGCCTTCTCTTTTCTTGGAGATTGCGCCTATCGGATATACATCTACCAAGTTTCCTTTTGCTGCATTGACCAATAGCGACACTTCGGATCGGCTTTGTATAGCAGGATTGGTATTTGGATGAACAGATATTCCGGTGAAACCACCTGCTGCTGCTGCTGCTGTACCTGACTGCACATCTTCTTTCGTTTCGTAGCCTGGCTCTCCAATATTCGCATTCAAATCAAAAAAACCAGCACTTACTACCGCATCTGCTGCATCAATGATTTGTATATTCTTATCTTTCGTAGTTATCTTATTACCTATATCAGCGATGAGACCATCTTTAATTAAGATATCGACATGCTGTCCGTTAAACTTATGATTGGGCAAAATCAATTTGGCAGAAGTAATTAGAAATGTACTCATGAGTATTAATTCTTGAAATAAATGGGAATATGATTTGTTAAAAGTCTAGGTAACAATGAATAAGAAATAGAAAAATCAATTAAGCTGACTAGGGGAAATCTGCATAAATAGACGATATTTCTGTGTTTATTCATCAAAAGACAAATGTACGTAAAATTGATTTGAGATTTGAAGCTTTTTTTGTTTGCCAACTATATTTTCTCGCCCCATCGATATGTATCAATTTTCAGGTCTAGCAGAGACAACACCCTATCTACAACCGTAGCTGCCACCTCTTCAATGCTGGTCGGCACGCTGTAAAAGGATGGAGAAGCCGGACAAATAATTCCTCCTGCCTGCGTAACTGTAGCCATATTCTTGATATGTATGAGGCTTAATGGTGTTTCTCGTGTCACAAGGATAAGTTTACGGCGCTCTTTCAAGATGACATCTGCTGCCCGAGTGGTGAGATCTGAGGATGTTCCTGTAGCAATACGCGCTAATGTGCCCATAGAACAGGGACATACCACCATACTGTCATACTGAGCCGATCCTGATGCAAAGGGAGCCATAAAATCATTTTTGGAATAAAACGTAAAATCATAATCCTTATACGAATCATTTCCCAATTCAAACCGCCACACATCTTTTGCATTGTCCGACATTACGACTCCCACATCCGAAATCTGTGCATCGCCGATTTGTGTTAATTTATCCAAAAGCAACTTAGCATATATCGAACCGGAGGCGCCGGTAATAGCCACGATAATCTTCCTTTTTCCCATAAAAACAAAGCTAAATAAAAAAGGGTCGAATAAGAAATATTCGACCCCTACATCTACCTATGAAAAACATGCCCCTGGGGAGGGCATAACAAAAATAAGAAGAGTTATATTAACCACAAGGGAAAACTATTAATCTACACGTTGTTTAAATAAATTTGTAGTTATAGTACTACATTAGGTTTGTAAATAGTAGAATCATTCAAATCTTTAGGATTAAAACGCAGGAATCAGTAAGATTTTCAGCGAAATATTTTTTCTGAAAAAAACCTTTTTTTATTTATTTAGTTCGGACAAAGTACTTTTTATAATATTTTTACTTAATTCGAATTGTAAAACCACACGATTATGCACATAAATGTACTTGAACAATATATCGAAACCGGCAACTTTAGGGATTTAGAACATTTATTAAATCAAGATGCTTCTCTTCTCAAGCATAAAACCAGTCACGACGTATCGCCTTTGCTCTTGGCCTGCTATTACAACAAACCCCAAATCGTACAGGTCATCCTCAAGTACACCACAAGTATCACCGTGCATGAAGCCTGCGCTGTAGGATTGTTACAACATCTGGAAATGATGATAGATCACAAGCCCGACATTGTAGAAGAATGGTCCTCAAATGGTTTTACACCACTCGGTATTGCCACCCATTTCAATAAAGAAGATATAGTCCGCCTACTCTTGACACATAAGGCGGACCCCAATACGCCTTCACGCAATGGTTATCATGTATACCCATTGCACACTGCGCTCAGCAACAACAATGGAAATATCAGCAAGATGTTGATCGAAGCAGGTGCAGAAGTCAACATACATCAAAATGGCGGTATTCGCCCTATTCATATCGCTGCACAACACGGCAACATCGATCTAATCATTATCTTATTAGAACAAGGAGCCGACATTACAGTACTGACGGATACAGGAGAATCTGCGGCATCGCTGGCTGCGGAAAAAGGATTCCGCGATATTGCAGAAATATTAAATATAAACTAACCATTTAGAATGCGGTAGCCTATTGCACAGTCCAAGCATTTCTTACTGGAGCAGTAATTTTTATACAGATACAACAAAGCTTGTGACTCACTTGCCGAGGTAGGCTCATACCCCCTATCGGCATACCGCTTCATTATATTATTTTTTTCGGCGGGTAACTGCTGGAGCCATTCCAAAGCTTTATTTTTCATGGCGGCTTGGCCAATATAATCACCATACGTAAATAGTAAGGGTACATATGCATTGAGCAAAATATGCTGTATAAATTCTTTTGTCAGCTTGGTACTATGGAGTTTGGAAGGCTGCTGGAAATGAAAATGAGTAGACCAATACGAAGAATCTGCAATATTTTCCAAATCAGACACTACCTCATCCAGCGATGCTTGCTTGACAAATTCAAACCATTGCAAACGTTTAGCTATTAAGCCGACAAATTGCGCCAAACGATGGGTCGGGAAATTAAAAGGACGCATCCGCATATATTTCCATTCGTGTAAGTCTAATACGGGCAATTGATGCAATTGCTTCAAGTAACGAAATTCTTTTCGCAGGTCGGCATAATAGTCATCGACCTTTTCGGTGGATAATTCTAGAAAGCCCCCTATTCCAAACAGTAACGATTCGAGCTTATGAGAATCATCAGCATATTTATGCAATATGGACAGCGGCATAAGAAATAATAGTTTTTCAAATACTTCCGCATTGACTTTCATACCAAACGCTCTGGCAATCGCTATCAATTGCACCTTTTCCCAATCATAATTCGTCTGTTGTAACCAATCTTGCACTAATTTAATTTTCTGCTCGAGCCGCTCTACGATAATTCTGTCCAACCAATTCATTTTTTGAAAGGGTCAATAAATGGCAATTGTTTTTCGCACGGAATCCATGCCTCTTGTTCCATTAAATATTGATATTTCGTTAAAAATACAGGATCGACATAGTGCTGCAATTCCAGCGTAGGGATGATCGTTCCGTCTTTGCGATAAGTAGGTTGGGTATCGGTATGCTGCCATACGACATGCAAGATAGTTGTATTGTAACGGGCATCGAGCTGATGCTTGTGCTGGTACCATTCCGAAGAAGACCAGTGAATTTCAATATTGCCGATCCAAGTCTGCTGGTCCAGTTCGATTTTGGCAAATTCAAAATCAGGCCCAGCATTTTCATTATACTTCCCAAAATTAAGGATACGCAGCGTCGTACCTTCGGAAGTAATTAATTTGGATTGATCTATGAGTTTATATCGCCATATAAAATGAAGCAATTTCTCGGAGAACTTCATTTTATTAAAATAACGATATAAAATTAATTATTAAAATATATTTTTAGCTTATCATCCCCTACAGCAATTTCCTCTTGCGGAATTTTATCCAAATTTGGGGCCTTCAATCCCTCATTCCAATTTGAATTGCCCACAATCACGCGCGCTTCGTCCCACAATCCTGCCTGAATAAAATGATTAAGCGTCTTGACCCCACCTTCAATAATAATTGACTGTATGTCCATTAGATAAAGCTGATAAAGTATATTTTGTGGTAGATATAAATTAAAGTTTTCGAGCTGAATATATTTGAGGTGTCCTTTCCAATCGGTTTTCTCCGCATTGAAAACAATTAAGTCTTCTGCTTCCGTCAGAAACATCTGTACATCAAGAGGAACACTTAAATTCTTATCAATAAGTACCTTTTTGGGCGATTTGCCCGTCCAATAACGCGTAGTCAGCGCAGGATTATCCACGATTGCAGTGTGCGCTCCTACCAGAATTGCATCTTCTTCTGCACGCCACTTGTGCACCAGTTGCTTACTGGCAGCATTCGAAATCCATTTTTGCATGCTATCTTTTGGCGCAAAGTAACCATCCATCGTCTCTGCCCACTTCAAGATAACATAAGGTCTATGCTTTGCAATTCGGGTAAAAAATCGCCTATTCATCCATTGACAGGCTTGTTCACTTACGCCAACAACCACTTCTATCCCTGCTTCCCGCAATTTTTGAACCCCCAACCCATTTACTTTTGCAAACGGATCCAGACAGCCAACCACTACTTTTTGGAATTGACAAGAGATCAGCAAATCAGCACAAGGAGGTGTCTTACCAAAATGCGCACATGGCTCCAGCGAGACATATATCGTAGCAGTTTTGAACAACTCTTCTGCCCTTTCTTTGCCCCAAAGGTGAATAGCATTTTGCACCGCATTTACCTCTGCATGGGGACCGCCGTAAGGTGATGTATAGCCTTCACCAATGATTTTATCAGCGTGCACAATAACAGCCCCCACCATGGGATTGGGACTTACGGAACCTGCACCAAGGGCTGCCAATTCTAGACATCTACGAATATACACTTCATCTGCTTGCATAGTACAAACTTATGCATTTTGTCATATTTAAAAAGAAAGGACTCTGATAATATTGTAAGTTTGTATTATGTCAATAACGTGGAAAGACCTCGAGTCGCAGTATCAAGATAGATTAACTCCTTTGTATCCACGGGAGGAAATCAAGGCTTTATTCCTATTAGTCCTTTCTGAACTTGCCGGCATTAAGCCTTCTCAATATCTGCTGGTAAAAAATGCCGACGCCCAAGTTTATAAAGATCAACTCGAAAACATCCTGACCGCGCTGAGCACAGGCAGACCGATTCAGCATGTGTTAGGCACTGCAGATTTCTATGGTCATAAATTTGAAGTCAATGAACATACACTTATTCCTCGTCCCGAAACCGAAGAGCTGGTACATCTCATTCTACAAGACTACAAGCAACACGTGGCTCCTAAAATAATCGATATCGGAACAGGCAGCGGCTGTATTCCTATCACCCTGAATAAGTTACTTGATAATAGTGAGGTATGGGCTGTAGACATCTCCGCCCCTGCTATTGCGGTTGCGAAAAAAAACAATCAGCAGCTGCAGACAGCAGTAAATTTCATTACTGCCGACATTCTGGAATGGGAATTTATTTTTTCCGAAAAGCAAAATTTTGATGTTATTGTCAGCAATCCGCCATACATCACGCTAGCTGAAATGCAGCAGATGCATGCCAATGTGTTGAATCATGAGCCGCATGCAGCCCTCTTTGTCGAAGATGCAGCTCCACTTCTTTTTTTCGACTATATTAGCGACTTCGCTTTGCATCATTTGGCCCAAGATGGAACCTTATATTTTGAAATCAATCAATATTTGAGCAACGAAACTGCCGACCTCATTCGCAAAAAAGGTTTTAAAACTGTCGATATACTGAAAGACATCAACGGTGCAGACCGTATGATCCGTGCCAAAAGAGGATAATCGTCCTTTAATAGGGCTACGAATATGATTAAGAACAAAAAAATAAATCTCTTTGCACGAGCGAATTACAAAAAACAGCGGATATTTATCACAGAATTATTTGCAGTTTAAATGAAAAAACCTACCTTTGCATCACTTCAAACAACGAAGGATAATTCGAAAGAATTAGGATTCCGTAGCTCAGCTGGTAGAGCAATACACTTTTAATGTATGGGTCCTGGGTTCGAATCCCAGCGGGATCACAAAATAAAGCTTCACTGCAAAGTGAGGCTTTTTTTGTGCCCTTTAGGGTCGAACGAAGCGATGGGTTGGATCATTTTCTCTGCGGGATGTGTAAGGGGAATGCGCGACGCAGACAATCCCAGCGGGATCACAAAACAAGAAAAGCTCAATCGAAGGATTGGGCTTTTTTCGTTTTGCGCTGGGATGAGAACCCAAGGGTTCGATTCAAATCAACAATATACAATAAAATCAAAATCCCAAAAAGAAATAAAATTACAATTCACCATCTTCAAAATTAAATTGTTTGCTTTGGAAAGTGCTCATATCTATACCGTAACTTTCAAAGTTAGCACTCACCAATTTTTCTAGCTCTGCAAATCTTTCGTAGGAAATACCATCTGCCTGTTTGACGGCCATGTAAACATAAGTACCCTTATATTGCTGAAGAATTGCTCTGAAGGAAGCGAAATCCATGTTTTCCAGCACCTCCTTTTTCAATTTCCCACTTTTGGGTATGCTGATCGAAGTGCTGTATCGAATAGGACGAAATGTCGTATCCGAACGTTTCCTTAAAGTGCTAGGCAGTGATTCTGTAGGATTATATGCTGAGAAATAGACGTCCAATGCATCACTGCCCTCTTTTGCGAAGAGGCTTCTGCGCATCACAGCAGAAAACTTCATGCGTTGGTTAAGGATTGCCAAGTCGTAAGATACACTATCCGGATTTTCTATAAATTTTTCCAAAAGTTTGTTGTCTTCCATCCTTCGTATACCTACCATGTTTATTTCCGGTTGAAAAGGGTCTTTACGTATATCTGGCATAAACTCGGCAATAGCCTGCGAATCGTTGGTATATAGATATATGGGACCAAATTTTTTACTATATGATTTCGCCACGCGCAATGCCTCCTTTACGTTATTCTCATACTTTACTTCCTCATCCTGAATGATGTTGCGGACACCATCCAATTCCTTATCCTTATGTTCACGAATAATATCTTCACCACAAGTACGTACAAAAAACAATACTGAAACTACTAAACCTATGGGTACAGTGAGATACTTATAGTTGATATCTCGCTTTTTGTGCCTTTCCAGCTGTTCAATAATATCAACCTCCGCCGAAGAGGCAGTTACAGACTTTGGCAGCGATAGACTATCCGTATCAGCTTCAATTTGGGAATCTTTGGCGATTTCCTCCAACACTTCCGAGGAAACGGATTGTCTTTGACGTTTAAGATGCTTAAATAGAACATCCCGAAAAGCGGTAAATACGAGCGCATCCTCCCCTTTGTCGTTGGCGTTTTCTTGATTAAATTGCCAAACCAGCTTTCTTCCATTATTGAGCTTGATCCGCAAGGAGGGCGGCGGCGCCTGCAAGGCTCCATAAGGTGGGATGCTATGGATCTCGCTAAAAAGCACCCGACCGTAGTCCTTGGAAGTAAAACCCTCCTTGTCTATCGTAATGATATCATGACCACGGGAAGCTTTGGTAAACTTTAGAATACTATAAACAATTAATCCTACACCCACGGGCACGGAAATCCAAAAAATCCAGGATATATAATCGAGTAGAAAAAAGCTTAAGAGCAACATTAGAAATGGTATGCCCATAACCGCCATTAAGAAATAAAGTATACCCTTATTATTGTAGTACTTGAAACGATATTCGGTCATCTTATAGAAATTAAATTAACTAAAGGTCGTTGTGAACACGAAAAACCTACTAGGCACAAAACACTTTTAGATGGCTTATTGATCCTAAAAAATCAGCTTACCTTTACTTAATGTGTAAATATGGCTCCCCGCAGCATAGTGTTAAGTCTGTAGATCGACCCATATGAATATATTTAACATACACTAAGCAAGTTCAAGGGACTCATATTGTCGCCTTTTGTTAATTTAAAATTAATATATTTG
>JBMDWK010000133.1:0-16510 GCA_048595255.1 Sphingobacterium sp. | reverse complement strand
AGGTATTATAAGAGAAGGCATACCAATTATATTTTTTTCCATATACAACCCCTACTGTATCTATTGTATTTACTCTTGCATTAGCTGTTAAGTTCAACGTCCGCCAATGTTTTTCAGTAGTGCCATTTACTTCATATAGCTCTACCCTATACCGTATGTCAGGAGCCATTTTTGTATTGGCAAATCTCTCGTTCGATTTTAATTTATGCTGGGGCTCCAACTCAAAATAACTTAGCGTCTCAAAATCTTTATATTCCGAATGTTTAATTTCCAACGAGTTTTTAGTACCCTTGCCATAAGTAGAGGTCATCGCTACCGGTTCGACATCGCGTATTCCACTAATAGAAAATTGAAGGACAGCGTTAGTCTCGACAGGTTGATTATTAACTTATTCTTTCGAACAACTAATGCCAAATCCTAGACTTATTAGCAAGATAAAAAGAGATAAGGATTGACAATGCTTTTTCATAATGTAGAGTTTTGGATAGGTGGGTTAAAATTCGTAGTCTGAATTACTCTTAGATCCGTCTGCCCAATCTTCAATATCAGGACTATAGTTTTCATTTATCTCTCCAAAAGTTAATGTTGCAGAAGAATTACTAATTGACTCTTCTACTGTACAGGCATGAAATTCAATAATAGGTTGGTGATAAGACTTTCGTTCAGAAGATGCAGCAACAAGCATATTAATAGCAGATTAAAATATTTTTCAAAAAATAGATACAAATACAAACTCCCTAGGATGAAGTTTTATAGTTTTAAATTACAAAATAATTGTGAAGAAAATAAAAAAGCTTCAAGAAAATCTTGAAGCTTTTTTTTATCCGGGTAAGTAATGGGACTCGAACCCACGACCCCTAGAACCACAATCTAGTGCTCTAACCAACTGAGCTATACCTACCGTTTTTCTGTGTTGCAAAGATAGTAAATGTGTAAAGTACAATCAAAAATAATGTGCAATTTATATGAATAAAAATGTCTTTATCTGATTAAATAAATTATTGTTACAATTAATAAGCATCACAATTAAAATTGTAATATTCTTAGCAGCGAATGACTACTGTTATTGGCATTTTGCAAATATAAAACGCATATAAACAAAAAAGCCTCACATTACTGTGAAGCCTTTAGAAGCGGGTAAGTAATCGGGCTCGAACCGACGACCCCTAGAACCACAATCTAGTGCTCTAACCAACTGAGCTATACCTACCGTGTTTGTGCTACAAAAGTAGTATAAAACCCTATTCCATGCAAATATTTCTAAATAAAAAATCCTCATTGTACAATAACACAATGAGGATTAAGGAATTATTTTTAGTGTAAGACTAAATCATCTCAACGCTACGCTTCACAAAAGAAGTCAAATCCGCTCCAGTAAGCAATCCACGCGACAATAAAGCCAAATCAAAAGCTTGTTTTGCTAGTTTCTCCCCTTCTTCTTCCGAACTGTCGATGATGCGCTTGATAAGGGGGTGATTACCATTTACGGTAACCTTATAGTTGTCTGGTAAGTTGCCATAGAAGCCCATACCTCCACCTGTCTTAGCCATATCCTTCATTCGACGCATAAATTCATCCAAGGTCACCGATACAGGCAATTCATCTGAAGCCAAAGCTTCTACATTTACATTCATATCTGTACGGCTGATTGCTTTAGTAAACAAGTCAGTGGCTTTTTTGCTTTCTTCTTCGGACAGCGTCAATTCAATTTTCTCATCTTTTTGAATCAACTTATCCACCACATCGGAGTCCACACGCTTCAATTGCACCTTCTCTCCTCCTTTTTGTTCTAGGTAAGAAGTGAAATGCGTATCCAATGGACCATCCAACACTAATACTTCATAACCTTTCGCCTTTGCATTCGAGATAAATCCGTCCTGCTGCGCTGCATCCGAAGTGTACAGATAGACGATATTACCGTCTTTGTCTGTTTGAATATCTTTTACCTTCTCGTAATACTCTTTGATTGTATAGTTTTCACCTTCAGTATTCTTCAACAAGCAGAATTCATTTGCTTTCTCTGCAAATTTTTCTTCGCTCAGCATACCATATTTGATGAACAAACCGATATCGTTCCATTTCTCCTCAAAACCTTTGCGATCAGTTTTAAAGATCTCTTGCAATTTGTCAGCAACTTTCTTCGTGATGTAATTACTGATTTTCTTCACGTTGCCATCCGCTTGTAAGAATGAACGCGAAACATTCAATGGAATATCTGGAGAATCGATCACACCATGCAACAACATCAAATATTCAGGTACAATATCTTTCACCTCGTCCGTGATAAATACCTGACGAGAGTATAATTTGATCTTATTACGCTGGATTTCTAATTCGTTTTTGATTTTTGGGAAATATAGAATACCTGTCAAATTGAATGGGTAGTCTACATTAAGGTGAATCCAGAATAAAGGTTCATCAAAGGTATTCGGGTACAATTCACGGTAGAAAGCCAAGTAATCTTCGTCTTTTAATTCTGAAGGGGCTTTTGTCCATGCTGGATTGGTGTTGTTGATAATGTTATCAACTTCTACAGATTTGTATTTTGGTTTACCTTCTTCATCTTCACCATCCGGTTCAGACGAAGTTTTCGTTCCAAATCGAACTTTTATTGGTAAGAATTTAGCGTATTTATCTAATATTTCTTGTAATCTGAATTGGCTTAAAAACTCTTTAGAGTCGTCATTGATGTGCAAGATGACATCCGTGCCGCGAGTCGTACGCGTTCCTGTCGAAATTTCGTAAGATGTACTACCATCACACACCCAATGTGCTGCCTCTGCACCATCTTGATACGACAAAGAGTCTATTTCTACCTTGTCTGCTACCATAAATGCTGAGTAGAAACCTAACCCAAAGCGACCGATAATTTCATTCGCATCGTTAGCTTCCTTGAATTTCTCCATAAATTCGGTTGCACCGGAGAAGGCAATCTGGTTGATATATTTTTTGATTTCATCCGCTGTCATACCAATACCATTATCCGAAATGGTGATGGTTTTTGCACCTTCGTCAAATTTTACATCAACAACCAACTCGCCTACTTCACCGTTAAATTGACCTAACGACGATAAGCGTTTGATTTTTTGCGATGCATCGACTGCATTGGAAACTAACTCACGTAAGAAAATCTCATTATCTGAGTAAAGGAATTTTTTGATAACCGGAAAGATATTCTCGGTGTGAATCGAAATAGTACCTTTTTCTGTGCTCATATATTTATTTTTTTCAAGTTTAAATTTTACAAGAAAGAATTATCAAGGCACGTTCCAAAAGGTTAGATTAGGACATTTTGACAGATAAGGTGTCAAAATTCATTTTTATAAAATATTTTGAAAAACAAATTAAGTCTACTACATTTGTAGGGTATTCAGAATTGCTTAAGCAATACCAACCGAGTGAAGTCACCGCGGTGGTAAAATAATACGGGGTCTACACCAAAATAAACGTCTTAATCAACGCTTATTTCCCAAAAAATTTCTGGATACAATTTATGGTTTAACCCTTTAAATTTTTAAATTGTATGTCAAACACGATCCATCTGTATCCACATTTACTGGAAAAATTCAGTAACTATTCCATTGAAGAACTTATCCAACTCAACAATGAAACTGTAAAAGGTCAAGGCTGGGGAACTACAAAAGCAATGTTCCGAACCGCTATTATTACTGCCTTCTCGCGCAAAGGCATTGACTTATCCCGTATAGTCACGAAAGAAGATGGTTTTACGACTGTACAAGCCGTACCCGTTCGATTGGAAGACAATGCACTTATTCCAATAGCTTATTAAATATTTCTACAACAATAATTTTAAATCTTTTGCCAGAAGATGATGAAAAAGGGAAACAGCAGTGTTTCCCTTAATAATTACTCTAGCTAATGAGGACTAATGGGTATGCGCTAAAGCATACAAGGCAAAAGTGCCCAACCAATGCGAGCCCATATAATCATCCTGCGCAGAGAGATTTGGCAATGAAAATGCAATGTGCTCGTTCGCTACTTTTTTCAAATGCGATAACGTTGAAATCTTTGCACTGATCCCATACAGACAAGCTGCACGGCTATAATTCAAGCCATCCAAGTGAACCAACTTACCATCGGAACGATCTTTAACAATCGCTGGAGTAAGCTCAAAATCTTTTTTAAATAATCCAGGCATGAATTGCTTAAGCCATGCGGAATAAGCATCTTCATCCAAAATTTTGGACATCAAGTAAGCCTCTTCGAGACAGGGAGATAGAAAATCATATCCGCTGGGTTCGTAGGCTAAATCACAATTCACATCATTTTGAAATAGACGCTTGCCATGTTCGATGATGGCCTGTTCAAAGTCGCCATCCCCTACCGCGCGCGCATAGTCTAAGGAGAGTGAAAGACCGAAAGCGGAATTATCATGCTGTCCTGCACGAATAGGATACACCAGTTTTGGCAAATACTCTTTATATCGCTGCACGAGTAGATCTGCTAATGGTTGTAAATTGGATTTCCAGCGTTTTGCGTCATCGTCATTCCATTTTGACAAGCTTTCCTGCAATTTAAACAACCAGGCCCAGCCGTAGGTCCGCTCAAAGCTTTTGTTGTTTTCATCTTGAAAAAAAGCCAGTTCAATGGCTACATTTTCAGGCGTAATATGCTTGTTCAAAATTTCCCGCACTTTATCATCCGGATCCAATTTTGGATACTTTTGCATCAATTCGACGATGGACCAATAGCCATGCACAGAAGAATGCCAATCAAAGCAACCATAAAATATGGGATGAAGGGATTTGGGCGATTTCAAATCTCGGTCCGAACCCAGCACCTGCCCCAGTTTATTCGGATATTCCACTTCGAGACAATGTATGGGAAGACTAAAAATTTGCGCAGCTTGAGCTTCCGAAAGTGTGAGATGTGCTACCGAAGTACTGCTTTCTTCATTTGATTTATCATTTGCCACTTTATTACTACAAGCAGAAAAAGAAATCGCAAAGATGAGTATAGTGGAAGAAACAAGTTTAAAATTCATTTGTTAGATTTATGTTGTTAAATAATAACATTAAAAGTAAAAACAATTCAATAAACTAAAAAGAATGAATATAACTGATCTCATAAGTGGAGGTATAGGCTCCAAAGCTATCGCTGGTGTAGCGAAAGTACTTAATATTGATGAAAGTAAGGCAAAATGGGTGGTTGCAGCAGCTGTACCACTAATGATTGCCGCATTAAATTATAATTCTAAAAAAAGTGCTGAAAAAGAAGCAAGCATTAATAATGCCCTAGAAAAGCATAATGGCGGTATTTTTGATCAAATAGGTGACTTTTTTGGTCAAGGCCCATCGGATGATGACAACAAGATTGTCAATCACATGTTTGGCCGAAACACAGATGTAGTTAAAGAGAGCTTGGCTGCGAAGACGGGACTTTCATCCGATAAAATTGGTGGTGCTTTAGCTATTCTTGCACCGATCGTGATGGGATACTTAGGTAAGCAAAAACAACAAGCATCATCGGGTGGTGGTATTGGAGATTTGCTCGGCAGCGTACTTGGTGGTGGCGCAGCCTCCAATTCATCAGCAGGAGGTGGAATCTTAGGTTCTATATTAGGAAGCGTACTTGGTGGCGAAAATCAAAATTCTACACAAGGTGGTAATATGGGTGGACTAGCTGATCTGGCAGGAGAATTTTTTAATCAGAATAATGACAGCGGTAAAAAAGGATCTATCTTGGATTCACTAGCAGGTATGTTTGCAAAATAATAAGTATATATTTTTTAAATTGTAAAGAGCGATGTTATCATCGCTCTTTTGTTTTTATAGATTTTGTTATATTTCTTCCAACGATTTGCCTTTCGTCTCCGGTAGAAATAGAATGAAAATAAAACTACATATCACCATAATGGCATACAGCATAAAAATATAGAATCCTCCTTGCACGTTACCTTCCACTATTACCGGGAAGATCCAAGATATCAAAGCTGCAAAAACCCAATGTGTGGTACTTCCTAAAGACGAGCCTTGTGCGCGGACCTCATTGGGAAAAATTTCTGCTAAAAACACCCATATTACGGCACCTTGTGACAAAGCAAAAGAAGCAATAAAACCAATGATATAGTACAGTAAGAAGCTAGAAGTCTCCCCTTTCAATCCATAAGCTGTCAAAACTAAAAAGATAAACATTCCTATAGCCCCCGAGAGCAAAAGTTTCTTTCTACCAACTTTATCAATAATACTCATTCCTATCAAGGTAAAAAAAACATTCGTACCTCCAATAAAAATGGGCTGTAAATAACTTAATTCGGAGGCAAAACCTGCCATATCAAATATCCGTGGTGCATAATATAATATAGCATTGATACCGGTCATTTGATTAAAAAATGCTAACAGCACCGCCCATACTATAGGTTTATAATATTTATTTTGGAATAAGGCTGTTGTGGATTTTTGAGGTTCGATACTCAGCGACTCAGACAAGTCTAAATTTTGAAAAACAACATTAGCTTCTTCATCACGTCTCTGTAATAACAACCAGCGCGGACTTTCAGGAATATTACGTAGCAATACATAAAATAAAATTGAAGGAACAGCCATAATACCTAACATATAACGCCAAGCATTCTCCCCTATATCAACGAAGAGAAAATTGGTCAAGTAGGCGATAAAAATTCCACTTACGATCATTATCTGAAATAATCCTGTGAGCTTTCCTCGATCTTTCGAAGGTGATATTTCGGATATGTATACAGGACCGACTACCGAGCTTATCCCTACAGATACTCCCCCCAGAAAGCGGAAGAACAAGAACATGGACCAGAATCCCGCTAACGCACAACCCACTGCCGATAGCAAATAGAATATGGATACTGCGATCAGCACCCGTTTACGACCATATTTGTTCATAAACTTTCCCGCACTGACGGCTCCTAAAATGGTTCCAATCAATGAAATGGAAACGGTCAGTCCATGCCAAAAGGAATCAAGGTTCCACAATTTTTGAATGATTTGCTCTGCTCCTGAGATAACCGCTGTTTCAAATCCAAAAAGGAAACCTCCCAGCGAAGCTATTAAAGCATATTTCCAGACATTTTTCATATTTAAGTTTTAATTATTTATCGAATTAAATTTTATATTCGCAATCATTCCATAACAAATATTCATCTCATCCATAGAAGCGATTTTGAGTGGTATAACCACCGCCGACTGCACCCGTTTAAGAAACAAATCATGCGCATTGGCAATGCTTCCACCTATTATTATACTGCTTGGATTAAGGGGGTATATATACAATTGAATAAATTCAATTAAGGCTTCGGCCAAAAAATCAAATGCTTCATCTTTTTCTTCTTTCCACTGATCGGCAAACACCAATTCTTTGACATTTTGAAAAGTATGATGGCTATGGGTCTTTACGTGCTTAAGAATACCTCGGGTAGAGATATAATCTTCTGCGATTCCTTGTCTGAATTTAGCAGAGCCGTAATTTAAATCCTTAACCTTTCCGTTTTCAAAAATTGCAGAACCTAATCCAGTGCCTAGGGTCAATCCTATTACCTTTTTATCATATAGTCCATAGTGGTATACCTCTCCTAAAAGAAATGCTTGAGCATCATTAAAGAAAAAAATATGAGCAGTAGGTACCGCATACTTTTGGGACAAATAATCTTTTACGTCCATATACAGAATAGACTGATATTTATGCATTCCATCCATCAATGATATACCCTTTTCATAATCAAAAGGTCCTGGAATGGACACATAAATTTCTGTTATAGGCTCCTCCAATTCCAATAATGCCTTATCAATTCCATTTTCCCAATGTTCAAGAATGACACGCTTGTCCGCCATACTGTCTACTCCAGATCGCACCTGAGAAAGCATTGAAAATGAGCCTTCCTTTGCACTCACCACCGCAGCAGTAATATGCGTACCCCCTATATCCAAGCAAAGTGCTAAACTGTTCATATCGTTACTTTGTAGAAGGAAGTGGATCAAAATCAGTTGGGCTATTCGGATCATAGACAGCTACAGCTACTTTGGAATCAGCACAACCGTAGTATAGAAACCATTTGGACTTATAATAAGATAAACCTTGAATAAAAACCGTCCCGTCGACGTATTGTCCACTTTTCTCAAAATCTTCCATTGGTCTCAAAAATGGTGTGTCCAAACGTTGCAATACTTTGGTTGGGTCATTTTTATCAAATAACACCTGGCCTGCACTGTATGTACCAAGATTGAACCGTGTATCAGCCAATTCTTGTTTATTTTCGTTTTTACCATTATAGAGCAATAAGATACCTTTGTCTGTAAGGACCGCTGGAGGCCCACATTCCGTCAGCGCACTATCAAAATATCCTGGTCTTACATCAATAAACTTTTGCAATTCGCCATTTTCGTCTAATACGGGTTCCCAGTCTATTAAATTCTCTGAGGTTGCCCCTTTGACGCCATGCTCTCCCCAATACATCCAATACTTACCGTTTACTTTAGCAATCACCAATTTATCATCCTTAATGGTAGTGACAATAGATGCTGACTTATGGGATGTCTCCATCAATGGCTTATAATTCGATTTGGCAAAGATAGGACCGTGTTTGGTCCATTTACGCAAATCCTTTGATGTAGCGACGCCGAGTCTAGGAACCTTTCTATTCCACTGGGTATAGAACACCACAAATGTGCCATCTTCGGTCACAGCGACGCGCGGGTCTTCTACCCCTCCCGGCCATTCATATTCCTTTTGATTATCATCTGCAGGAAAAAGCACCGGTTCTTTGGCCCGAGTGAAATTAATGCCATCGACACTACTAGCTAGGCCTAATCGCGAAGTACGCAGTCCAATACCTGTAGCGGTATTGTCTTCTGCTCGATATAATACGAACAAAGTGTCGCCTTTCACTACAGATCCTGGGTTGAAGGTGTCACTCTCCTCCCACTTTAGCATACTGCCTGACATAGGATCTTTAAACAGGGTGGTCGTGTCTGGTACGATAATGGGATTTACCGCTGCTGGTCTTTCAAATCCTCCTAATGTCCAGTCTGGTACGGCCTGAACCAGTTTGTCTTCTTTTTGTTCGTTTGCTCCTCTACATGAAACTATCAGTAACGAAGCTGCAAAAAATAATTTTCTATATGACATCATAATTAATAACCTTCATTTTGACTTATTTTACCTACAGTTTTATCTACTTCTGCTTGTGGGATTGGGTACAACATATGCTTATCCGCAAATGGCTTACCGAATGACACCAATGTTTGCTTAGCGATGTTCCAACGTTTTAGATCGGAAAGTCTATGACTTTCAAAACCCAATTCTACCCGACGCTCATGCTGAAGCCATTGCATGGCCTGGTTAGCATCTACAGCAGTCGGTCTATCAGCCAGAATACTATTATTGCCTGCTCTAGCTCGTTGTCGTATCTTGTTAATTATAGCAATCCCTGCAGGTATTTGACCATCTTTGATGTACGCTTCCGCTTTCCACAACAATACATCCGCATAACGAATAAATATCCTGTTGACCGGCGAATTGTCATTTCCTTTGAAACCACCATTTTTAGCGCCTAATAATTTATAAATAATCTGATCAGCTACATTTACAGTGCTCTCTTTACGAGGGTCACCCGCCTCAAACGCATTTAAAAAACTCGTTGTAGGTGCCATAAACCCCCAACCCATGAGCGCCGTAAATCCATTACCTCTACTTGGCTGCATGCCTGGTTGATGATCGTAAATGAAAATATTTTCTTTCTCCGTATATGATTTGCTTTCGTCAAAGGCATCGAAATAATTGGTATTCAGATCATAAAATCCCAATTGTTCAATGGCAGCAACCTGAGTAATTACTTCTTTCCAATTTTCTTCAAATAAAGCCACTTTAGCTGCTAAGGCCATAGCAGCACCTTTGGATACTCTCCATTTTTCCGCTTCACTAGCAAATCTGGAGTTGGGTAATCCTGCAATGGCAGCTCTCAAATCCTCCTTTATCTGCGCATATACTTCTGTCTTATTGGTTCTGACTGCTACTTCATAAGCTTCATTGAAATTGGATAATGGCTTCAATAGTAGTGGTACATCACCAAATAACTTCACCAGATCAAAATAAAAGAAAGCACGCAAGAATGAAGCTTCCGCCAATAAGCGTGTGCGCTGTGCTTCGGGAAGGTTGAGCGCTGCTAATGTCGTAGGATCTGTCAACTGAAATATCGCAGTATTACTGCGGGAGATGCCTTCATAATTATACTTCCAAATACCTGCAAATGCTCCATTTTCGGGCGTAAAATTATAATTAGCGACATCATCCATCCAGGCCTGGTCTCCATCTGGACTCCATTTTTTCATCGCATCACCAGAGGCAATATCCTCTAATAAAAAATCTGGACGAATCACTAGACCGCCATTCCAATCCCAATTACCATAGATATTCAAAGTATATGACAATGGTCTGTAGGCGTTTTCAATACCTGTACGCACAGTTCCCTCAGAAGGATCTACTTGTACCTGCTCTTGAGTCAGTATTCCAATTGGATCTTTATCCAAATATTTAGAACAACCTGAGGATACAAGAGCTATTCCTAGTATATAATAATTAAATTTCTTCATGACTTAAAAATTAAAATTGAGGCCTAACAAAATAGATTTAGATTGTGGATACGTACCTCTGTCGATCAAATCGGTTGTCTCCGGGTCTAAGCCGTTATAATTAGTCCATGTAAAAAGGTTTTGCGCGGACACATATAGACGTGCGTTATTAATTCCAAAGCGATTCACATATTTACCAAATGAGTAACCTACTTCCACATTCTTAAGACGTAAATACGAAGCGTCTTCAATGTAGAGTGTAGAGAATTTACTGATTCCTGTATCTTCAAAAGCTACTCGTGGCAAACTATTGCTGCTTCCTTCGCCATCCCATGCACCAAGCATCCTTGTTGTATAATTGAACGGACGAGTATCGAAATCGATAATACGCATACCGTCATTGTAGCGGTCGACTTTAGCGACACCCTGAAAGAATACATTTAAGTCTAAGCCTTTATAATCAAATCCTGCGAAGAAACCATAACCCCATTTTGGGATAGGATTACCAATAAACGTGCGATCCTCATCATTAATGATACCATCGCCATTCAAATCTTTAAATCGTACATCTCCAGGCTTGTTACTTGGGCTGCTTACACCATGTAGGTGGTTACTTATCTCAGCAGTATTTTGATATATTCCCTCCATTTGATAGCCATAATAAACATCCAGCGGTTGACCGATTTCTGCTCGTGAGTATGCACCTATAATACGCGGCACATTTTCATGCAATGACACCACTTTGTTCGTTACGCTAGATATATTCCCGCCGAAACTGAAGTTTCCATTATCTCCTATTCTATCCCGGTACTTAGCACTTAATTCAAAACCCTTATTGTCTACCTGTCCTGCATTTACATATGTTGCATCCACATTTCCTATAAAAGTTGGGAGGCTTACAGCCAGCAAGATATCTTTGGTTTTTTTGTGAAAAATATCAGCTATAACTTCCAATTTATTGTTTAAAAAGCGCATGTCAACACCCAAGTTATTCTGTAGGGTGCTTTCCCAGCGCAACTGCGGATTACCATACCTGGTGATATTCCCTTCTCTACTGAATAGGGACAAGTATGCATAATTCGGAATATTCTGATTACCCAAACGACCTGTACTCGCTCTTATTTTGAGGTAATTCATCATTGAGCTTGACGGAAAGAAACCCTCATTGCTTACTGTCCAGCCGACAGCCACCGATGGGAAATATCCCCACTTATTGTCCGAACCGAATCGTGATGAAGCATCAGCACGGAGGTTACCTGTTACACTGTATCTATTTTTATAGGAATAGGTCGCGGAGCTGAATATGGAGAATAATGCCCATTCATTCGCAAAACCTCCATTCCATAGATCCTGCGATGTTCCACCTAAATCCATGTATTGGAAACGATCCAAAGTATATTCAAATCTTCTTCTAGAGGCGTTGATAGAACTACTTTGATTATTGATAAATTCTGTACCTATCAGCGCATTAACCAGATGATCCTCGCCTAGCGTCTTATCATAGCTTAGTATATTATTCCATGTAATGGTGTAATCCTCACCTCGATCCTCATTCAATCCGTTAGGTCTATTATGACGACCTAGACCAAGGTCTACCGTAGGATCAACACGCTCATCGTCTCCGAAATTCTGCATAAATACTTTAGCGTGATTGAAATTAAGCTCAACACCAACATTGGACCTAAAGCGTAAAGACTTATCTTTCAATATATTTACCGCAGCCTCAACATTACCAAATAGCTTAAATTGACGCACATTATTATTCGAGAAGTAGGCTAACGCTATAGGGTTTTGAGACCACTCATATAGATTGGATTGAAAATTAGTCGGGCTGACATAAAATGGCAAGTCTGTAAATGGATTGTCAACCGTATAAGTAGGATCACTTGGATCTTTATAAACACCTAATACAGGTGGCCGCAGCAAAGCATGACGTACTATCCCGGGCACATCGCCGCGTGACGAGACCACCATTTTATCCTGATGATTCACTAAAATATTACTTTTCAGCTCAAGCCAATCCGAAAGTTTAGCTTGTACATTCGAACGCAATTCCAGCCTTCTGTATTTGTCGTTGTTATACTTTACGATACCATCTTGGTCATAGTATCCACTGGAGAACATATAAGATATACGATCTGTACCACCAGAGGCCGATAGCTGAAAACTATTAGTCTTTCCTTGTTCAAATAATTCACCTAACCAATCGGTATTTGCGATATCGTTACGTGATTTTTGTAATGTATATGGATTCGTTCCTGTACTATTTGAATTGCCCCAAGCTTTCTCTAATGTATTGAGGTATTGCTGTGTATTCATCATCGTTGGAAGATTCACGGCATTATTGAATCCCGTAAAAGTATTAACGTCAAATTTCGTCACGCCCGCTTTCCCTGATTTTGTAGTAACCAAAATCACACCTGCCGCAGCTCGTGAACCATAAATGGAAGCTGATGACGCGTCTTTAAGCACAGAAATAGACTCTATATCTGCTGGATTTATAAAGCTAAAATTTGTAGTTGGGATTCCATCAACAATAAATAAGGGTGAATTATTACCTATCGTCCCTACACCACGCACACGTATATCAATGGCATCACCAGGCTGTCCTGTTGACTGCGTAATATTTACGCCACTAGTCTGTCCTTGTAGCATTTGCGCAATATCCTGTACACGCCTTTTCTCCGCTACCTTCATATCTACTCGACCAACCGCGCCAGAAATATTGGATTCCTTCAGACTGTTGTACCCTACGACTACCACTTCCTCCACATCCTGCATATCGCTAGTTAGGACGATATTGATTGCATTATCATTGGCATTGATAATGTATTTGAATGTTGTATACCCCGTATAAGTAACGGACAACTCATGCCCTACATGGGCAGGCATAGAAAAGCTTCCATTCGCATCTGTAGAAACAGTTGTGTTCGTAACTAGATTTTTTACGGAAGCACCAGCTAGTGGCTGGCCATCCGTATCCAAAACTTTGCCCGAATACAGTTTTTGAAAATGTGATTTTACATGGAAACCATGCATACGGTCCGCAATAGCGTGTTGAAATGGTATACAAAGTGCTACGGATGCAAAGCAACTACAGAATGCGATCCGCTTAACGAATGACTTTGATTTATACATAATGATTTATATTGGTTATCATAAATGTTGCAAAACCGGTTTTGCAACTAAAGTAAATTTATACTATATAATTTATATATCCAAATTTATTTTTTTGTACTACCGCGGATAATTAATTCTGATGGAATAATTTTCTCAACAAAATCTATATCAGCCTGCTTTAATTGATGGATAATCGTTTGGACGATTTCTTTTGCTATTGCTTCTAAAGGTTGACGGATACATGTAATAGTCGGACTGATTAGCTCGAAGAGTTCATGGTCATCAAAGGCAACAATCCCAAATGTTGAGGTAGGGAATTGGGTATTTATAATTTTAAGGGTCTTCACACAAAGATAATTTGTGCTAAAATAAAGAGCATCAATATCAGGATGCTGCTGAAAAAATTCCTGAACAGTGGAACTATCCTTTATTTTTTCCGTTCTAAAAGGCAATTTAAGAACTCGAGGACTTGAACCATGCTGCTCGATGACTTCTAGATACCCACGCAGACGATCCTGCATCTGGGGCTGTGGAGAATCGATTGTAACCATAGCTATTGAAGAATAGCCTTTATCCAATAAATGTTGAACGGCTTTCTTACTTGCTGTATAATTATCCGTACCTACGTAATTGGTTTTCAAGCCCACTACCCTTCTATCAAAAATTACTAATGGAGTTTTCTTTTTAATGATATAATGAATTTGATCTTCCTGCCCTAGTGTAGGCGAAAGAATTATACCTTCCACCTTTTTCTCTAACATAGTATTCAATATCTCATTGGCTATCTCGGGCTCACCAAAAGTACTGCTATAGAAGACCTGGTAGCCATAGGGACGTAAGTTTTCTTCTATATACAATGCTATAGGCCCAAAGAAGGAGTCACCAATATTTTCGACTATTAGTCCAATAGTTCTGGATTTGCCAGTTGCGAGACTTTTGGCCAAAGCATTTGGTTTGTAACCTATTTCTTCTACGTAATCCATAATACGCTTGGCAAGCGTTTTACTAATACGTCCTTGCTCTGCCTTGCCGTTGATGACCAAGGATACAGTAGATTTAGAAACCTTTAGGTGTTTTGCTATTTCGTTAATGGACATCCCCACATTGCTATATTTTACTTAATTAGCTCGATCATTTTCCTTAAATATACATACAATATAAATATTGTAAACACAATTTCACATTTCAAAGTTGGGCTGCGTAGATTATATTACCAAATATATTCATTTCCAAACAACCAATTTATGTCTAAATTTGTTCAAAAACACAAAGTGTACTTTTTACAATAAGATGGTGATTATCTATCAGTACATCAGTTTATTTACCTACCTTTGTGCAAATTAAAATATTATATATGCCGATCAATAAAGGACTTATTTCATTAGCATTTGGTGGGTTAGCCATTGGGATGACCGAATTTACGATGATGGGAATCTTGCCCGATATCGCTAAGGATGTGAATATAGATATACCTACTGCCAGCAACCTTATTGGGCTGTATGCTTTAGGAGTAGTTGTGGGTGCTCCTACACTAGTTGCAGCCACTTCTAAATATCCAGCCAAAAAGGTTTTATTATTCTTAATGCTTCTTTTCTTTATATTCAATGCCGCATTTACTTTCGCTCCTAATCAATGGACTTTGTTTATCTCCCGCTTTATATCCGGATTACCACATGGTGCCTTTTTTGGTATAGGTTCTGTAGTTGCAGCCAAACTTGCCAAACCGGGCAAAGAAGCACAAGCTATTTCATTGATGTTTACGGGAATGACTATTGCCAACCTTGCCGGTGTTCCATTAGGTACATATATAGGTCATCATTATGATTGGCGCATCACCTATGGAGTGATTAGTTTTTTAGGTCTTGTTACCTTCCTTACGATTTATCTGTGGATGCCTCATTTTCCGGCCAATAAAAACAACAATATCAAACAGCAGATTGGCTATTTCAAACGCTGGGAAGCATGGCTTATGATTGCGATTATATCTATCGGTACAGGTGGGCTCTTTGCATGGATGAGCTATATTTCCAAATTAGTAACCACCGTATCTGGACTCCCTGAGGGAAATGTGTCCATCATCATGATTCTGATTGGTGCGGGTATGTGTGTCGGTAATATATTAGGTGGAAAGGTTGCAGACACGCTCTCTCCCACCAAGGCTGCCATTGCATGTTTCTTGGCTATGGCGACATGCCTATTAGTGTTATTTTTCATAGCACATATTACTGTGCTGGCTTACCCTATGGCATTCATTACGGGTATGATAGCATTTAGTATAGCACCGTCTTTGCAGATGATGCTGATAAATAATGCGAAAGGCGCGGAAACTTTTGCAGCATCTGCCGGACAAGCTGCATTTAATATTGGTAATTCCATCGGCGCATACCTTGGTGCCATACCTATTATGTACGGTCTTACTTACAATTATCCCTCGCTAGTAGGAGTCGTGATGGCCAGTGTAGGTGCGCTATTAACTTATATTTTCTTGGTAAAGGTAGAAAGAAAAGATGCAGTACAGGCAGCATACAATCCCAATCGGCAAGAAGCATAACCGCAAGTCATAAAACAAAAAAGCTCGACTTTCCTATGAAAGTCGAGCTTTTTACTTTTGGAGCCTCTTATCGGAATCGAACCAATGACCTACTGATTACAAGTCAGTTGCTCTACCAGCTGAGCTAAAGAGGCATTGTGGAGTGGAGGGAGAAGGATTCGAACCTTCGAAGCCGAAGCAACGGATTTACAGTCCGTCCCATTTGACCGCTCTGGAACCCCTCCAGACCTGTGATGTCTCACATTTGAGCCTCCTATCGGAATCGAACCAATGACCTACTGAT
>JBMDWK010000132.1:0-3631 GCA_048595255.1 Sphingobacterium sp. | reverse complement strand
ACTTAATGCTATCCGGAAAAACAAGGTTATTAAATTCAAAGTAACCGTCCTCATTAGAGGTCGTATCTATAAAATCAAAAAAGTTTTTGGTGGAGATCAGCTGTACGTTCGCATTGGGCTCCGGCTTACTTCGTCCTATCTTCTTCGTATATCCAGAGATTTTAAGGCTTTTCTCAGGCTGGTACTTTGCTTTGGCATCAAGCCCTACGCTTGTCCAATCCAAATTTCGCCAGCCTTGCGTGAGCAATAAATAATCCAGATCCTCCGCCTTGATAGATCCGTCTTCCTCAAAATAGAAGTTCGGCCGCTCTATATTTCCTTTGACATCATTATCGATCAGCAGCGTGGACAATATATGTCCTTCCTGCGAATAAGAGGTGTTCACGCGTGACAAATCAATAACCGAGGCCGAAAAGGCACCGAAACGAAGCGAGTCTGTATCATTGCCGACCAATAGACTTACTTTTACATTTTGTCGCTTACCATAGGATGCTTTGTCTAGGGCTACAACATGCTGCAGTAGCTGATTGGGGTTGTAATGAAAAACCGGGCGTTCAATGATCGGCTGAAAATTGCTATTTAATATACTAATGGTTATTACGCCCATCGGAAGTTTGTCCTTATCCATCGAGAACACGACTTCTTCTTTATTTAATTTGCTTTTGGACACAAAAAACACTTCTCCCAGATGATGAACTACGAAATACACATCCGTATTATCCAGCAGTCCTGAATTGCTGTTCAATTGAGCAAAAAGCTTAGTCGCGTGTCTGTTATTCACCACAATTGAATAACCCGATTCATGAATTTTGGGCAACTTGACCTGGCTCTGCCCCGCACCTTCGTAATAAGCCGTGATCTGAAGAGGGATGGTGTCATTAATAAATAC
The DNA here is from genome assembly GCA_048595255.1 of Sphingobacterium sp. Taxonomy (GTDB): domain Bacteria; phylum Bacteroidota; class Bacteroidia; order Sphingobacteriales; family Sphingobacteriaceae; genus Sphingobacterium. Next base: position 2,742 of record JBMDWK010000132.1, on the reverse strand, counting down.
CGCTGATGCGCCCATTCCCAGCTCATTGGTCCGCAAAACGCCCAGCGTATCGGCACCCTGCTTGATGACCACGGTAGATTTTACCCCAAGCCCCTGCTCATTTATACTTTTGGCTGCAATATTATTTATCCTTCCAGCAATTAGCTTTCCCCCTTCGGGGAATATTTCGGTCACAGCCATTTGCTTAGGGTTTATCGTTGTTATTATTTTATTCACCACCGATTTGTCGGAATTCTCGAACCGCAGCTGAATCAAGGGATCTGAATATTTGTGACTTACGGCTATGCTTATCGTTCCATCTTCAGAAGAGCTTGTCGATTTCCTTTCTTCCACTTTCCCCTGATCCAGAATGGTGTAATGGATACGTCGCTTAGCAATTGGGAGCCCTTTTAAACTATTCAGCTTAATCTTATATAGCACATCTTTTTCACGCGGTTCAAATGTCGTATTTGTAATCACATTATCGGAACGACCATTGTAGATTGGTATCTTTTTATTAAAAAAAAAGTCTGAACCTGCATTTTTCATCCAGTTGGTGTAAGCCCGCAAATGATATACACCTTCCGTTATTGTATCCTTTAATTCAAAATTTCCCAAACCAACACCCATCGGCGTAGAGATGGTGACGCGTTCTACAACCTCATTCGCGGGGCTAATTAATTCAGCATATAATACACCGCTAAGGCTTGAAAAAATATTATGTATACCCAAAGTGTTATAGGCTTTGAAATATATCGTTTCACCCGCAGCGTATATGGGCTTATCCGTGTGAACATATATTTTCTCTTGGGGAGATTGTTGGTTTGCGTCTTGGACACGAGTCAAAAATTGTTGGATATCCTGTCCCTTTACGTGAAGAAGAGATAAAAGAAAAATAGCCGCAATAAGCTTGGATCTCATAGATTATTGATAATTAGTCCCCTAAAGATATTCTATTTTTTCCAAAATATCCGTTCTAACCGCGTTTTAATTCTTAAGAATACCACGTGAGATTGTATATTTGTATTATGAATATCTTAATCGTTGGATCTGGCGGTCGTGAATCTGCCTTTGCTTATAAAATAGCGCAAAGCCCTAAATTAACTAATCTTTTTATTGCACCAGGAAACGCTGGAACCGAACAATACGGCAAGAATGTGGACTTAAAAGTCACAGACTTCGACGGGATAGCGGCCTTCGCTTTGGCGAATAATATAGAATTAATCCTTATAGGACCCGAAGAACCCCTTGTAAAAGGTATACATGATTATTTTTTAGCAAGAGAAGATGTAAAACATATAGCGGTAATTGGACCGCAACAACTGGGTGCGCAGCTCGAAGGATCGAAAGACTTTTCGAAAGAATTTATGTTTAGACATAATATTCCTACAGCGGCCTACAAATCTTTTAACCAAGATAATCTCGAAGAAGGTTTAGCTTATTTAGAAACACAAAATCTCCCTATTGTTCTCAAAGCAGATGGTCTAGCGGCTGGTAAAGGTGTCTTGATCTGTGAAACACTTGAGGATGCTAAAGCCGAATTGAAGGCGATGATTGCTGATGCAAAATTTGGAGCAGCAAGCAGCGTGGTGGTTATCGAAGAATTTTTAAAAGGTATAGAGCTTTCGGTCTTTGTCCTTACGGACGGTGAATCTTATAAAGTATTGCCATCAGCCAAAGATTATAAGCGCATCGGTGAAGGCGATACCGGACTTAACACAGGAGGAATGGGCTCCATCTCCCCTGTTCCATTTGCTACCGAAGATTTCTTGTCAAAAGTCGAAAACCGTATCATCAAGCCGACTATCGAAGGTTTGAAACAAGATAACATTCCTTACAAAGGATTTATTTTCATTGGACTAATGAATGTGGGTGGCGAACCGTATGTCATAGAGTACAATGTGCGCATGGGAGATCCAGAGACAGAATCTGTATTGCCACGTATCGAATCTGACCTTGTCGATTTACTAGAAGGTGTAGCCAAAGGTGACCTTGCTACGCGATCATATACAGTAAGTCCCAAAACAGCGGTAACAGTAATGTTAGTATCCGGTGGATACCCAGGCGATTACGAATCTGGCAAGGTGATTACTAATATTGAGAATGTAAAAGAATCTATCGTCTTTCATGCAGGAACTAAATCGGTGGACGGACAAGTGGTCACAGCAGGCGGTCGTGTGATAGCAGTCACCACCTTACAGAATGACCTTTTTACAGCGCTGCAACAAGCAACAGCAGATGCTGGACGCATATTTTACCCCGGAAAATACTTCCGTACGGATATCGGTTTTGATTTAATTTAAAAATATTAATTTCAGAATCAACGAATTATAAAAAAGCGTTGAGAAATATTTTGATGATGCAAATTATGCCCTTATATTTGCATCATCAAATCCGATAAGGCCCGTTCGTCTAGGGGTTAGGACGCAAGATTTTCATTCTTGAAACAGGGGTTCGATTCCCCTACGGGCTACGAAAAGCGACTTCAAAAGAGTCGCTTTTTCCTTTTCAGGAATCTGTACTATTGGATTTGAAAAATAAGTGCATAGCACAGTATATTTTGATTTTTTTCGCAAAATATTTTGACTAAAAAAAATATACTTCTATATTTGCACCACTTCAGAAATGATGGCCCGTTCGTCTAGGGGTTAGGACGCAAGATTTTCATTCTTGAAACAGGGGTTCGATTCCCCTACGGGCTACAAAAAAACGACTTCAAATGGAAGGGCACTGAAAAAGGCCTCTATTTAGAAACTGCAATAA
>JBMDWK010000131.1:0-12304 GCA_048595255.1 Sphingobacterium sp. | reverse complement strand
AGTTTAGGGTTTAATGTGCAGATGAACCGTCGATTTCGTCTATATTTATGTTTTGTTTCTTCAGAAAACCTTTGACCAAAACGGCAAATAAGATAATATATGCGAATCCCACTAATGGTATAATATAAGAGTTGTGAATGCCAATTATATCTGCCAGTTTACCTTGAATAGGTGGGATGATACCTCCTCCGAGAATCATCATCACCAAAAATGCAGAACCTTGTTCGGTATATTTTCCAATACCTACAATAGATAAAGCAAATATAGATCCCCACATAATCGAACAAGCTAACCCTCCGGTCAAGAAAGAATAGATGGCTACTGTTCCTGTAGACAAAAGGCCTACTAGCATAGCCGCTAGACCCAAAGTTCCGAAAATCACCAACGTCGCTACCGGTTTCTCTTTACTAATGAAAAATGCTACCACCTGAATAACAATACATATAGCAAAGAAATAGAGATGCGACATATTGAATCCGGCGATAGAATTGACTGAAAGCACGACGCCAAAGGCGACAAAAGGTACGACAGCGGTTAGGATTTTTTTTGTTGCATTCGAAAAATTGAAGGCGGTAACTGCTCCTGCCCATCGGCCGATCATCATACCTCCCCAATACATAGATATATAAGGTGTGATTTCAGAAGATTGTAAGCTGCCAAATTCTTCTAAGGTGAGTAGTTCGCCCAAATTACTACCTATAGCCACTTCGATACCTACATATATAAATAAGGCTAGCATACCTAGTATCAACTGTGGATATTTCATGGCGCCCCATCCCTGCGAATTTTTCTGTGCATTGCGGTAGCCATATACCAGTGCGCCAATAACAGCAACTAAAGCTCCAAGTAATAAAGCCATACGTTGTAACTCCAATGGATGGATTAATTCTTTGGCTTGATTTTCCAGCGTGGCGATGGTAGTTGCATCGGACGAAGCATTTATCTGTGCTTCCAAATTTTCTACCATAATAGCGGTGTCACTTTTGTAGCTTAAGAATACAGGGATGAAAAATACCGCCAAGAGAACAGTCATTATGATTAACAATCTTTTGGCTTTGGAAGCCTCTTCCATGGGTTCATTGTTGATACCGGCAGGTACCCTTTTGGAGAAATAGAATAGCGCTGCTGCAAAAATAAAGAGTAATCCTACTCCTATATATAGGTATACCACCTTGTTAAGCGGTAAATTTGAGATTTCGGAGTCAGAAATCGGTTCGAAAGATCCAAATAGAGCATATCCAATGACAAGTGGTCCTATCGTAGTGCCGAAAGAATTGACAGCACCTCCAAGATTCACGCGTGAGGCTCCAGTCTTTGGGTCACCCAAAAGCACAGCAAATGGGTTAGCAGCAGTCTGTTGGAGTGAAAATCCCAAAGCAACGATGAATAGTCCTATCAGCATCCCCATGTAGACATTGACCTCTACGGCGACAATCATGGCTGCAGCACCTAACGCTGAAAAGAGCAATCCATATACAATACTTTTCTTGTACCCCCATTTGCCCACCAAATCTCTGCCCGATAGCGTACCAAAAATAAATAGTGCTAGGGCACCAACATAATAGGCACTGTAAAAAGCAAAATCAATCAACTGAGACTGAAATTGGTCGAGATGGAAGTAGTTTTTACAAAAAGGAATAAAAATACTGTTGCCAGCGGCGATGAATCCCCAGAAAAAGAATACCACAATGAGGGTATACAACGCTGGGTAATTGGTTGGTTTACTATTTTGATTCATATGTCAAGGGTATATGATAATATTTTTGTGATATAAACCTACAAAAAAAACTTTTGAAATAATTCAGTAAAACCATTTAGTAAGCAATAATTGTTGATTCGATGTAAGCATAGCGATATTTTTATTAGTTTTTCTTTGATATTTCAATTCTTATAGTTTTCTTTGTGCATTCTCAAATTTATCCTAGTTCATCAATTATCTATTTCGAAAGTCAGTTGTAGAATGATGAACAAGTTAAATTAACAATTGCTCCTGAGGGAGAATTGTTAATAAATAGGTTAAATTTCAAATTAAAAATCCAAAAAGATATAATCATAATTCAATATTAATGAATATCAACGAATTGAATTCAAAGCTCGTGTCCGAATTACGCGAGATAGGAAAGGTGTTAGGTATTGTAGACGTCGAAAAACTTCGTAAACAGGAACTAATCGATAAAATAGCAGAAATAGCTCAGCAATCAGGTGGTGAAGAACAAGAATCCGAAGCAGAGAAGCAAACAGTAAACGCAGAATCCGCTGATTCATCACCAAGAAAAAGAACAAGAACAATTAAATCCGAGCCCGTAGCCGTTACCAAAAGACCGAAATCAGAAGACGAATCGTTACCGTTTTCTTCAGATTCTACCTCTACAGCTCCTGTATCACAGCCTTCGACTACAACTACTGAACAATCTACTGAAACTAAAAAAGTTGAATCAACTTCATCTAATGCAGATTTTGATAATGTAATTGTGAACGAAGGTGTATTAGAAATCATGCCTGATGGTTACGGTTTCTTGCGTTCATCAGATTACAACTATTTGACATCTCCAGATGATATATATGTGTCACAGTCTCAAATCAAATTATTTGGTTTGAAAACAGGTGATAATGTAAGAGGATGTATCCGTCCACCAAAAGAAGGTGAAAAATATTTTCCACTTGTACGTATCGAGTCTATTAACGGTCAAAATCCGGCTGAGATCAGAGATCGCGTGCCATTTGATTTTTTGACCCCATTATTTCCGGATGAAAAGTTAAATCTTGATTTAGGATCGAATAACTATTCGACTCGTATAATGGATATGTTTACACCAATAGGTAAAGGGCAACGTGGGCTAATCGTAGCACAACCCAAAACTGGTAAAACAAATCTCTTGAAAGAGGTTGCTAATGCTATTGCGAAGAACCATCCAGAAGTTTATTTGATTATCTTATTAATCGATGAGCGTCCAGAAGAGGTGACTGACATGGCAAGATCAGTGCGTGCAGAAGTAGTTTCATCTACATTCGATGAACCAGCAGACAGACACGTGAAAATTGCTAACATTGTTTTGGAAAAAGCAAAACGTATGGTAGAGTGTGGACATGATGTGGTTATCTTATTAGACTCAATCACTCGTCTTGCGCGTGCATATAATACTGTAGCTCCTGCTTCAGGTAAGATTTTGTCAGGTGGTGTGGATGCCAATGCATTACACAAACCTAAGCGATTCTTCGGTGCAGCACGTAACATCGAGAATGGTGGTTCATTGACGATTTTGGCTACTGCTCTGACAGATACAGGATCGAAAATGGATGATGTAATCTTCGAAGAATTCAAAGGTACGGGTAACATGGAACTTCAATTGGATCGTAAATTAGCGAACAAGCGTCTGTTCCCAGCTATCGATTTGACAGCTTCATCTACACGTCGTGACGATCTATTGATGGATCGCGAAGCTTTACAGCGCCTATGGGTATTGAGAAATCACCTATCCGACATGAATTCTACGGAAGCAATGGAATTTTTATTGCAACAATTGCGTGGAACTCGCTCCAACGAAGAGTTTTTAGTAAGTATGAATGGATAATTCATATATAATTGATATTTTTAAGCCGTCTAAGTTTTAGACGGCTTTTTATTTTGTAGATGAAGAAATATATACCAAATACTATTACATCGCTTAATTTATTAAGTGGGTGTATAGGGATTTTGATGGTTTTGAGCGGAAATTATCTAGCAGCGTTTTATTGTGTATTGGCTTCCGGCATATTCGATTTTTTTGATGGTCTTGTCGCGCGGTTGTTGAAAGTAAAATCCTTAATAGGGAAGGAGTTGGATTCGCTGGCGGACGTAATCAGTTTTGGTTTTCTTCCCGGCGCTATTCTTTACACCATGTTGCTTGAAGTCACTACTTCGCCTTATCTACCTTATTTGGGTTTTATGGTGACAGTATTTTCCGCACTGCGTTTAGCCAAATTTAATATTGACGAACGCCAAACATCGGATTTTATTGGTGTGAACACTCCTATGAATACCTTTTTGATTGTGTCATTGCCCTTCATTGGTGAAATCTATCCCCAATACATATACAATATCTACTTGCTAATTGCGATTGCAATAATTACAAGCTTCTTATTAGTATCGGAGTTGAAACTGTTTTCGATGAAACTGAGTTCTTTGCGATGGGAAGTGAATAAATTTAAGTACTTATTCCTGATCGTTTCTTTGTTACTCGTTATCGGGTTGGAAATTTTGGCAATTCCTCTGATTTTTGTTTTGTATATTATTTTTTCGGTGCTTCATTTTCGGCAAAAAGCATCTAATTAGCATTTTTCTGGGTGATAATGTGCCGTATTCGGTCTACCCAGATCTTGACAAATGCAGCACATTCATAACTTTCTATGTCCGCAAATTGTAACATTGTCTGTTGCAGGGTGTAATACATTTCCTCATACTCTGGAAAGTAACCATATACGTCTTTGAAATCATTGATGATATCAATAATATGACAATGCGTGTCGTATTCGAGAAACTTTTTGTGATAGATTTTATTCGTCAGGATAGGCGATTTATCTTCAATATATCCATTTAGAATAACCAAATTACATTGTTTCTCAAAGGTAAGACGTATAGATTTTAGTTCTTTCTGTATGCTAGCTCGTTTTTGTAACAGAAGATCATATATGCATATTAATTCTTCTTGAACTTCTGCTTCTTTTGATATGATAGCCATAATTTTCAAGATTGATGCGTAATTGTAATAACAATTTACAAATAAATTTTGTTTTGTAAAATATTGATTTATAATTACTTGATTAATAATTGTAACTCAGGCTAAAACGCGGAACAAATTTTTTACTGGCGGCTAGATCGTTAAGATATGTGCCTATCAAGCTTAGGTTAAATAAAGGCTCATTATATTTAAAGAGGTTAAAATCAAAATTAAGTGCTGCGCTAATCGTTTTAGGTGCTAAGCTGCTGTGGTGAATGTTCAGATAATCCGCCGACACTTGTCCATGAATTCGTTTGATATAGGCCATTTGGCCTACGGCTAAATCGGGATAGAGTAGTGGTAATCGGTAGTCAAATAACAAAGTATTACGCAGATTCACGTGAGGTAAGTAAGCAAATCCATCGACTAAGGGGATATCATATGAATTATTGAATACACCCTTGGTGCCTTGTAAACTGAACCTCGTTTGAAAACTATGGTTTAGTAAAAGTCCGGGGAAATAAAAATTTGTTCGAAATGCCCACGAATTATTTTCTCCTTTTTGCAAAGGCATATGCCTATATATAAAACTAAAATTCTGCCCCCATCGCGGCGCCAAATCCATTGTACTCAACATTGCATTACGGTTGAAATAAACTTGATAATTGAGCGGAAAACGTATTTGATCAACAAAATTTTTGAGGTTGCTTACCGATAAATCATAGCGTTTGATATAATAAGTTCCGAAATTAAATCCATATGAATACACTTTATTGCCTCGGTATACGCTGAAGGGTAGCTGTATATCGGTTGTAATCTGGTGGTATCTGAAATCAAAACGCAGGCTATCTTTTCCCGAAGAGTTCTTAGCCGTTCCAAAATTGCCGGAATTCTTATAGCCTATTGTAAGTTTTGGGTAGTAACGTTGATAAGTAACCTCTGCTAAGTAGGTATTTTTGGCTAATTCTACCTCTCTTTCGTAACCCAAGCGCACTTGTGTGGTATTAAGAATATCATCCGATAGCCAATATATTCCCGGTTTGTAGTTGTCAAAACTCTCAAAATCATTCGCGCTTAACGTCAAACTATGAAAATTAATGCTGTTTTTGAGGACGCTATATGGCTCTATACTGTTTTCGTAATTGGCTGTGCTGTCGATATTTGCGTACGCGAAAGAATTTTGGGACGAATAGAGCGTCTGTGCGGGCTTAAGTGTGACAGGAATTGACGAAATATTGGATAAATCCAAGGTTTTGACCTTAAACCCTTCTGTCGTAAAATCATTATACCAGAGCGTTTTTCCGCTCGCAGATGGATTGAAAGCGCCGAAATTGCTATTTGTCACTTGAGTCATTTCGTCATTTTGAAGGCGAAATATATCGTCTTTTCCGTTTTGATTGACCTTAAAAATAATGGCATTGTCCGCGTAAATGGGTCTTTCAAATTGCAGATTTGTCCACTCCAATAAGGGATGGATCTGTTTAGTTTGTCGGTCAATTTCTATAAGTGTCGTTCCTTTATCACTCATAGCTATGGCAATAAGTTTAGTTGATGCACTGTTGTAAGAGGGCTGTTGTACGTGCATTCCAGCAGGCAAAGGAATGCTGTCCGTTTTGTCTCCACTGTCCATATCGAGTATGGCTATAGAGCTTTCATTATCTAGATTGACCTCTATACAGGCTATTTCTTTTAGGTCATTGGAGAGGGTCGGTGTGTACAGTCTGCTGTTTTTTGTCAATGTTTTTTTTACCTGAGTTTGCCTGTTGTAAAGGTTAATAACGTTGTAAGTTTGCTTTGAAAAACGGGCATCTTTACGGAATTCATCCCAGACGATTAAGTGGTTTTTGATGTGAAAATACGGCATGATTTGAATGCCCAGCTGCAATACTTCTTGCGGTTTTTGAGCGTTATCTTCTTGCCATTGGACTATCCGGGCTGTACGTTGATTGTTCCTTTGTAACGTATAAATAGCACCATTTTCGACCTGCGGAAGTAAGTAATCGGTAGGATATTTGTCGTCGAAAGCTGGGTAGTGCGCTGCTTTTTGAATGGATTGATTGCCCCATTTTTGCTTCAAATCTTGAATGGTTTCGTCAAAAATCTTACTTGCTTTTCCTCCGTAATTCGTCTTTAAGGCGCGCTGAAAGTTAAATGGACGTAGCAATTTTCCATTCATTTCTTCTAATATTTTGCTTGATATATGAGGGTCTTTTTCGCGCATTTGACTATTCATGAAGTAGCCAATTGTATAGTAGCTGGGTACAATATCTTTAAATGAACCATGAATGTATTTGCTGAAAGTATAGTCTTTGTTGGATAAAAGATTAGCTCGTAATTCCATATTCCAAGAGCTCAAGCGCCCCCTTCCTCCATTCGAAAAAAGGGTTTCGTGGAGTACGGCGTCACCCTCGTAATACCAAGAGGGAAGGTTGATCCCGAAGAACGCTAAGGCTAAAATTTCGCCAAAAGGACGTTTTATGTTTCCTGTCAATTTGTCAAATTGAGTCACGTGATGTATCTCGTGCAAGGCCAAGTTGGGAAGCCATTCCTGATTGTCGGCCACTCCTGAAGGGGTGGAGAATAACTCCGATTTACGTGGTGCCAGCTGTACGAAACCATTCTGTGTGATGTGATTTTGCTGGACAATAATATCAATTTTGCGTGGCTTATCTTGCAACGATAGGCTAGAGAAGTGGAGGTAGTTTTGGATGTTTTGTGCGAGGATAGGAGCTGAGTTTTTGAATTCGGTAGGGAATATTAATCTAAATTGAGGTGTGTTGATTTGGCTCCATTTGATGCGAAAATGGGATTGAGAATTGTCAAATAGCTGAGCATAATTACTATGTGCATATAATATTGAACAAACTAATATTAAGTTCTTGATTATTATGATTTTATGTGATTTATATTTGCGCATATATTGATTTTGCTAAATATTTTAGTAAATAATAGCTATTAAATGTATATTATGACTTTATTTATTTGTGTTCAAAAATTTGTTTTACAGGTTTATAAGTGTTTTTGTTTTTACTGCAATTTATAGTGTTTTTAGGTAATAATGCCTATTTATAAGCGGATAAAGCTTATAGAAAGAAGTCAATATTTTGAATTACTAAAGTACATTATTTTCGTAATATTTCGATAAAGAGTCGATGAAATTTAATGTTGATGGTTTGTGAGTTTTTCGTCTACGGTATTACAGGTGGTTTTGATTTTTTCATAGTTACGCGCACTGTGAATCCGTAGCTGTAGTTTTTGTAGATGGTAGTTTGCGGATGGCTAGAATGGTGTCAATCTTAGAGCTGTGTATGCGCTAGTTTTGCCGTAAGAAATATTTAGAAATTAGGTCATCTCAATAAATGTCATTTTGTCTTGTTGAGAAGTGATTAGTGAAACTTTTTAGTGAAAAAAATATTATATTTTATGCGATAAAAAAACGACTTTTGCAACAAACTAAAGTCAGACACCAATGTAGGGAAATAATTTCTGGAGGAGCTATATGGAAGAATTGGAAATGCATGTCGAAAAACTCGAGCAGCTTATTGAAGTGGGAAATCTTCAAGAGCTGGCGGACTACTTGAATGAATTAAACATTTCTGATGTCGAAGAGTTAATCGATGAGCTTCCCGAACATGGTTCCCTTTTCCTTGAAACTTTAGATTTAAATCGCGCAGTAAATGTGTTTCGTATCCTGGACTTCCCCACACAGGAACGTATCTTAAAAAAACTTTCAGCAAATAAGGTTCGTGAGATATTGAATGAGATGCCTCCCGATGACCGTACGTCTTTCTTTGGTGAGCTCAAAGGTGATGTGGTAAAACGACTCATCACGCTGCTGACGCCTGAAGAGCGAAAAGAGGCTTTATCGTTGCTGGGTTATCCCGAAGATAGTGTGGGTCGTCTGATGACCCCGGATTACATCACGGTCAAGGAGCACTGGACTATCAATCGAATATTGGATCACATCCGTCGATACGGTAGTGCTTCCGAGACGATTGATGTTTTGTATGTCTTGGATTCGGATGGTCGGCTTATTGACGATATTCGGATTAAGGATATTCTTTTGGCTTCGCCGGATTCTCAGGTTGGCGAGTTGATTGACAATAGAATGATTTCGTTGAATGCGAATGATCCGCAGGAGGAAGCGGTGACCATCTTCCGGATGAACAATCGCGTGGCTCTTCCGGTAGTCGATGAGCAAGGGATCATGTTGGGTATCGTGACGATTGATGATATCCTTTGGGTAGCCAACGAAGAGTATACGGAGGATATGCAACGTTTCGGGGGTACTGAAGCCTTAGATGAGCCTTATCTGGATGTGACGATCATGCACTTGGTCAAGAAGCGAGCAGGGTGGCTTATTGTGCTTTTCTTAGGACAATTGTTGACTACCACCGTGATCGATCATTTTGAGTCGCAATTAGCGAGTGCTATCGTGTTGTTTGCGTTGATGCCGCTCATCATGTCCAGTGGTGGTAATAGTGGATCACAGGCTTCGACATTGATTATCCAAGCTATGGCTATGGGTGAAGTAACGCTATCGGATTGGTGGCGCGTCATGCGTCGAGAATTTGTTTCGGGTTCTATCTTGGGATTAATCTTAGGGACCTTGGGATTCGTTCGAATTGCTACCTGGCAACTTTTTTCTGAATATTACGGAGAGCACTGGGTGTTGATTGGTTTAGTGATCAGTTTTTCACTGGTAGGTGTGGTGCTTTGGGGATCTGTCGTGGGTTCCATGCTTCCCTTTGTGTTGAGGAGACTTGGCGCCGATCCCGCGAGTTCATCCGCACCATTTGTATCAACTTTGGTCGATGTCACTGGGCTTATTATCTACTTTACCTTCGCCACATTGCTTTTGAAAGGGGTTTTGTTGTAAAATATTCTTATTGGGAATGAGTAAGTTGTAAAAAACCTTTAAAAAATGTTTGCAGAACTCTCTAAAACTTCCGATAATTGCATCACCGAAACGGAAACGAATAGGTTGAATTCTTCCTTAGCTCAGCTGGTTAGAGCATCTGACTGTTAATCAGAGGGTCCTTGGTTCGAGCCCAAGAGGAAGAGCAAAAGAAGTCTAATGTCGTCAGACTTCCAAGTGAAACACTTGACATAATGATTTAACCAGAAACTGTATAGTTTCAAATTCTTCCTTAGCTCAGCTGGTTAGAGCATCTGACTGTTAATCAGAGGGTCCTTGGTTCGAGCCCAAGAGGAAGAGCAAAATTAAAGCCTTTAGAATTTTCTAAAGGCTTTTTTGTTTTAAATTATTCCGTAAACGTTTTTGTACACGAATCATAAATTTGTGTTATAGCTGTGACTGTGGTGTGAAAATCAAAAATAGTAATCTTTCTTCCATCGCAGGTGTAACCATACTTTGGAGGCATTGTGCTACAAGCTGGACAATGGGTGAGGGTAAAATATACCCTTTGACCTATATACATTCCGGAGAAGAGGTTTGTTACCATGTGATTCTTTTCAATACATTTCAATTCACTTTCGAATCTATCCTTCATGGATTGATGACATGGGCTGTCTGTCGTCAATTCTCTATTTTTGCTACAGTTGGAAAAAAGAAATAAAACCAGGATCATTACTGGGGTTCGCATAATTTTAAGCTTTATAAGTTGGTTTTATCTTAACGAAGTATTTTTAAGTATGCTACCTCGTGTTTGTAAAAAAGCCTTCAGATTTTTTGAAGGCTTTTTATATTAGTCAATAAACTTCTTTGTACACGAGTTATATATTTGTTTTATATCGGTGACTTTTGTGTTGAAATCAGAAATATTTACTTTTTGTCCGTCACAAGTATATCCGAATGGAGGAGGGACAGTATTGCACGCTGGGCACATCGTGCCTACAAAATAGATTGTTTTATTCTCATACACCCCTGAATAAAGGTTTACTTCCATTTTATCTTTTTCAGTGCATTTCAATTCGCTTTCGAATCTATCCTTCATGGATTGATGACATGGGTTGTCTGTCGTCAACTCTTTGTTTTTGCTACAGTTCGAAAAAAGAAATAAAACCAGAATGAATGCTAGTGTTCGCATAATTTTTGAGTTTTTGGTTAGCTTTATCTTTGAACGAAAAGTTTTTAATTATGCTACATGTGCTAATAAAAAAGCCTTCAAATTTTTGAAGGCTTCTTTATTATTCCCAGCGCCAAGCTAGGATTCTCATTTTCTTTTGTCCCTGCTCCATATCAATTATTTTAATCTGAGCGGCTTTATGGTATTCCAAGACTGCGATTAGCGGCTTTAAGTTCTCTTTACTTGATACCAATGATGTCGTCCATCTGATTTGATTTTTGTATTTCTGGCTGTCGTAAATCAATTGGGTGATAAACGCTTTTTCGCCACCTGGGCACCACAGTTCATTGGGATGACCGGCAAAGTTTTGAACAGTTGGAGTTTCTGCGCCCTTAAGATTTTGAAACTTCTTCGTGCTTTTAGCCCAGTTTTCTTCTCTGGATTTGAAGAAGGGCGGATTGCACATGATGGCGTCAAATTTGTCCTCCGGAAATATAATTCCGTCCAAGATTCTTTCACGCTCGTCCTGATAACGTAGCTTGATTTTCTTTTTTAACCAAATATTTTTGTTGACGTTTACTTCTGCTTGGTGGATAGAGCTTCTATCGATTTCTGTTCCCACAAAATCCCATTCGTATTCTTGCGCACCGATTACTGGGTAAATAATGCTTGATCCCGTGCCGATATCTAAAATTTTAACATTTTTGCCCCTCGGGATGACGCCGTTGTTGGATTCTGCTAATAGATCTGCGACATGGTGCACATAATCTGCTCGTCCTGGTACTGCAGGACACAAGCTATTCGGTGTCGGCTGCCAATATTTTAATTTATAATCTGCGATTAGTAAGGCTTTATTCAATTCCAATACAGATTTTGGATTCGAAAAGTCTATGGTGTCTTTGTCGTTATTTTTGATGATATGAGTGCTTAAACCTTTGTATGCGGATTTAAGTTTTTGCAAATCATACCCGTGTAAGTGCTTATTTCTATTGTGCATGTAATACTTATTTTCCTTACAAAGGTACTGTTATTATTAGAATTGCTCGTCAGAAGCTTTTCATTTTTCAATACGTTCTCTATTTGGCTAAAATATTAGTAAATTTGCACTTCCTAGAATTTAGAGGATATGCAGTGTGTTTGTAAGCATTGTATCTGGATTTTTAGGGTACATATTTTAATAATTTTAAATCATAATTGTTGATGATTAACATTACACTACCTGACGGCTCCGTACGTCAGTTTGAAAAAGGCACTACTGCAATGCAAGTTGCCTTATCTATTTCTGAAGGATTAGCTAGAAATGTATTAGCTGCAGAAGTAAACGGTGAAGTATGGGATGCTTCACGTGCGATTGAGCAAGATTCCGCTGTAAAATTGTTGACTTGGAATGATGACAAAGGTAAAGCTACTTTTTGGCATTCATCTGCTCACTTATTAGCCGAAGCGTTAGAAGCACTATATCCAGGTATCAAGTTTGGTCTTGGACCAAATATTGAAACCGGTTTTTACTATGATGTAGATTTTGGCGACAGAGAATTCTCGTCCGACGATTTCAAACAAATCGAAGACAAGCTGTTG